>JBBRMD010000036.1:0-56799 GCA_038231015.1 Candidatus Obscuribacterales bacterium
CCTGAGCGCTTCATCGCCATGATCGTTCACGGCCAAGCCCAGCCCGTAGACATGGTGCGCCTTATCAGCGTCGACAAGATCGGCCTGCCGCAAGAACAACTGTTCATGGTGGCCACCGGCTTCGGAAAAATCTCCGATGCCATCTCCTTCGCCACTCCACGCATGAAGCGCATATTCGGCAAGCTCACCTATGCCGTGCGCATGTTGGCGGCCAGTATCAAACCCAACCCGCTGCGCTACAAACTGACACCCCTCCTGCCTGACGGTCAGACCGACCTTCAGCTCAAGGCCGTCACCGTCGAAGCGTCAGCGCTCTTCGCTCTCAGCGCCGTGCCTCCTTCGATGCTGGCACTGAGCCGCGGTTGCAATGCCTCGGACGGTTTGCTCGATGTCGTGGCCATCAAGGCCAATGGCTTCGGCAGCCTGTTGCAGTTCTCTGCCCGCATGGCCATGGGCCGTCCTGACACCTCGTCCGACTACTACCGCATCCGCGTGGTGGCCGTGCGCATCGAAACTTCCTCCCCGGTCACGCCGAACATCGACGGAGACCCGGGCCGTTCCACCAACTCGATGGAACTCTATGTGCTGCCCAAAGCAGTGCAGATCATCGTCAGCTGACGTGCTCAAACAGCAATCGTCAGCATCTTAATCAACTCAGGAGTCAAACATGACACTAGGAAATGTTCTCATCGGAGCGCTTGTCGCAGCGCTGCTCTTCATCGTCTACCGCATGGGCTACTGGATCTGGCAAGGTCGCAAGTTGCAGAAGACCGGCTACATGCCGCCTCCGTCAACGCGCTTCGCTCGCTGGTTCGCCAAACGCGTCTACCAAATCATGTGCGCTATCGGTGTCGGCCCGGTCAAAGTAATTGGCGCTGAAAACGCCAAATTCACTGGCCGTGCCTTGGTTCTGCCCAACCACCAATTTGCCCTCGACTTCGCAGTCGTCGGCAAGGCCATTCCCTTCTCATATCGCCAAGTGGCCAAAGCCAAAGAGCTGCGACCGATAATCCGCGGCACATTGGCAGCCTGGGCGGGTATTGTCGGGGTTCAAGTCGAGGGTGGCAAGTCGCAAGAAGGCGGCGGCGGTCAAGCAGTGATCGACACAGGCGCCCGCATCATCAACGCCAGCAAGGGCGCTCGCCTGCTGCTCTTCCCCCAGGGCAAGCTGGTCTTCAGCAATAAACTGGTGGACGAAGACTTCCGCACCGGTGCTATTCGCATGGTCAACGGCGCGGCAGAAATGGGCGGCGACGATCAGCTCTATGTGCTACCGGTAGCGGTGCACTACAAGCGTGATCGCAAAGACGCCAGTGCAGTTCACCGCTTCATGAACGCCATCGGCTTCAAGAACTTCCGCCGCTGGCGCGATTATGAGCTGGTGCCAAACGCCGACGGCAGCAAGACCAAAGTGGACCGCGTCTTCATCACCTACGGTGCCACTGTCGTGATCGGCAAACCCATGGCATTGAAAGACCTGCCGAAGGATCCCCGCGCTGCCACCAATGCTGTGGCTGCCGAGATTCAGCGTTTGCTTACCCAGGCGGAAAACGCCTAATAGGCAGCGTATGAGTCTCCAGAAAACTCACGCGGCGCTTGCTGCTCTCAAAGAGATATTGGTATCTCGCGAGGGCAGCAAAGCGCTTGCGGCCTACGATGCAGAAATACAACGACTGACCATGAGCAGCGGCTCCTCAGCGTTGGTAAACCAGTCGGTCATTCCCGACAGCGTGCTGCAAGCACTGCTGAATCGCTTAGAGTTGACAGCTGAAAGCCTTCGGGCCCAGCTGGCAAAAGAAGACGAGTACATCGATCAGCTGATCGTGTGCGCCGGCTTCTGCGCTCAAATGCACTTCTGGTTTCGCCAAATGCGCAGCTTGAACGGCGGTGAGCTTGCCTCGCTAGAGCTGTGCGAGTTGGAAGCAGAGGCGCTAGCCTTGCTGCCACCAAACAAAGCGAGCTGAATACTCGACACATTTTGTACCAGTGAAAACGAAGCAGCCATGCCTCTTTTTCGCTGGTCTTCCTTCCCCATTTCGGTCAACTCACTAAAAATAGGAGCTAAATGTTGGTAAACCCACTACATCTCTTGCTCACAATTGCGGGCTTCTTCTCGCTGGCTCTTGTGCTCGACTTCTTCTCCAAAGGCGCCTGGGCAAAAGCTCATTCGCGCTGGAGCACGGTCATCCAGCTCGTCGCAGTAGTTGGCAGCGTCGCCATCCTCTGCCAGTTCGGTCGCTTCTTTGACGTGTTCTACGTGGCCCTCTTCGGTCTTGCCTTCGGCTATCGCGCCAGTGGTGCTCTCACCGCCCGTGCCACCAGACGCGCCCAGGTCAAAGACCTGAATGCCAGTTTGGACACCAAACTGATTAGCCAGGTCGGCGCCATCAATGTCGACGTCGAAGTCGACGTCAGTGCCATCGCTCGAGATGTGCTCGATCAACGCATCGGGGCACTGCTCAAAGACGGTTACACGGTCTCGACACTCAAGCGCCACAACGACAACACCACGCTGCTCACGATCACGGGTCAGGCCTCGGCCACGCCCAAGAAGTAGCACAGCCGACCAGTCACGTTCAAAGGCGGAGCAGCGCAAGTTGCTCCGTCTTTTCTTCTTTTCGCCCACCTATGTTGAATTGGATAAGGTCATGTCCTCAACACCCACACAACAACCCAAAACACCAGAACAAAACTCAACTCAAGAACCGTCCACGACGGCCCTTCTGATGACTGCCTCAATGGCCGCCAAAGCAGATTTGAAAGCAATGGTCCGCCAAGGCCTACTCGAATTCGGCCACCAGTGTTTCGAATATGACACACGCATTTTCGAAAAATACACGTCTTACGGCGGGGAGTATCTTTTCGAACTCCTCCCCCGCACCATGCTCAGTGATCGAGAAACCAGGCGCTCAGAGGGCATCTTCAAAGGCCTCAGGGCCGCCGAGATTTTCGATATTTGCTTCACCAAAGACGCCCTCGAATTCCTCCTGGGTCACGCCTACAGCCCGTGGTACTTCTGGAGTAACGTCAGAAAACTTTCGTCGATCTATGTGAGCAACTCAGCTGAAGAGGTAATTCCTTTCACGCTCGCCTTCGTCCAGAGCCGTATCTTAGTGGAGAATACTCCCTTTGGCATGGCCGGTTCTCAGTTCAGCGACACTCACAGCACCCACCTAAAGGCTTTAATTCAAGGCATGGGCGGCAGTCTCGACATCAGCAAGTTGGAGCCGAAAATGGCTTTCTTTCTAATGCAGTATGGTCTGATCTTCCAGAAGACCAAGCCTGAACGATTCAGTGACATCGCCGAACTGGTGGTCAATCCTCTTTGGCGCGACTGGCTTACGTCGTTCACTACGCCCTCAGCGGAAGTGGCTATTACAACTGAACCAGCTGCTGCGCCAGAGCAAGCAGCTTCACCGAACAACAATGCCAATGGAGAGGAGGGCATTCGTGACTAACTTCGACGAAGGCATTCGCGACTAAACACTAAATCATCATCTGTATCACACACGGTAAGACACCATTTTCGATGGCTTGCCGTGTGTGATATGAGGTAATATTTCCTCTCTCTCTTTCACCACTAGTTATTTTTTCACCCGTATCTACTAATTGCAGTAGTTGATAAATTGACACCCCAGTGCAGGCCATTCGAGGCGAAGATACGATATCAATGCATTCCCGAACAAACCCATGTATCATTCATAGCGCAAAGCAAAGAATCCACATTTGACTCCAAAACATTTGAATCCAAAACTCAAGACAATTATTGCCTTAGCTCTAATAGTTTCAACCGTTGGTCTCTACGTCCTCGCCGTCATCTGGCGGGTCAGCATTGCCGAAAAGCAACTGTTCGGATCAAGCCGACTGATACCGCTTTCGTGGCACAAACAAGTGCCAACAGAAGCTGGCAACCCCTCAACGTTCGATGAACTAACTTGTCCCTACAACCGCAATGGCCAAACCATCCACGTTTACAAACAGCTAGTCAACAGCTTTCAGCATGCTTATGGGTCAGCCTTAGCGTCTTACGAAATAGGTGAAATTCCTGCAGACTTGCTCTTCCGCGCCAACGAATATGCTGAGGCAATCACCTCTAACGCCTCAGGCTCTCAATCTTGGTATCTAGACACAAAAAAAGATTTGCACAACAACGCCATTGGTCGAGCAATAGGACAAAACGCCCGAGAACAAGGTCTTAATGGCGGACAAGCCGAGCAATTTATAATAGCTGAAACGCTCAAAGCTGGAGACGATGGCCGCATCTACAATCATTTTTTAGACAAGAGAACACTTCAACTGTCGTCATTAGACGAATCAGGATGTCCTGGACTGTTTTGGATCTTAACCCTACGCAGCAAGACACCCCTGATTCCTTAATTCCCTGATTCCTTGATTGCCAGTTACTGTTCTTCAGCAGCCAAGTCTTTCTTTGTAGCTTCGACGAAGCGAGCAAACATGCCCATACTTAGCTCTTCGATAGTATCGGGAGAAAAATGTGCTCCACGCAAACGCCAGGACATGCCAAGTTCATTCACTTTGATTTGCATAGTTGCCACAGGTGCAAACTCAGTCTCAACAATACTAAGCGCCATCACCTGTGATACTGGCACAATGTAAAATTCAATCTGACTGCCACTACCGCGGATAACAAGACTATGGCGTCGGTTAGCCAATCTAGCACGGAAGTAAGTAGCTGTTTGCTCAGCTTCACGTTTTCGGTTAGCGCGAGTCACTTCAGTAACTTCACCCAATATAGATGAGGAGATCTGCAAGGCAGTTCCTGCCGCAACTTTATTGTATTCGAAGGCAAACCAACGCAAGTCTTGGAAAATCTTATCAACCAAATAGGTGACTGCCGAGCGATAAAGGCTGGCCTTCAGCTCATCTTCATAGAGGTCATCGCGGCGACCGTTTATGAAGTCTTCTGACTCAGACTTAAGTTGGTCCATCCAATTGAGTACAGAGGTCGATCTCTCACCACCAGCACCACTGAGAAACTGCTCAGACAAGTTCATATGAGCTTGATAAGCGCCGTCTTTAGTTGGCTCCATTTTGTCGGCACCACTGTGGCCGAACATCGTTTTATCAACATTTCGGGGCAAAGATGCTTGAGCAGCCGGATGAATATCGACAAACTTACGTTTTTCTTCGCGGCTCATTTGCTCTCTAGTAAAAGACTTGCTGGCAGAACGTGAAGTATTACGCACCATCATTTACTCTCCCATTTCCCGCAGGTCTCAACAGACCTACTAAGAAGTTTCCCAACCCACACTCTTATTCTGCTCCGCCCCCGCCAATACCGCATCGACGAAAGCGTATTAGCGAAAACGTGTATATTTTGAGACCGCGTTTTCGAGACCAGGCAGGCTAGAGCCATATGAAGATGTGCGAGAATTGAAACCATGTCAGAACAACTACTTAATTTTCACGTTGTCACGCTCTTCCCAGACCTGATTAGCAGCTACTGCCAAACCAGCATCATTGGCAGAGGAGTCAAAGCCGGTCGTTTGACCGTTCAGGCTTACAACCCCCGCGACTTTGCCACGGACAGCTACCACAAGGTCGATGACACCCCCTACGGTGGTGGAGCAGGCATGGTGCTCAAGCCAGAGCCTTTCTTCGCTTGCGTAGAGAGCATAATTAGGCCCGAGGGCTCACCGGTAATTTTGATGACACCACAAGGCCAGACCTTTAATCAGGGCATGGCCGAAAGTCTGAGCAAAGAAACAGACATTACCTTCCTATGTGGACACTATGAAGGATTCGATGAGCGAATTCGCAGCCTGGCCACAGCCCAAATATCAATCGGAGACTTCGTTTTGACCGGTGGAGAGCTACCGGCCCTCACCATAATCGACGCCGTCGGCAGACTGGTGCCAGGGGTCTTAGGCAAAAGTATTTCATTAAGTCATGAATCTTTTAACGACGGCTTACTTGAGGGGCCACATTACACCAAGCCAGCGGAGTTTCGCGGCATGGTGGTGCCTGAAGTTTTACTATCAGGAAATCATGCATTAATTGCCAAATATAGAAGGCAAGAACAGCTCAGAGCAACACTTTTGAACCGCCCGGACCTGCTGGAAAGAGCAGACCTTGAATTGGATAAAGAAGATAAGAAGTTCTTGAGAAAATTGCAAGAAGAGTTATAATATTGCCTTAGCCTTTCTATAGGTTAGCTCCATATCTGGTGCACCTAATGTCACAAGCAAAGCAAGTCACAGAGCCAAAAAAGACGTTGCATAACGTCTTTGAAGAGCAGATTACTGTTCATCCTCTGGTACCACTGGCAAGGGCAGCCTCAATTCTGCGCACCGACCCTATTATCTTGAAAGAACGGCTAGCAAGCGGTCAAATCAAAGGCGAGCGGCGTTCAGACAGTGACCCCAATGGCCAAAAGAATAGCTGGTATATATACGCCAGCGAATTCAATCGCTTGCTGAACGACCAGTTGACCCGTTATGAAAATCGCATCAGCACCGAGGGCTTAGATCAGCTTTTTGAGTCAAAGGCTGCGGCGCACAAAAGCCAACCGAGCGAACCAAGGGTTGCAGAAAATTTTTCTAAATCGGCACCACAATCTAATTCACAACCTGCATCTAAGACTGATGCCGAGCAAGACGTAGTAGCAGATGTCGACGTGAAGATGAGCGTTAGCACAAATGACCCTGATGTAATTCATATCGAAATCAGCGAGCAGCCGAAGCACCACCAAGATTTTGATCGCGAACAAACCTCCGAATCAGCCGTGCAACTTATTGGCGAACTAGCCAGCAAGCTAGAAGCTGCTACTTACAGAAACGGCTATCTAGAAGCTCTGCTAGAGGTGCAAGCCGAGCAAATCAGATTGCTGCCAGACCTGCAGGCGCAGGCAAGCAAGACGGCAATATTAGAAGCTGAGTTGGAACAACTGCGTCAGCAGGCCAACAGCAAGAAAAGCTGGCTGGGTAGTTTCACAGGCTGGTTGACCGGTAATAGCTAGCAACCAATACAAGCAATAGTTTGTGGGTTAGAAGGTTGCGCGAATATTGCTTTGCTGGTGACCAAGATGGCGAACTTTGTGGCTATTGGGGTTAAGCGTCACGACCATTTGGCGCTTACTAGCAATCAATAGGCCTTCCACTTCACAACCGTTGTCTCACCAGGCTGACTTTGAAAAATGGAAACAGCACTCACCATCGTGAAAATAACACTCAGCCCCCAACCCACCGTAGCAATGGTTGGCCCGGTCTGAATTTTAGAGCGAAAAGGAAAAGACGGATCGTATCTTACGACGACGGCATCACCCTTGTGCAATAGCATTCCGTGCCAGTGAAACCGCTCAAATCTGGCTATCTCTTGCTTAGCGACAGGGTACGTATAGTCGACTCTCTGTGTCTTACCCATTGACTGCACATCAGTTACCACACCAGGAGTTGTTGCCCAATCAGCCTGCCAGGGGAAAGAGTACAGGGTTGAATAGGTCATCATTGCAGCCAAACCGGCCATAAGCAGGGCCAAAGTGCCATAAACCCTAAAATCGCTCCTAGTGTAGGTCACACGGGTGAGGTTACTGCTAACGTAAGCTTGGTTTTCGTCATCACTACTACCTTCCACGGCCACTACATTTGGTGCAATTGCGCTCGATGATTGTTTTTGAGGCGCAAGAGAGCTATTGGTGGTTCCTAGATAAATAACCAACTTGCGCAACAAATAGCCAACTGCGCCGCAACAAGCGCTTGCAATAATGAAAGCAACAAAAAGCAAATTGTGGTTTGAATCAAACAATTTAGTCAGCGGCTGCGAGGCCCACTGCAAACTTGGAGCAACACTATCAAGCTGGGCTAAGCACACCAGCGCAATAGACGACTGCATACCAATGCCGATACTCCAGATTACAGGACTTTGTTCAAAGGAAGTATTGTTCTTGGTTGTGGAACACCCTGTGACAATTCCACAGCCAACTAAGAACAAGAAAGCTGAGCCTATACCTAACAGCAGACCATCATTGTGAACCATGATTGAATCTCCGAGAATCATACTCTAT
Source organism: Candidatus Obscuribacterales bacterium (assembly GCA_038231015.1). Classification (GTDB taxonomy): domain Bacteria; phylum Cyanobacteriota; class Vampirovibrionia; order Obscuribacterales; family Obscuribacteraceae. Next base: position 8,024 of record JBBRMD010000036.1, read on the forward strand.
AAGCGATTCTAGCTGCCGGTAAACCTCCACTTAAAAACCGCACAAAAAGATTTATAGTCTCAAAATTCAACTCAGAAAATTGAGCGAATCACTTCACACTACGCTGGGTTGCAGAAGTTATGCAGTGACTCCAAATGGGAGCACAAGCTTGGCCCATCGCAACTAAACCGGCCATAAAAGCAGGAAGCACAGCGTACTCCGCCACCACTGAAATCACCAGAGCTGGCAACAAGCCAATTCCTATGTGCAAGGCGCAGGCAACAAAGCCGAAATACCACATAGACGTGAACCAAAAATATACTCTCCAATTGCTCAAATGCAGTTTGTCCTGCAAAAGTGCATTCGCAGCATAAATGCCGAAAGTGGCTAGGCTAGCGAGCACCAAGAGTACAATTAACACCCCGTCTTTGTTATCGCGCAAATTATTTATCCGCGTGCGCACATTGTTTGCTTCAAAAGAGCGACCATTGCGCTCCAAACATTCAGCGTAAACACCTAGCGCTGAAGCCAATCGAAAGTCATCTTTAACTGGCGCTTTATTCAGCATTTGACACTCTTGAGAAAGAGTCTCTAAAGCACTTTCTTTGTAGCCGGCCCGCTCATAAGCTAGTGCCAATCCTTCCAAAGCAGCGACGTGACGGGGTGCGCCAGTCCAAAGTCTTGACGATTCTGAAATAGCTGCTTGACCGAAATACGAAATTGCTTGCTGCGGATTTGTACTTAAAAGCTTGCGCCCCTCTTCGCTATATCCGTCAGCCGTAACCCGCTCAGTAGCAGCAGTGGCAGCCACTATAACCAAGCCTAGAAACACTCCAATCAAAATAGTTCGGCCTGACGGACAGTGCCACCACTCTTTCAAAGTCGGCAGATGCAGAGCTTCGACATTCCACTTCTCGGGCATAAGTTTGTCCCAAGAAAAATCGGTGGGCAAACGCTGCTCTTGATGTTTTACAAAACCTACAGAGTTATTGTCTGTTTCAACAGCGCGAACAAAATCAGTTGAACTACTGTAAGAAAGAGCTTTAGATGTCTTACCAATTTTATTAACAGCAGAAGGGTTACCAGAAGAGTACACAGGTGAGTTATCAGAAGATCTTGGCGATTTCGATGTATCTGTAGGCACTCGCAAGGTAGGTTTTACCTCACGCACGCGGCCAATCGTCATCTTCTTTTTAGACGAATACATTTTTGTCTAGACCTCCACCTACGCTGAGCAGGCGCTTCCCCTTGGCATATACCCGCAAAATTCTTAAAAGCGTCACATGAAGGAACCAACCCAGGTTATGGCCGTCTCAATAATCTCGAAGTAAGTGCCCCAGATGCACCAGGAGTTCAAATGGCTACCCTCGCTCAGGTTTCTCAGACCAATCACCCAACCCAAAACGCTCGTACGAATCAAAACTCGTCAGCGCCGGCCTCAAATGTGCGCCATCTGCAATTGGCACCGGGTTGCGGCAACAAACCGAAAGCGAAAGAATTGCCGCCGGTGACCAGTAATCTAGGGTTAATCGAATTAGATGTAGCCTTAACCAAACTAGCAATTAGTAAACCAGAGTCAGTGCTCAATGAGCACAGAGTGGCTACAGATGCTTCTAACGATACCGTTTTCTTTCGCTGGGGACAGTCGCACAATAAACGATCATTTGCCTTAAATGCTGACGGTAGCGCTCAGTACATGGTGAAGATGGGCGAAACTATCATCAGTATTGTTGAGTGTCTGCTGCGCGAAACTCACCGCATGTTTCCAAACTACGAGCCTACTTATCGCGAAATTCGCGATGAAATTAACGCCTTACGCTTAGCCAATCTTGGCGTGCGAGACCTTGATCAACTTAAGTCAGGTCAATGGGTCACTATTCCGGCTCTAATCGTGTGCGAGGCCTTAACCGGCCAGGGAAGCACATCTAAAAATTGAAGTAGCGCGTAAGCCGGGTTCTGTGTTCGACTGTCATCTATCTGGGAGTGCAGTCTCCTACACCCTCTAGCGGCATCAGCAACTTGAGATGGCGGGCCACCATAACCTCAAGTTATACCTTCGCCTTGCACCTTCAGCGGGGTTTACCTAGCCAAGGCCTCTCGACCTTGCTGGTGACGCTCTTACCGCACCGTTGCACCCTTACCGCATTGCTGCGGCGGTTTTCATTTCTGTGGCACTATCCTCACGCTCACGCGCACTGGGAATTACCCAGCAACCAGCCCTATGGTGCCCGGACTTTCCTCATCGGCCTTTCGAGCCAACGCGACAGTCTGCGCTACTTCACCGCCGATTATACGACGCGACAAAGATTAAATGCGCGTTAACCGCGCTAACTGTTACCACCGTAAGCTCACGATAGACAGTTGCCAAGAACGATGTTACACCATATACATCAAATCAATTTTCGGTATCCAATTCGCTTCACCGGTAGAAGTTCTGATTCAGAAAAGAGGCATGGAATGCACATTACAATCGACATGGTATTTTTTGGAGCTTTTGCCTTGTTTAGCTTCGGAATCACAGTTATGCATCGCATGCATTCCATTCAACAACTGCACCACAAGGGCGATGTCACAGCCAACTACTGGGGCACCTATGCCACTGCCGCCGAAGAGCAGAAAATAGCTAAAACTCCGAACAAAAAATCTCACTATCCCAAAATGACCAACAAAGGCACTTTAACTTTGCCCGCAGCTTCTAGTCAAAATACGTCATGTATTGCAGGAAAAGTCACTAGCCGTGGAAAGTAATAATTGATGGCGCAATGTTCGCGAACACGTCATCATGTTATTAAGGCTGCCTGGGGAAAGCTTGGAAATGAAAGACGTAAACGAACAGATCGACGGATTTGCCGACCCGCAGTTTGGCGAAAGTCATTTTGACGCCTTTTATGCTAAAGCCCGCGAAAGCGGTACCTATGGAGATTTTGCTACTGCTGCCGATGAATATGCCCAGGCTGCATTCGTAGCCCGTTCATTTGGCGAAAGCGATGCTCGTCTTTCAGAAACCTTGAGTCGACTGGCTTATTGCCGTTACCGTCTTGGTGATTTATCGCAAGCGGAAGAGTCTTATCTTGAGGCCCTGCGCCTGCTTGAAACGTTCCATGCCCAAACCCACCCTGAGCGCCTAGCATCAGTGTTGTGGTCTCTTGCTGTCTTGCTCTCAGATCTTTTGCGCTATGACGAATCTGAAAAGTATTTCCGCCGGTCAATGGACGTCTCTGAAAACTGGGCGGGGCCGAAAGATCGCTTCGTCGCTGATTGCCTCTGGGGTCTATCGAAGTGCCTGACGAACAACGGCAAATTTCTTGAGGCCGAATCTGCCATCAAGCGCGCCATCGTCATCTACGAGACATTGCCCGAAAATTGCGACGAGTATCTTTGCACAAATTATGCCAACTTGGGCGCCTTGCACCTTCAGAGAGCAAGCTATGAGTCGGCCTGCCAACACTTGACCAAGGCAGTAACCATGCGCCGCGCTCTAGCCGGAGATATGGATGCTGGCTTGATTAGTCTGACAAGCAAACTAGCTCTGGCTCTAATGCAGCTGAAGCGCCTCAAAGAGGCCGAAAAATACTTGCGCATGGCCATGAAAATTTCAGTAGCCATTTATGGCGAGAAAGATTTGGAGACTGCCCGCAAATATATTGCTCTAGGCAACTGTTTGAACGGCCTTGGTAAATATCCTCAAGCCGAAAAAATACTCAACAAAGCAATTGTTGTGGTGCGCGCTCAGAGCACCGACCCCGCTCTGACGGCGGCTTGCCTCTATGAACTGACCAACTGCTATCAAAAACTCAACGACAAATCGAAAACAAAGAAAACTCTCGAAGAGCTTGCCGAGCTTTATGTACGGCCGCACGCTAAGCTGCCCAAACACTCACTGTATGCAGATGCCCAGCTGAAGCTCGGAGCCATCTACGAAGAAGCATGCCTCTTCAAAAAAGCTAAAGTCTGCTACCAAGGCGCTCTCACAGCCAGAGAATCAGTATTTGGTCAAGACCACAAATTGGTAGCGGAGTGTTTGATGCGACTGGCTGGCTGCCTCACCAAGATGTCTCAGCACGGAGAAGCACAAGAGCTATTCCGCAAAGCTGAAACCATGCTCGCTGATCTGAAAAAGCGCGCTTAGGCGGGCTTAGGCTAGCTCAGCATCGCTAGCTCTTGGCCTCTCACTTTCTGTCAATGAACTATCAATAAGCTTACACAGTAAGGCTTACAGCCCTGTGTAGCAAGTGAGCGTGACAGGGTGGGCTTGTAACAAAATGGAAATGATTGTCGTTTTACTCAGGCAGCAATGACTAAGCTCTAGCCATCACTCAAACACATATTTTTCGGAAAGAACTCTCAAACAAAAGCAGCAACAATCACTTTAGCAATTACCATGGCTCAGACGAGTCAATGGCAGATTGATTTTCCGAATATCGCAGATTCCAATTTTCAATTTCCGACTACGAATTCGAATTCGAATGACTAACCGAAAGACCGCAATTTATGAAGCCAGATTCAGCAACAACCAGCAAGAAGCCGATGACGTCGTCGAAAAACGTCTTTCTTCTCTACATCGTCATTGCCTATGCAACCCAAGGAATTGCTCAGCACTTCTGCCTAGTAGCCCAGCCCCTTGAGTATTACATGCTCAAGTCATTGTCGATGAACGCTGCTCAAGTTGCAGCTCTGCTCTCGGTCCTGATGATTCCGTGGATGGTCAAACCAATCTTCGGCATCTTGAGCGACTCACTGCCTCTAGGCGGCTATCGACGCAAGTCGTACCTCACCCTCTTCTACGGAATGAGCAGCATTTGCTACCTGGCATCGGCAGCCACTCAGTCTCTCAACCTTCTCATTGCAGCGCTTTTTCTCACAGCAATGGGAATGGCTGCTGGTACCGCGATCATCTGCGGTCTAACACTCGAAGTTGGCCGCCCAGACTCTGAGACTCGCAAGTTTCAAGCACTGCAGACAGTGAGCTATTACAGCGCTAACATCGGCTCTTTCCTCCTCGGAGGATACTTGTGCGGCCACCTACTGCCGAGCAATGCTTTATCAATTGCTGCCATCATCGCTGCCGTGCCTTGCTTGATCACCGCCCTCGCCTCTTGGTTCATGGTGCAGGAAGAGAAGACAAAAGCCAATCCGCCGTCTCTCAAGGCATTGCGGGCCAGGCTCGACCCCACTAAGTTTCGCAAGCTGCTCTACGTAGCGCTCTTCATGTGCTGCTGGAGCTTCAGCCCTGGGTTTGGCACACCGCTCTATTTTCACCAGACCAAGGACCTCGGCTTCGAGCAAATCTTCATTGGCCAGCTCGGTGCCTTGTTCTCAGTCGGTATGATTGCCGGTGCGCTTTTCTACAGGAAATTTTTGGACAAGAAGACAAGCCCGCGCAAGCAAGCCAAGATCGCAGTGATAGTGGGCACCACAAGCACTCTGGCTTACCTTCTTTTGGGTTCGCCTACCTCTGCTGTCTGCTTAGAGCTGTTTCGCGGTTTCGCAGAAATGCTAGCCATTCTGCTTGTCTACGGACTAGCAGCCGATGTTAGCCCCAAAGACTTTGAGAGCACAACTATCGCCTTGCTCGTGGCCGCTTATAACATCGCTGAGCAAATCTCGATCAACATCGGGGCTTCCCTCTATACCTACGTCTTCAAGAACGGCTTTCCTGCGCTTATCGTAGTAAGCGCTCTAGCCACTCTCGCCTGTTGGTTGCTGATTCCGCTTCTGCCCGAAGCAGACCAGTACAAAGAACCAGAGAAAGAACCAGAGAAAGAGCCAGAGAAAGCCTCATAGAACAGTCTGTAACCGCAGCCTAAGTAAAGGGTCAGTGCCGAAACGCACCGACTCTTTACTTTTTACATTTTTCTACTAACCGCTGTAGTTGACAGGCTTGAGAGAAAAATTTCAATCCGCCGCTTGCCCCTTAAATCAGTTCTTAAAATGTCATATTTTCTGCAGAAAATATGACATTTTAAATTCCGGAAATTAAGACATAGCCTCTCTAATACCAGACACTTGGACCATACCATGCCTTCTTCTGCTGAGCGATCAAGCCGCCCCTTCCCCCAGCCTTCCTTTGAGAATGGTAACCACTTCACCGTCTTCTGGAAAGCGTCCCAGTTTGATTTTCGAGAAGATGCGCTCCTCACCAAGGTCTACTTCGAAGACACCACCGACAGTTCTATACAACTCTGTGCGCATACCAAATTCGCTGCCAATTTCGGCCGCCAAAGCTGTTGCCCGAGGCTCATAGCCACATCCACCACAGTAAGTGATAATGGCATGTTTGCCTTCACGGGCAAGCAAAGTGCTAGTCTCGTTATTGACTTGCTCTTTCAGTTGTTGCCACGAAAGATCGAGATCACACAATTCATCATCCATCAGAGTTTCGACGCCTTAACCGCTAGACTTACCCAATAGACTCAACTAATAGACTTACCCAATAGACTTTCCGGCAATATTGAAATTCCACATGAAGGGCTGCCTGTTAGTGCCATCCTTGCGCTCCACACCTTGATATTCTAGATGCTTCTGTTCAAATCCACCAATCATAGACGACGCTGCAGCAAGCCCAAAGGCAGCCATTCCAACATATTTAACTTTAGGAATTTTGCTCAAAATGCCGATACTGAGAGCTAAGCCACCAGCACCAAAACCTACATCTTCAGAGGCTAAACGACCCTGCTGCGACTTGTAATCACCTTCACTAGCGCTGCCATAATTGCTTATATCTGACGGCAAATCAGTCAGGCGCTTCAAGCCATACAAAGCTGGAGCAACCTTATTTACGTAAGGCAGCATACTGCCACCGATCATGGCATCAATACCGAGTGTCTTCACTGGGTTAATATCAAAATCGCTCTTCTTGGTATAGTTAAAATTGAACTTGCCGTTCATTTGCAACAGTTCTGAAACCTTGTCTACAGGCGCCGAAAGCGAATGAGCGTCACCAGCAGTATCAGTGACAACTCCCACCAATTTGCCAGTAGTGTCGACCTGCATACTGCCAGATTGACCAGGTAAAATGCCTTGATCACTTACAACGCGTCTGCCTAAAACATAACTAGTGGCGTCTTGCTGCAAGTCTTTAATACCGGTATCGAAAGCGCTCTGTAAGCCAGCAAAAGAGCTTTCGCTGCCCATTTTCAGAATGCTCTCAAATTTACTGACACCCAACACCGTGCCTGCCGATAAGACTTTTTCCTCGTTTTTCAAACCAGGAGTGCCCAAAGTAAAAATCTTCTCGCCAGTGAGGTCGCGACCAGAGGTATCGAGCTGAATTGCTCGTTTAGAATCTTGTGCCAAGCCATCGATTTTGAGGAGAGCTAAGTCGTTAATATCATCGTAGTTAGTAATGCGAGCATCGAGCACCTCGCCAGTCGGCATTTCTACTTTGACTGACGTAGAATTTTTGACCACATGCCCGGCCGTTACTATCTCGTCGCCGTTGCGCACGAAGAACCCGCTGCCTGCGTCTGAGCCAGTGCTTCTTTCAGTTTTAATCTTGACCGATTTGCCTAAGAGATCTTTGTAAGCATCAAGAGCGAGACCCGATCCGCAATACTGATTGTGCTCGACGTCGCCGCCGGGCTTTATCTCAGGAACAATTTTGCAAGAATCACTATCGCCGACCATGACACATCCTGGCTATGCTCTTAATTCATACCCAAATGATAGGCAATAGCCAACCCACAGTCTTTGGGGAAATTACGCTAGTGGGCACGCAGACGGTATCCCACTCTTGAGATGTTTTCGATGACTGATTGAGAGAGATCATCTCCCTCATCTACGACCTTACGAATGCGACGAATAGCGACTCTTAGACCTTCAGGAGTAGCATCTGAGTCATACTGCCAAACCCGCGAAAGCAGCGTATCTACGCTGAAAATCTCGCTGGGGTGCCGCATTAAAAATTCTAGAAGGGCAAAATCACGAGGCAAAAGACGCAGTTCGCGCTCGCCCCTAGTGACGAGAAACTTAGCAGGGTCGAGAGTCAAATTACCGTGCTTCAAGACATTAGCCTGAGAAATCGGCGGGCGCCTCAACAACGAACGAATACGGGCGGCTAACTCTTTGAGATTAAATGGTTTAGTGACGTAATCATCAGCTCCAGAGTCAAGCCCCTGCTCTTTTTCAGCAATCTCACCCTTACCTGTGAGCATAATCACCGGAGTGTTGCCCCCAGCCGCTCTAAAATTCTTGAGAATGTCTATTCCAGCCATTCCTGGCAAATCCCAATCGAGCACAATCACATCGTACTCGGTCATTTTCAAAGTATCGTGGCCATCAAGGCCGTCATTGAAAGTCTCAACTGTATGACGCTCAGCGGTCAGCCCGTCGCCGATAGTCATTGCCAAGTCAACATCGTCTTCTACAAGTAGTATCTTTGCCATGTCAGCCTGTCTCAAGCAACAATTACTGTGCCAATATATCGTCTTGAAAGCCCTTTTGAAACCTCATTTATCAGCGCGTCTAAAAATAGGCATTTTGGCAAGGCATTTTAATAACGGCGTTTTAGCCATTCGGTCAATGGGGATAAGAGGCACATGCGCCTGCACCTATCGCTAACAACTAAGGTTCTGATCTTTGTCTCCGTACCTCTCTTGATTCAACTGGGCTTGATTGCCTCACTTGCTTCTTTGCAGAGCCAAGCCGAACAAGCCCTAAAGGTTTCAACTAAAAGCGGAAAAATATCAGACGCAATCAACAAAATTACAAATGATGTTTTCGAGATCATCACCGCCTACGGCAATGAAAAATCGTTAGAAGAAGTGAGCTTAGACAATCGCGGCGTGCAAGAAATGATTGATCGCGTGCACACAGACTATAACGTTTTGCGGGCTGTCACCAAAGATCAACCAGAAATTATCAAAGCTATTGATAGTTCAGAACTAGCATCAAACCGCTGTATGGTGGTTTTAAAAGACATTAAAACATCCTTTGTCAAAACTGGCGGCGACGGCAGAGACAGTCGCAAAGCACTCTGGCACAAGCTACGCGATGAAATGAAGGGCATTCTTTACGACGAACTTCTCACTATTGGCGACCAGCAAAAGCGCCTGTCACAACGCGCTCCAGAAGTTCAAGCTATATATCGTGAAAAAGCACAATCAATTATGCTGGTCATCGGTCTATTTGATCTAGCACTAGGTCTGGCTCTCGCAGTTTTTCTTACTAAAGGAATTACGAGCAGATTGTCGCGTGTTAGCGACAATACATACAGACTGGCTAGCAACATGCCCTTGCATGAAGTGCTGCGTGGAAGTGATGAAATCGCTCGCCTAGACCAGGTCTTTCACAAGATGGCTAACGAGATTAAAGAGTCTTCGCGTAAAGAAAGAGCAATTGTAGAAAACGCTCGCGATCTCATTTGCACTATAGATACTCAAGGTCGTTTTCTTGCTGTCAACCAGGCCGCCCAAGCATTTTTCGGCATCGAACCACAAAACCTATTAGGCAAACACTTTATCGATTTAGTTGTAGGCTCCGACACCAGCAAAACTTTAGACTATCTCGAAAAGCTGAAGCAGGACGACAACAATAATTCCCTTCCACTCGAAATCGAAATGCGTAGTACAACTGGCGCTTCGATTGAAACTCTTTGGTCAGCCCACTGGTCAGTCGAAGAAAATTCGTACTTTTGCGTCATCCACGATATGACAGATAGACGCAGAGCAGAAAAGCTCAAACAAGAAGTGATCGCCATGATTACTCATGACTTGCGCACACCACTTTCGACCATCAACAATGTGCTCGATTTCTTTGAGAACGGCACCTCCGGAACATTTGATGCCAAAGGCCGCAACTATGTTCTCATGGCCAAACGCAATGCCGATCGAATGGTGTCACTCATCAATGACTTGCTCGATATCGAAAAAATAAAATCCGGCATGATGCAGCTTGAGTTAGAATCGGTTTCGCTCAGTCGCTGCTTTAAGAGTTGCCAGGGCACAAGCGCCGGATTGGCTGAAGAGATGGGTGTAAATCTTGAATTCGCGCCAACAGATATTGTTATAGAAGCTGATGAACAGAAGCTTGACCGCGTTCTCTCGAACCTAGTGGCCAACGCTATCAAATACTCTCCCAAGGGTGCCACGGTAAAAGTTTCAGCAGAGCAACAAAAGAATGCCGTTAAAGTAAGCGTGCAAGATCGGGGGCCTGGCATTCCAGCAGACATGCTAGAAGCAGTCTTTGAACGCTTTCAGCAAGTGGGCGGTAGTTCAAAATCGAAAGGTGGCTCGGGCCTCGGCCTTACTATATGTAAGGCCATTGTCGAATTGCACGGCGGCAAAATTTGGGTGGAGAGCCACGGGCAAGGCAGTACTTTTATTTTTTCAATCACAAGTCAGTAATAACTTTCTTCTAGATTTGTTCTCGTAGCGCAGGCCACACCGACCCAAGCAAGTCCCCAAGTCGATGAACCTAGCCGAGAACCAAATTACTAGAGGTACACAATCATGGTAAGAGTAAACAACTTAGTAGAAGCAGACGCTCAAGATAACACCGCTGTCAAAGGCAGCGAAAACAAATCTAAGAGCGCCGAAAAATTCGGCAACATCGCTGTTGATTCATGGAAAGACATGGAGAACGACTTCAAAGGCGCCAAGCTCAAAGGTAATTTGAAAAACTCTGAAAGCAATCACAACAACACCGACAAGTTCTCACTGACATTTGATGACCCTTTCAAATCAAACACCTTGCAAGAAAAGAAAATGATGAGCAATGACGATCTAGTCATTCAGAAAAAGAAAGAAGCCGCACTAGATGACGCCAATGTCATTCAAAAGAAAAAGGAATTAGCTGAAAGCGGCAAGCCTGGCGCCAAAGTTGAAGGCGAACTTGAGTTCTCACCAGACAAACCAAAAGTTCCAGCTGATGGTGGTTTGAAAGACTTTGAAAATGGCGGCAAGAAAGTTCTTGAGGGCGGCACCAAAGACTTAGAGAACACTGGTAAAAAAGTTCTTGAGGGGGGCACTAAAGACCTAGAGTCGAAAAACAAAGCGCAGCAAGATGGTGGTCTAAAAAACCAAGCAGTTGACCCAGACTACTATCTCCAAAAACTCTAAAAACAAGCTCAGCGAATAAACGACCGCAACATACAAAAAAGTAATCTCCAAAAATGTCCGATTTCTGTCCCGAAATCGGACATTTTTGCGCGCAAGAATCTTAGTGCGTTCCTGTTTTTGTTTAAGCAATATAAAAAAGCCAGATAAAGCGCTAAAGCAAAAGCGCAAAAGCAAAAGCGTAAAGTTGTTAGAAACTAGCCTTCATCAAAATCGCTCTTGAGCTGCTCTATGAGGTCACGAATGCCCTTCCAATTAGGGTCGCTAGCATCGATAGCTGTGACACGCTGAAGGCAGTCTTCAGCGGCGCTAAAGTTTTCTTGAATCGCATACACCCGCGACAGGTGCAACCAACCATTAATGTAATACGGGTTAATTTGAACAGCTTTGATCAAAAGCTCCTGTGCAGTTCCCAGACGTCCTCGTTTAATCAAAAGTGAACCCAGATTGCCATAGGGCCATTCAAAATCAGGATAGTCTTTAACGAGATTCTCAAACATTCGTTGAGCCTCGCTCTCATTCACGAACATCTGATTGTATCCCTGAATATTGAGCTGTTCTGCCATTAAGGGCACAGGATAGCGCGGAATTTTCGAACGCAAGAAAGATCTTGATTTGATCCCAACAGCACCGTCGCCGTCTATTTCAATAGCCATTGTGAGAGCATCGCGAGCCTGTTCCGTCCAGCCGACTTGTTTGTAGCGCACGGCCAGCTGCCAATATTCCTCAGCTGCCAAATTTTCAGGCAACTCGCGCGGCGGCGGCTCAGCTTGAGTCATCTCGGCTAAAGCCTGGCGCAACTTCTGCACGTACTCTTGAGCTTCAGTCTCGGACAAACCGATCGATAGCAATTGTTCTTTCATGGCTGTGAGCGGTTCATCCGCATCTTCATCACTGGTTTTATTAGAAACGCCACCAGATTTTTGCTCTTCTATATGATCTCCGGCCAACCTATCGTTTTTATCTACAGCTTCAATGGTCAATTGCTGTAAAAGTTTGAGTAGAGATTGAGCAAAATTAGCGCCAGCCTGATGACCTAAAACATACTGGTCATGCGGGCCTACAACTATTCCACCTACTTCATCACTCGGCAATTTGTCTTTCGACACAGAATCGTCTTTAGATTCAGCAAAGTCTTTAGAGACAGCAGAGTCTTTAGACGCAGCAGAGCCTTTAGAGACAGCAGAGTCTTTCGTGTCGGCAAAGTCCACAGGGTCATTAGATTGAGAGTCGTTACCCGCAACCTTATCGAGACCTGGGGCTAAACCATCCTGGTCTAACAGATCGCGATCAACAATCAATAACGACTCTCGCAAACCGGCCGCTTGCAACTTCTGATCATTTTCAGACAAGCGCGAAAAAGCCTTGGCGGCATGATTGTGACGCCCCATCAATGTATAAAGCGCAATTAAACGCTGATATTCCCGAGCGCTAAGCCCTTCAGGCACTTCTTCGGGCGGCTGACTCATGCAGAGAATCCTTGTGGAGCCCAGATAGTAGCTAATGGCGGCCGATCTTCAAACCTTGATTCATACCCTGAATAGACCTAGTTGATCGCGGTGCCACTTGCCCACTATTAGCATTTACCCGATCTACTAAAGACCAATACAAGGGTTCGCCTGATCTTTCAGGTTGCGTCGAATCGGTGCGCTTGATGTGATTTAAGACAGGCTCACCTTTGAAGAAATCGCTGCCAACGTCGTACAAGGTTCGTGCTCCGACTAAGCCATAGCCGAGCAACTTGGTTTTGGGAATTAAGCTAAGCACGCCACCTGCTACAGCAGCTCCGTCAATTGCAGCATCGGTGATGTACTCGCTGCGATCACCGTAAATGTCACTGCTTGTGGCCAGCTTAAGATCGTTGTATAGATTAACTGAATAGGCTGCTCCGATAATCGGTGCTGCCAAAGATCTGAACTTATAGCCCAGTCCCAAGATAGCTGCATCTGAGGCAACCGTTAGAGCAGGGTTGCGATCAAATTTAGTCTCTTTCTCATAGTTGAAAGCAAAACGATTATTGGGATTGTTGATCAGATTAACGACATTCTCTGCCGGTACTAAAAAAGCTTCGCCCGACTTTTGGGGAGAAATATTAGTAGCGACACCGATGGTTTCACCCTGAGCATTTTGTACCAATCCGCCAGAATTACCGTGGTCGATTATAAGCTGGGCTCCTACTCGACCGGCAGCCAAATACTTCTCGGCATCGTCTACATAGGCTCTGTAGTCTGCTGAGCCCGGTTTGGCAGCATATTTTCCCGGCGATGTTTCGCTACCGTAGAAAACAGGAAGGGCCTGGCGCCATTGGTTGGCCTCTTCCTTGCCGATAAAACCTTCATAAGTACCCAAGCTGGTGAAACGGCCCATAGAGACTTGAGCTTGCTCAACGCCATTGGGGTGACCGACAGCAAATAATTGAGAATAAGGCTTGAGGTCAGCAGTCGAGCCAAACTTCACGGCACGGGAAGAGTCAGCATTCATGCCATCGACTTTGAGTAGTGCTAAATCGCTCAACTCGTCGACTTTTGTAATTCGGGCGGTGAAATGTTCGCCGCTAGGAGTAGCAACATCAATAGAGCGAGCATTGCCAACCACGTGCAGATTGGTGATAATTTCGTTGCCAGCACCGACGATAAATCCGCTACCAGTGCCGCGAGGGCCTGCGGAATTGCTGCTGGTAATTCTCACACTAGACTGCTTAGCCCGGTCAACAGTGGCATCTGAAACAACTTCACTGGCGAGCTTCTCACCGCTCAATTTGGCCGCAACGTCATGAAAGTGGCTTGTCACCTCTGTCAGTCTCTGTTGTAGCCGGTCATCTACCATCGAATACTCTCGCAGCTGTATCTTAATATTCACGCGCGAGGCTATGGTATGTCCAAAAGATTTCCAAGTCAGTGGGGAAATTACGAAAAAATTTAAACTATCACGAGTTTTTCACCCTCTCTTTCATAAAGTAATCTCAGCAGCCACCCCTGCGCCACTACTCTGGAATGGAGAAACCGCATGTCAATCAGCCCACCATTAGAGAGCCCAGTCCAGTCCTACGCTCCGGCAACTAGCGCTCCACCCCTTACCACCAATGACAGCTGGAACAATTTCAAACTTCCCCAAGAATTTCTCGCCAATCTGCGCACATTTGCCAATCCTGGCGAAAGCACCGAACTTAAACAACGACCTAGCTTTGCACCCAGCCAAGTGCCAAGCAAAGGCGAACACCTACTAATACGCAACAACGACCAGCTCGATGCTATTAACAAACACCTCGATGCAGTGCCACTCAACCGCGTAATTAGCGGCGACCTTGTCGTTCTAACAGGCCGCCCAGGAAGACGCGAACAGTGGGGTATCGTCACAGCTGGAAAAGACGGTCAACTCTATGTTCACCACACCGACAGCCGCTATTGGTCCAAAACCTCTCTAACAGAATTGTTAGAAGGCTCACGTTTACTCGAGGCCTATCGCCCGCAAGCTAAACAAGCAAGTTAGACCGTTTTTGCCCTACAGCTCTAGGATTTTTAGGTATACAGCTCTAGGATTTTTAGCTCCAAAGCACTAGGATGGTAGATAGTTATTTGAGGCTGTCACCATGCTGACCAGGCAACTCACAATTGCAATCTGGTTTGCTGTGTCTGCAGACGCCAGGGCAGCCCTCACCATCGCTTTAAGCCTATCGCTCAGCCTTGTGTTTATAGTTGCAGCCAATGCAAAAGGCGTTGAGAAAAAAGGCCTTCAAAGAAAAGCCGTTGAATTAAATAGCACCGCCCAAAAGCCACTGTTACCAATAAGTAGAATAATCAACTTTCCCAAAGACTACTCACTTGGCACCGTTCATATCATTCCATACAACCCTACTCATTTGGGCGCCTGGCCTCACGAAGCTGTCAGCAGACACAAAGCACAAGGCGCACTGCCAATACGGGGCGATGGCGTGGCACTTCTTATGGGCAGCTATCAACTGGCAGAAAACATGAGTGCGTTGAAAACTCTCAAGCCAAATGATTTGCAAATTCTTGATATGTACCGCTGCGAAATTGAAGACAAAGACATAGAGAACATCACCGGTCTAACAGGGCTAATAGGCCTGCAATTAGACGATACTGAGATTGGTGATAGTAGCTTGAAGCCTATCAGCAAGCTACCTAACTTGAACTTTCTCACACTTTCGAGCACACAAATTTCTGGAGCGAATCTTTCTCAATTGAGCTCACTTAAAAAACTAAAGAGACTAGAGCTTGGTCACAACCTGATCAAAAAAGAAAACTTGAAAGAGCTAATTAAACTTCCCCAAATCGAAAAACTTGGCCTGCAGGGCTGCAAAATTAGCGATTCTGACCTTGAGACAATTGCCAAATTAGATAATTTAACAGTACTAATGTTGTTAGAAAATGATCAAATTACTGACCTTGGTTTGAAGAAACTAGTAAGCATGAAAAAATTATTTCTGCTTGAAATTACTCACGCTCGAATAACGCCAAACGGCTTGAAAGCACTAACAAAGCTGCCTTTAAGTAAACTCGTTCTTGGCAAGAGGCAATTTACACCGTCACAATTTGAACGAATCAAGAAGATGTTTCCCCACACTGAGATTGCCGCTTACGACAATTCTGAACGCATGGACCCAGAACTATTCAAACCATTGCACTGACTCATTCTTGAGGCTTCGGCCGCTTTACATCTACAGTCAAATTAAATGGGAACCAAATCAATTTTGATCGGTCAAGCCAATCAATGCATGACCTAAGCCGGAAACGTCTAATGTATGCAGAATGGTACATATCAAGGTAAAAGCAAATGAAAAGACTAGCAGCCCTTGTTGGCGCCTGTGCATTGGTGGCCATTGCCAGCATCAATCAGGTTTCCGCGAAAGAAGCACCAAAAGCCGACAATACCGCTCAGAATCGTGGCGCACTTGTAGAAAACGCTACAACAGCTGAGAAGCAAGGCAGCAGCAAAAATGAGATCAAAGTTCTTGCTGGAATTCGCAAAAAAATCATGTCGGAAAAAGGTCTCTCGATCAACGCTCAGAATATCAAAATACTCTTCTCCCCTACCGGCATGGCCGTTCTTCGTGGACCAGTAGATAGCGTAGCCGAGAAAGAAAGACTTGAAGAACTCGTAAAAGCTTGCCCCGGCGTGAAGACTCTGAAAACCGAACTGAGTGTCGCTGCCAAACCGTAATAGGTCAGTCAGTAGAAAACACCGTAAACCAAACACAAATACAAAAAATACAAAACAAATTGGAGAGACAATGACTCAATCAGTAATTGGCCTAGTAAAAACACGTCCTGATGCAGAAAGTCTGGTTGTTGCACTTAAAGAAACCGGCTTTGCCGATTCTCAAATTTCAGTGCTTTTTCCAGATAAAGAAGGAAGCAATGACTTCGCCCACGACAATTCGACCAAAGCTCCAGAGGGTGCTGTAACAGGAGCTAGTACTGGTGGAATCATCGGTGGCGCCGTCGGTCTACTAGCAGGTATCGGCGCTCTAGCTATACCTGGAGTTGGCCCACTAATCGCAGCTGGTCCTATTATGGCAACACTAAGCGGTCTTGCTGTCGGAGCTACCCTTGGTGGCGTGGCTGGTGCTTTAGTCGGCATGGGAATTCCAGAATATGAAGCTAAAATGTTCGAAGGAAAATTGCTTGAAGGCAATATTCTAATTGCCGCCCACAGTGCCGATGGAAAAGACTTAGAGCGAGCAGAAGCAGCTTTCAAAACTCACGGCGCAACAGACGTGAAGAGAGTTCATGATGCAGCTGTCAAAGCCTAACTTTTAGCTCAAAAAGAAAAGGGCACTCAGTAATCTGGGTGCCTCTTTTTTTGGCAAATATAATTTCACCAGACAGTAAAAGCCTAAGGAGCATTCCCGACAGATTCGATAAACCATTTACCATCTTGAATTCGCAGAGTGTACAGCCAAGTGGCATTGTAACCAGCTAGCTTGAGCATTTTCACGCGAACCTTTACCAAGTCTCCTTGCCGAGGCGCTACAGAAAAATCACTATCAGGCGGTGATGTCGTCAGCCAGTGGTGACGAGAAATTGAAGCTATGTAGGCCGATTTGCTATTCTGAAATTTGGCCGTATAAGCTGGCGCAAGGTCGTCCCAAGCCACATCGTGCTCTTTAAACGCCATTGCCCGAAAATGGTATTTGAGAAATTCGCTGGCGGTGGTATCACGAACAGAACGAATTCTGTCGGTCGACGAATCTACTTTTTGAGCAGCTGACTGTACAGCTTTGCGTGGCGGTTCTGGCGCTTGCGTATGAACAACGCTAGACTCAGATAAAACCTTTACTGGTTCAACTTTTACGAGTTCAACTTTTACGGGTTCAACATTTGCCAATTTCTGATTACTCAATACTGCTTCAAAGTCAGGCAAACCAGCGCGCGGCCGCACAGGCTGACAGGCAATAATGAGGTCTTTTCCTGTCCACTTGCTGGACTCCAAAACAGGAGTTTGCAGCACCCCACGCTCTTGCACCACCTCTTGCTGCACTCTATCTTTGACAAAATTGAAAACATCAGAAACATCACTTGAGCTGCCTTGTTTTTGCAAACCCTCAATGAGACTTCTAGTAAAAACAGAATTTGGATACTGCTTTGACTCCCACGAAGTCTGATTCTTATCGCTTGAACAAATTACAAGCTGACCCGACCCTTGTGCAATCGTGGCGGCATCTGCGTTGGCTTGTCTAACGATTCCTTTGCTCTCACTGGTGGCACCACCAGCATGGCAAGTATCTAGCACTACTAAAACTCTGTCGCTGTGAACTCTTTCGCGAATAGTGTCGGCTAAATGCTGCATCGGAATACCGGTCGTAAACAACTTAGTAGGATTGGTGTCGTGGGCGACAACATAATTGACACCACGAATATCAGCATCACTTGAGCTACCATGACTTGATATAAAAATCACGACAAGATCGTCTGGCAGTGCCGCGCGTGGCAACCAGCTATCACCTAATTGATCAAGAATGTTTTCTTTAGTTGCCCTTTCATCGAGTAAAAGTCGGACATGGTCTTTAGCAAAATTGCCTTTGCTGATCAAATAATTATAGAAGTCTTGAGCATCCTTGGCGGGATAGCGCAAATTCAAAGAAGAATCAGCAAACTTGCTTATTCCGACCACCAAGGCCCACTTATCAGTCACTGGACGGTTGGCAGTGGCATCGTCAGCCCACGCTGCAGTCGGCACGCAAAGACTGAACAGAAGCGCCACTTTCAACACAAGTTTAGGCGCCCGCGCGGCACCAGAGACATTTATCAAACCAGCCAACAGAAAACCATTACGTGCCAATTTAGTTGTGCACCCTCAAGGAAACTGCTATATAGAATTCCACGACTCGACTAAGGTGAAACTGTCAACAAATGCTATCGGCGCCACAGATTAAAACAGATAGATTGCTTCTGCGCCGCTGGCGTGAGAGTGATTTGCATCAATTTGCCGAACTTAATCAAGACGATTTTGTCATGCAGCATTTTCCCAACAAACTCACGCATCAAGAAAGCAATGCCATGGTAGAGCGCATAGAAAAAGCGTTTGAAGAGAATGGCTTTGGTCTCTACGCCGTAGAAACAAATGGCAGTGAAGAGTTTATCGGCTTTGTCGGGCTATCCGTGCCCCGCTTCGAAGCAGCCTTCACACCATGCGTTGAAATCGGCTGGCGGTTGGCGCACAAACACTGGGGCTACGGTTATGCTGCAGAAGCAGCCGAAGCCGTTCTTGCTGATGGTTTTATGCGCGTTGGCCTTCCAGAGATAGTTTCATTCACCGCCGCATGCAACAAAAATTCAATACGTGTGATGGAAAAATTAGGTATGCATCGACAAATTGAAGATGACTTTTTGCATCCTTCGTTAGCTGACGATCATCCCTTAAAACCGCATGTGCTCTATCGTATCAATAATCGAAATGGATGAGCTTGGCCTGCTGATCAACGGTGTATCCACGATCAAAAACTTTTGGGCCAATTAACGGATAGTCAAGTCCATTCTCGTAAACTACTTGCACACCCATTTTTGTAATATGACCAACTTCAAGTCGATCGGCCACACCAAACCTGGGATTGACACGAGTTATTCCCAAAGCGCGATTCATAGATGGATGAATCACAAGACCGTCAGCACCACAACCTGTATCGAAGCGAGCTTTAGCAGGGTGGCCATTCACAGTAATATCAACGAGTAGAGTGCCACCATCAACTTCGAAAGGCAAGGAGAACTTATCATTTTGTTTGCGGGTGACCCGTGCGCCAGAGAGCGAATTTACACTGGCAATAGCTGGTGCATCTCCAGGAAACGGCGCCTTTGTCAGTCGCACGTAAAAATCGTCTACTTGATAAGAATACTCTTTAAAAAAATTCTGTCCAATAACATTGCAACCTTGCTCGTTAATGAAGCAAGTATCTAATTTACGAGTAATATCTTGAACAGATATTTCTGTCTGCAAAAGCCGAGTTGCCACCACACCGTAGACACGCGAAACGGGCAGAACCGGCGCTTTCAAAAGTTCACTGCGCGGCACCACATTAGGATAATCGACAACACTGACTGTGCAAATACTGGCTCCAGTGTCAAAAGCCATGCGGCAATCTTGGCCATTAACCTTGACCCGCAGCCACAAATGGCCACCCTGCCGCTCTATCGGTATACGCGTCTTCTGCGGCAGCTTTTCCCACTGAGCGCGCGTCAGACCCCCACCTTGAGCTGATAATTCTGCAACAATCTGCTTGGCCATGGCATTATTGGCCTTCTCTCTCTCCGAGAGAGCGCCCTGCTCTGGCTGTTTTTTCGCTGTAGCGCCAGTAGGGCCGCCCAAGCATTTAGATGCCAACTTGGCCTCAGGCGAATCAGGCCAAATTTGAACTAATCGCTCAAAAATAGCTTGCGCATAAGACTGATGACCTAATTGTAGATAACAGAGACCTAAATAGTAGTGGGCTGTGGCTCCCTGTTTTGAGTCTGCCATGGCGCGAAAAGCCTGAGAAGCTGCTTGATAATCTTTTTTCTGAAAGAGGCCGATGGCTTTAGTCATAGCGTCTTGAGCAAAAGCGGGGCTGCAGAACATATCAGCAGACCAGAGCATAGCCATGGCCAACACAGAAGCGCCCAGGTGCCGCAGATTCAGTCTATTCAGTTTGAAGATACCATGTGAAATAATCAAAGGCGCCGCCGTAACTGCTAGGTGTCTTTCTACCCAAAATTTACTACTATTAAATCGGCTATCCTGGGAATTCAACGGAACAATCAAAGTGAATCAGAAAACAAAGTATTTCAGTGCAGCACTCTTGCTAGCGATTACGGGGTTACAGTTTCACCACAGCGCATCTATAGCCCAGCTGCAGCAGCATCCATGGCAGCCCCGGGACCAGCAGCGCCTGCAACAAGTGCCAGGTCAGCAGCAAAACCAACCGAACTACGCAGGCGCCTACCAAGCACAGCGCGATTTAGATAGACAGCAAGACCTAGAGAATAATTCAGAGGAAGATTCAGAAGAAGGCTCTGAAGAGGCCTCAGACGAATCAGACAACAATGAGAATTTTCGTGGATACAATCCGCGGCAAGAAGGTCATAACGCCGCACCAAGACAGAGAGCAACTTTTGCCGACATCGACCAACTATTTTCTAACTCACTGAATAGATTTGGCGTTCCCGGCGGCTCTTTAACCGTGTCATATCGCGGCAAGATTATTTACGCAAAAGGCTACGGCCTGGCTGATGTTAATCAGGGTAGGCCTTTCACACCTGAAACTCCGTTTTGCATCGCCAGCTGTTCCAAAATAATTGATGCCATAGCTATTTTACATCTCGTAGATCAAGGCAAACTATCACTTGACGATAGACTTTTCGATATCTTAGGCCGGCCAAATTTACGACCAGACGCTGACCCAGCCGTGCGGCAAATTACAGTAAGGCAACTTTTACACCACTCGGGCGGCTGGAATCGCAACGTCCCTTACGATCCCAAAATGATGAATAACATGGCCCATGGCGGCACTGTTCCGTTTGAAGAATTGCTTGTTAATGCCATGAATTTCCCTTTAGACTATCCACCAGGAAGCAAGGCGATTTACTCTAATTTTCAGTTTACAGCTGTGCGCGTGGTTATAGCTAGGGCCTCAGGCATGGGCTACCAACGCTATATCGAAGAACAAATTTTAGCGCCTATCGGTATAAACGATATGCATTTGGAAGAGCCGAAGGGTCACTATTTACCGAACGAAGCGAGACGCTACAGCGTGCAGGGACAGCAGCTACCTGGTGGTCGCCCTCCCTACCCTCTGACAGGGCCCATGGGCTCTTGGGTCTGTTCTACCGATGACATGGTAAAGCTTTTCATGGCTTTAGATGGTTCTGACGGTCGCCAGTTCTTCAGCCCTGCTGCCAAGCAAGCACTGATTGCCCCTGTGCCACCACCGGTACCACCAAGAGCAAATGGCTTTCACTTTGGCCTTGGTTTAGATCGCGTTTATCAAAACCAAAATGGCACTGGCTACATGAAGAACGGCGGCGTCCCCGGTGTGCACGCACAAGTTGAGCACCTACCTGGCGACATTGATTTCTGCGTTTACTTTAACGGCGTGGGCCACGCTGACCAAAACAAAAAGGTCATAACTTTCGTCTGCGACTCAGTCAGAAATATGCTGCCGCAAATAGTTACCGGCAATAACTAATATTCCGTAAGCAGTTTCTCCATTACTGAGCTGCCCCCTTCTCCACCGCTCTGTACAAAGTACCTGGCGAAGGTGTATCACTAGGCCCTTCTTCAAACTGAATCTTGCGCAAATGTGCCCCGTAATTATCTTCAACTGCGCGCGGCGCAAGCAGATGCCCACGCACTGCCACCTTTGCCTTCATGCCAACATTGACTTCATCTTTGGGATGCAAAACTAAATCGCCAATTGCATCAACAACTAAAATGGCTTCTTGCATTCCACCGGGGTTGATTTTGTGCCCGGTATAGTTAGCGCCATTCTTCCAGAAAGGAGTGTCAGTGGGCAAAGGGTTGACAGTACAGACATGAATATCTTTCAATTTGTCGGCCTTCAACTCAGAGCGCAAGGCGTCATCAAAACCGACGATACCAAACTTGGTGGCAGTATAAGTAGAGTAATAGGCAATCGGAATTTTGCCAGCCATTGAGGCGACGTTAATTAGTGTTCCGTGCCCCTGCTTCTTAAACTGAGCAACAGCAAAATAGCTGCCATTAATTACACCGGTGAGATTGATCTCAATCATACGAGTTTGATCGGCCAAGGGAATGTCAGTGAAACGGCCGAAACCTCCGACACCGGCGTTATTGATCCAAACATCAATTTGCTTGAACTTCGCTAAAGCCGCCTGAGATAGTGCCTCAACCTGCTCGGCTTTGCTGACGTCAGTGGCAACAACCAGAGTGTTTGCACCACATTCGCTCGCTATTTTTTCGAGCAAATCGCCTCTGCGCGCGGCCAAAACGACATTGGCTCCCCGAGCAGCAAATGAGCGCGCCGCACCCTCACCAAAGCCACTAGAGGCTCCTGTAATGACGATAGTTTTGCCTACGAGGTCCGCTTTCTTTTTGCTCGACTCAGCCTGAGCCGGAGCAACCAAAAGGTCAGCGGAATCTAAAACCTCAGCGAGAAGAAGCAAGTTAGCAGGAAGAAGCACGCCAACAACCGCGAACATAGTAGAGAGTGCCGGTGCTTTCAATCAATCTCCTCAGGCCAACCCAAAAACCAACCTAGCTAAATAATTGTGCGGCGTGCACATCAAAGCGCTTTTGGGCCTCTTCCACTTTGTCAGTCTCACCAAGCTCCATGCGCTTGCTGATGTACCAACGCAAGGCTCTCACTATGTTTGGATGCTTTTGCCCAAGGAGATACTGCAAAGCAAAAATACCATCCTCACCCTGAGTAAGCATTTCTTCTATGCCTTCTTGCTGACTAATACTGTAAATCATACTACTGCGCTTGTATTGAGTGCTGTCAGAGCCAAGGGTAAGCTCCAATAACTCCATTGAAGAGAACAACAAATCTTTCGCTTCACTGGGCCGCCCGTCATATACATACATCACGGCCAGATCGCTCATAACGTAAGCGAGCTGCACGGCACCGGCATTACCCAGATCTTCAAGAATCGTCATCGCTTGCTGCAGCTCTCGCTCTGCGCCGGCATGATCGCCCAGCTCTAATAGAGTCTGTGCGTGAAAGCGCAAAGCCACTGCATGAAGCTCTCGCAAAGCGGCTTCACTAGAGCCAGCGAGGCCGCGTATTGCCTGATCTAAATGCTTCTGGGCATCTTTCAATTTTTGGGTGGCAATATACAAAGCGCCAAGCCCGACATGGCAAGCATTAACGGCAAATACATGGTCCTTGAGCGCTTTAGCCTGCTCAATAGCTCTAAACAAAAGAGTTTCGCACTGACGAAATTCACTTTGGTGATAGGCACCCTTAGCGGCACTAATGCGCGCCTTCCACAGCTTGGTTGGCTGATCGACAGACTCGATGGCATCACTTAGATGTTTTTGTGACATAGACAAACCTTTTTTCTTACAGCTGCAGACCTTACGAATTCGAAGGCCCCTCAGCCCCTTGGCGCTCCGCTCTGATCATCGCCGGTACAAACTGAAAGGCGGCACACTTAGAAAGCAGCAATGGGCGCGTGATAGACAACAGCGTCGTCTGCGGATCGGTGAGGCAATTGTAGTACACTTGCTGCCCTCGCGAGATAAGACCAGAGGCAAAAGCCTCTAAATTAGCCATATCGAAATCTTTCTGCACAAGCACGACTACTTGCGCCAAGTCACTTTCAATAGCACGAGCTACCAAAGTCTCGTGCATAGTGGCAAATTCAGACATTTTCTGGTCGCCCAAGGCATTAATAGCATTCCAGTAACTAAGATAATGATCTTCCAAGAAGAAAGGCGTTGCCGGGTTAACAACGGCCCCATCAACGATTTTCCAGAATTCTTGTTCAGTCATAAAGCAGTTTATTAAATGGTGTCCAATTGGATCGAATCGTTAAGCCTTAACCTTTTCTTTCCCAAAACAAGACTATAACGTAGTTACGAACGTTGGAGTCCTAATATGAGTATTGTAATTACCCGCCTCACAGAAGTAGAGATTGCTTCGCAAAATACACAAGAAGTGCGGTGGTTGTCAGAGTCTGAGATAGAGTTATTAAGCAATCGACTAGTTGAAATCGCAAACGAAGAACTAGCGAAAAAAGAAAACTGTCTCGTAACCAAATTAAACTATCCAGCCCGTTAAATTGAAGTTCTCAGCCCGGGTATATTAGCGCAATAGCAGTAGTAATAGACTGGCGCGATACAGGCTGGAGGAATTAAATGGGCAGAAGTAGCGGTTTTATTGTCGCCAAAGCTGGCACAACAGCATTTCTAGCCGCGGTTTTACCGGTAGTATTATCGGCAGCTTTAGCAAATGCGGCTATGGCCGCCGTAGTAGACCAAGCCTCACTTACCGCAGACTTTGCCGCCCGTGACGCTTTGCCAGAATCGAAAGTGCCACCAGCAAGGTGGAGTGAGCCTCGCTTTGGCTCATGGGGACCGCACGCCGGCGATTATCCACCAGTAACAGTGCCCAGTGGCAACGACCCTGTTCAGTGGCAGAGAGCGCGGATACTCGCCGTTGCTAAGAAATACATCGGCCTCCCCTATCAACACCACCACATACCGGCATGGTCGCCGGCCGAAGGGCCAGGCTTAGACTGTTCCAACTACACAGCTTGGGTCTATAACTACGGGCTGGGTATGAAATTCAACAGCGATGTTCACAAACAAGCAGACAGCCCAGAATCACCAGGACGGAGGCTCAACCCGAACGAGCCATTCTTGCCGGGAGACCTTTTGTACATCATGAAAAATGATCGTTCAGAAGTTTCGCACGTGGTCATTTTCATAGACGAGCGCCACGTCATCGATTCGCACGACGGCAGTGTACAGATACGCGAATTCAAGGGTTGGTATCGCACTCATTTGTCTCATGCAAGACGAATAATAGAGTAATTGTTGTACAGTAATTTATGTACAACTTTGGTTCTCCCATGACAGACATCTCAAATTGAACGGTGATTTAGAAAAAGCCAGCACTGATATCTCTAACTCCATTCTAGACTCTGTTAAACGGACGATCTAATCAGTTCTCACAGTATGACCTTTAGCAAGGATCTAATTAAATTAAGCGTTCTCCTTCGCTACGGCCCTCACTTTAGCAGTACCTGTGCTGCCGTGTGAAGTCTTAGCATTGACCGAAACAATCGGGTCAAACAGGGCGAGAGCATCCTCCGCGTACTCTTTACTGAAGCCTTGCAATACCTCAATAGTTAGAGTCGAAAGCGGCACATTTTTCTCGCGAGCGTAAGCCACGAGAGCCGACACTTCTTCGTGGGCTTTTCTAAACGGCACTGCTTTATTGACGAGATACTCGACTAAATCGGTCGTGATCATATCGGGATCAGAGGCCGCCTTAAGAGTTACAGCGCTGTTAACAGTCATGCTTTTAACTGCCACGGCCATCACGTTCAAACATCCGGCAAGCTCTTTGCCAACCTTAATTGCCGGGGGTTTGGTTTCTTGTAAATCGCGATTATAGCCAAGAGGCAGGCCTTTTAAGGTGGAAAGCACATTGATCAATTCACCCATCATTCCGCCAGCCTTACCGCGTACAATCTCGACTGGGTCTGGGTTCTTCTTCTGTGGCATCAGACTTGAAGCGGTGGTTACAGCATCACTGAAAGTGACAAAACCAAATTCTCTGGTCGCCCATATAACAAATGTTTCAGCCATCTGACTCAAGTGTACTGAACACATTGAAGCAGCAAACAGATATTCAGCCACAAAATCACGATCGCTTACGGCATCAATTGAATTGTTGAAACAGGCAGGCAGCCCCAAAAGCTTAGCGCTCAAATGTGGATCAATCGGAAGACCGGTACCAGCCTGGGCTCCAGCACCAAGAGGCGAAATTGCCGTGCGCTTTTCTAGATCGCTGAAGCGACCAAAATCACGATCAAGCATCTCCATAAAGGCATGCAAAGCATGAGCGAATAGCACCGGCTGCGCTCGCTGCAAATGAGTGTAGCCGGGCATTACAGCTTCGATATTATCGAGTGCACACTTGGCAATTGCCGACTTGAGTGCATTAATTTGCAGCTTGTGCAAAGTAATTTGACCAAGCACAAAGAGCCGCAGATCAAGGGCTACCTGATCGTTTCTACTGCGCGCGGTGTGCAGTCTTAAGGCATCTTGGCCAATAAGCTGCTCAAGGCGCTTCTCAACGTTCATATGCACGTCTTCAAAGACAGGGTTGAGAGTAAACTTGCCTTCGTGAAACTCGGCCAAAATCAGCTTCAATCCGTCAACTATGTTGGTACCCTGGGCCTCCGTGAGGAGACCCTGCTGGCACAACATAGTGGCGTGGGCGATACTGCCTTGAATGTCTACCTCAATCAATGCACCATCGGCATCAACAGAATTGACGAAAGCAGTGACCGATTGATCAAGCTGTTGCGTGAACGCTTTTCTTAATACTTGCATTTTTCTGGCTCCAGGCAGATAGTCTCAGACCGTTGATATTGATGAAACCGCCAGAATCAGCGGGGTTAAAGCTCGACATATTCTCGAAGCTTGTCATTTTTTCGCTGTAGAGAGACTGCTCTGACTTTCTTGCCACAACCATTGAATTACCCTTGTAGAGCTTTATCTTGGCTACACCAGAAACGCAAGTTTGCGAATCTTTGATGAAGTTATGCAGCAGTTGAGTTTCAGGTGCAAACCAGAAACCGTTATAAGTTAGCTCAGCAATTTTGCTAACGAGAGATTGCTTCAAGTGGGCCACTTCTTTATCAAGAGTGAGCGATTCAACTGCTTGGTGAGCCTGCAAGAGAATGGTCACACCAGGAGTTTCATAGACCCCTCTAGACTTAATTCCGATAAAGCGATTCTCGACCAAATCAATACGACCAACGCCGTGAGCAGCGGCAATTTCATTAGCTTTTTCAAGCAACGCGACAGGGCCCAATTTCTCGCCATCGATGGCAACCGGCACGCCTTGCTCAAATTCAATTTCAACAAACTGAGCTTTGTCTGGCGCTTCTTCGGGGTTCTTAGTCCACAAGTAAATATTCTCTGGAGCCTCTTGCCATGGGTTTTCTAGAATGCCACCCTCATAGCTGATGTGCATCAAATTGGCATCCATCGAATAAGGCTTTTCTTTAGTGATCGGCAGTGGAATGCCGTGCTTCTCAGCGTAGGCAAACAAATCGGTTCTGCTTTGATATTCCCACTCACGCCAGGGGGCAATGACACCAAGCTGCGGAGCAAGGGACTTCACGGCTAGTTCAAACCGCACCTGGTCATTTCCTTTACCAGTAGCGCCGTGGGCAATATAGTCGCAACCTTCACGCAAGGCTGCTTCAACCATACCTTGAGCAATACATGGCCGAGCGAGCGATGTACCGAGCAGATAAACGGCCTCGTAGACAGCATTAGCTTGAATAGAAGGGAAGATAAAGTCTTTGACAAACTCAGCTTTGAGATCGTCGATGATGCATTTTTCAGCGCCAGTCTTGAGGGCCTTTGCGTGCACAGCATCAAAGTCTTCTTCTTGGCCAACGTTAGCGCAATAAGCAACTATCGGCACATTGTACTTCTCTTTGAGCCAGGTCAAAATGCAAGAAGTGTCGAGTCCGCCTGAATAAGCTAGCAATATTTTCTTCATGGTTTCTCCAAAATTTTGTAGGTGGTCAGAATGTATTTGTGGTTTTGATTGAAATATTTTTGTGTCGGCGAGCTTCTGTCTAAAGCACTAGAGCCAAAATGGCTTTCTGAGCGTGTAGGCGGTTTTCAGCTTGGTCGAAAACAACTGAGTTTGGACCGTCGATAACTTCGTCTGTGATTTCTAAGCCGCGGTGAGCAGGCAAGCAGTGCATCACGATGGCATCAGGCTTAGCGTGCTGCATGAGCTTGGCGTTCAATTGATAGGGAGCGAAAATCTTCTCGCGTTCTTTGGCCTCAGCCTCTTGCCCCATTGATGTCCAGACATCGGTGTAGACAGCGTCAGCGTTGGTCACGGCCTCGTAAGGATCATTTGAAAGAGTGATAGTGGCACCTGAAACTTTAGCCAACTCAAGAGCCTTCATCCAAATTGAAGCCTGGGGCTCATATTTGTGAGGACAGCCCATGGAGAAATCAACACCCAAAGTGGCAGCGGTGAGCAGCAGCGAGTTAGAGACATTGTTAGAGTCGCCGACATAAGCCAGTTTGATGCCTTTCAAACTTTTGCCGTTAGGGGCTTTCTGCTCAATCAGAGTTTGGAAATCAGCCAAGGCTTGGCAAGGATGTTCTTTATCGGATAGTCCGTTTATCACCGGCACATTAGAATTGGCCGCCAGAGCCACAACAGTTGAATGCTCAAAAGTACGAGCCATAATTCCATCAACCCAACGCTCAAGGTTTTTGCCAACATCGGCGATTGTTTCGCGCTCACCGAGCGTGGTTTCAAGGTTAATAGCGTGACCGCCTAACTGCGTCATACCGGCTTCAAATGTCACTCTAGTGCGCAATGATGGCTTCTCGAAAAGCATGGTCAAAGTCTGACCCTTAGCGAAAAGTGTCTGTGTAGCATCGAATTTATTGACCTTCAACTTCGCTGCTACATCAAGTATCAACAGCAATTCTGCAGCACTAAGCTCTTCAATGCCGATGATGTCTTTACCGCGCAAGCTGTGCTCATCAAGCACAAAAGCCAATGGAGAAATGCCTTCAGGGTTAGCCATACGTTGCGGCTTGCCTGATTTATTCACGCTTGCAGCGCCTACCTTCTTCATTGATTCAATCTCGCTTTGAGCAGTTAGGGTCATTTCACTTTCCTTCTTATATGTGCAAAAAAAATCCCCGGGTGATTAACCCAGGGATGACATTCTTGTTGCGCTTTGATTTAGCTATGCAAGTTTATGCCCCGGGTTCTGTGTGAACTCGCGGCGGCGTCGGTTGGCGGCAGTTGTATTTAAAACTGGCATTTCTGCGGTTGCATTCCAAAGCGGTAACTTGTTGAACATTAACGGCGACACCTAACTTTGTCAACGAATTTTTTCTTCAATGACCATTTATGTTGCGAAATAAATAGTGACTAGAATTATGGTGAGTTCAAATCGCCATCTGCCACCCAATTGCCGTGGAAGCCGAACGGCACACGCACAGGTAAGTGAATGGTGGCCACTGGAGCGCCGCTAAAATCTTGCGCGTCTAAAATCACAACATCGGTTCTGTCGGTGTTCTGATCGTATACGTAAGACAAAAGCCATCCTTCATCTTCTGACTTGGCATTGGCCTTAGCGACAAAAACAGGTTCCATAGTCGCTCTTCCTTCGCCAAAGGAATGCTCAATCGTTTCACCGCTAATCAAATCATGCTTGTATGCAGAACCAAACTTTAGATCAGCTGTGAATTGGGCTGTGTAACCGAAGCGATAATTCTGACCGATGAAGCTATCGTTCAATCGCGGAAATTCAACACACTGTTCAGCCAACTGAGTTTCAGTCAGTTGGCCGGTGCTTAGATCAAGATTCCAGCGCACTAAATTAAACTGCTTGATCTCACGCTTGGCCGCTGAAGCATCAAAGTAAGTGGAGTTTTTAATTACATCTACAACCACTTTTTCGCCATCTTCAAAAGCATTCATAATGTGATAGACATAACACTGCGGCGCTTCAAACCAAGTGAGGGAGCCAACATCACCATTGCGAGGCAACAGACCAATGCGGGGCTCATGCTTGCGATTCCACACATAAGGAAATTTGCCGCTCATGGCAGTGACGACATCAAATGTCATAGGCAAATCGAGCACAACCACAAACGACGGAGTGATTGCAGTATCGTGAATCATCGGCTGATGTGGTGCGGCAATCTGAGCTGCGGTGCGCGAGTGCCCAGCCTTATCTACAACCAGATAATCGATATGCTTTTTCATTGGTTCGTAGGCTAATATATGCAATTCTCCTGCTAGTGGATCTCTGCGTGGATGCGCGCTGAAAGCCCCTTTCAAGGTTCCATCAAAGTCGCTATAAGCAGTCGTTTGCAAATTGCCATCAAGCTTCATTGGCAGAGCACCGGCCTCCACAAGGGCGTAAAGGTCACCACCAATGCTGAGCACATTCGTGTTGACACTGCCACCATGAGTCTTGCGCGGATAAGCAAGCTGCTTGCGCTTCAAATCACGAGCGGCATTATCGGTTAGCACATAATTGTTTCTGTACCACTCAGCCTTGCCACCCTTCAAGCGCACACCGTGGACCATGCCAGTGCCCATAAACCAGTGGTATTGCTTAGCATTGATTTTGCCGGTGGGATTCGGACCGATGCGCAAGAAGCGACCCTCTAGTTCTTCAGGAATGGCGCCAGAAACAGTCAAGTTTGTAATTACATTCTCTGCGCTCACAGGGGCGAAATTAGCCACCAGAAATGGATTCACAGCGGCCTTGTCTGCAATCTTTTCTATTGTCGTCATAGTTTTTGCCTCACTTGCGGAAATTTAGCGCTTATCGAAATCGTTGCTAGCAATTTGCTCATTGGTTTTATCGGTTCTAATTGATATAAGACTACTCCTATATCAGAAAAGTACAATAGGGGCACAATCCAATATTACGACGGTTTAACAAAACCGCTTAGACAGAACGAACTGCTACCGCTTAGCAGCGCGCTTTGCTTTCTTTTCTAAAGCGGTTATCGCTTCGATAGCCTCATCTAACCAACTTATATAGGCATCCTTAGACTTGAAACCTAACTCAAGAGTCAATCGTGCAGCGAGCAAATCATAGTCAGCACACTTCGCTACTGGTGGAAGGTTGACGGCTTTGAGAGCAGCCAGACACTCTTCATGCTTGACCTTAGCGCTTTTCAAAACTGCAATCATTGTTTCGCGATCGACAAAACCACTAAAGAAAAGCTGCACCAGCAGAGGGTCACGGTAAGTCGCTGGCTCGAGTGCTTCAGCCAACCAGCGCTCAAGCTCGGCTTTGCCAGCCTTAGTAATCGTGTAGACTTTGCGATTAGGCCTATCTGACTGAAACTCAATTTCGCTGGTCGCAAAACCCTGCTCAACAAGTTTGTCGAGAGTCTTGTATATCTGTGTTTGATCAGCTGGCCAAAAATAGGCAACACTCTTATCGAAATGCTCGTTCTTGAGTGTGTATCCAGTTTGCGGTTGCTGACGCAGAAAGCCAAGAATAGCGTGCGACAGTGACATTGACGGTCTCCCAAAGTTCAGGCACTAATAGGATACCTCTTATATAGGTGAATGCGGGAAATCAAAAGAGGGATGATGCCAGCAGTTGCCTTTACTAAATGCCAGAACACAACTTTTGAGAAAACCTCTCAGAGAAACTGAGTAAACCCGAAGACCTTTTTATTGAGCTCAATGTCGCTGCCGCTGTTGGAATTGGATTTCTTGCGGCGTCACGTAAGCCAGCAATTCTCGGCAAAGCCTTTGAAGAGCTTGTCACAAGCGCTCTAGAAAATAGCCGATTGGCTCGTGATCTCTATGTTACCGTGGATATTGGTGAGCGCTTTGTAAGCCCGGCTCTGCTTTCGTGGAGCGGTAAAGAAAACGATAAAGCTGCCCGCGATTTACTAAGTCGCAATGTCGGTGGTGGTGTGCTCGACTACGGCCTTGGCATGTTTACATTTGCCAAAGCTGGTCGTTGGGCTCTTGGCAAATCACCATATATAGCACCAACCAAGTATATGCTCGACCCGCATAACTTTTCCATTGGTGCCATGACAGCTTCTGCGACAAACCGCCTCATAGAT
The DNA here is from genome assembly GCA_038231015.1 of Candidatus Obscuribacterales bacterium. Lineage (GTDB taxonomy): Bacteria > Cyanobacteriota > Vampirovibrionia > Obscuribacterales > Obscuribacteraceae. The sequence goes on from JBBRMD010000036.1 coordinate 39,868, forward strand.
TATTACACCAAATCAAATGATATCTCCAGATACACTCAGTAGCGCTTGCATGGTAGTTTGCCAGGACACTATGAAGACGACCTAGAAGTAAGTTTCAACCGTTTCGCGGTCTTCCAATCAATCCAACATGCAAGAAAACAAAAAGGAACGACTAATACACGCGCTTGCTGAGGCATATCGCCGTAAAACAAAGAAATTGATAGCGCAGTAGAGCCCAGCATCATGGCCAACTCAAATTTGCGCATAATCTTCTCTGATTGATACTCCGCAGTTCGCTTAAGGTCATCAATTGCTTGAGAGGATGAGCACTGACTTAACTGATTATCCACTTGGCCCTTCGACAGTGCTGATTCGACAGCAACGAGCTGCCTATAACCAACCAGAACAAAAATCAAATAGATCGGAAATAACACAGAAAAAGTTAGGGGCGGAATACACTTGGATAATGAAGCAAGAAACAGAAGAGAACCATTAAAGAATACAGAGCCACCAAGCCTAATCCAAAACCTGCGCTTCGGTGGCTCATAGTCAGGCATCATATGCCCCACGCCAACGGTGAATTTACTCAATAAGCGTTCAGTCTTTAAATCCACAGCAACCTCTTTGTGAGATTCTCACGAGTGGCAAATGCAATAAGTTCGACCGACTAGCTTTCTGCAACTTACTCACAACAAATTACTTCAATGTCTTGGTCTTCTTTCTCACCGGTAAGGCTCGCAGGCTCAGAGGATTTTTCGCCACTAGGGCAAAAGCCCCACCACCCAACAATTATGCAAAGCGGCAGTATGACAAACTTATTAAACCATGGCCCCGTTAAATACATCCCAGTGATACTTACTACGGCCGCTACGATCGCTACTGTCAATTCAATCCTGCGCATCACCAACTCAGACTGCCCGCCCGTTGAAGCCGCCTTTGCCATCTCGATAGCTCTGAGTCGAGTGTAGCCAAGCAAAACGAAAATTGAATAGGCTGGAAGTAATATCGCGAAAAGCCCACGGTCCATGATCGGCTTCAACGACCAAAGGAATAAATATGATCCAGCAAAAAAGCTTAGGGCACCAAACCTGATCCAAAAGCTGCGTGTCGAGAGCTTTTTGTCAGGCATAATAACCACAACGCGGTCTTTGAATTTACTCAACATACGTTCACCCATCGCTTACCTTAGCAAACAACAAATTGAGACTTTCCGCCATGGTTGGGTGGGAGAACATCACGTTGGCCAAATCGGTGTACGGCATCTTAGCCAGCATCGCCACTTGAATGACAGAGACTATTTCGCCCCCGGCCGCAGACAAAATTGAAGCCCCCAGAACTTGCTTTGTCTCTGCATCAATAACAGCTTTGAGCAAACCCTTGGTCTCGTGCTCTGTCTGAGCCCGCGGAATGGTTCTAGCTTCGATTTTGGCTACTAATATCTTATGCCCAGCTTGCTTAGCTTCGGCCTCTGTCATTCCCACCCGTCCCAATTCAGGGTCAGTGAAGAGTGTATAGGGAACCACTCGGCCATCAGTGGTGCGGTCGGCTTTTGCAGCTGAGGCAGATGTTCCAGAGGTTCTACCGGCGATATGCAGAAAAGCATTGTCGCGCAAAATGCGGTAATCGTCCCAAGATAGATGGGTGAAGAAGGGCCCACCCTTGCAGTCTCCGATAGCAAAGATGCCAGCAACATTAGTTTCTAAACGACTATCAACCTTGATGAAATTGCGCGAATCAAGCGCCACACCAGGCACATCTAAATTCAAATTCTCAGTATTAGGAAGACGCCCGGTGGCCACCAGCAAATGGCTCACAGACAAGATTCCCTTTTCACCAAGGTTGAGCTCTGTCATCTCGCCATTCTTTTTCATCGACTTGATGGGCGAATCAAACAATATCTCTATGCCTTCTTCTTTCAAGATTTGCTTGAGCCGTTCGGCAATTTCTCCATCTTCTCTAGGCAAAAATTGATTGCCGCGCTCAATAATGCTTACCCGAGTGCCTAAACGTTTGAATATTTGAGCGAACTCAAGAGCAATATAGCCACCACCAATGATGCCTAGATGCTCTGGTAAAGTTTCCAGCTCCATAATAGAAGTGCTAGTCAGATAACCACATTCCTCAAGGCCTTCATAGCTCGGAATTAGCGGCCGACTGCCAGTATTGATATAAATTCTATCGCCACTTACTATCTGCTTCTCGCCATTATTCAATACAACTTCTATTAATTTGGCAGAGACGAACGTGCCTTTACCATAGTAAAAATCTAAACCAGCAGTATGCTCAAACAGCTTCCAGTGAGCGTTGACCATACCTTCTACAACCGCTCTTTTCCGTGTTAGAGCGGCCTTCAAATTGGCATTCTTAGCAGCCGCTGAATCTGCCACAGCTATGCTAAAACCATCTTCTGCTGCTTCTTTCGCCGCATTTACAAGTTTGCTTGAGGCAACTAAAGTTTTAGTTGGAATGCAGGCCACATTGATGCACGAGCCGCCAATCATCTTCTCTTCTATCAAGGCAACGCTGACACCCTTGGCTGCCAAGGCCAGTGCCAAAGATTTTCCACCTTTACCCCCGCCTAGTACAACGGCATCGTAGTATTTATGATTATTGCCGATAGCGGGCTCAGCCATTTTTCACTCTTTGCTTATGGGGTTCAAACAATCAGTTATTGTAGTACTTTAATTTCTTGCAGCAGAGACCCTGTAACTGGGTAAAAGAAAATGGCCGCTTAAATTACTCTTTCAAAGAGCACATCTCTCGTTACAGGCCTCGTTCTAGAATCAACATCCCTTTCAGAGAAAACAATGACTGCTGCCAAGCTTCGCCAATTATCAGCCTTGCTCTTAGCTTTAACAATAAACACCGGGCCTGCCTTAGCTCTAGCCGAAGACATTGACGAAGTGCGCCCGCACGGTTACACACCTGGCGAGCAAATTAAGTCTCGGCATTTTCATGCAAGAAATCATCGCGACCTAGAATTTGCAACACCGGACGAAGCCAAGAAAATGGCCGACACCATGAAAACGGCTTTGGACCAGCAAAATCAAAAATATAATTACACGCAAGATGGCAACACTCACACGATAGTGGTTGAGTCGACCAAAAAGACTATGGTTTTCAAAGCGGTTAGCCCCGAAGCCGCCAAGAAAGAACTTCACACGGCCCAGGCTCTGGCTGAGCTTTTTCCAAAGAACGAGCAAATTGCTTCTCTATTGAGCCGCATGTATGAGGCTGATAAGAACTGGCTAAAGGCGCTTGAGTACTACCGGAAAGCCAATAATCTGGGAGATTCAGAGTCACTGACTAACGCAGTCTCCAAACTAAATAATAACTCGAAGGCATCAGAAGCCAGACAGCAAGCGCATTATGCATACTTCGAACTGATGATGAAGCACTACGAAACAGCCATTCGCATGCTATCAAAATCAATTGAATTGCACCCTGAATACTTGACCAGCTACTACAATCGCGCCAAAGCTTATCGGGCTCTGCATAAAAATGAGCTGGCCGAAAAAGACGAAAAAAAGTTTAGAGAGTTAGTCGAGAAAGACAAGCAAACTTCTGTAGCACTGCAGCCCGGCAATGACAATGGCACCATGGCACTTTTCATGGTTGAAATAGGAGCGCTCGAAGAAGGTTTACGCCAGGCCGAAGCCAGTCTCAAAAAATCACCAAACGCAGCCTCGGCACTGCTTGCACAAGCACGCGCCAACTTACGCCTCGGCCGCTATGCACAAGCCTTGGCCGCCTATAAAAAACTTGAACCAATGATTAAAGATGCGACCAACCTCAAGGCCGAGATGGCTCCCGCGGCCACTCTTGCTAAGCAAGGGCCGCCACCTTACGGCGACCTCGCAGCCATTGCAGCAATGCCGCCAGAGGAGTTTGTTCCACGCTCACCGCAATCACCTAATGCTGCTCATATACAGCGCCCAGCGCATCATGGCAAAGGTGCGTTCAGCCTGGGCATGAGGTTAACTTCAATGCCGACCTCACTAAAAAAACTAGCGGCAGACCACAAAGGCGATTACAGGGTCTACAGAGGCATTGCCGACGGCCTAAAAGAAAAAACGATGTACAAACAACTTGATGCAGAGCTAAACAAAATGCTGAGCATCGTGCCTGACGACTCCAAGGTTATCGAAAGAAAGATAGAAACCACCGAAGCATTGCGCGATTGGGCCGGCAGTGAGAAATACTGCAACATCTACATTCAGCAGTTGACACAAGGCCTGAACGGCCCCATAAACACTGATTTTGTGCAATATGCCTTCGGCGTACGCGCCCTAGCTCGGCGGGCACAGAAGAACATCGCTGGGGCGATTGAAGACGACACCACAGTATTGAAACTCTCCCCTGAATCGTACCTGGCCTATCGTGACCGCGGTGACTGCTACCGACTGACCGGCAAATATGACCAAGCAGTGGCTGATTACACCAAAGCAATTCAACTAGACATGTCGAAAGGCAGTGGCAACTATTGGCGACGCGCCAAAGCCTACGAGAAATTGAACAAATCTGACCTTGCCAAGCAAGACATTGAAACGGCCAAAAAGGTTGACCTAGCCCACTCGAAGCTTTAAGCCTGGACGATTAGACACACAATCAAGACTAATGCGCATAGCTCGTCCACCATTAAGATGACTATACTGCGACGATAACCTTTGGGTAATAGTCAAAATATTATGCCAAAATCCAAATAGTAAGCCCAGTACACTAAGTAATTCTATGTTAGGGAAGAGAAATGAACTCGAAAATCAGCAACAGCCTAGTAGCAATCAGCATTCTTACCGGCCTCAGTGGCTCGCTTAGCCTACCGGTTCAAGCAGCTGAGTCAGTCTGGAAAATCAACCCAGATGCTTCAAGCATGACCTTCAAGCTCAAAAACATGGGCGCACCAGTCGATGGCAAATTCGGCAAACTTTCAGGCGACGTTAACTACGACGGCAAAAACCTTGCAAAGGCCGTAGTCAAAGCCAAAGTTGACACAGCCAGCGTTGATACTAAAAACGAAAAACGCGACGAACACCTGAGAACTAAAGACTTCTTTGATGTCCCAAGCTTCCCTGTGGCCGAATTTAACTCTTCAAAAATTGAAGTGGCAAAAGACGGCAACTTCAAAATCGTCGGTACTCTAAATCTTCACGGAATCGCTCAACCAGTAACCCTTGACGCTGGTCCACTTAAAGAAACCGTTGACGGAGCTGGTAAGAAACACTTGCAAGCCAATGCCAGCACAGGTGTTGAGCGAAAATCATACAAAATCGGCGGTTTAGCTGCAGCGACAATCAGCAATGATGTAGCTATCAATCTAGTAATAGACTTGGTTCAGTAACTAAGAAATCTCCTGAACAACTAAATCTTCACTAGCGCTCTATCGCCGTTGAGCACCCCCGCTTAACTGGCGATAGAGCGAACTATCTCGTCACGTCTTCTGCGGCCTGCTGCAGAGTTCTCATAAGCGCGCCATGCGCTATCGGTATCTTTTGACAAAGCCAATGCAGGCATTTGTTGGTCGTCTGCGCGGCAAGCGTCAGAAGTCTTGAAAATGCTATTCCAGAGCTTAAGCTCCTCATTGAACTCTCTCTTGCTGACAGGCATGGGAGCGATTGTAGCCATCATCTCTTCGCCGAGGCGATCGCGTACTAGTTCAAATGGGGATTTTTCAGCGTTTGGGTTTGCCATGATGAACTCCGTTAGTAAAGTCGATGCCTTGTTCTATCCGGGTAAAATATGTTCTGGACATTAACTGCGGGTAGAAAGATTAATTGGAAAACCTGACAAAGAAAAGACCATTTTTCAAAACGACCAAAGGCATAATCACAATTGTGCTTTGTACGCTGGTCATCTCGGCAAGCATCGTTGCCTACTTTCTTTTCTCAATTTATAAGACTATCAGCGATTCAGATAGCGCCATCCCTTTGAGTTTTATCACCGATGCAATGAGACTAGTGCTAGACGAACAAAGAGCCAAGCATGTGCTCGAATGTGAAATAGCAGTTGGGGAAGCCCTTGAAGGAACCCCCAAGCGTGACTACAAGAAAGTGCACAGCTCTATGGAAGAAGCAGTGAAAGAGATGGCAGCTGCCGCTGGCGAAGATGCTCCCCTTACCTGTTTTATTATCAGCATGCAAGCTGGGATGGAGTCAAGTTTCGAGAAATGGTCAACCGTTGAAAAACTTGAGAAGCACCTGCTCAAAACCTGGCCAAAAACAAAACCATTCGCGGCCATGATTGAAACGAGCAGAGATTTGCTGGTCCAAGCACTGGAGAAGCAAGAAAAGTATGACGCGGCCTTGCAGATTCGCAAAGAAAACGTAGAACTTGCAGAAAAAACTGACAAAGATTCTGATCACAACAATCTAATCAGACAACTGAACTGGCTGGCCTCATTTTATTCAAATTTCCAAGAATATGACAAAGCCTTTGATGCCAGCAACCGCTCTCTGGAACTCGTGAAAAAGCAGCCACACGAAAAAAACTATAATGAAAAACTGCAATCATATCTATGGACACAAGCTGATTTTAAGAGACTAGGCCACTCGTTTAGAGATGCGCGTTCGTTATATGTCCAAGCTATCAGCATAGATAATAAAGATCCTCGAATATACTCAGAACGCGGTTACATGAGCAGAAATGACTTGCATGATTTTGCAGGTGCCATTGCTGACTTTAGCCAGGCCATAGAGTTAACCAAAGCTGCACTAGCCGATAAAAAGCCCACGACACAAGTTTACCAAAGCGATCTCTGTTACTACTACGTTCGGCGCTCGGTAACCTACACAGAAACCAAAGAATACGAGAAAGCTATTGAAGACGGCACGGCAGCAGTTGCGATAGCCTCTAAATACGATTCCCTTCCCCTTATGCGCAGAGGCGATGCCTACAGCAAATCAGGCAACCTAGAAAAAGCTCTTCTAGACTTCAGTACAGCACTGAAAATTTGCTATGACCATGACAAAGTAGCCATTCATTTTCTTAAAGGCAAAGCACTACAAAGAGCCGGTCAATTGAAAAAGGCACTACCTGATTACGACTACTGTATAGAAAATGCATCTCGAGAACCCCGCTGCTACTCCAGCCGTGCTGAAGTTCTGTCGCAATTAGGTCAGCCAGAGAAGGCACTTACTGATTACAACAATGCCGAAAAATGCCTGGATAATTTCACTCCAAAGCATACTCTCGATCAAACAATCAAATCTATACCAGAATGGAAAGAAAGAATGGCAGTCACTATCTACACAGGCCGGGCTAAAGTCTATGACGAGCTCAAACAAAGCAAATTAGCTAGTGCCGACAGACAAAAAGCAAAACAGTACGAACAAATAATTGCTGACACCTTGCAGCAATCCAAATGATTTTTGAAAAAGTAGAACAGAACTTGCACCTTCGAACCAGAGGTATTACCTTGTCAGACAGCACCACTAAACACTTAGCGGAAGCCAACACCGAAGGCACAAACAAAAGCTTGGTCCTGCGCCTCGCTTCTATCGGCTTTGCCTCTAGCATTGTTGCTAGTTCTGCATTCTTTTCTACCGCCTGTTCACAGTCACCTGAAACTACTCAAAATAAATCTGTAACAACGAACAATGACAGCGAACTGAAAAAGCGCGCAGACTCTCTTGTAGACAACGGAGAGCCAGAGACGGCAATCGCAGTCTTGACCACACTTTTGCAACAATCACCCAAAGATGGAAATGCACTATATAGTCGTGGTCGCTGCTACCTCGAAATCGACAAACCCAAAGAGGCAAGAGCCGATTTTGACTTGGCAAATGAATATCAGCCAAACAATACTTGGTACAGAAGCTGGGGCCGCTCACCAAGCGATCACGAGTACGACCTCAGTCACAGAGCAAAACCGGTGGCACGTGAATGGGCTATTGCTTGCTCTGCACTGCTTTTTGCCTCCAATGGCGATGGCCTCCATTCTTTATCGGGACAGGAGCTGACAGAAGCAAATAAAAGCGATCAGGCAAGAGTAATTTATGACTGGTGGAGAATAAAAACACGCGAAGATTTATTTGCTCAGCTTCAGGCTTTAAACAACAACGACGCCTACAACAGCCTTTGGCAATCATATATGAAGGTTAAAGCAGGAAAAATCAAGCCTGAAGAAATACCCGATGTTGCAGCAGATCTAAAGACAGGTAAATTTCCAGAGCGCATGGCCATAGTAAACGAATACGGCGATGAATTCGGCGAGCGCGGCATCAACGCATGGGATCTTTGCCGCTATATAAGCCTTGTGCGGTGGGGCTACCTGCTTGGTTTTGTCAACGAGAATGAAGCCTACGATTTGATCATGCCAGTTGCCATTAAAATACAAAAGCAGTACAGCAGCTGGAAACAGATGAACGACGAATACCTAATCGGCCGAAAATTCTGGGCCTTTTCACAATGGAAAAGAGATGAAGCGAAAAGCAATCGCGTGACCAAGTGTCTATTATCAGTGAAAACCAGCCCCTGGGTTGCGTTGCCATGGAAGACGAAATTGGATTGAACAACGAAACTCACTGCAACCATAGAAAATCTCAAGGAGCCTCCGTGGGCTATTCGAAAAAAGAATTCTCACAGCGCCTAGCTTCGGTTGGAATAATCACAACTATCGCAATCGGCTCCGTTTTGCTTACTACCGCTTGCTCAAAGCCAGCAGATGCTCCAACGTCTAACTCTCAGCAATCAGTAGCTCCCAAAGCCGAGACCAAAGAAAATCTAGAATTACTAAAAAAGGTCAAAGCCTTACTGGATGGCGAGAAGTATGATCAAGCAAAAACAGTAGTCGAGAAAATGCTGGCCAACGATGCCAATTCAGCAAACGCTCATCATTGCCTCGCTTATATTTACCACCAAACAGAGAAACTAGATAAAGCTATCGACGAATACACCCGAGCGCTCGAAATAAATCCGCAAGAGGCAGATTCATGGCACGCACGTGGGAATAGCTACCTGAAGAAAAAATTGTACGAAAAGGCTGCAATTGACTTCAGCAAGGCCTTGATGATTCATCCCGCTCATTACACTTGGTACCTCCGCTCGTGCGCATACTTAGAGCAAGGTCTCTACGAAAAAGCCATAGCAGACGCTAATCAATCGATTGCACTCAATTCTAACTATGCACCAGCATACTTGACCAAGGTCAGCGCCGAACGAAAATTAGGACTAGAGAGTGAAGCCGCAACAGACCTAGCGCAAGCCAAGTCTTTAAAGCTCACCGATGGCTACCAACTGTCTATACGCGAAGAGTTTCTGTCGGAAGATGCTGACCTTGAAGCAGCCGTAACAGACTGCACTGCAATAATAAAGCTTTTCCCAATGAGTTCTGACTGGCACTACACTCGTGCACGCTGTTATCTAGACCTTGAAAAAGTGAAAGAAGCTAGAGCCGATTTTGACTTAGCAAATAAATATGATCCAAAAAATGATTGGTACGACGATTGGGCTGCGACGGTAAATAACATTGAATACGATCTCAGCCATAGAGCCAAAACTCCAGCTCAACAATGGGCCATAGCATGTTCATCAATGCTTTTTGCAACAAATGGTCAAGGTCTTCATTCTCTATCCGGGCGAGCGTTCACGGAAGAAAACAAACGCTCTAAGCAAATAGCCCTAGAAGAAGTTTGGGGTGTTAGCTCACGCGTAGATTTGCTTACTGCACTGCAAAACCTCAAAAACAACGGGGGACATAACTACCTGTGGCAAACATACATAAAAATCAAGAAAGGCGAAATCAAACCTGGAGATGTGAAAGAGGTGGCAGAAGATATCCTGAGTGGCGAGTTCAAAGAACGCCTGGCAGTGGTAAGCGAATACGGTGACACATTTGGTGATCGTGGCATCAGTGCCTGGGACCTCTGTCGCTATGTAAACTTAGTACGCGGAGGTTACTTGCTCGGTTTGGTTAGTGAAAAAGAAGCTTATGACTTGATCATGCCAGTTGCCATGAAAATTCAGCAAACATACAGCAGCTGGGAGCAGATGAATGATGAATATTTGATTGGCAGAAAGTTCTGGTCACACAAAGAATGGCAAGAAGATACTCTAAAAACGACTCGAATAACAAAGCGCTTACTAACTCAGAAAAGCAGCCCCTGGGTTGCGTTGCCATGGGATACAGATTTGAATTGCAATACGAAAATTGAGTCTAGCAATTAGTTTGGTCATTTACCAAATCATAGTTGGATTCTTAAGGTCTGGCGTATCCGGCAGCATGTGCACCCACTCGCGATTCCAATACAGATCGTAGAAACGGAGCCACGATTCTTTTGGCAATTTTTCATCGAGACAAAACTGCCGCAGCAACGGTATCGCCTTATCAGGATTCGTCAAACACAGGTCAAAGTAGTAGCTATCCGGCTTTCCGCGACCAGTGCCAACCACACAGCCTAGCTTCTCAGCGCGTAAAGTGTTATCGAGAGCTTGCTCTAATTTCACCCGATAATCATCTGAATATTCCTTACCAGCAATTACGTGCAAATAAGCAAACTTCTCCCCGTTTTTAGAGTACCGCTCTGAGAAGAATTTTTGCTGAGTTGAAAGCGCCTCACCCAACTCTGGCCATGTTGTAACAAAAGTCAGACGGCAGCGATCAAGCTTTAGTAGCTCTGCACTTGTTTCTTTTGAATAGGCAATGAGCGAAGTCTTTTTAACGGCTGGAAGCGACCAACGAGGCTCAAAGGGCAAATCTGCTAAAGCTTTTTCTTGTTCCGCCGCAAATGCTTTTGCAAATTCAGCTGACGCCTTAGCACTACTGTAATCGGCTGGGGCAGGTCGGTCATCGTGCTTAGTCACAATAAAATTCTGCCACCTGTTTAAATTATTCTCTCCGATTACAATGTCAGACAAAACAAAGGCTGTCTCTGAGTCTTGCCTGCGATCTTCTCCGACAAACTCGGGAGATAGAACGGTAACATCAATGCCATTGGTCTTGGTTCTCGCAAGCTCCACGCGAAAAGGCGGTAACTTCTTTCCTGTTCTAGACTCAAAAGCAGATTCAACAGTCTCAGCATTCATTGGCAATCTATAGCTAGTTAAGGTCCAATTTGGCAACACTCCGGCTCGCTCAATCATCGTTTCGACAATGGGCATTGAATCAACTGCTTCACCTGCACAAATTGCTAGTTCAGCCTTCCCATCTGGACTTCTACCCATCTCCCACTCAAAGGCAGGATCGATCTTGGCTAGATGTTCATGCATCCAAACGGGTACAGTAGCGTCTTTTAGAAGGTTGCCCGGAGATTTACTGCCTGGGCCCTCTGCTTTAAAGTCGTGCCAAAACTTATCTATTTTCGCGATCATGGCATTCTTCCGCTCTACTTCTGCACCAGACCCACCGTCAAGAAAACGCCAACGGTCGACGGTCTTCTCCGCAGGAAGCAGTGGGACCGTGACTCGAAAGAAGTAAACTAAAGCTCCAGCTACCAAAAGCAACAAAGCCAATAAAACGGGAACAAGAAGCTGTGGATTTAATTTCATAAACTCAAACCTACAATTTTAGCAGACCTCGATGTTGACCAAACGACAAACATGCAGAACATCTCGCTCGAAAAAATCAATATCCTTCTTAGAAAATGGACTCTGGCAAAAGGCGTCGAAGAAATAAAGCTGCACTGGTACGGAAGACTTTTAAGTCTTACCATTCGCCGACGAGAGCACGAAGACCGCCGCGAGATAAGATTAGTAATCCGCAATAGCTGGGTGATACAGCTATCTTCTGAGGCAAGCGATTCAAAGTCGCTTGAAGATAAATTTGCCGACTCAAAAGTTGAACAACATTGCGAATCAAAACAATTTTTGACTTTGTGCAAGATTTTGGATTGGGGTGCAATAAACAAAGCAGAGATTATTGAAAACGGCCATTTGCTCTTAACCGTGGACAACCAAACTCTATGCATTGAAGGCAACGCAACAGACGACGATGACTTCGATATTCCTTGCTGGCAAATCTTTTCCGGCAGCCACACCCTCTGCTCGTCGGAAGGAGTACTGTGTGGAAACTGGGACCCAAATGAGTTGCGGCACCTAGAGAAAAACCCAACTAAACCAGTGCTCGCCTTTTTCAACTACACCGCCTACTGCTGGAAAGAAAAGAGCTCCAAGACTCTACCTAGAATTCAAATATATAGAGACATTTTCAGTGAGGATGGCTGCGAAGAAGTAGAGTTCCTTCCCATAGCTGAAATTGAAAAGACCATACGCAGTCGTTTTAAAGGCGTTTGGAAAAGCGGACAGATACTTGCCTGGCATTGGCAGGGTGCACTGCACCAGATAGAACTTGGTTCTCAATACTTTAGCTACGGTCTCCACCTTGAAGAAGATGCTACTCAGGGAGCTTCTTTTGAAATCTGCTCAATTCCGCAATTAGCTGGAGAATTTGGCTGCACCGTTTATTTTCCCCAAACTGACTCATCTTTAGAAAAACCAATATTGTCGACTGTTAGGCAGATAACAGCTTTAAGAGCAGGCCTAGAGGCGCAAAAATCTGGTATTGAAGCGGTTCAGTTACCGGCGAGAATAATTGGAAACGACAAGACATTGCTCACAGAACACGCTGCTGTCTTAGATTGTTCGACATCCGAACTAGAAGAAGTAACAGGATTGGTCTTTGAAGACGACATTGACGGTCTAGACACTTACAAACTAGCTTTTTTGCAAATCGCTGATGACAGATATTTGCTTCAACGTCACCTCAATGCCACTCCAGGAGTAACTCTCATCATTCCGCCAAACTGCTCAAATCCAGGCGGAAGAATTGACGCCTTTTTAACGGCATTTGAGTTCACTAGCGACAAACTGAGCTGGATCAACGAATCAATTGAGTTGCCTGAACATGAGCTATGGCGGCAAGACGACAACGGCAACGAAGCAATGATTGAAAAAACGAAGTGCCGGGCCACGGTCTAGCGAAAGCAAAAGTATTCACAGACCGTGGCCACAAGCAGCTTTACTGGGTGAAGAAATCAGAAAGTGTGCACACCTAGTGCTTTACTTTGACCGCTGCGGCCTTGGCAGCAGCTTCGGCCATTCCTGACAAAGCTTCTTTGCCCGCAAGAGCTCCGGCACCACCGCTAACTGCAGCTATACCAGCCGACACTGCCGCTTCACCGAGGCCGTGAATTGCAGCTTTACCTGATGGCTTGCTTTGATCAGAAGATTCAACTTTTTCAGCAGGCTGAACACCACTACCAACAGAAACTCCAATTCTACCCAGTTCATGGACAGCCTCTTGACCAAGTGGTTTGTCGGCTACACGAACAGGCTGAGTTACTTCATTTGGATAGCGAAGAGCTGCACCAGCCATTGCCGCTGCACCGCCAGCAAGACTCTCTGAACCAGCTGCGCGGCCTGGTTTGGCACCAGTTTCTTGAGTATCACCGTAATGCATGTCGTTGGAAGGAGGCGCCGCGCTAGGAGGTACGGAACTATCTCCGCGACCAGGCGGCTGTATTGGTCCAGAAGTTGAATCAGTAGATGCTGTTGCTGCAACGGGGTCATGTTTTCCAACGAATATTTCTTTAGTTTCTGAGCCAAAGTCGAGGGCCGAGGCTTTAAAATTGATGCCCAGGCAGTTGCCCTTAGTGTCAATTTCGACGCTTGGAATTGGCAGACTGTCCCAATCGTGATTGTTGTACTTGTCGACAATGACACCGGCTACCAGATTTTTTTGTTCTTTGTTGAGCGAACCCCATTCTTTATTGAGTTCGGCGGATAGTTTGTCAGCTGCTGAGTTATTGCCAGTATCTTTAGTATCAATTCTCTCTTTTGCCATTGACTCAATTTTGTCAGCTTCTTTGTTTACGTCGAAATGCATAATCATGCTCCTTGATCGGCGAGCCATATTGGCCTCACCCGTAGAATTTACCGGGGGTGTTGAATTGATAATCGTCGACCAAAATTACAGCCAGATAACAGTGGCGTGGCAAATCAAAAAAGTTCGGCGCCGATATGCGCTTCCATAAAATTCATCACCCGTGGCATGCTTCGAAACAAATGAAGCGCTATGCCACGACATTTCATTTGCCATTGGCCGATTTTAGAGTAGATTCAATAATAGACATGGCGAGTCAAGCAAACTTGAACTGGGCAATTTACTGCCGCGTTGTTTGCTGCGCAAAAACATCTAGGCTCAAAGACCAGGAGCAGCCAATGAAACTATCTAATATTGCCAAAGCTTCGCTAATCTCACTGGTTGCATTAAGTGCGGTCAGCTCGGCGCAGGCAAAGGAGCCAGCGAAGTCAGCCTTAAATGACATAAATTCGTTATGCTACAGGCGAATCACGCCCCCAGTTGATGGTTGGGCAATGGTCAGCCAAAGAAGAAGGCCAGAAACTGAAATTGTGGAAATGTATCTTGGATTCGCCGACAGCCTCGCAGAAAATCACAACTCGGTGGGTGCAATCGAACGATATTCCGAGATAATTCGGCATGATCCAACTTTTGCAAGAAACAATTCAAAAGCAGAAAACTATTTTCTGGTTTCGTCCGACAAGCAAAAGTTATTGACTGAGTACAACGAAATACTGAAAAAGTCACCGACTGACCCTTACGCACTTGCTGTGCGGGGAGAGATTAAGTACGCACTCAATGACATTGATGGCGCAGAGGCTGATTTTAATAAATCCATTGCTTACAAAAACGATTTGCTATTCTCGCACTTGCGCTTGGCTGAAGCTGTCCTTACAGAACGCTCACCGGCAGTATCCATTGGTTATTGTGAGCGAGCAGTGTCACACTTCCCTAAAAACGCTCGCGCTCACTGCAACCTAGGTCTAGCCTACGAAGAAAGTGGCAATCACGCCTTTGCAATCGCTGAGTACGATAAGGCTATCGAGCTTGACCCACGCTTCGCTCGTGCTTATTTCAATCGCGCTGTCGCCCAGTCGAAGACCAATAATTTCAAAGCCGAGTTCAGCGATCTAATATTGTGCCGTGAACTTGAACCAGATTTGCAAGTAGCTAGCTGGTTTTGGGATTACGAGCAAACGAGACAAAGATACCTCCTCTCAGGTTCATACGTACCGAAACAATGCTGTCACCATCTGGCCACATGCAGCCACAATCATGAGTCACCACAGCAGGACAATTCCTGGCCGCTCACTGTGTTGCTTACTTTGTCGACTTTGTTAGCGAGTCTAATTCCAAAGCAGCTAAGTAAACATCTGCTATTCCACGAATAGCTATAAGCCCACGTCTGGCGTGTGCGGCTTTCAGCAAACCGCAACCAACTATTCAAGCAAAGTAATGCAACACGACAATGAGGAATACTCAAATTCTGGGTAGATTCAATAAACAGCCTTAGGAGCAGAGAATGAAATTGCAACGCGCCACAACTCTTTCACTACTCTCTCTATTATCGTTGACCGCGAGTACGACAATTAATTCTGCCAGTGCCTGCCCAGGCCTCACTCATGCGCTAGGGATGCAGTGCAAACCGGTCGCCAGAATGGCATATCTTAGCCAACTAGAGCCGCACAGCTCTCAAGTCAGCGGCCCTGCTTGCAAGTTTCATCACGATGGCGCTGACTGCAAAGATCCGAACCACAAAGCAGTTCAAATAGATCTCAAAGCTGCCAGTGTTTACTGCCAAAGTGGCGACAAGAAAGTAGCTTCCCATGACTTCAAAGGGGCGATTGAAGATTACACCCTAGCGACCCGACTGAATCCTACATTTGGCCGCATATATGCACCTGCTGCTGACAATTTTCTAGTAGGCTGTAATTTAGAACAGCTTGTCAGTGACTATAACCAGGTTCTCTTAGCCGATACAAATAACGCTGAAGCTTTTGCCTTACGTGGCGAAATGAAATACAACCTGGGCGACGCAGAAGGCGCAGAGGCCGATTTCCGAAAAGCCATTGAATGTAATAGCAATCTATATTTCGCTCATCTTAGACTGACAGAGACCAATATATTCTTGCAGCCACAAAATATCAGAACAAGTGATTGTCACGAGGCACTGCTGCTCTTCCCCCACGATCCACGGTTGCATTTGAACACTGGGATAGCTTTGGGGCGGGTCGGATATTTCAAGCAGGCCGCCACTGAATACGGCTTAGCCAATGAGTTAAGCCCCCAATGGTCACGACCTTTTTATATGATGTCCTTCGCTGAACTAGCAACAGGCAACAGACAAAGCGCATTGAGCGACCTAGATAAGTGTATAAAATACGAGCCAAGCTGGGCATGGGCCTATATTGCAAGAGCTGAGCTTGAAACTGAAGCGTATAACAACAAAGCGGCAATTAGCGATTTAGACCACGCCATTGCCCTCAAACCAAATGCGAGCTGGCTTGTTAGCTACCGCGCACGACTGAAACTTTCTTCAGGTGACATATTCGGTGGTGTATTCGATTTCATCGGCATAGCCAGCCAAAGAAGCGAGTTCCATTTGCTCTTAGCAGCCTGGTTTATCTTGGCGCAATTGCGTCTAGTTGGGGTTGGTAGTGAAACAATAAGACGACGACTATTGATGCATGAGTAGTGTTCTGGCAGCAAATTTGAAAATTTATTTTCTTTAGCAAAAAAACTGTTGCGAACAAGAAAAACATCTGCTACAAATTAAGTATCGATGTCACCACTGTTCATTGTGTTCAATGTACTGTTCTGGTCCATATAAAACGTACTGTTAATGTTCGTGTCCAACGTTCTGTTAATGTCTATGTACTGTTGTAGTCCGATGTACTTTTCGAGTTCGAAGTACTGATGTTGTTTTTGTTCGGTCCATTTTATGTACATGTGCTCCTTCATGTTCGCGTTTATGTACGTGTTCGATTCGAGCTCGAAGTTCGCTGTCCTTGTACGTTGTAATTAGTTCGTGTACTTAGTTCGATGTTCATGTCCGACGTAATTAGTTCGTGTACTTAGTTCGATGTCCATGTCCGACGTAATTAGTTCGTGTACTTAGTTCGATGTCCATGTCCGACGTAATTAGTTCGTGTACTTAGTTC
>JBBRMD010000037.1:0-56393 GCA_038231015.1 Candidatus Obscuribacterales bacterium
TCATCGCGAACAGGTGATGACTATGCTGCAAAATAAGATTAAGGCTGATTCTTTTGAACAGTCGCAGACCATCGGCAATAGAGATATTGAAGAGCGCCTTAAAGACAGCCGCGACAGCAAATCTCGTATGGATGCTATCGAAGGCATGTCGCAAGAGGAGCGGCAAAGATATCTCAATAATCAAGACGGTTTGAAAGACAGACTTGATCAGTATTTTGTACCTGGTGCCGAGCGCGAGAAGTACATATTTAATGCCATTGTGCATGAAGTGCCTGGGCAAACTAGCCCTGTGACTAGAGTTCTCATTGACGATTTTAGAGGTGGTGTACAACCAGCGATACAGATTAGTCATATTGAAGATGCTTTTAGAGCTGACCCGACTCTGCGTGAGCGGCTCGCTAATCCGCAAAGCGAAGAAGATAAAAACCTCAGTAGCTGGTTTCATCTTTCAGTTGATCACGCTATTACCAATGCCGGTCTGGGGCCTCGCTACACTAAAAAAGATGAGACTTTAATTGAAGGCTCTGACAAGCAATTAAAAGAGTTTGAAAGTATGATTTTTGAAGGTGGCAAGGTGCCTCTAGAGAAAAAGATTCTGCTCACCAATGACAATGTCGATCCTATCAATGTTATTTTGCATTCTTCGCCTGAAGACCAGGCAAGATTGCTAAATCATAGTCCTGATGCAGATACCAAGCTTTTCCAAGACTCGGTGCTGGGTATTAGCGCTGAACGGGAAGTAACGCTTTACGCTTTGGCTCAGCGTGATCAAAATGGAAAGACCACTAACGGTGAGCTTACTGATGCCGATCGCTTTAGGCTCTTTGCTCTCGGCGACAAGGTTGAGCAAGATAGCTTGCGCGACAAGTTCGCAAAAATGACGCCTGAGCAGAGGCAGCAGTTGGCTGATGAATATTACACAAAATATCATCGGTTAATTACTAGCGACGTTATAGGCAAAGTCAAAGAAGAAGACAAATGGCGCTTCCGCGAATTGTTGTCGCCGACTGATATCAGTGTACGTCAGATTGCTTTAGACTCGCAAAGAGCACTCAACAGCCACACTAGTGATTTTGATCCCTTCCTCAAGTCATTCTGGGATTATAGTCGCGTATCGGCTGATGCTAGCCAAGATAAACTCAATCAATTTGTCGCTGAGCACGCTAAAGAGCTGGAGAAGCTCACGCCTGAACAGCGTAAGCAGTTCGATGATGCCGTCAACAATTTTAGTGAAGCACAGCGAAACTACATAAACTCTAAGGGCGAATTTGCTGAGGCCTTTGTCAATGCCACGATCACCATTGCCGCTATCGGCGGTGCCTTGTTTACTGGTGGTACTAGCTTAACTCTGCTTGCGGCAGTGGGTGCTGGTGGGGCTCTTTACCGCGTGGCGATGATGAAAGCTATTCAAGGCAGCGACTTTGATAGTTCGGCCAAGAATATTTTCAAGCAAGGCTTTGAAGGTAGCACCGCCGCTGTGTTAGGCTTCCTCGGGCCAGAATCATTTGGCATCAAGGGACTGATTGTAGGCGAAGAGTTAGCCGGTCAGACTGCTCGCAAATTGCTCACTGATGCTGCCACAGCCAAGCTCTTTAAAGAGGGTTCAGAAGAGGTGTTAGCCAGCGCCCTGTCCAAAATTAGTCGTGAGGGCGCCATTGTTGGTGAGAAAGAGATTACTACCTTAGCCGAAAAACTTGCCGGCGACGGCGTCGACAAATCACTTGTTGAGCAAGCTATTCGTAACCAACTGAAGAATGATGTTACCGGCAGTATTCGCAACAAACTTATCAACGAAGCTGAAAGCTATGCCAAGAATATGGCTGCAGCACAGTTTGGTGGCGCTGGAAAGGACATAGTAGCTACCGCTGTTGGTTTAGAAGACCCCAAAACATTGTTAGATAGACTGGGCAATACAGCAGTTTCAACTGCTGGAGGTGTCACCATGTTCCACTTCGCCTTTCGCGCTTTGTCTGGTGGCACAAAAATGATGGGCTCGTTGGGGCGTGACGGAGACAGTTTGGTTGCTGGTGAAGGAACCGTAATTAGACATTCCGATGGGACAACCGAGGTTGTGGCGCCCGAGAAATTTGTAAAGTTGGGCGATGGCGATAAAATTTGTAGTTTGAATGAATTTGAAGTCGTTGATTTGACTGATTTGAAGACAACTCCAATGCGTCGAATCAGCAAGGTTGAAGATTTGCGCACTCAGGCGAATATTAGAGAAGATGAGCTTTTTATTGAGTCTATTCGTACGAAGTATCCAGAATTGCATGTGGGAACTGAAAGCAATTCGTCTTACCAGATCAGGCGCTCGGCAGAGCAGACTGAACAATTCAAATTGACTCGGCGTCTAGACGAAAAGTTAGAGGAAGGTACACAGATATATGGAATCACTGTCACTAAGAATGACCCGCTCATAAGTGATTTGATGATGTTTGCCCGCCTGAAATATGGTTCTCTTCCTCCTAAATTGAGAGCGGAAGCCTACACTCGCTTCTCTAAACAGGCATTTCATCGCACTAGTAGCTGGACCGAAGGCGACTTAGATTTTGCCACTCTAAATTTTCGCCGAATGACCAACGGGCGATATAACACGCTTGGTGACTATGCTCAATTGAACAGTGGTGTCTGCTTGGAACAGGCAACTTTCTTGAAATTGTTAGGTGATCAACATACTGATTGGAAGGTTTCTCTGGTGGCTGGAAACTCTGGTGGCACAAATACAGCTTTCGTTCAGGAACCAGGTAATTCGATACCTTTCAATCATGCATGGACAGAGTTTCGCTTTGACGGAAAGGACGCCCAAGTTTATGATCCGAGGCAAAATGTCTTTGGTCTTACCTATGATGAGATGGCTAAGATGAGGACATCTACCCATGTTCCTGCAGATCAAATTCTTCTAGAAGGGATGCCTGATGCTGTCAGAATAAAATCTGAGGGCGATGACTTATACGAGTTTAAGGGCTTCGACATTGAGACAGGGAAAGCTATTATTTACAAGCCGGGTAGAGGCGATAATAGTGCTAGCCCAATATATTTTGAATCGCTCGATGAATTGGCGAGCCAAGGCTGGATAAAGACTGGCAAAAATATTTATGTCAAAGATGGAGTTGCCTGCTTCGCCGAAAATCTCAATAATGGGCAACTTGGTCTCATAAAAACTGCTAGGTTGCGACTTGTTGAGAGTAAAGATCTGATGCCGCTGCGTGGCATGCGACCAGACGGCTATTGGGACTATGACAAACTTTTTCTATGATTTGCTAGGCATTCACAACTCGGCAACAAAACATCGATAGTATCAGCTTGTTCGCGGGCAAAGCCTCGCAGCAAGCTGATTTTCTTTTTGTCTTCATCAATATTGGGTGTCTCCTATGACCGATCACAAGTTAGTTTCGCGCGCAGTATCTGACAAGGTTGATCTCTATCAGCCCCATCGTTCAGGTGAGGTTAATCACTTGCACGATCAAGCGGTGCAAAGCTTAAGCAGTAAAAACAAAGACCACGCTGATAAGAATTATAAGAAAGAAACGAATGAAAAGAACGAAAAGAACGAGAATTTTCATTCGAATACACATGCGGTAAAACACTTGCCTCATCTGCATATTGTCGGAGAGTCGGAAAAAGTTGCTATAGCAAAATCGCATAGTTATGGGCCGCTAAAAACTTATGAAAAGCGCGAAGGCGAGTCGCGAAGAGAGCAAGAATCTCAACCAGACAAAGAGTTTGATCACAAGCAGTCAGTCAATGATTTAGTTAAGTCTGGCCGCATTATCGACAAGTCTTCAGATAAGGGCAAACAGTCTTCTGAAGCACCAGATAGCAACCAAGAAAGAAAATTAGAAAGACAGCCAGACGCAAAAGCAACTGACGATAAAACACCGGCGAAAATCTCGGTGGCCTTGCAGAACATTGATGGCTCAGAGCACCTCAAATCTCATTTTTCCATCAAAGAGAATGGTCAAATTGTGATGAACGGCAATCCAGAAACCAGCAAGGCCAAAGACATAAAAATTGTTCTAGAGCGCCATGAGGGGCAACTCAACCCGACCGACGCCCAGAGTCAAGCGGCTGATCGCCTGGTTCGCTATCTTTCTGAAAGGGTGAAAGCCGGTAGTGATCAGGCTCGTGTGCGTGGCCTATCGTTAGATGACAAAGACAATGTCATTTCGTCAGAGGTTGAAAGTGCTCAAAGACTGCGGCCCAAAAGAGAATTGGCTAATTTTACGCCTGAAACTAGACACAGCATTGAGCAAACTCGGCGTTTCCACGGCTCAAGCGGTGTTGATCTGCCAGGCGCCTCCACTGAGCGCATGGGATCTTTTAGTACACGCGAGGCCGGTCGACTTCCGGGGGAGAGCACCCGCACTATGGGCATCAAAGAAGCTATAGCCGGTTTGTGGAAGCCTGATAACAAAGAGCCTTACGAGACCGCTAGGAAGCATCCTGACGGCGGTACTAGAGTTGGTCGCTATGGTTGGTCGGGTCGCCAAATTGAAGGCTTTCTTAAGGGCTTAGGGGAGCCTCCAGATCCAGCTCTACTCGAAAAGATGATTGCCGATGGCAAACTGCCCAAAGATTTTGCTGAGATGCTGATTAATCCTCAATTTGTTGCCAAGCTCAAAGCCCTGGCTGTGCGGCTAGGTAAGGGCGAACAACCTAGCTCGGAAGAGCTGAAGATGCTCTTGCCAAAGGCTGCCCAAGAGGCCATTGAGTCAATCTTCATTGACCAAGCGAAGCAGCAAGTGGGCGATCGCCCTGGTGCCATCGCTGCTGCCATGCTCTCAGGCAAGGCTATGAGCGAAATTTCGAAGGCCGATGCTGTTTCACCTGAAGGCAAACAGTTGAGCGATGCTGGCGACCGACTCTACGACATTGCCACGCGCCGCTCTACAAATGAGGCAAATGTTGTTGGGCGTATTCCTCAAGGGCAGAAACGCGAGCTTATTGAAGAGGCCTTAAGCAAAGCTGGCGTGGCCGTCACTCTTGCCAATATCAGTGCTGTCAATCTTATCGTTCAGCGCGAGAGTACTTGGAACCCCAATATCGTTAATACCTGGGATTCTAACGCTCGCAAAGGCACACCATCTAAGGGGTTGATGCAGACAATTGGGCCGACTTTCAATTCATATTCGATAGCGGGTCACAAGAATATTTTTAATCCAATCGACAATATGATCGCTGGTATTCGTTATTCAGTAAGTCGCTACGGCTCATTGCAGAACGTTCCTGGTGTCAAGGCTGTCGCTCGCGGTGGTGCCTACCGCGGCTACTAGAGCAGCCGCTGACCCCGATTGCCAACTGCTTCATTAACGACTCAGCAACAAGTCTTCTCTAGTTTGCTTTATGTAACCCATTCAAGGAGCCCTCGCTATGTTTGAGTATGCAGCAGGCCAAAGAGTCAATCAAAATTTATTAAAAGGCGAATGCTTGAGCGAGTCTGAGAATGCCGCTCGCATCAACAAGTTTACAGAGCTTTTGTTTCGTGGAGAATTACACGAGATCGAAAAATTCGTTTTGTCTATAGGCGACCGCGACGATTCTTTGCCACAAGTAGTTAAAGAAGTGGCCAGGAGGCATGCTAATTCTGAGTTTGGCTGCGCTGCTTGGAGGATTTCTTGGCGAGAAGGCACCATTGCTAAGTCAGCCATTGTTATTGAGTTTAGGCTAGCGCGCGCTCGCCGTTCTTTGTTCTTGTACAGCGCTCCAGCTCTTCGTAGCCAAGTTTGTCAGCTATTGGTGGGTTCGACTGTGAAGTGTAGTTCAGAAGATCCCGCCCTCTTGATGCGTCAGGTGGGTAGAATTGCTTCTATCTCTATAGATTGCGCACCACCGCCATTGTTTAGAGTTGACTAAGTTCTATTTGGGAATGCGGAAGTAAAAAGTTGTGCCTTGTTCAGCGCTGCTTTCTACCCATATTTTGCCCCCATGGGCCTCGACTATTTCTTTGCAAATGAATAGACCTAAGCCTGTCCCTGATTGCTTTTTGGTATCGCTCTTTTGATCAATCTGCTCATATCGTTCAAATATTTTTGTTTGCATATTTTGAGGAATTGTCGTCCCTCGATTGTGCACAAAGAAGATCAGGTCTTTTTTATTCGATTCTGTTTCATTGGTCTTGGTGCTGTAGCCAATTTTGATTGCTTCTCCGTTAGTAGAAAACTTGATAGCATTTGAGAGTAAATTAGTGATAACTCTTAGTAGGCGATCAAAATCGGCCATGATTATAATTTCTGAAGATGCCGCTGTCTCTATAGCGCATCCTTTGGCTTGAGCCATTTCGCTCAATAAGGCAGAAGATTGATTGATAAGCTCGATCGCCTTTATTTCGGTCTTTCTTAATACTATGCTGCCAGCTTGCAGATTTTCGATATCAATCAGTTCGCTCAAAAGTGCAATTAGCCGTTGCGAAGCATGATTGGCACCAGCTAAGCGTTCGCGCCCTTGGTCTGTGAGATTGGTAGCTTCTTGCTCTAGCAACCGGGCAACCACCGCTTTGAATTCGATTAGTGGGGCCCTTAGCCTATCTTCTAAAAGCTCGGTGAAATTTTTCTTTTCGCTGCTTGCTTGGCCCAGTGCCCGGGCCATTTTGTGAAAGCGATAATCGAGAGCGGTGAGCTCATCGGCGCCGCCGATTGGCGCCAGTAGCGATTTTTGTTGACTGATGCGTAAGACGTTTTTGCAGATGGCCTCTAGTCGCTTGGCGATATCACGATCAAAGAAGTAGGCGGTGCCTAAAGAATTGAGAATGGTCAAGGCAATGCCGGCCAGAGTTAGAGTAATGATTGTCTCTAGTGAGTAGAGTCTCTGGCTTCCTTCAAGAGAATTGCTATCGCTTTCTATCTCTGCGATTGCCGCCGCTTCTGCCAACATGATGTCGGTAGCACCGTTGAGCCTACGTCGCATGCCCTCTTTGTCTAGTGCGCCAATTTGTCTATCTGGCCGGGTCACTTCGCTGGCATATTGGCTGAATTCTTGCACCAAAGTGTTGACCGCTCCGCTGATGCGATTGGTGTGAGCTGTTAGTTCTTCGTCACCGTCAGCTGCTGCGCTCAGCTGTGCTGCCACCATTTTGAGATTGTTGGTTGATTCAAAAGCGCCCTTAGCAGCCTGCGGGTTGTTTCCCAAGTCGACATAGACGCATGCTTGACCACAGCGCAGAAGCGCTTTAGGAGTGAGGGCAGAAAGGCGAGAGACCTCACGAATTTTTGCCTCATGTAAGTAGTTGTTTCTTTGCACTAGTAAAATGGTAACAAGAATGGCAATGGTCAGCACTTGGATAATCAGCGGTACGCTAATAGCCACGAGATACTTTTGTTCGAGGTTAAGCGCTTTCATTGCTTGACCCCGCTTTTTGTAGTTTGAATTTGATTATGAAGCTGTGTTTTATTTGATCACAAAGAACAATGATTTCACCGTCTAATTTTTCGATAAGAGCTTGACTCAGGCTAATCGATGTTTGTAGAGACGCGATAAGATCGTCGCCCTTTTTTATGCTTCGTTCTGATTTGTCGAAGAGAAACTTTCGGCTTTGCTGCTTGCTAGCGGTTTGATAGGTAATTACGACCAAGCTTGAGCTTTTCTCTGCCCTTGCCGTTATTGACACCTCAGAGCCCGAGCCAGATTCATCTGTACTGTCTATGATTGCTGCTTCTATAAGTCTTTGTAGAGCCAAGATAAGTTTATCGCTATCGCAATTAATAAGCAGATTGTTTGCCACATTTTGAAAATTGAGACGTTCTAGAACGTCGGGCGAGCGCGAATATTGCGAGTCTAATTTTTCTTCTACTGATAGTAAAATTTCCCCGAGCTCTTGCACTTCTAAGTCTAGTTCAAGCATACCGGCTTCTAAGCGCTCTAAGGTGAGGAGGTCATTCACTGTTCGAGTTAGAGCGTCGAGCTTTTGTCCTTGCTCTAGAGTTAGCTCCACTCCCTGCGGTGAAAGTTGACCGTAGAGACCGCGAGAGGTGGCATTCATTGTGGCGATGATTGATGCGATTGGTGTGCGGAAATCATGGGAGATCGCCGAGAGATAGTCTTGCTTGGCGGCTTCTGCTATTTGTAATTCTGCTGCCATATTTAAGAATGCTTGCTCAACCATGGCTAGTTCGTCAGCGTTATTTTTAAGTTCTAACAGGGGCGCGGAGGCTGTTAGGCGAAAAGCGTTCTCACTCAAGATTTTGATGCGCTTTGTCAGGCTGCTAATGAATAATTTGAATAGTGCAATAGTGAGGATGAGATTGAAGATGGCACCTACTATTACGGTGATGAAGATAACGAGAAGCTTGAAATCTAGTTCTTTTCGTATCTTTTTTAGAGCTTCAGATTTTACTTCTAGTGAATGATCAATTTGTGCTGCTAGTGGCTGTGAAATTTTGTAGAAACGCTGGTGCGAAATTAAGGCATCAAGTTTTGATATGCTTAGATTCGGGTCGCCGTTCAGCGTCACGCCCAGCCTCGCTAATTGGTCTAGGCCTTGCGCTAATATCAGGTGGTTTTGCCGTGCTTCTTCGTCTTTGTCTGTATCGGCTGCTTTTCGCAATGCCTGGGCCGTAGCAGATAGTTGAGAGAGAGACTGCTCAAACTCTTTTTGCTCTTGGTCTTGTTTCGTAGCTACCCTGTTAGTGAATTTGCAGATTGACTTATAAACAGTAATGAATGTGCGGTTTCCATCGGCAATGGCTGCCCGGCTTGCTCGCTCTTTGGTGACTGCTGCATTGAAATCAAACAGTAGTGGAAGGAGAATTGAGATAAAGAGTATGTCGAAAACCAAGGGCAAAGAAACAAGAAGGAAGCCCTTTTGCTTGACGCTAAGTCTATTCAAATTGAAATTCTGCGCTGTCAAATTGGTTTTCTTTCACGCGATCGGCCGTTGCTGTTTCTCACTGATTGTGACAGTTTACCCCATTTAAGACCTTACTTCGTCGTTAACGACTCAGCAACAACTGAAGTTTATTGTGGCAAAGTCAGCACTAAAAACAAAGGAAGAGAGCCATGACCGACAAGCCATCTATGTCCGAGAGACCAGCTCCTAACTATAGTATGGGCGAACAGTTGGCTCTTCGAGTCGAGCAAAGAATGCAGGCTAATCCAAATACTGATTTGCCTGATTTTATTCGCAACGAGCTGTCAGACTACAGAAATGGAGGCAATAACAAAGCTTACGGCGAAATGGTTTCAAATATGACAAACAAGCTTGAGAAAGATGGCTACTTACCATTACTTTCTCTCCAAGCGGCCAGAGAAGATTTTGACGATATTTCTAAGGACGGCAAGAATATCAAAGAGCGAGATTTAGCAGCGCAGAATAAGATGAGCCCGGCTCAAGATGCCTTTGAACGGTTCTTAGACGGTGCGGGGCGCAACTATCTCTCTACTAAATACAGTGAACTGCGACGAGTAAGCGATGATGGAATTAAATTCTTTGGTGACAAAGAAGTATCACGCAAAGATATTAACAAGGCTATAGAGAAGTCTGAGCAGCTCTTTGAAAAACATCCTAAATTTATTGATGCCAGCGATTTTGCCCCGGCCAAAGAAGCAGAGCCCAAGAAGATAGAAGTGAAGGCAAGCTTTGAATTTCCGCCAATCAAACCGGTTGGCAATAGAGTATCTGAGGACGTTGCCAGTCTGCCAGCCTCTTCATACAAAATCAAATTTGGCGATACATTCAATGAAATTATTGCTAGTCACTACTCGCATCTGTACAAGTCTGAGCGGCCTGCCGCTGCCCAAGTGGTATTGCAATTAAATCCTGAAGTGAAAAGCGTCAACGTTATTCAGGCCGGAACCTCGTTGTCTCTCCCTACTGAAGCTTCGATGACGAGCCATATTCGTCACCGCAGACGTGGCGCTCATAAAAGCCACTAGGGCTCAAGTGCCGAGATTAATGGTCGACTACAATTTATAAAATAGGCTGTGTAAATTGGACATGTATTTTGGCGATTTCAGTTCTGCGGCCGATGGCGAAGATCGGGCTGACCAGGGTGGCGTAATAGATCGGTTGATAACTGACCCCATTGCTGCAGCCTTGGCAGCCAAAGCTGCCGGTGATAACGAAGTTGCAAGAAGGACGGCACGAGAGGTGTTGCGCCACGTGCAAAAGAGTAAAAATCACCCCAATCGACCCTTCTATCTGACTCTGGCTAAGGCAATTAATGCCTATTGCTCTGATCGCGAAGATAGGGCACGATTGCTCTTGAGGCGCATTTTTCAAGATCAAGAAGATGCCAAAGATTTATCCGTCGACCGACAGAACGGGCTAGCCCAAGCTCATGAGGAGCTTGCCTTTGCCGTCGTAGCCAGTTGTCAGATTGTGATTTAGAGGGGTTCTAGGTCTTACCGCTGGCTGGTATAATTATTGGTGCATTGTGATAGAATTTCGGCACCTGTATTAGGTCTTTAGGCTTTTCTCTTCTATGTCAAAAATCCTCTTTGTCGACGATGATAAGCAATTGGCTGCGGTGGCAAGCGATTGGCTGACTGCTGAAAATCATGTTGTCGACGTAGTTCATGACGGCAAAGAGGCTATTTCTCGTTTAGAGTTTTACCCTTACGACCTAGTTATCCTTGATTTGACGCTGCCTGGCCTTGATGGCGTGCAAGTTTGTCGTCAATACCGAGCAACGGGCGGCTCAGTGCCAATTATTATGCTTACTGGACGCACCGAGGTAGATCAGAAGACAGAAGGTCTTGATAGCGGTGCTGACGACTATTTGACTAAGCCATTTGAGTTGAGAGAGCTTTCTGCGCGGGTGCGGGCCTTATTGCGTCGGCCTAAGAGCGTCGTATCTGAAGTGCTAGAAGCTGGTCCACTTAGGCTAGATACCAAGTCTCAGAAACTCACCCGGGATGGTGTTGAAATTCGATTGCTGCCTCAGCAAATGCTTCTATTAGAGTTTTTCCTGCGCAACCCACGCGAAGTATTTAGTTCAGAGGCTCTACTCGATCGCATTTGGTCTAGCGAGGCTGAAACTTCACCAGATACGGTGCGTGTGCACATCACTCGCATTCGCCAGAAGCTCGATGAAGAAGGCAAACCTTCGTTTATTCGAACATTGCACCGTATTGGCTATTCTTTTGATCCAGAACGGGAAAGCACTTAAGTTCACCTATCTAAGTGAAGTTGTATAGGCTCTCCCGCTTTAGGCAATCTAAATTCACTTCGACACGTCGAAAAAATCACTCAAGTCACTGTTCATTTTTTTGTTCATGTTACTTTCGCGGTCAAATCTTGAATCAGGGAATAGTTTTTTCAGTCGGGCTTTCTCTTGGGTTGAGTAGCACGAAAACTTAAGCGGTGGACAGAGGTCGAGGTCTTTTCTGCAGGTCAATCTTTCCAATCCTGCCATGGTGATTTTGGTCTCAGCTAAATCAAGAATTTTTAGATTCTTAAGCTTCAGAAGCAAAGTGATGCACGAGTCATCGATGGCAGGGTTTTTTGAAATTGATAGATTTATCAAGCCTTTGCATTTACAAATTTGCTCTAATCCATTTTTTGTCAAGTTGGTGTGAGAAATTGTTAGCCGCTTGAGATTTGGCAATTGACTTAGGTATTGCAAAGAAGGCTCATCAATTTGGACACCCCCGAACCTCAGAAAGCGCAGAGATTTGCAGTTTTGCAATTGCATTAAGCACTTGCTGGTCACTAAACTTTCGGAAAAAGAAAGACACTGTAGGTTTGGTAGAGCGCCTAGTTTGGCTGCTGCGTTGTCTGTTGTGTCAGTTTTGTCAAGAGAAATAGCTTTCAAACCTTTGAGGTGCAGCACGAAAGGAATAATCTTGTTACTGAAGCTTTCTTCGCTATCTTCCATAGAACTAAAAGATAGTTCTAGATAGTCAAAGGCATTAGGAGGCAGCTTTAGCATACATTCTGGATGCCTGAAAAATTGCCCGCTTGGTTCGAATTTTAGGTGTTTACCTGTGGCTATTTTTACGACACCTTGTGCCTTGGCCAGGCGTTTTCCGTGAATATTGCATTCGAGCCCAGGATCTACAGGCACATCTAGAATCCAGCCCGAAGAATAACTGCTCGGGAATACTAGAGGCTTTTCGCCGCTGCCGGCAAGAGCGGGCTCGCTGATTAAGGCAAGGGCACTTAATACTGTTGCAGTAACCAGCGGTAGGAGCACGTCAAACGTAATTAGTCTGTTGACTTTGCTGAAAGTGATTCGCATTCAGTCAGTATATCAGTGGGGTGAATTCCTCTAGTAATTAACAACTTAGTAACAACTCTAGTACTCTTTTCTTTGAAACATCAAGCCGCGTCAGCACCAGCCAATTTCGGATGGATGCTCACCGCTGCTGGCCCCGCACGACGGGACCTGCAATTTCATTGAACTCGGCCGCGGTTGGCCACTTTGTATTTAGCGAAGGGGAGGGGCGGAGAGACGATTAGGTCTTTTAAGTTGTTCAGTTTTTCTAGTCCCTTTGAAGTCAGTTTAGTGTCCGAAAGACTATGCCGAGTAGGTGTCTTGAACTTCAGAAAGAGGGAATGCATGAATCGTCTATGCCAGAGTTTCTCGAAACTGAAAGATCTGTCAGGCTAGTACTCTTAGTAATCTCTTCCACGCCTGTTTTAGTCAAGCTAGATCGATTGATTGCGAGTCGCGTAAGTTTTGACAAGTGACATATCTAGTACCACAGAAGCCACCGCTAGAGCTAGAATAGCGTGTTGGGATCGATCTGATCACAAAGAGCTGAAACGGCTAGTTAATGCTAATAGCAAGTCGCGAAAACAATTAATAGACCAGTCTGTTAGACGGTGTCAAAAAAAAGTGAAATCAAGGTTTGACAGAGAGTCAAATTATGATTTCACTTTTTTTTGAAAAGGCACTTGACCTTTATTTGTGACTTCAGTTCCGTGCCAAAGCCTCAGCCTGTTATGGATAGATTGAGTTTCTGAGATTGCCGCCGTGTCCACCGAATAGCCATTGTCGCTTTAGTCGATAAAAGAGCGAAGATTGTGCCAAGAAAGTCGGGCCTACAGAGAAATTTTCTGTTGGCGGCACCAAAGTCTTCGCTGCATTTTGTAGCCTGATTAGGTCTTCCCAGAAATTTTCCGATGTCGGATGTGCAGCGTTTGTGGTTTCGTTTTTCAAATTTGCCTATATCATCTGTACACATAATTTTTCTCCTTATCGTTTTTGAGAACCGGCGGGGGCGCTGGAGTCGTATTGGTATTTGATTCGTCCTCGTCAGGCATAAATGAGACATAGACAGGAGCCTCGTTAAGTTTCCTGCCGGTCGGTGCCTCTGTCAGATCTTGGTTTGCTTTGTTTTTTAACGTTTCCATTCCGGTCACGATTAGTTCGCTTGATTTGCCGGCTAGAGTCAACGCTGCTTTTGTCACTGCTATAAAGGCCACTACCATGAGCACGGCTACCGGGGGAAGGGCTACGGCAGCGATCGGTACCAACCAAAGCGGGTAGCCTAGTTCAAAATATGATAAGTGAAGGAAAATGGTGGTGGCGATATTGCCGAAGAGAGTGGTCATCGCTATAGCCACGTATTGTTTCGGGAACCAGAGGGCTGCTGATTTGGCAGTTGTGTTAGCACTGAAGACGGCCAGCGGGTAAGACATAAGGCAAACTAAAATCGAAATTGTGTATTCAAACATATTTTTTTGGAAGTCACCAGTATGAGGTGACTATTTAATTGGGTTTTAGCTTCGTTTAAAAATCGGGTTTGACACGATGCTTATAGTTTGACCATCCGTCTTCACGACGATAACGCCACATGCTAGCCAATAGCAGGCTTCTTCGCGTGTCAAAGTGTCTAACGGTTTGCTCAGATTGCAGCATCGAATTACCCCGTTGCGAACAGTGCGGATCGCCTCTTTGACGGCTCGTTCGCCAATTTTGTCAGTGCTCTTGTCGTCGCTGATTATTGATTCTTCGATTAGACGCCACAGCCAGTAGCGGTTCGGTGCAAGACTGAGAGCTTGTATAGCTTCGTCAGTAAAGAATGTTCGTAAGACTTCATTGTCCTTCATTCCTTCAACTCTCAATGCCTTACAAGCAATTTTGTAGAGATTCAGAGAGAAGAGGCACGAGGACCAGTCTCCAAACCAAGTTTGTGTCGCGGCGTTTTTTTTCGTTTCTGCCTTAGCCAGTTGGTATAACTCGCGTGTAATTTCAATTTTCATAATTTTTTTGCTACTAAAATTGACTAGGCGCTGCTGCCTAGCTAAGTTCCCGTTCGATGAAAAACCGTAAGTTTGTGACTTTGTTGCGCAGTGCCGACTGTACAAGGAAACGACTAGCTTTAACAAAGACTTTTGTCTCTTCATTTTCTTCCGTCGTCTTGATGATTGGTACGCCAGCAATTTTCAGGTGAACCAACACCGCATGCAGTGTGCTCAGTTGAAAACCCTCAAACATTGCCGAACCTGTTGGGAAGGCAATCGCCATATTTTCGACCGGGTCAATGCCGAGGAGATCATGATCTTGAACTGGTAGCGCTGTCGCCGTCTTGATCGCGTTTGAAATTTCCAACGACTCATCGGCGAATTTGTCTACTTTTCTAAGTCTCGGTCGTGCGACTGGTTTTTCTTGATGCATTCTCTCTGGTTCTTCTTCATTGCATATTGCGCAAGCAACCACTTGAATGCAAGTCGCGGTTGTAGCATCCGAGCAAAGCACTACTTGTCTGTGCCCGCACAATGCTAATTTTGTAAATGTTGCCATATCACTCCTTTTCAATTTCAGACACGTCGAGCGGGAGCTTAATCTTTCGACGTGTCCGAAATTCTCATTAGCGCTTAACTAGCGCCAGATTGTTTTTACTAGAATTGCTCATTACTTGGTCAAGTAGGCTGCTTCCTGCCGTCTCAACTTCGGCCGGGGCGAGAGCAACTTTTGTGACCCTTTTGAAAATCAAGGCAGTATTCTTTCTGTTTACGTCCACGACGATATCGTCGCCCGTACGTGCTTGGCCGGTAGTTATCAAGTTTCCCAGAGGCACTACTACCATATCCTTAACCAACCGCTTCAAGGGTCGAGCATTGTAGCGAGGGTCAATTTCTTGAGCAAGAATCAACTGAATAGCCTCTTGCGTGACAGAGACGGAGAATTTCGCGTCTGCTATTTCGAAAATCTGATTCTGAACGTCATTCAGCACCAGAGCTAGAATTTTCTTGATCGCGTCTGCCGAAAGAGTTTTAAACGCCACCACTTTGTCAATTCGATTCATAAATTCGGGGCTGAATTTCTTTCGTGCCGCCTCAAGAGCGATAGAACTGATCTTTTCATTGCTTAGTGACTCTTTTGCAGCTGGAGCAAATCCTAGTTTTTTTTTGACCACTTCTTGCATCTCGCGAGCGCCTAAGTTGGAGGTCATTACGACTACGCAACGTGAAAAGTTGACCTGCCGGTTGTCGCCTAATGTCAATTTTGCTTTATCCAGAATTCCCAATAGTAGGTTCCAGAGTGAATCACTTGCTTTTTCAATTTCGTCGAAAAGTACAAATGTTATTTTGTCTTTGGCGGTGTGGCAGCGGTCAAGGTTTTCTTGTGTTAGTAACGGCGATGTTTCTCTGTGACCAAGGTATCCCGGAGGTGAACCGATTAGTTTGGCGATCTCATGCGAATGTTGAAACTCTGCACAATCAATTTTCATCACTGCATTGGCGTTACCAAAGACAGTTTCAGCTGCCGCTTCTACTGTTCTTGTCTTACCAGACCCGGTTGGTCCGAGAAAAAGCAAAATACCCAGAGGCCGGTCTTTCGGTGCCAATTTCGACAAATACAACTGATGTATATCAGCAAGGGCACCTATCGCGGCATCCTGTCCAATGATTAACCCAGACATCTGCTGTTCAAATTTTTCTGCTTCAGTATTTTTTTGTGTGTGATCAAGAACTTCAAATTTAGCTTTTTTCATTGTGTTTCCTCTCTACCAGCCCTTCGCCTGTCGATAATAGTTTGAGAAGGCAATCGGTCTCAATCACCATGCTGGACACGGTGAGAGAGAGGTGCTTCACGTTTTAAAATTGATGGCGCCAAAATCTGGCACGCCTGTATCGTCGTTGCGGCCAGACTTAAAATCGTCTCACGGCCCCCAAGGCTTAGATGACTCTTACGCTGAGCTTTCATTGTCTAAAGTGAAGACGCATTTTGGAACGACTTTACTGATTGTCATTTTGCGACCCATTTCCTGCCTTTCGTACTCGCGTGAGTGCACCTCCGCAAGCCTGACATTTCTGTAGTGTCTGGCTGCAAGCTGTTTTTCATATTTTTTTGTTGAGGCAGAATTATGCCTCTTTTAAAGTCTATCTGCTAGATGAAAGCTCCTCTACCGCTTCGTTAATCTTTCGCTCTAACCAGTTCAGACAGATAGCCGGTTTGCTTTCTTTTGCTGCAAAAGTAATTTCTTTTGGGAAAAAATCGCCAAGTTTTGATAGTGAACCAACGCATGCCGTATCGAAACCAGCACGGTTATTGCTTGACTCGGAATATGCTGAGTTCGTGCGATCGTTTTTCGTGTAGCCGGTTTCTCGACTCGTGCCATTTTTTGATTTGCTAGACTCCACTCTCGAGCGACTACGATTTCGCTGACGCCTTTCGAATTTGTGTCCTTGACTTTCTTCTGCCGCTTGCCCATTATTGCCAGCCTGATCTTGAGAAGTCGTTGCCTTGTGATTTCTGTTGCCAGAGGCACTGTCGCCAACATTGCTGATTCTTGTGCTTAGACCAATTCTGCGCTCTACTGCGTCGAGTGAAATAATTTCGACTGCAACATTGTCACCGACTTCTAAGTCCCGTTCGTTTTGACTGGCATGGAGAAGTCCGTCGATGCCGCAGGCGAGACTTATGAACCAACCGAACTGACCATTTCTATTGCTGGCAGGTCTAACGACTCTACCGGAAGTGGCAACACCTATAGTTAGGGAGCCAATGAATAGGTCAACTAATGCTTCGCGGTGCGAAGCTACAAATTGTGTTTTGCCGCGCAACTGTTCAACCTGTTTGATCATGACGGTAAGGTTTGTTCCGGGTTCAGCTTTGAAGCTATTGTCGGTAGACATTAGGCTGCGAGGGATGAAACCTCTTACAACGTGATCTGGGTGTCCAGGCAATTTCAAGCCGACCACTACTCCCCCGCTATTTTCACCAGAAATTGACACCTCTGTGGCTTTTCTGGATGTAATTATTTGGTTGAGCGATTCTGCAATTGTGCCAGTGACTCGGTTATTGTTTCTATCAGCATTATTTGAATTGTTCATATTATTTTTTGTTGTTCTAAATTTTTAGGTTTGGGTTTAGGAACAGCTCGACGCTAGCTAGCTTCGAGAGCGCGCATGTTGCGCGGGTTTAGTTATCGCCATCGCCTATTCGTACTGTCGCGGCTAGAAAAGTAAAAAGCACAACCCCAGCCCGTGGATACATAGTATCCGTGAGCATTGTGCCAACCAGGCACATGAGTGTGAAAAGTACCAAGATAGCTTGGAGTCCATCCACTGATTGTATCGGCCAGCCGAGCACTAACGGTAAGCAACAGCCTAGTATCATAATTCCATAAACTGGATTGACTAGGACGGCCGTTGTGATCGCTGTAAGCGTGCCGATGAAGTAAAGTAATCGAAGAATTTTTCTCATAGTTTTTCAAGTAGCCGTTGCTTTCGGCAAAGTTTTTAATTTTTTGACTATGGGCTTTTTGTTTAGCCGATGTAGTCGTAAATGAACTCGAAAATCAGGCCGAGTAGAAACATGGCCGGAGCAAAG
Source organism: Candidatus Obscuribacterales bacterium (assembly GCA_038231015.1). Taxonomy (GTDB): domain Bacteria; phylum Cyanobacteriota; class Vampirovibrionia; order Obscuribacterales; family Obscuribacteraceae. The sequence goes on from JBBRMD010000037.1 coordinate 17,721, forward strand.
TCGAGGCGAATTAGACCGCAGATGTTCCAGCGCGAAAGTTTGTAGTTTGCTTCTGATGGTGAGGCTCCGAGCAGTTTCCTCAATGCGAACATTGCCACAAATTCGCAGGTAAAGATTGTCACCATATAAATCAGGCCTCGAATTAAGATTGGAAACACGGAGAGAGTGCTTTCACTTAGTCTGAGGAAGAGTGGCGCCAGCATATATAGGGGCAGATACCAGAGTGAACTGTAGCCCCAAAGGTGGCCTTGCACATTCTTTTTAGCATCAAGAGTGGCAGTAAATACTACTTCCAGGCCCAGTCCGATGAGGCCGAAAATAAGCATGGTGATAACGGTTTCTGCGTCTTTTGAAAGCGACTGAATCAGAATATTGGTCATTTGTATCGTCCTCCGGGGCCCCCTGAGCTGGCCAACATGTTTTCTAAGATCTTGTTTTGCTGTTGTCTTAACTGGGCTGTATTGCCCCCCTTCTGGAAGATCACAAACCGAACCCTTCCTTGGTTTTTGGTGCTTAGTTCGCCGACGAGAACACTGGCACCAAAGTCAGTTTCTTTGAGAGTTCCTGTTTTGCCAGTCATGACTCCCTTTATTTTGCTGTTGGCAAAACGTCTATAGATGGTGCCACGATCTATACCAGCAACTGGCAGAGCCTCACTTAGCTCTAAGTTGTGGCTTTCCAGAAAGTCTTTAAAGTGAGTCAGCACTGCCATCATCGCCCTTGGGGTTATGCGATTTATTCCGAGTCCTGAGCTGCTTTGTAGGCTAATGCTATTAGCGGGAAGGGCGCTCAATGCTGTTGCTATTTGACTAACCATGGCTGCTCCACCGACCAGCTGACCAAGCCTTTCTGCTATGAGGTTGTCAGAGCGCGATAGGCAGTCTTTGACAATAGCTAAGATCGGTTTGCTTTCTACTGTTATTGCGAAAGTGTTTGAAGGTATTGGTTGAGCTTGTTTTTTTCTTGGTGCACGTAGCGTTAGGTCGGTTTTTCGCAAACCCTGGAACAGAGCCTTTGTGGCGCTCTTGCCTGTTTTGTTTTGGAAAACAAAGTCGACAGGTGTGACAATCTCAGCAACAGCCTTGGTCACCCCCGTTTGCGAAAGTTTATTCGCCAGTTGCTGAAGCTGTTCTTGTTCGAAGAATGGATTGCCATTATCAAAGCTGATGGTGCCTGTCAAAGTTTTGTTTTTTATGTCGCCCTGGTATTCGACGCGGGTCTTGAAGCGATATTGCGGACCCAGTGATTGCAAGACAGCAAAAGCTGTAAGTATCTTGGTGCCTGAGGCTGGGTTATACGAAAGATCAGAGTTCCGCGATTGCAGTATTTGTCCGCCAATGGTTTCTACAAGCAAGCCCTGTGACTGAAATAGCGATGCCTCTTGAGGGGCATCGCTATTTGTGTCAGAAGCTTCTTGCAATTGCGATACTAATTGTAGTTGTTGACTGTCCATGGTTTCGAGAGTGATAGTGGTGGATGAGGCCACCACTATCAGCGAAAAGGCAGCTATACGCCTTGTGAGTGTGGTTGGTATTTTCATTTCAGTGCCTCCTTTTGCGCTGTTTTAATTGATAATTTCTCCTACTACTTTCTCTATCAACGGTTGCACCGGTCCCACGGTAGTTTCGGTGATACCCATTTCGACACGAGTAAGAAGCCATTGCAAGAACAGTAGACGAGAGAAGCGATAGACTGCAGGCAGCTGTCGCTCAATCTCGTTAGTGTCCAAACCGGCTCCAGTGGCATAGCCTTCAATGATTGATTGGCGTAAGCTGTGTAGTCCACCATTCTTGGCGTGACTACTCGTGAGGGTTGAAAGATCGTAGAGTCGTGGAGCTATAATCGAAAAATAGGACCAGTCAATGAATACTGGGGTGGTGCCATTTTGAAGTACGATGTTTTCGCCGAACATGTCGCCATGCTGCAAGCAGAAAGGGCCCTCTGCAAGCATCTCAGCGATGTTCTCTCCGGCCTCTTTCAGTGAATTAGCTACAGTATCTGCAAACTGCGGATAGAGTGCTCTGAGTTTGAATATGTTGATATCGAAGCAATCGAGAATTTTCTCCTGGTTGTCTAGGCGTGGAAAGACCGTTGCTTGGCCTGCGAGATCTAGGGTCGCGTCGTGGGTTTGTGCCAGCATGAGCCCGGTGAGATATGCTAGGTCAGATGAGTGATGTTGCAATAAACTTATTTCGCCAGCATCTTCTTGCAGAATCTGGGCACATCCTGTTGCTTTGCGTGTGCCGATTAAGCGCGCTGAGTTGGGGAGCTTGCTGTCTTGCAAGAACAGCATTACGTCTGCTTCGCAATGCCAAGGCGTAATCACCTTTTTGTAGATGACCGGCTCGCTTTCGCCTTTTAATTCCATGCGAGCAACTACGCTGAAATCACGTTGACGAAGAATCACTATTTCTTCGATAGTGATAGGCTTTTTCAGGCATGCCGAAATAAATTGCTCCATTTCGCTGATTTTGGGAAATGCTAAGACAGTGAGGTTACCCTCACCTTTGTGGTTGTTCATATAATCTCCTTTTGAGTTGAAAAATAATTAGGCTTGCGCCCAGCGGCGGGGGCGTGGAATAAATGGTTGTTCTACTGGTTTGGGCTGTCCTTTCTCATCACTTACTAAGCCGCAGCGATTAAGACGTTGGCCTTTGTCATTGATGGCTTTGCCGCAGTGCTCGCAGTTGGCTGTGTTTTGTTTGTTCTTTGATTGGCGCAGCTTTGTTGAGCCGCTAGCGCAGTTGTTGCAGTGCATAGTTTTGTCTCCTTAAATAGTCGTTCAAAATCAACCGCTCATATTGAGCAGTTAGAAGGTTCAAGAAATGCTTGGTTGTGGTTTCTTGTGTTGGTTTGAGAGCTTCTGTGGGATGTGGTGAAAGTGAAATTTTAGTGAAAACTATGCTTTAGTGTAGCAAATGCTATCGAGCTGCAGCCAGCCTAAAGCAGTTGGAAACAGCGCTTGTCGCTCGTTTACGCTTAAGCGGTATGGTGCTGGACTTATAAAAATTGAAAGAGGTGGTATTAGTACCGCTAGGCTAAATTGAGTAGTTGTTTATAACGGCCCCAAAAATAGCAACCTGTTCTGCAATGTCGTGGTTGAGGTGATTGGCAAACGAGATTAGAAATTCGCCTTGCTTCTTGCCTGTTAGATAATACGATTTGGTCGATATGAGTGAGAGCCCCGCTTGCTTGGCTGCCAGGCTGATAACTTCTTCGTTTGCTTGGTTGAATTGCACAACTATGTGCATGCCTGAGCTATGCTTGGCGATTGCTATTGTTTGGCCGAAAGTAATAGTAAGCGCCAAAATTAGTTCTTGGCGCGATTTCGCTAATTGCTTCTGGGTTTTGCCAATGTGCCGTTCTAATAGCCCTTCGTTGATAAACTCGGCTAGGGCCATTTGCTCAGGAAGAGAAAAGGCATGCTCGTTTAGCTGTTTGGCTTGAGTCAAGGCTGGTATTAAATGTGGTGGTGCCACTAAAAAGCCAATTGGCATAATTGGGTAAAGTAGCTTCCAAAAACTTGAGAGGTAGATTACCGATTCGTCTTTGTCTAGGCTTTGTAAGGCCTGCGAACTCTGCCCAAATACGTAGCTATATTCGCAGTCATAATCGTCCTCGATAATGTATGAACTACTTTCTCGAGCCCAGTTTAGTAGCTCGTGCCTGCGGTTTAGCGACAGTGAAACACCAAGAGGGTCTTGGCGGTTTGGTGTGACGTAGGCCGCTCTAATGGCTCTCTTTTGTGCTGTTGATACTAAATCTTGCACTATTAGGCCGTCGCTATCGATATTTATTGCTATCGGCTCAGCCCCAATGCTGCTTATGGTTTTGCGAGCGCAAATGAACCCAGGGTTTTCTACCGCTACGGCATCTCCGGGATCTAGCAGTAGATGGAGAATCAAGCTTACTGAATGTTGCGCACTAGCAAAGATTGCAATTGAATCGGCTGAGCAATTGATGTTGCGTGACCGTCCTAAATAATTGGCTATAGCTTCTCTTAGTGGCAGGCAGCCGAGTGAGTCGAGAGCGCCTTGTGCGCGGTGCAGCTGACTGTTTGCTGAGCTATGTTTCACTAGAAGTTTAAGCCATTGTTTTAAGGGTAGAAGCGCCGCAGGCGGTAACCCAAATTCGGTTTCAGGAAGAGCCGATTCGTTTTGGTTGTGCATAACCAGAAGTCTATTACCGTAGCCAGAAAGCTCTTTGGTGGTTGTTTGTTTGGACTGCTCGACATTGTTGGTTGTGATTTTAGAATTTCGAGACCGGCTTACAAAAGTTCCTGTGCCTGTCACAACTTTGAGGTAGCCCTGGCTAATCAATTGTTCGTAGCTCTGCACCACTGTGATACGCGATACGCCTAGATGCACTGAAAGCTGCCTAGTTGAAGGTACAGCGTTACCCTCTTGTAGGCGGCCGCTGTCAATGCTTTCTTTTAATGCATTTGCCACTTTTTTATAGAGAGGCAGAGTGCTATTGGTATCAATTTCGATGAAAAAATTCATGGCAGTACTTTATGATAATTAGCTTTAGTATGGCTAGCGATTGGCGGCGGCTAGTTGTATTGATTTGAGATTGCTTTCGCCGCGCCAACCGGTTTGACCGCTGCGAATATATTCTGAGTTTTGCAGACAGCTAGCTGCTGTTGCATAGTCGTTTTGGTTGAGCGCTTGGTTCATGTTTTTGAATTTGCGCAAGCGGTCTGGACCCATATTGAAAGTGAGATCTATCATCACGTCTTGCACCGCTTTGGGGTGACTGGCAAAATTAGGATAGATAGCCAACGTTTGCTTGAAGCTGTCGGTTAAGTCTTGGTCTAGTAATTTGTCCATTTGTTCGTCAGTAAGAAATACCGATTTGTTTTGCTTGCTGACGTAAGCATCTTTCTTCAACCGATCGAAGTCTACGCCCAATTCTTCAAAACGTTTGCGCACATCAGTTCGGTTTAAGTTAACGCCGACACAAGCAGTCGGAACTTTGACAGTGTCTAGATAAGCGTAAGGAATAGCTCCTTCACGTTTGGTTATCTCTTCTTTTAGCTCTTTTACTTTTTCGGGGGTAAGGTAAGTATTTACAGGCGCAGCCTCGGCTAGGAATGCCTGATATTGCTCATAGAGTCTGTCAAGGGTAACTGGGCCACTAAGTTCATAAGTTTTCTTGAAAACACCAAGACTGAAGGTGGCGTCATGACTGCTAGACTGGCCGTCTTGTCTTGACATCAAGGGGCTGCTGTTGTTCTTGATGCGCCAGATGTTTGCTGATGAGTCGTAGCTGAAGGTTTTGTCTGCCGTAGCAACCTCCATGAGCTGATTGCCGCTCCATTTGAAGGTTTCGTTCTCGTTTGGACCATAAGAAAAGCGAGTCTGCATGTCAGGCCCCACTATTTCGGCCTTACCACTTTGGTCAAAGCGCACTTTGCCATAGTTGCTAAGGTCTTTTAGTGGGCTGAAGTTGATGATTTGTAGTTCTGGTAAGCAAGAGATATTTGAGTTGTCTTTGCACTGAGGTCTAGTCTTCAATGCCGAACTCAAGCTAATTTCATCCATAATTACTAAACTGCTAGAACCTTCAACTTGCTCTTGATTTTTGCTCGTTGCTCGTTCGCGATTCTTTTCACCCATGACCGCTCCTCTTTGCCTGATTGACCACTGGGCTCAAGATAGGCTTAAGTCGTTGCCGAGTTGTTAACTGCTTTATGGGTCATGCTAGACTTTTGCATTGCGTTTTGTATTTAGTTGCTGTAAGAGATTCATGATTAAACTCAAAGTTGCCATTCAAAATTTGTCGAGATTTTCGCGCCTATCTTTCAGGTTGGCTGCGCTTCTTTCGCTGTTAATTACAGTTCAACCTGCTCAAGCTCTCTTCTTCGGTTATAACCAGCAAGCAGAGGCCTACAAGCAGCAAGGTGAAGCTGCTCAACAAGCGCAGAACTATGATATGGCCGTCAACTATTTCACCAGTGCTATTAATGTTCTTCCTTACGATGCCGCCCAAAACCTAGCCGATCTCTATTATGCGAGAGCGATCGCGACTGATGCTACTGGTCAATACGATCGTGCCACTCGTGACTGGCAGTCTTCTCACGATAATTTTCAAAAGTGCGTAGATCAAGCTCGCTACAATCCAGGCACCAATGTTGCTTACGATAAAGAATATGCCGACGAGCTAAGGGGTCTGATTGCCTGGCGCGCCACTGAAAATCCCAATACTCCAAATTATATGGAGTGCGGCCCCATGAAGCGTTTCAGCTCACCTTCTGCCGTTAAAGTCTTCGTCGACACGACAGAACAATCGGGCTTTTCTTACGATTTGCGCTATTTGATTTTTCAGGCCATGAATCAGTGGGCTAGTTTCTCTGGTTCGCCTATCCGCATGGAGCAGTGGTCAACGGCCAATGGAGCCGATATTATTGTGCAGAGAGCCAATGCTCCGGGTCAAATTGGCTTTGGCGCCGGTGGTCAAACTAACAATCAAGATAGTGTTAATGCTGCTGGACAAGACATTATGACCCGCAGTTTCGTGCGATTGACTTGTCCCGGTTACGCTAGCAATAACATGTCTCAGGTTGACAAAGATAGACTCTATAATTTGGCTTTGCACGAAACTGGGCATGCATTAGGAATTGGGGGGCATTCGCCTTCTGGGCTTGACGTTATGTACTTCAAAGCGCCGATTCTCAAGCTAAGTGACAGAGACAAGGCTACTATGAGACAAATGTATCAGTGATGTCAGAGTGATATCAGACGGTAAATCAATTAGCAATCGTGATTATGAGGCTGGGCAATGCGAACAAGTTTGAAATCTAACCTGACTGCCCGTTTGACAAATTGCTTGCTTGCTTTGTTGGTTGCCTCAGGTGTTAGCGGTCTGGCAGGAAGCCTCTCTCTTAGCCCCGCATTAGCCGCCCCTGATGCTTTCACTGTGGCCAAAGCTAAGTATGAGAAGAAAGACTATCAAGGCGCTCTCAACGACTTTAAAGCCCTTGGTGCTAAATATCCAAACAATGCGCTTTGTCACTATTACATGGCCCTGTGTAACCAGTGTCTGACGCGAGTTGGTGAAGCCAAGAAAGAGTATCAATGGGTGATAGAACACGACAGAAGCAATCTGGCTAGTCAAGCTACGGCTGGCCTAAATCAACTAAGTGGTGTTAATAACGGCTCTGGCTCTGGTTCGACTAGTTCTTCGTTGGGCTCATCTACTGGTGGCGCCTTCACTCCAATTGGTTCTGGTGCTAGTAAAACTGCTGGCGGGCCGGTGAAAGTGGTGCTCGATTTTTATACTACCTGGTGTGGACCGTGCAAAGAAATGGAGCCTGCCTTTGAGGCGGCCAAGGGTCGTTATCGAGCTATTAGTTTCAAACGCTATAATGCTGAAGATCCTGCCAATGTAGCCTTAGTTAAACAGTTTGCTGTGCGTGCTTATCCTACTATCGTCATGATCGATGGCAAAGGTAAAGTACTCTATAACCAGCCTGGCGGCTTGCCCGATCAAGAATTAGCTAGAACGATTGACCAGGTCAATGGTCAATAGAGCTAGTCTCTTAAAAAATTTGCTAGCGAATCACTAATCGGCCCAAAGCCATTTGCTCTCGCAAATAAGGCGTAAGATGAGCGAATTGGCCGTCAGGGCTAATTGATACTTTGGCGATCTTGCTTGATTGAAGTAACCGCTCCATCCCGGTGCGTGAAATTTTAGTGCCATTGACGTCTAGATCTCTGAGTCTCTTGAGCTGTACGAACAATGGCAAAGCGGCATCGGTAATATTACCTTTCGTCAATACCAACCTCTCTAAATGGGGCAGTTTTGTTAGGGGTTTAATTCCGGCATCACTAATATCGGTACCTTCTAAAATTAGTACTTTCAGCTGCCGACAGCTACTGAGTTGATGAGCAATCAAATCGGTATGAACGATTTTGGGTTTGCGATTCGAGTTGAAAGCTCGCATACCATTAAATGAAAACTCTGATAGCCATTCGTTTGGCGGATTCTTAGTAAAAAAATGACCATCGGCTTTGCCGTTTTCCATTTGCAGGGTTACCAGTCTTTTAGCATCACCTAGGAGGGCAAAAACATTGGGCGTAATGTAATCGCAAGCCGTGATACTGAGATTTCTTAGTCCAGCTATTCTGTAAATTGCAGCCATGCCACCATCATCGATGTCACCCCATTTGAGAGTGATATCAGCAACCGGCAGACTTCTAAGTTCGTTGAGATTGTCGGCAGTTAGGCCGTAACAGCCTTCGAACTCAATCTTTTTGAGATTCCTGCCTCCTTTAGCTACGGCTACAAAGTCAGGTTTCTTAAACTTGAAGCTGCGTGGAAAAGCAAATGCTTCTTTGCCCTTTTGCAGCTCGCTTTCAATTATATTTAGACGTGCATCATCAGATGGATTGACCACTTGGTCCATTAAGCCTAGTTCGCTTGGTGCCTCGTTGATGACTTGGTGCTGAACCTTTGAAGCCTTGGTGCCACTGGCGGAGGTACTACTTTCGTTGGTGTTGATGGTGCGCGCAGAGTTCGAGCTGTCAATTGCTGCGCTGATGGAGGCACTTTGTGGAGGATTCGGTAATTTAACTTCAAGCAAAAAAGCGGCAATTGCCACTGCTACTATAGCTCCTATGGTGACTGAGACTAAAAGCAATTTCTGATCGGCAAAGCCATTGCTAACTGCTGTTGCGTCTTTTTGTCCTGGCAGATTCAGTCGACGCCTAACAGTTTTGCTCAGTGTGTTTAACTCAGTCAGCCCAGCTTTATTATTGTTGGCAATGGCGTGCAGTAAACGTACTAACTGCTCTGCTGATTGCAGCCTGTCTTGGCGTTCTTTGGCTAGTAAAAGGTCTAGTAATTGCTGCACTGCTGGCGGATATTTGCGGTTGGGAGAGGCGATGACTAAAGTTTGCGGCACCTCAGAGACATGCTTGAAAATAGTCTCCATGGCTGATTCGCCTACAATTGGCGGCTTGCCCACGAGCATTTCATAAAGCACACAGCCTAGCGAATATAAATCTGAGCGCTCATCAAGACTCTTGCCTAGGGCCTGTTCAGGACTCATATAGAGCGGGCTGCCGAATATTTCTCCGGTTTTGGTCAAGTCGGCGCGGGCCCCTGGGTCGTCTATGAAGAACAATTTGGCGATACCAAAATCGAATACTTTTACAAGGTGCCCTTCGCGGGTTTGAGTGACAAATATGTTGCCCGGCTTTATGTCTCGATGTACAGCGCCAAAACTATGGGCGTGAGCTAATCCGGCCGCAGCTTGTGCTGTTAGTTCGAGGGCCAAGTCTAGATCTAAAATGCCGTCTTCTTTGAGCATTGTTGCTAAGCTTTCGCCTTGCAAGTACTCTAAAACCATGTAGGGCTCTTGCGCTTGGTTGACCCCAAAATCCATCACTGAAACTAGATTGGGGTGCACCAGTTTTGCGAGCAGTTTGCCTTCTTGCTGGAAGCGCAGTAATTCTTTTTCGTTATAGCGTTTGCCTTTTAGGGTTTTGATGGCCACTATTTTGTCTAGGTAAGAGTTGAGGGCTTTATAGACTACGCCCATACCTCCTACGCCAAGCAGGCCTTTGTAGACATAGTGACCGACCAGGGGTTCGTCGAGCAAAGGCAGAGCGGTTAGATCGTTGCCATCTTTAGAGCAGACTGGTTTGTCGCCAGGGCGCACAACATAAACTTTGCCACAGGCCATACAAAGGCCGTCTCGCGTCGGTCTGTTGACTTGATTGGTAATTTTCTTGGTAAGGTCTTGCCCTTCGTCCATCATCTAGCCTTGGTTATATAGCCTTGAAGGTTGACCTTCGCATTTGCAGTAACGATTGTACAAATACCTATTTGACTTATCAACGCATCTAAGAGGGAGTGTCCCACATTGGGGTGAAGTATATGAATACTATACGTTGCAGTTGTTATGGTGAAAATGAAAAACCCTGGGGCTGCCTGGCCTCAAACGAGGATAGGCAGCCCCGAGGCAAGTCAAAGTTTTTGACGAATAGCCAGCTTTAGCCGAATATCAACAGAGCCATGCCCCATTCCGGAAAGATCAGGAGAGAGCCGACTATGGCGATGGCGGCCAAGAACGACAGGCCGAAGAGAATCACCGAGATCGTGAACTGCCAGAGCGAGAGATGAGCAATGAGGTTGCCATCTTTCACTTCCACCGACTCCAGAAACATGCGGATGGTTTGACCCTTCAGCGTCTCTGGAATCTTGTACACCGGCGTGACGGCGAGAACCGTTTCAGCAGAGCGTTGCACCAGCTTTTGGCCAGCTGCTTCGGCTGCATTGATGATTTCTTGCCTGTTGGCGTTCACCTTGGGCGAGTCGATCCACTTGTCGATCAAGCCGCCTACCTTGCCACCGATACTGATACCAGCGCCGTCCGCTTGGAAGTTTTTCAGCTCAAGCTTTTCGGGCCTGAAGAAGAAGGCGCCACGACTGTTGTCGTAAACGAGCACACCTTTGCCGACACCGTTCAGAGAATACTCCTTGCCGGACATTTTGGTCGAGGCGACGAAATCGAGAGTGATGTCGTTGCCTAGAATGACTGAGGCCTTCGAAATGGTGACGCCGTGCTTGGCCTCAAAGGGCATCTTGGCGTCGATGCGGCTTTGCAGATCACTCTGCGAAATGGTGATCGATTGCTGAGCGAAGAAATTCCAGTAGACGCCCACTGCTCCCACCAAAAGGAGGATGACAGCGAGCGTCCAAGCTAACTTTCGTTTGTACATAAGGGCGATTGCCTTTCAGGTTTTTGCGCTGAATTCAGCTGTTCAGGCACGGCCTATTGAGCAGAACCTCGGGCGGCAGTTCGTCGATATTGACCGTACCGCCGCTCAGGAGCGTTTCGCTGATGGCATTACGCCACGACCAGCTGGTGTTGCTCACCGTCGCATGCGGATTGATCCAGGCCAGTACCGCCGGCAGTGCCAGAACGATTTCGCCTTCCATCGTCAATTCGCCGAAGGGGCGGAAGGACAGGGGGGACGGCTCGCCCTGGTCGAGCTTGATCACCGAAGCGTGGCTGATCACTTCGCCGGCAGAGAAGGGCGAAAGCAGCGCCGCCGGGATGGGCTTGCGCTGGCAGCGGGCCCAGGTCTTGTTGCTGATGGTGCCAATTTCGGTATTGGAGGTGTTGGAAGCGTTCATGGTAGACCTCAATCTTTGCTGATGATGATGAGAGCCAAAGAGGCAGCGCCTCTTTGGTTTTTGCACACTGTTTTGCAACAGCGTTTTGTTCAGGTGTTGGCTGACTTGTTAGTCGCCGATCACCGTGGCCGCAGTTTTCACCGCGCTTTCGGCTTCGCCGATCAAACGTTCGACGGTGACCAGCTCGGCGGCATCGAAGGTACCGAACTGGTTGTCGAGGCCGTTGACCTGTTGCCGGGCATAGCCGAAGTGCCAGGCCAAGGAGGGCCGCATTTCGCCAGTGATGCGCCCGTCCACTTCGAGGGTGGCGATGCGCTGACGCAGGGCGCTCAGGCGGTCTTGCAAAGCCGATTCGACGGGCGAGAGAGAAGAGTTGTTGGTGTTGGTGACAGCGTTGATGGCAGTGGTGGAGTTCATATCGTCCTTTGATTGCATTGAAGTGTGATCTGGTCAGCAGGAGGCTGGTCGGATCGGTGGTAAGGCCTTCTTGAGCGAAGGGGTAGCTTGATGAGAAGGAGAGAAGTTGCCTTGCTTACATCGGTGTGAGCAGCACCCAGGCAACCAGGAAGAGAATGCCGCCAACAGTCAGCGGTGCGCTGGCCACGCCCAGGGTGAGGCAGGCGATTGTGCCAACGCCGGCGCCAGCGACGACGGCGATAGAGAAGCGCTTAAGGTCGGTGTAGACCTGTTCTTTCGGCTTGAAGACGACAAACATGAGCGACAGCCAGACCAGTTCTACTGTGCCCAGTGCGAGCAGCAGCGGGGTGGCCGAGATGTTGTTCCAGTGGCATTGCAGCAGGCCGGTACAGGCACCTACTGTCAACGCCGTGGCGATATGCAGCTCTCGACAGAGCAGTTGCTTCTTCATGAAGGCCGCCCAGTACGCGTCGTTGGACGAGTAGTTGAGCGACGAGTCGCCCTTGAAGATGAGCGAGAAGGCAAAGCTGACACAGGCGATGACAGCGATGAAAGTGACAATCGTAGCTAGAATCAGAGGCATTTTTTTCTCGGTTGAAGTTTGTTGATCGGTTGTTCTTTGAAGAGAAGCCGACTAGCAGCAGAGCTTGTGCCTTGCTGCTAGTCGTGGTGCCGACGTTTACATTCCGGGATGGTACGGAATTTCTTTGACGATCTTGTCGTCGTACCTGTCGAGGCCAGCAGGCACGCTGAATGGCGTCAGCACTCGATAGGCGTCCGGCACGGTGAAGGTAGGGCCAGTACCCGGAGTGAGAATCACTTCGGGCACAAGGTTGCCTTCGTTGTCGCGCGCCTTGTACGAGATGGCCTGGCCCTGCGGGTTGACCACGTACTCGACGCGATTGTGATAGTACTCACCGTTCTTGAAGACAGTGGCCTTCTCGACGGTGCCATCTGCACGCAAATCGACTTCGCGAATTGGTTTGCCTTGCTCGTTGGTCTCGATGAACTTGGTGAGCACCAAAGGCTTGTAGCCGTTGCTGTCCAACGTACCGCTTTTGCTTTCCGTCCAACGGGTCTCGTGGTCGGGCATGCCGGCGGCGTTGAAGTGGTTGAAGGTGATCGAGCGGAACGACCACAGTTGCACCTGTAATTCGGCCGTACCATCGGTGCGGAAGAACTTCAGGTTGGTGTAGTCGATGCCGCGATAGGCCTCGAACTGCGGCTTGCCGTCGGGGTACATCTTGGACATGTTGTAATTGCCATAGCTGCGGCTTTCCTTCATGACCACGACCTTGCCATCGGCCGAGAAGTGCTCTTTGGTGAAGCTGGTCTCGGTCGGCTTGAGGGCCTGGCGTACAAGAGCCGTGCCGTCCGGACGGTAGAGAGTCTCGCTCTCGATGCTGTTGCTGGTGAGGTTGTAGGTCTCGGAGCGAGTTATCAGACCGGCGAGACTAATCGTGTCGGTCTGGAACTTGCCGCCGTTTTCCACCAGATTGCCGGCCGAAACCAGCTTGCCATCGGGGCTGTATGTGCGTTCGCGCACGGGCTTGCGGCCAGTGTTGTCGCGTTCGATGGAGGTGAACAGCTGGCCGTGTCGGCCTTCGGTCACCGGGCCGTCCTTGCTGAACGACTCGCAGTCTTTGCGGTCGCTGACGGGATAGTAGGTGGTCTCGCTGTGAATGACCGGAAGGCGTTTGAACACCACCACCCGGGTTTTGCCGTCGACCAGGTCGACGTTGTCGGTGGCGCCGCCAAAGTCGTCGAGAACTCGACGACGCTGGCATTCACCGGCTGCGGAGGGCACCAGCAGAATCTTCGGCATGTCGACTGCGGTGCTGTTGAACGAAACCGAGATGTCCTTTTGGAACATCCCGCTGACGTAGGCAGCCGAAGCCAAACCTGCCACGACAGCAATCGCTGCCGCAGTCAAAATAAGCTTTCTCATTTTGTACTCCTGGGGGTTTATCTATCGTGGATATTGGGTCGTTCTGAGTCGATCTGTGCGTCGTACTTGTTCAGGGTTGGCGGTACAGTGAACTGCGGCTGAACGAGATACGATGGGGGCACGGTGAAGACCGGGATAGACCCATCCGCCGTGCTGTAGATAACCGCGGGCAGCGCTTTGCCGTCCGAGTTGTTGGCTTGCGAAGAAATCACGTTTCCGTGGTCATCGCACTTGTATTCGATTTCAACTTCGAAGTAGGCGCTGTTCTTGTAGAAGGTCACCTTCTCCTGTGTGCCGTCTGGGCGGAAGACGAATTCGCGCGTGGCGCGACCTTCTGCGTTCACTTCGTTCACTCGCGTGAGCACCATAGGGCGATAGCCGTTGGCGTCTGGTTGACCGTCTTTGGTTTCTTGCCAGGTGCTTTCGAGGTACTTCTTGGCGTTCTTGTCGTATTGCTTGAAGCTTACCGTGCGGCCGAAATGAAGTTTGACCAACAGTTCGAGAGTGCCATCCGGGCGAAAGTACATCAGCTCACTGAGGCCGATAGCTCGCTGACCGCTCACCTTGGAATTGCCGTTGTCGTACATGATGGCGAGGCTGTAATGGCCGTAGCTGCGGCTTTCTTGCATCACCAGAGTCTTACCGTCAGCAGAGAAGTGTTCGCGGTTGAAGCTCGACTCTGATGATTGCACTGACTGCCTCATCAATCTGGTGCCATCGGCTCGGTAGCTGGTTTCGCTTTCGTTATGGCCGCCTACCAGGTCAAAGGTCTCCGAGCGGGTAATCAGGCCGGCCAGGTTGAAGTAGTCGGTCTGGTATTTCTTACCTGCTTCGATGAGGTTGGCTGCTTTCACTAACTTCCCTTGCGGGTTGTATTGGCGGTAACGCAGCGGATTGCGGCCTGTTTGGTCGCGTTCATCGAGAGTGGCCAGCTGGCCGTGCTGATTGCGGTTTGCCGGGCCTTCTTTGGCAAATGACTCGCAATTGCTATAGCCTTCGGCCGGATAGTAAGCGGCTTCCGAGTTGATCAAGGGCAGAAGCTTGTAAACAATCACTTTGGTCGAGCCATCGAACATGTCGATATTGTCTACCGCACCGCCAAGGTCGTCGAGTGTTCGCCTGCGCTGGCACTCTTTGCTGTCGGCAGAGAGAAGAAGAATTTTGGGCATGGCCACAGCGGAAGAGCCGAACTTGACGGGGATGTCTTTGTCGAACATTCCGTGAAGGTAGGCAGTCGCTGTCAGGCATACCAAGACAGCCAAAGCTGTCGCTATGATAAGAAGCTTTCTCATATGAGGGCCCCCACTAAAGGTTCACTAGAGTCGTTATTGGCTCTGATGGATACGGGCCTGCAAAGACGGACACACACACGCTTGCCTTAATGCAGCTTGATAGAGACGTCGTTCGTTCAGGGGAGTGTTTTTGGTGTTGTTTTTTGCTTTTTTGTTTTTAAATAAGAACGGACATACTTGATTAGATATCAAGAGCAAGTTCTAAGTAACAACCTAAGATTTGTATAGGACGCTCTTTACATTAGTTAAGATCTCTTTGCGCGGCTAGCGCAAAACAGACTAACTACAGTTAGATGACCACTGGTTCATAATCTTGCTTTTGTGCTAAAGTTCAAAAGTGACTAGCGCGAGCTTACGTCATGCTGCTTAGAATTGCTTGAACTCTCTTGAGTTCGCCTTCTAATTCGTCCATTGTACGAAAGCGATTGTCTGGATCTTTTTGCAGACATTTGAACAGAAGAGGCTCCATAATTTCAGGAAGTTCTATGTCAGCCTTGATGGTGCGCGGTTGGGCTGGCATATCGTGTACGTGTCTGAAAATTAGTTGTACGGCGTTCTCGCCCTTCAGTGGTGTGACACCAACAAGGGCCTGATACATGACGCATCCTAGCGAATAGATATCTGAGCGGGCATCCATTTTGTTGCCCATGCACTGCTCTGGGCTCATGTATAGAGGGCTGCCTAAGATGTCCCCGGTGCGGGTCAGGTTCATGCCCTCATCGCTCTCTTCTGTCAGCACTTTAGCGATGCCGAAGTCGACCACCTTAACGAAATCGGGTCGCTCTGGAGTGGTGGCAAGAATTAGGTTGCTCGGTTTAATATCGCGATGAATTACACCTTTGCGATGGGCGTGGGCTAAAGCGTTGGTGGCTTGAATGAATATATGCAAGAAGCGGGCCAAGCTGATGGTGCCGCCAATTCTGATTACGGGGTCTAGATTTGATCCGTCTAGCCATTCCATCACCAGATAGGCAATAGATTTAGGCGTCACACCAAAGTCATGCACCACTACGATGTTTGGGTGATCAAGTGTGCTAGCTGTGCGAGCTTCTTGCTCAAAGCGCCGCAAATGCAGCTGGTTAGTCGAGAGGTGCGGATGCAGCACTTTGATCGCTAGGCGAGCCCCAGTGCGCTTGTGGCGGCCCCGGAAAATCACTCCCATGCCACCCTCACTGACCTGTTCAAAGATCTCGTATTGCTCCGGCAGGTCGATTATGTCGAGCAGGGGACGCTGGTCATACGGCATGATGAAGGGCAAGTCGGCAGTGGGTTTGCTGCCTGCGGCTGGTCCCATACCGGTCACTTGAGTGGCTACCGACCAATCGCCAGCGCTATCTGGAGAATTTCCTGCAGCACTTCCTGCACCATTAGCTGGGTTCAGTTTGCCGAAGTTTGGCGGTGCTGCTTGGCCAGCTGCGCGAGGCATCGATGGTGCTTCACCGGGGCCTCTTATGGTGAATGGTGCCGGGTTTTTCTTTTGGCTAGAAATAGCAGAGTTATCACTCTCAAGTTCGAGGTTTATATTGAGCTTAGCCTCAACTTTTTCTCGCTCATCTAGGGCGGCTACGGCCCGATTGATCAGGCGTTTCGCTAATAGGGCAACAGTTAGTGCCAGAGCTGGCGGGCAACTTTCGTCTTCGAAATTTTTAAAGCGAAAGTGCGCGTAGGCGAGGCGACGCAAATCTAAAACACTGTCCCATAGCGATTCAAGTGAGTCTTTGCGGCCTTTGCGTGCTGGTAATTTAAATTCTTTTGCGGCTGGTAAGCTGCGCAGCTGCACAAAGAAATCGGCGCCTAATGCGGCTGCAAGGCAAAGCACGAAGAATACCATCGGCAGCCAACCGCTGGCTGAGACCAAGTTGAAAAATGAGATGCCCCAACCTGACGCACCTTGCGTTTGATTGTAGTTGAGAGCCAGATGGTCTGTGGTAGAAATGAGTAGACCGAGGCTACAGGAAACCACAAGAAAAACCTTACCTAAATGTCTAAAAAG
The DNA here is from genome assembly GCA_038231015.1 of Candidatus Obscuribacterales bacterium. Classification (GTDB taxonomy): domain Bacteria; phylum Cyanobacteriota; class Vampirovibrionia; order Obscuribacterales; family Obscuribacteraceae. The sequence continues at coordinate 34,516 of JBBRMD010000037.1, forward strand.
CCATGCCAAGCCAATTGTGGCGGCAGCCAGACCAGTCCATACAGCATGGCCAGAGACTATGCGACCATTGATTAGCTCTGAAGAGGGCAACCAGACAGATAAGTTGTTCAAGGTTGATTGATTGGCAGCGTGGGCGTATGCATCTTCGACAAAAGCAAAACCGGCACCGGTGATCGCTCCCATCAGTAAAAGATCGGTGGCACCTAAAGTAAAGCTGCTAAATTTGCGGCCGCGCCACAAGAGAATAGCTAGCGGCAATAGCTTGAATATTTCTTCAAAAGGAACAGTAATAAACGGTCTCAATGGCGATGGCCCAAGCATTTTCATAATTGGCGTGAGCACCAGCACAGTGATGCCCATAGTGAGGCCGCCAGCGAAGAAACAGGTGCCGATTTTGTGAATGGTAATGCTGCGGAAAGGTGTGGCAACGATGGTCAATATCAGCACAAATGCCAAGTTAAAGGCAAACCATGCAATGCCTTGGATGCCAGTCACTACCAGGGTCGGCAGCAACCAGAGAGCAATGCCAAGCCAGAGTACTATATGACGCACTTGCAGCCTGCTGGTGCCAAAAGGCACTGAACCCCATGAGTTTACTAGTCCTTCAGCGCTCACTGTCTATCTCGCTTTTTTTCTACAGTTTGCTTCTGGTCTACAGTCTGTTTTTGGTCTATAGTGTGCTTTTTGTAGCGACCGAAAGCATCTATAGCCAAGTAGGCAGCCGGATTACTCTTTAGCGCTTGCAACAATGTTTCGACGCCACCCTGGCTTTCTTTTGTGGCATCTTGTAATTGATTGAAGGCCAGCAAATACTTTGGCTGTAGCGCTTCTGGATCGCCAGGAAAATCTTTGCTCAAGCTTTTGCGTTTTAATTTGGCCACTCCGGCCATCAGAGCAATCATTGCCAGCCCGGCTGCTATGGCGCCCAATATCCCGGGGTTACCGACTTTATCAGCGACATCATGAATGAAGAGGACATCAAGGTAATTCATAGTTTGTGGTCACCGAAGAGGCGCTGCAAAATCTGTTGGTAAATATTGCTCAGCTTATCTAGGTCGGCTAATGAACAACATTCGTCAATTTTGTGAATGGTGTCATTAATGAGTCCAAGTTCAATAACTTCAGCGCCGGTCGGCGCGATAAAGCGGCCATCTGAGGTGCCGCCGCTAGTAGAAAGTTCAGTCTCTAGGCCGGTCTCGGCTAAAATAGCTTCTTGAACGGCTTTGAGCAATTTACCTGTGGCTGTTAAAAATGGCTCGCCAGAGAGTCGCCATTCAATTTTGTAATCTATCTTGTGCTTGTTAAGAAGCGCTTCTACCGCTGCTTTGAGGCCATCGGCAGTTGACTCGGTGGAATAACGAAAATTGATCCAGGCCTCTAATTGGCCCGGAGTGACATTTTCAGCTCCTGTGCCTGCGTTGAGATTGGTCACCTGAAAGGTAGTAGGTGGGAAGAATTGGTTGCCACCGTCCCATTTTGCTTGACATAAGTCAGACAGTGCTGCTGCAAATGTATGAATCGGGTTGATCGCCTTGTGTGGGTAGGCCGCATGGCCTTGCACACCATTGACATAGATGCGGCCATTTAGAGAGCCTCTGCGGCCGTTTTTGACCATGTCTCCGACAGCATTGACCGAGCTTGGTTCGCCGACAATGCAGTAATCTATTTTCTCTTGGCGCTCTGTTAGTGCTGCAACAGCTTTCACCGTACCATCAATACTGGGGCCTTCTTCGTCACTGGTAAGAAGAAAAGCAATAGAGCCTTTTTGTGCAGTTTTAGCTGTGCTGAAGCTATCTGGATTAGCTTGGCAAAAGCGTTCTAAGGCGGTAATGAAGGCCGCTATATTGGCTTTCATATCAGCTGTGCCGCGGCCGTAAAGATAACCGTCTCGTTCACTCGGTTCAAAGGGTGGGCTTTGCCAGTTGCTTTCTGGGCCAGTTGGCACGACGTCGGTGTGTCCGAGAAAAACAAGCAGAGGAGCACTGTTACCTTTCTTTGACCAAAGATTGAGTACCTCACCGTATTGCAAAGTTTCGCTGCTGAAGCCAAGCTTGCTCAGGCGATCGCCAATCAGTTTTTGACAACCCGCGTCATTGGGTGTGATTGATTGCAATCGCACCAAAGCTTTCGTTAAATCGAGGGTGTCAGACAACTCTACTACTGCTCCTTTTTCGTCTTATTGACTGTCTTCGGCTCCGGCTCTGAGAAGTTCGTTGATGCTTACTTTGCCGCGAGTCTTGGCGTCAACTTGTTTAACGATGACAGCGCAGTAGAGGCTGTACTTGCCGTCTTGTGAAGGCAAATTGCCTGAGACCACAACTGAGCCAGCCGGTACTCGACCGTAAGTAATTTCGCCTGTCATGCGGTTGTATATGCGGGTGCTTTGGCCGAGGAAAACTCCCATTGAAATTACAGAGCCTTCTTCGACAATAACCCCTTCTACAACTTCAGAACGGGCTCCGATAAAGCAATTGTCTTCAATAATTGTTGGGCTGGCTTGCAAAGGTTCTAGTACTCCGCCGATGCCGGCACCACCAGAAAGGTGAACGTTTTTGCCAATTTGAGCGCAAGAACCAACTGTCGCCCAGGTATCGATCATTGTGCCAGAGTCAACGTAGGCGCCAATATTAACGAAGGCAGGCATGCAAATTACATCGCTACCGATGTAGGCCCCTTTTCGCACTGCTGCTGGTGGCACAATGCGAAAGCCGGCGGCGCGAAAATCGGCTTCGCTATAATTCTCGAATTTGCTTGGAACCTTGTCGTAAAAATTGGTAGATTGGCCTGGCATGACAACATTGTCGTTGGTTCTAAACGAGAGCAAGACTGCTTTCTTAATCCATTCGTTGACATGCCACTGACCGTCTTTCTTTTCAGCCACTCTCAACGAACCGTTATCTAGGCCGTCGATTACATCACTGACTGCTTGGCGCACTTTGGCATCGGCATTTTTGGCATTGATTTCAGCCCGTTTTTCAAAGGCCTCTTCGATGGTAGCTTTGAGGGCGCTCGATGCTGTTTGTTCGGCCTGGGCAGTGTGTTTAGTATCCATTAATCGGCTTTCCTTTTCTTTGTTCTGCGGTCTGTCTTCTAGGGTCTTTTTTCTGAGGGCTTTGCTGCGGCGCGGTGCCGTTTAGTTTATGTCGTTCACTCTAGTTCTTATAGGCTCTCTACAAAAGCTCTCAGGCGCTGGGCACCTTCGATGCATTCTTCTAGAGGCGCTACCAGGGCCATACGCACGCGATTAGCGCCAGGGTTTGTGCCGTGGGCCGGGCGCGACAAATAGGTTCCGGGTACCACAGTTAGATTTTGCTGAGCAAAGAGCAGACGAGTAAAATCAGTTTCGTCGATGCTGGTTTCAGGCCAGAGATAAAAGGCTCCCTGAGCCTCTTCTACTTTCATCACTGGGGCAATAGTTTCGAGCACAGCTTTGAATTTTTGCCGGTACATTGTGCGGTTTTCTATGACATGCACTTCGTCGCGCCAGGCAGCTGTGCTGGCCTTCTGAAAAGGTGGAGACATAGCGCAGCCGTGATAGGTGCGGTAGAGCTTGAATGGGGCAATAATCTCAGCGTCGCCGGCAATGAAACCAGAGCGCATGCCAGGCAGGTTAGAACGTTTTGAGAGGCTGTGAAAAACAATGCAGCGCTTGTAGTCGTCTCTGCCGATCGCTGAGCACACTTCTAAAAGCCCTACGGGAGGCTGGTTTTCGTCAGGATATAACTCTGAGTAACACTCATCAGAAGCAAGCACAAAGTCGAATTGATCGGCCAGTTTAATCAGTTTTTCTATTTGTGCTGCTGGCAATACCGCACCGGTTGGATTGCCTGGAGTGCAAATGATTAAGAGTTGACATTGCCGCCAAACAGCCTCGGGAACGCTATCAAAGTCAGGCTGAAGAGTCTTGCTATCGACGTTCAGAAAATAAGGTCGTGCACCGGCTAACAGAGCAGCTCCTTCATAAATTTGATAGAAGGGGTTGGGCATTAAGACTAAAGCCTCAGAACCAGGCGTTACCACCGCCTGCACTAAAGCGAAAATGGCTTCACGACTACCATTACAAGGCAGAATATTTTTGTCTTTTGAGATTGAATCGGCTTTTAGCTTGAAACGAATTTTGAGCCAATCGCCAATCGCTTCGCGTAGTTCGCTGTCGCCAATGGTGAGCGGATAGTTTGAGAGGCCGCCGATTTCTTTGGCAATTATTTCTGCTATAAAAGCTGGTGCTGCGTGTTTCGGCTCGCCTATAGACCAAAGAATGGCCTTTTTGTCGGCTGCTTTTGTGCCGCCAAGCAATTTAGCTAGTCGCTCAAAAGGATACGGTTGCAGCTCGGCAAGATGGGGGTTCACTTTTGCATGCTCTTACTTGCCTTTGTAATAGACAGCCAGTCTGCGAGCGGCTTCTGCTAAAACAGCAGAGCCGATGTACAGCCCAGATTCATCTAGGTCGAAAGTGGGGCTATGATGACTGCGCGTGCTACCTGATATTTCCGCTCCGAGAAACATAAAAGCGCCTGGTACTTTTTCAGCAAACATAGAGAAATCTTCACTCCATGTTTTTGGTTGGATGGCAATGACATTGTCTACGCCAATTAGGTCTATGGCCGCTTGGCGCATTACTTCTGTTACTTCAGGATGATTGACGGTTGTAGGATAGCCTAGCTCGTATTCAATTTTGTAGTCACCACCAAGAATTCTTGCTAGCTGACAGGCTTTGTCGAGTTCTTCCATAATCTGTTCGCGCACACTCTGACTAAATGATCGGAAGGTGCCTTCCAGCTTGACGCTTTCTGAAATGATATTGCCCCTGGTGCTTGAGCTGTGAAAAGAGCCAATGGTGACAATGGCTGGATCAAGAGCAGAGATACGCCGAGAGATAATTTGCTGAATTGCTTGCACCACTTGCGAGCCCAAGACAACTGCGTCAATTGTGCTCTCAGGGTAAGCGCCGTGCCCGCCTTTGCCAAGAATGTGAATAGTGAAACTATCGGCCGCTGCCATAATCGGCCCCGGAATGATGCCCACTTTGCCGGCTGGTAAGCTGGCATCCATGTGTAGACCAATAATGGCTGAAACGCCTTCAAGAGCATCATCTTCTAACATTCTAAAGGCGCCAGATTTGCCTTCTTCGTCGCCAAATTCTTCGGCTGGCTGCAGTACCATGCGCAGGCGTCCAGGCACCTCGGTCTCAGATAACATTTTTGCCGCGGTGAGGGCACAAGCCATGTGGCCATCGTGGCCGCAGGCATGCATGACACCTTGGTTTTTAGAGACGTAGCCAGCTTGGTTGTCTTCATCGATAGGTAAGCCGTCCATATCGGCGCGGATGGCAATTAGCGGTCCTTGTTTGCCAAGATCGCCAATTACTCCTGTTTTTCCTACACCTTTTTTTGTCTTGTAGCCAAGGGTCTCTAGCCTCTCGTTCATTAATTTGGCTGTTTCGTGCTCATGAAAACTAAGTTCAGGATGCTCATGCAAATGCCGCCGCATTTCAATGGTTTCGCTTTCTAGTCTCTTGGCATTAGTAAGAAAGTGTTTGTCATTCTCAGTTTTTTCAGTGGTCGGCATGCTCAATTCCTGATTTAGGCGCTATTTCGGTGGCAGGGTGCTAAGTTGCTGATATTTTATTCTTCAGTAAGCATTATGGCGTTAAAGTCTTCGCTGCCTGGCGGCTTCGAAGACTTCGAACTTTACTACGATTTTGCGGACGGCGACAAGTGTCTAGTATTGGCCGCGGCCGCCAGAACTTGGTCTGAAGTTTGCTAGCGATTCGTCAACAGTTGTTTGAGTGATGCGCAGAAACATCTGTGTGAGAGCCTCAACTTGCTCGTCGGTAAATTTTGCGTTGGTGTCTTCCACAATGTTTTTGATAATTCTTGTGGCTTCAGATTTCAGCATGGTGCCTCCAATGTGATCTTGTAGTGGCCTTGAATCATGAGTTTAGCGTGTTTGCCTGTCTTGTAACTGGTGCAAGACGGTCAGAAGTAGATTCTTAAGCAAGAGCAAGTTGGTCAAGGAAGCTGGAGAACTGCTGCATTGACTGATTGTAAGCAAGTTTTACGTTTTTCAAGAAGAGAGCGAAACCACTCTTGGCTTGTTGATTCTTGCGGCATGAAGAGGCACTCAACATTTTTTGGTGGGTCTTCTTGTGAGCAATTTGCTCTTGCTTTTTACTGTGTGAAATTTCTACTAAAGCGCGCAGCTCGGTGGCTGAGCTAACTGGCAACATGCCAGTTTTAGGAGCTGGTAGTAAATTGCGGCGACGAGCTGGCGCGGTCATAATCGGAAGAGCTTGCAATTTTGTTTGGGAGTTGCCGACTGTTAATACTAAAGGTGCGTTGATTGATGGTAATTTGTCGCTGGTCACGAGGTTATCGTCGTCGCAATTGGCCAGCGAGGCCAAGACTCTGGCCGATCTTTTAAGGGTGACGACGCTGCTGTCAGCATACATATTGCGAAGGGCATCGTTAGAAGACATCGAGCCTGAGCGAATATCGATCATTTGGCTGAAAGTTGGTTGTTCGCTGGTGAGCGATTGATCGCGTTGCATACGGGCGCAGATGTCGTCGAATTCTTGGCTCATCATTGAAGCACTTGGTAATACTTGGAAGCCTTTGGCGGATGCGGTTTCGGTTGTAGGGGCGCTAAAAGATGGCGAGCTCATGAACTGTACCTCAGCGAATTCGTGTGTGTTAGGGATGCCTTGCTGTTTATTGTTTGCCATAATGACAACATTGCCTAAACGTTGTCAGCACCTCTTGGCACTACGTTTAATGTAAGCGACCCGCTAAAAGTTCGACTTTGCCCGTTTTAGAGCATTACAGGAATTGCTAATTTAGCTGTCTGGCCACAAGCCGCTGGGCATAAATGATGTATAAGAGCTACGGATCTCTATGAAGGACTGCTAGTGAATAGTTTCATCAATTTCAGGCAGGTTAGCAGAAGCGTCACCGCTTTGACCCTGCTCCTATGCGGCCTACCGGCCTACGCGCAGGGTGCATCAACCTCAGGCCCTGGCGCCCTCACCGCTCCTGCCAACAATGCCTCTCCTTCTTCTGCCCCCCCTGTCATAGCTGCGCCATCCGTGGCATCTGCCGCTGGGGGTTTGAACAAGCCAGTGCGAGACAAGTGGGCACTAATCGTGGGCATTGGCGAATTTACAAGCGACAAAATACCAAAACTCAAATATGCCACCAAAGATGCTCGCGATTTCTATTCATATCTCACTAAAGAGGCTAACTTTGCCCCTGACCATGTGCGCATACTGCTTGATGGAAAAGCCACTCAACGCCGCATCATGTCTGAACTTGGTAGTAAATTTCTTGCTCGTCTAGCGCGGCCAGACGACATGATCGTACTTTTCTTTTCGACCCATGGCAGCCCGTCGCAGATGGATTTGCGCGGTCGCAACTATCTGGTCGCTGCTGATTCTGATCCCGAAGATCTTTTTGCTACCGGAATTGAAATGCAAAAAGTATTAGAGTCAATTCAAAGTCGCGTGCTCTCAGACCGGGTTTTACTCGTGATGGACGCTTGTCACAGTGGAAGTGTTGGTGGGGACGGCAAAGGGGTTAGCCGCACAGGAAACTTTGATGCGGAAGTTTTGGCTGAAGGTTCAGGGCAAATGGTGATTTGCTCGAGTAAACCCGATGAGCAATCGTGGGAGTCGAAGCGCTATCAGAACGGTGTTTTTACCAAGAATCTTTTAGAAGGCCTGCGTTCAGGGGGTTCAATGACCTCTATTTCGAAGGCTTTTGATGCGGCCCAATCATCGATTCAAAACGAAGTGAAAGAAGACCATCCTGGCGCCAGGCAGACACCTGTAATGCACAGCAAATGGTCAGGTAATGAGATGCTTCTGGCCATTAAACCGTCGGCTCCTGAGCGCATTCCGCCAACAGTTTTTGAAGAATTGGATTTAGACAGCACTGATCTCGCTAATGGTACAGCCGTCGCCGCAAAACCAACCGCAAAACCAATAACCAAGCCGGTTTCTAACCCTGAATCTGGCTCTGAAACTGGTAAAGGCTCTGAAGACTTTGCCCCTTCTCGTTCTGGCTCACGTGCCAATACAGCCTCTTATGCTCCTCGCTACAGTGCTGATGGAGCTGATTCTGTTGATAGCGATAAAAAACTGATATTGACTAAGACTTATTTTTCCAATGACCCCACTCCAGAAAAGTCTTACCAATATGCTTGCGAGGCATCTGGAGCCAATTTCAATAACACCGACTTGTATTATCGCAAGGCCGCATTGCTCATTCAGATGGGTAAATATGGCAAAGCCATGCAACAGCTGTCAGATGTACTTGTTGATGATCCTAACAACGAACACTACCGTCTTGCTCGCGCTTTTTGCTACGCCAAGCAAGGTATGAGAGCTTTGGCTGCAGAAGACATTCGCACCGCGCAGTTTAAAAATCCTAAGTTGCCAACCAAAATCGAAATCGGCGACTAAGCCTTGGGAGCTTAGGTCTTTTCGCTTGGTAACGACTGCTGCCAACTTTTGGCGCGGACTATTTGGCAGTCTATCCCCCGGTTGGGGTCATACCACTGCGCTAAGGAAAACCCTAATATATGAGTCTTCTATTAGGCAAATATAGGAGGATTTTTGGGAATCACGGCAGTTTGGCGGTTGTTTCTAGCTAGTCTGGCCGGTTAGGTTCTGTGCTGTATTTATATATTTCTCTTTCAAATAACTCTTTAGGCCTTTCCGAAAACCTTATCTCAACATTCACATAGCCCACCTTGACCAGCTTTTTCAAAAGACTTTTGTCTTGAGAGCTGGCATTTCTGCGCGCTATTCAATCTGAAACTCTGGAGTACGTCATGAATCACATGGACCACATGAATCACATGGAGCACATGCAAGGGCATGGCTCATCGTTTTCTTTTCTATCGCTCCTTGCCGGATTCTTCTTGCTGGGAGCGTTGTTCTACATCTTCCGCCTTTTCAGCCCCAAATATCTGACCCAGGTCAATGGCTATCTGGATCGTGACAATGAAGTCTGGCACGGTGCTTGCATGGTCGGAATGATGAGCTGCTTGGCGCCAACGTGGTTTGGCATCGCTGATCTATTTTGGCAGTATGCCTTTGCACTCGGCACTGTTTGGTATCTCGTTCGCGCGTTCACCTATGGTCGTTCGCGGCCTTACAACAAGCAGTGGTACGACTTTGCTCACGCCGCCATGATGTTTGGTATGTGGTGGATGTTTGCCGCTCCGCTGAGCAGCATCATTGTCACCGTTCTCTTTACGGCCTATTGGACCTGGTTTGGCTCTTACTATGCTGTGCGGCTTTTCAACGACTTCAAGAAGCCGCACTGGCTTTCTATCGGTCAGGATGTTGCGCACTTGGTCATGGCTGTTGTGATGGCTTTGATGATGGTTTTTCCCACCACCTTCATGGGACATCAGCACAACATGACGGAGCAGCCTGTTTCTGGTCAACCGATGCCAGGCCACGATATGCCGGGTCATGATATGCCAGGCCACGATATGCCGGGTCATGATATGCCGGGTCACGATATGTCAGGCCACGATATGTCCGACCCTTCGATTTGTCGCAGCCCGGCCCCTGCTGCTGATTCATCTGCCCCCGCATCTGCCCCCATATCTGGTGGAACGGCACCGACTTCGAAAAAGTAACTCTCGTAGTGAGAGCTGAAATGTTCACCTCGTGTGACTTTCGGCTCTCACTTACTTTTTTTGCAATTTTTCTTCTTCGCATCTATTAAATTATATAGTTGCAACGGTCAAATTTTGTAAATGGTCACTGGCGCACGTGCCCGACTACTGGGTCAAGAAATGAACTGGGGGAGAATTCCAGGGAAGGAAGTCTGCGGCATCGTCTGGGGCGTAGCCGCCGGATTTTGCAACAGCGAGAAGGTACTCTTTTAGCTACTCGACCTGATTGATGCTATTCATGTCCAAGGTTGTGAGTATTGTGAATAGGTTGGCTGTCAGGTCTGCAGACCACTGAGAGCAGCTTCCCCAGAACTACAGAGAACGTCACAAGTGATTTGGCTAAAATTCCCCAAGCGAAAACCACAGTCGAACCACAGGTCAATTTCCATCAAGTCAATCTTTAAACCGCACGATTTTAAATCTTCCACCTAAATATGGGTTGGTCGACAACTGGCTGTTCAACTGGCCGTGGTGGTAGTTATAGCGATCGGTTCCCGCACCTAAGACTTCTTGAGCTGCTCGAAAATGAGGATAGGGTGGTCCATCGGGCATGGCCAAACCAGTGTTGCCACAAAGCATCAATGACCCTTCAGGATAGCCCCAATTGGCCGGTACGCGAGTGACAACCATGACATGATTGCCGGTAGATTTTTCGCCAATGATGATGTCACCGGGTTGCAAGTCGGTGCTTTGAATTTCTCTTTGTGATTTGCTTGAAATCGTTGCCAGCTCAGGATGTTTACTTACATAGTTGAGAAAGGCATGAGAGTCTATAAAGTGGGGCATTACTTTGCCCGATTCTTTCAATTGTGGTTCTAGCACATAGCGTGAGATGGCCGCCATACAGCCCTCTTTGCCTAAACCTTCCGGTGTGGGGTCATGATTTAGGGCATGAATGAGAGCGCCAGCTTCAAGGCCGGCCCCTACTCTTGTGGCTGCTGATGGCCCAGCCAAAGCGCCGATTAGCGATATTTTGTCTCTTGTGGGGAGATTATTGCGACTTTCAGCGGCATTGAGGGCAATACTTTCGGCAGTTTGTTTTTCTGATTGAGCAGAGCTTTCCGATTTTCTCTCTGGCTTGAAGGCCGCTAAGATCAGGTTGTCGCGTGCATCTTCAGCACCACTTTGAAGCCCTGCTGATTCAGTTTTTCTATCAAAGCTGTTATGGCCGGCCATTTTTTAGAATAGTCCATGGAAATTTAAGAGATTTTTAGTGCTCTTTTGATTTGGCGTATCTAGCGGCGTTTGCGCGATCTTCGTCTGCTGCTTCATTCATACCAAGTTCTTGATAGATTGAAGCACGCTGCTCGTAAGCAATGGCTTCGTTGTCATGTATTTTGATGTGCTCATTCGCCATATCTAAAGCCTGCAGCCAATCTTTGTTGTAGACCGCGGTATCGGCTAAAGTATTCCACAGATAACCATCGGTGCCATAGCGTGCCTTGTATTTTCTCGTGAGGCGCTCAAACTCGTTTGCTTTATCAGGCAAGCGACCGAGCACTCCTAGTCTTCTGATTTTCCAGCGACTGTCACGACGATTAAAGCGAATAACCTTGTCTGCCATTTTCAGTGCCAGGGCATACGAACCGACTGCCTTTGTTGCCTCAAAGTGTTGCTTGGCAGCGGCAGTATTTAAGGGCGAAATTGTCGCAGCTAGCTCAGCCTCACGTTTGTGCACAACTTCGTAATCGGCGGAACTCATATTTTTGTTGTAGCCAGGATAAAGTCCCTCAACCCAAAGATATTCGACACCGTAGGTGAGGCAGTTCCACGAGGCGACTGTAATTGCCATGAATGGTAATACTAGGGCCGTGCGACGGATTATTTTCTGAGCGCGATCAGAGAGAACATCTGATGGGTCAATAGGTTTGCGCCGGCAGAGGGCGTAGATAAGAGCAGCTGTGCAGAGGGCTCCGAACAGGCAAAGTCCGACCATCGAGGTTTTGTACAGATAACCACTGGTTTGAGCAATGACACAGCAGGCGGCCGCTCCGAGACCAAAGTAGATGAAGTTGAAAATTTGCTGCCCTGGGCCATTCCACCATTTGCTAAAGCAATGGTCGTCGGCAAATTTTCCCGGGCCATCGAAATCGTAGACAGATGTCCAGATTTTTTCGGTGTAGTTTAAATCGCTCTTTTGCAGTTCTTCGTTGAAGACTTGCTCTTCTGCGACCTTCGCTCTTATAACTTCGCTGAGGCTGGGCTGGCTCTCTACTTCGCTACCAGTGTTTAGGCTGAGTTCGTTTTTAAGTTCTTGTGGAGCTTCCACCAGTTCTGGATTGCCGCATTTGAGCACCTCCGCTTGCTCTTTGTAGACTTTCTCCGCCATCAGTGTTCTATCTCCATGTCAGCGGTGAAGGCAAGTCTGAAGTGTTCTCTATCGACATCTTACCCTCAGATCGGCCAAGAGATATCTTAATTTCGTTAGCCTGTCGACCGATGCTCATTATTGGTGAAGGTTTTTAGCAAGATTCTTGTGGCTGAATAGAAATAGGCATCCCGAGAGAACAATTATGAGCGCATTATCTGATCATGAGATTCGTGAGCGGCTAGTCTCGTATACCTGTCAACGTAACTGTTGCGGCGTTTCCGAGCAGGCGGGTATTTGCTGTACCCTCGGGGAAAAAGATTGGATTTTAGGACCGATTGAAGATACTTCGGAAGTCTTAAAACGGTTAGAAGAACGTTTCTCCAGGCCCGTTTCTTTCGCTGAAGTTTTCGTTGAATATGAAGAGGGCCGTTTACTGTTTCCAGATAAAAGTAGTTGGCAAAATCCTGCTCATTATCCAGCAATGAGAGTGGTGCCAGATAGGAAAGCTGTCTATTCATGTGCTTTTCTCAAAAACGGCCTGTGTTCCATACACGACATTAAGCCAAAGTTGTGCGCAAGCTTTCTTTGCGAATACGTGCAGCAGCTAGTTAAGTCTGTAGTTGGCAGCTAGACAAGTTACTCTAGTTCTAGTTTTTAATTCGCATTTCTAAGTCGACTACAACAGGAAGATGGTCACTGCCTACATCTTCACCTGTGTATCGTTTGAGAGTGGTGATATTTTTGCTAACTAGGCAATGATCGATGGGAAACAATGGAACTTTAAGTTGTACATTCCAACTTGGTTGGGGACCGAATCCTTGCTCGGTGTCAGAGAGGTTTCCGTCAGTTAGGAGCTTGCTGAAATCACTCGACCAAGGTGTACAGTTGAGGTCGCCGGCTACTATGACAGGCCCAGTGCTAGCGGCTTCTTTCGCTTCTTTGGCGTAGAAGGCAAACTCTTGGTTGCGTAGGGGCCATTTTCGTATAGGTGTAAATGGGTGGGCGAAAATGAGAGTGAAGTGGCCCCTCGCTAGTCTAATTTTAGCGATTGCCCGTGGCCGTTTTAATTCGCTAAAGTAGCGAATTTCTTTGCTCTCTAGGGGCAGGCGGCTGAAGATGGCGATGCCACCGCCAGTGGTGTCGGCGATCATGTATGGATAGTTGATTAAACCTGCTTTTAGTGCAATTAGCCAAGTGGGAGTAATTTCAGAAAAGCCGATGATGTCCGGGTTGTTCTTAACAATAGTCTGCACCACAGCAAAGTATTTTTGGTTCTTGCCACCCCAAAGATTGAATTGCATCAGCTTGACCTTGTGCGGCTCGCCGCTTATTGAAGTGTTATTCTCACTTTGGCTAAGCGTTTGGCCGGGCAAATACAGCGGTGCAATTGCTGCCAGGTTGATGAGCAGAGCAAATGCCGCCAAGCCTATTGCCATTATGTTTTTGAGTGAGGCTGAGAGCAACAACAAAACTAGACCGGCAGCGGCGAACAAAATTCTTAGATGGCTGATGAGCTCTAGAGTCTGATGGGCAGAGCTGAAATAGCCAGCGATTGAGACAACTATTAGGGCAAGTGAAAGCAGTTTGAGGCAAAGTATTAGGAAGCTTTTCAATGTGGGTCCCGCTATGTTCTGGATAGATTTTGGCTACCAGTTAAGGCTTAAATCAATCACTTAAACCAAGGGTATATTGTGGCATATCCTGATCTTTTCATCAGTCTCTGTAACACTATATGGTTTAGTATCTGCTTGGATTTTAAAAACTTGTTTGTGAGAGGTCGCTTACGGAGAAAAACTGAAGTGGCGAATTTTCTGGTTGAGTGTGCAACCAAACTAAAAGACAAAAGGGGCAAGCAAGATTGCCTGCCCCTTTGTCAGTTTCGGTTTAGTCTGCTGATCAACCTTGACCCTTGACGAACCAATGACTCAGGCCGGCGGCTGCAAGACTGACTACCATGGCCCAGATGCCGTTGGCTACGACGAACATGCCGTCGTAGTGCAAGCTTGTTGCAGCGCTGGCACCACTGTTAGCACCAGAAGCATGGGCGTGATACTCGAGCAGCATCATCAAAGCTGAGGCATCCACCGCCAGCCCTACCGGGATCAGCAGAGAAACAAACCAGCGAGTGGTAATCTGTTCGTTCTTGAGGATGAACCAGGGCGCCACACTCAGAAGCGAGAACATCGCCGAGAGCGGCAGCAGGCTCAGAAGCAGGGCGGCCGTTGGCGGTTTGCCAAAGCAGAGAGCCAGCAGAGTGACCACCAAGAGAGGGGCAGCCATACCAGCCAGGGTGGCGGCGAAGAAGCGTTTCGCCGATGAAAGTGTATTGGTGCTGTTGGCAGACATTTCGAGATCCTTAGAGCTTATGCCACCCAGATCACCAGACCTGCCACAGCGGCATGCATGGCGAATACGAGGCTGCAAATCAGTCGCGTTTTGCCGTCCTTGGCATTGCGCGAACCGAAGGTGGCGATGAGTGAACCTTGCGACAGGATGACTCCCGCTGCAAAGTATTTGATGACAGTCGCAGCCTGAGCAGAAGCTTCTGCCACAGGGATATTGCGAAAGTCGGCGATAAACTGTGAGAGCATTTTTTCGAACTTTCTTTTAATTTTTAGTGTTCGCAAAGGTCTGCTTCTGCGCTGACTCAGGTCGCTGAATGGCCCTTAGCCTTCTTGCCGAGGGAAGAGGGTGAGGACTGTGGGCACGCCCATGTACTCGAACGGCATTTTGCCGAGGTTTTCAGCCAGCAGTTCAGGATTGATCTGATACTGGATGAAGCCGCGGTCTAGCCAGGCGTCGAGAACGTACGAGCCGTCCTTGACGAATTCCGCCTTGAAAGCCTTGAGAGCGCCTTCTTCATCGACGGGGGTGGCATTGGCTGCGGACGAGGGGTCTTGAGTATTCACTGAAGTTGCTCCTGTATCGGAAATGCCGATACGGTATGGAGGTTTGCGGCCGGATAAATGCGCGAAAATGGCGCACAGACCGGGGGAGAGAGGCACTGATGTCCATTGGACGCTTGTATCTGACTAATGGACGGGAATAGTTGAGGGGGAACAGTTAGCTTGAGTCTTGAGAGCTCGTGCTGCCTTGCTCCCCCTCAACCGGTAGTTCTGACGCTCAGCGCTGGTGCTGTCGGCGTGCAGTTCTGAAGGTGGTTTTGTTCGTAGATCGCTAGAGCCCTTGACGGGTTCCAGAGCAGTTGGTGTAGGCCGATTGAGCTTGCGCTCACAACTAGCTACTTGCCGTCGACAGGCAGATGCGTTGTGGCGCATGCCTGAGTGACGATAGCCTCGCGCACGACTTCGGTGACATTGTCAGAGGTCATAGGCGAGATGTCGTTGATGTAAATCGGCTTGCCGACAGTGATGGTGACACCACCGCGCCATTTGAAACCCATGGCTCCGTAAGAGCCACCGGCGGTAGCCTCGTCACGCTTGCCGAAGCAAAGGTGAATCGGGACGATACCGACCTTTTCTTTCTTCTCGAGCCGCTCATAAGCGCCGATGGCGATCAGAGCTGAGCCCTTCTTGAAGGGAAGATAGGTGCCGGAGTTGGAAATCTTTCCTTCCGGAAAGACCACCAACGTATCGCCGCCGACCAGCACTTTGATGGCCGGTTCGATGACGGTTTTACCTTTGGTGCGATCGACTGCGAAGCAGCCAAAGGCGCCCATGACTATTGCTTTCAATCCCCAAAGGCCGCGCATTTCTTCTTGCGCTGTCATATACCTGGGCATACGACGCATGATGGAGTAGACAACTGGCGCATCGAACATCGAACTGTGGTTGGGGCAGAAAATGAGACGCCCAGGGGCGACCAGATTCTCCTTGCCGACAATGCGAATACGACCGACCTGGATGGAAACCCAGAGACGGGCCAGATATTTACCAACAAGCTGCAGGGGACGGAACGACTTCGGAATGAACCCGCTTGTAAGACACAGGTCCACATACTCGCGGAATTTCTTTCTCCAGTTGGCGACGAATTCCTTGACGAGATGTGAACCCCTATTGAATGGGGTTTTCACGATAAATCTCCTTTACTCACATGAGTGAGTAAGTTTTTGTTTTTGATGGAAGTAGAGAAAGACTGGGCCTGGAATTGCGAAAACCTAACCAAGCAAGCGAAGAGCACGTCCTATTCCGCAAGGGAATGACCGGAACGTTGTCGTGACAAACCGGGCGCCTGGGGGGGTGCGGTTAAAGTCAGAAGATGTGCTAGGGAGCTTGAAGGTTTGGAGGTTTGTTCCAGGATTGAGGTTGATTGAAGTGCGAATGCAAACTAACCGAAGGCCATACTTGCTATCAATGCTTCTATCTGGTGTTCTACTTAACCTTGTGCTTATTACTATGACTAATCTTGAAACTAGTACCTACTCTAAAACTATGGCTAATGGCGTAGCTCTGCTAGGGTGCCCCAAAAATGGCATATGAGCAAGCTCTTAGTAGCTCCTGGTTATTGATTGACGAGGCGCGCAGAGGGTTTGTAGATAGATCGGCCCGGAAAGTCTGACAACTGCTGATTTTATTAGGTTTTCAAGAAGATAAAGGATAGGTTAAGGTATCACTCAAACACCTCAACTCAACCGGATAAATCAAAGACCTAGAACACTAATCCGCTCACTAATCAATCCTCTCTTGAAGCCCCTATCAAGCTTTTCGATGGTTGCCGACCTCTTCCCATGAGGAACTGTGCGAGTTAACCTGGTGTCTTAATCAAGATAGAAAGGAGCCATTATGGGAATCTTGCTAAAGTGCCTGTGGCGGCTCGTCTTTGCATGGCGCATGCCCGAGCGACAAGCACCACGGCCATCGACGAAAACCAGCGCTAGCAAGTCAACCTCTGCTCATAACACAGCACACCAAGACGCTGTTCCCAATTTTGAAGTCGAACGAAAGTTCGCCCTTCAGGATAGTGAACTTGGTGCCTTCAGCGAACGACTCGTGCAAATGGGTTTTTCCAAAGGGCGATTGATTGCAATGACCGACCAGTTTTTACCCGTTAAAGTCAAAGGCGAAATGCTCCGTATTCGCGACGAAGTCGTCGAGAACGAGAGTGAGACGCTGCTGACTATCAAAGAATGGGTGAACATTGCCGGTGGTCGCGAACGTCGTGAAACAGAGGGGAAACTTTCTGCCTTCACCCGGCGTTTCCTGCTAACACTTGGTGGTCTGCTCAACGGCGGCAAGCTCATGTCATTTTCCAAGCAGCGTCTGGAGCACCACAATGCTTCTATGCCTGGAGTAGTGATTACGCTAGACGACGTTTCTGGCTTGGGTAAGCACTCAGGTCGCTATGCTGAAATTGAGGTCCTCGTTCCTCAAGACGGCGACGTAGAGTCAGCTCGCGCACAAATAGCGCAGCTTGCTCGAACTTTGTTTGACGAGGACCGCGCCCCTGTCGAATTGTCTTACCAGCTCATGTTGGAAGATTCACTTCGCTAGGCGTTGCTGTAACGACGGTTTGATTCACCTTGAATCAATCTGTAGGGGAGGCTTGTAGCCTTCCCCTTTTTTTCTAAACCAGTTCCATTGCAAACCAGTGCTAACTGCTTTGAGGTCTTTGACTCGAGGCTTTTTGCACTGGCTCTTCGCGTGGACATAAATCGGGTTTCGGCCTCACGGGCGAGCCCACAAAGGAGACTTGTTATGACTACTCAAATGAAACTAGCATCTAAGAAAGGCCGCCGGCTTGACCTGAGCAGCCCCACCCGTTCCGAAACCGACATGTCCGACTTCCTCGGTCAGCGTCTGATCGGACAGAGCGACGCCATCACGGCTGCCGTTCGCATCAAGTCGCGCGCTTTGAGCCCTCTTCGCGATGGCAACAAGTGCGCCGGCTTTTACTACTTCATCGGTGAACCCGGTGTCGGCAAGACTGAGCTGATGAAGCTCTTGTCGCTCTACGTTCACGGCGTCGACAATGCCTACGTCAAGCTCGACGGCGGCTCGCTGGCTGAAAAGCATCAGGCAGCTCGCCTGATTGGTGCTCCTACCGGCTACAAGGGCTACCAGGAACCGGAAGACCAGGAGAAGGACAAAGCGGCTTTCGACAAGAAGCTCGAAGAGCTGCAGAAGACCGATCCTGAGAAGGCCGCCAAGACTTTCCGTCGCGATCCTCGCAAGCTGCTTTCCCGGGTCAACCTGGAAGCCTCGCGTCGTGGCTCGAAAGTGCCGGTGATCTTCCTCTTCATCGACGAAGCGGACAAGCTGCACCAGTCTGTCGACGACCTGCTGCTCAACGCCATCGAAGACGGCATCCTCAACCTGGCCGACAACGAAGAAGTGAAATTCTCTGACGTTGTTGTAATCATGGCCGGCAACACTGGTTCTGCCGACGTGGTCGACCGCAAAGAGAAAATCGGCTTCGTTCGCGAGACGACCGAGCAAAAGCAGGATGCCTCGAAAGAGATCATTCTGGCTGCCATGAAGAGCCGTCACCGTCCTGAGTTCCTCGACCGTTTGGATGAGGTGATTTTCTTCGGCGCCTTGGGCAAAGAAGACCTCCGTTCGATCACGACTCTTCGCATCAACGAAGTGGTCAACCGCTTCTTGAGCGTGATGGAGCGCGGTAAGGCTTTCACTGTCAAGGTGGAAGATTCTGCTCGCGACTTCATTCTCGATGAGGCAGTGAAGGGCAAGGGCAACGCTCGTAAGATCAAGCGCATGGTGAAGAAGTACTTCACCGACTCGCTCGATCGTCTGTGCATCAAGATCGCTGAAGGTGAAGATGGCTTCGAAGACGTGCGGGCTGGCGACCTGGTCAAGGTCACTCACTCTGGCGGCACGAATCTCGATTTCGATGTCTTCGACGACGAAGGTGACCTTTCGGCCGCCGACTCGTTCACCACGCACAAGCCTGACTCGACGGTGGCACAGCGTCACCTGGGAGAAGTTCGTCAAATCGAAGCCGCTGCAAAGCGCGCCAAGACGGCGAGCAAGAAGGTTTACTCGGTGGTCATCGAATGCGAAACTGCAGCTCAGATGGGTATCGAGCGCAGTGACGCGGTGCTTGTTCTCACTCAGCATCTCGGTCTGGAACTGGTCTTCGTCGGCGGCTCCTTCCGCGCTCCGTGGATGTTGGAGTTGCGTGTCGAAGCAACTGACGAGCAGCTCGTCTTCATCAAGGACCGCTTCTCTACGAACGGCGTTGTTGCCTTCGTTTCAGGCGGCGAATAAACCCTTGACGGCGGTGCCTGACCAACTATGAATGAGCCTTGGGACTAGTGATGTAGACAGAGAAATCTGTTCTACATCACTGCCCTCGGCTCATTCTTTTTCTCAATTGCTACTTTCTTCTATAGTATAAAACCGGTTGCCAATAGCTATACCTTGCGCGCTTGTGAGAACCTTGAACCTGCCAAAAGCTGGGCTTGAGGCCTAGCTATAACAAAAAGTAATGAAGATCTGTTGCGTGCAAGTGGCCTAGTGGTTAGGTTCATATTCATCACCCCTAGACCGCCAAACAAATCCACCGCACAACCTTCTGCCAAGCCAAAACAGAATATTGCGTCTATTCACTTGCTGCCACTGCAGTTTGTGATATACCGGATTATTTGCAATCGCACAGCAGGGGTTTAACAAACAAGAAAATATACGGAGACCCCTGTTATGTTTACCAGAATCAATTCAATTGCTAAGGCCCTGCGCCGCCACCTCTCTTCTGTTATTCGCGGAAATGCCGTTGCCTTTCCTCCTTCCTCCAATGACCATTCGCCTGATGCATCCTCTACGGCAAATGCCGGTGACTATGTACCTTTCGCAAACTTATCTCGTCACGAACAGGCCATCGTTACTCGCTACTTGATCAGTGTTGCTGAAATTCTCGGCTTGCTCGACTGCATTCAGCATCGTGGTCGCGCTGTTGATCATCACTCGGTGTTGAGCAATTTTGGCAGCTGCGAAGCTCAATACATAAGCGCTGGTTTCATGCCCTTCATTCCTGGTGCCCTCAAGGCTTCTGGGCTGTCGTCGCTTGAGCCTCGCTCGATTGATTGTAGTCGTTTAGTTCGTCGCAGCTCAGGCGACAATCATGCATGTTTCGCTCAGGCGATTCGGCAGCAGGTTGAGCGTTCGCTGCGTAGCGGCAAAGTGATTCAACTCGATTCACGTGCTCTAGAACTACGTATGCAAGAGCTTTGCGCTGCTTCGCGTGCTGATCAGATCGACTGCAAAGATTGATTAGCCTAATTTGGTGCGTGCTTCTGGGGTGAGAAAGCGAGAGGCATGACCTCCTTTCTTGCTCACCCCAGGTAGCATTGTCAGAAGCCGCAATCGTAAAAAAAACGCATGGTTTAACTATATAAAGTCGTAATAAAAATAATCACTGTTTTCCATGATTCCAACTCGATCTAATTGAAGTTTTTGTCTTATTTCGGCTGCAATTATTCTTGAGTGGCGTATCGTAAACTGGCTGTAACATTCACTTTCAAGTTACAGAACATTGCCAAATGTATGTAAATATCACTTCAATAAGGGCTTGGTTAGCGCCGCTTTCTAATTATTTTGTTGAGATCTTTCAGAGTGTTAACTGAAATGCCCCGCCCAGTTTGCTTTTGCGCCGTTAGATATTCCAGGGTAATGGTGCAATTCAACTTTTCCTTTCCAGGCATCCAAACACTTTCTCTCAGCCAAACCTTTCAGACACCACCAACGACAGCCTTTCTACGTAGCACACAAGTGCCACAGAAAGATGCAGGTATGCCACAAGCGTGCTCCGCAACTCTTTGCCAAAAGCATTGAGGCTGCTGGTTAGTGTTTGTCGTTTGGGATGCTCGGAAAAATCGAATTGCTCTAACTAAACCAAAAATCGAAAGAGGAAATATGCACAGCGCCAACACTTTGACCCTCGTCCTCTCCAGCTATGCCGCGGCATGCCAGAGAGCTGACGCCAGTATGACTGCTACACGCGCGCGCCTGGAAGCGCCTCTGGTCGCCGCTCGCGAAGCTCTGAGGCACGCCAAGGCAACCACATTGCAAGAACTTGTTATCACTTGTGAGCGAGCCTACCAGGCTGCTCAGAAGGCATACGAAACCGAGTATCGTCTGGCGGGCAACAACCATGGCCAGGCCATTACCCGGGCCCTCGCTGCTCTCGAGCAACGCAAGTCGCTGATTGCTGCTGAACGGGCTGCCACACTTTCGCAAGCACAAGCTCGCTACGAGCAGGTTTGTGCTGAAGCCGGTTCGCCCGATCATATCTCGTGCCTACCGGCTCTCGACGCCCTCAAGCTCGAAGAGGTCGAAGCTGACGAAATCCAGAGCGAGCAGCTGCTGGCCAGTCACCAAATCTATTTGAACGACAAGCGCGAACAAGACATCATTTACGCTGACCGCCTCGTTGTAATCGATCGCCAAAAGCGTGAGAGCACCGACAAGGCCAAGCAAGAATACGACCTTGCTGTCAGTCTGCTGATTCCACCGCTTGAAGCTGCTCTCGGCACCGTCCAGGCTGCTTTCAGCGAAGACAACTATCGGTTGAGCGCTCTGGTGAACCAGGCGCGCAAAGAGCGAGTGGCTATCTATGAGGGCTTCCTCAACGGCAACAGCAATCAATCGCAAGCTGTTCGCTGGCTCGACCAGATGGACTGATACTGTCGTTTTCAACCATCTGGAGTTAACTCTTTCAATAACACTGTGAAAAAGAGCGCTAACTGACTCCCTGCTGAGGTGAGTTAGTTATTTAGTAATCCCGCTATGTTAGCGGCGGCATACTCAAGTGAGTTTGCCGCCGCTTTTTGTGTGCCGGGCATGTTCAACAACTGGAGGTGAAAGTCCTTACACAACCTGATGACGGTGAAGTGTAGTGAAGCGCAAGGGCTAAATCGTGAGGTGAGGTCTGAAAGAAGCGTGGAGCAAATCTGCGAGCTGACGAA
>JBBRMD010000038.1:0-55989 GCA_038231015.1 Candidatus Obscuribacterales bacterium
AAAAAAAGAATCGCGAGAGACCGCTAGGGCCTTTCGCGATTCATAAAGCAGACAAGCCTTGCAGCGAGCGCTTTTAACTAGCTATTCTTATAGGTCTTACCGGGTCAATCAAGCAACTGGCTTGAGGTCTTAATGCACCAGGATGTGCATCATGTCATTGAAGAGACCGTAGAGCATGAGGCCGACAAGCAGTGCACCAAAGATGCCGTAGAGCTTGCCCTTGAGCTTAGCGTCTACGGGCTTGCCACCACGAATTTTCTCAATCAAGAAGAAGACGATGTGGCCACCGTCCAGAATCGGCAGAGGCAAGATGTTCATGACGGCCAGATTGATGGAGATTGCCACCAAGAACCAGACGAAATTGAAGACACCCTGATTGACTGCGTCGGCACCCATTTGCACGATACCAACGATACCGCGCACTTCCATGTCCTTGTCCGAGACACCGACAGGCTTGTCGACCAGTCCCACCATCATGCCGAAACCTTTGAAGGTCATCGTGATCATGTTGCCAGTCATGGTCGTAGCGTCGCTAGCGGCTTTGCCCACAGAAACAGGGTTGAATACCTGTTCGCCGTTGACACCAATAGCGATACCAATCTTGCCCGAAGCATTCGGGGTAAGCGAAACCGCTACCTTGTCATTGTTGGGGCCGCGGGTGACCACCACTTCTACCGGAACGCCCTTGTTGGCCTGGATGGCCTTGGTCAGGTCTTCCGGAGTGACGATCTTGCCGCCGCCAACCGAGACCAGCTGGTCATTGGCTTGCAGGCCAGCATCGCGAGCGACGGTGACCTGAGTAGTCGCCACGTCCTTGATATAAGTGTTGTGCACGTTGTAACCCGGTTCGCCAATGAAGACGAAGAGAGCGAAAAGCATGATCACCGCCGAGATGACGTTGAAGACCACGCCGGCAGCAGCAACGCAAATGCGCTGCCAGACAGGAAAGACCTTGAGGTCTTTGGCGGCATTCGGGTCATCCTTGAGCAGCTCCTGAGCGGTGGTTTCGTCCTGAAGCTCAGGAATAGAAACGTAGCCACCAGCCAGAATCGGCGCTATGCGAAATTCAGTGTCCCAGAACTTGCCCAAGACGATGGACCACTTGCGCGGACCGAAGCCAATGGAAAAGACGGGAGTTTTGAAGCCGAAGAGACGCGCGACGAACCAGTGGCCGAGCTCGTGAATGGTGATCAGTAAGCAGAGCCCCAGCACCATCACGGCTATCGATGTGAAGCCTGACAGTGAGGAGAAAAACATTGCAGCATCCCCGAGAACCGGTGGAACTGCAGCAGAAAGGGTTGATGTGAGCATAGTTGTTCCTGAAGTAAAAAGGTGGCGAGGGCCTGGCCTTGTGAGCAATCGCTCGCAAGTCCAGGCCTCGCACCTTCTTTGTTGTTGTTGTTTGTAGAACTACCTAAGGCTAGGCTTAGACCTTCGCTTCGGAGTCTGGTTTGACAGCAGGCGCCGCCTCAGCCGGAGCTGCAGCTTCGCCCTTTTCCGCACCAGAAACATCGCCTTCGCTGCCAGCTTCAACAGCATGGCGCACGATCTTGGCGATGGTCGGCGTCACGATCGGCAGCACCACCGCAGGCGGTGCAACTGCACAGACAGTCTCGTTGCGCAGAGAAACGAACTCGAAGCCGAGCAGCGTTTCCTTTTCCATCAGCACGTCGACGATCTTCATGAAGCATTCCTTGTCGCGCAGCAGGAGGGCTTTCACCTCATCCAAGCACTCAGTGACAATGCGCTTCACTTCCACGTCGATGGCGTTGGCCAGATCCGGGCTGAGCTGGTGACCGCTGGCCATGGAGCGACCGAGGAACGGATTGCCGCCGCCTTCGCCGATCGAGATCGGGCCAAGGTTGGACATGCCGAATTCGGTCACCATGCGCAGAGCAATTCCCCAAGACTGCTTGAAGTCGTTGGAGGCGCCAGTGTCGATGGTGTTCAGGAAGACTTCCTGCGCCGCACGACCGCCCATGGCCATACGGATACGAGCACGAAGGTTCTGCTCGGTCATGCCATAGCTGTCACCGACAGGCATAGCCATGGTGTAGCCGAGGGCACGGGCGCGAGGAACGATGGTGATCTTGGTGACCGGGTAGCCACCCAATTCACGCTCGTACTGGTCCTGCGAAACCCAGGCATGACCCAGTTCGTGCACCGCGGTATTGAGCATGTCGAGACGCGACATGCGCTTGGCGCGGCCTTCCTTGGCAGGGCCCATCTGAACGCGGTCAGCAGCCTCGTCGAGGTCGTGCAGGCTGACCAACTCGGGCACCAGCTTCGCAGCTTCGGCCTTGCTGATCTGCTGTGCTTCCATCAAAGCGAGAATTTCTTTCTCGATGCGGCGATCGGCCACACGAGTTGCTTCGTTCATCAGCTCATCAAGCTGGGCGCCGCTGAAGCCGGGGGTGTTGCTGGCAATCATATCAAGAGATACGCCGGGAGCAAGCTTTTTGCCCTTAGCGTGCACCTTGAGGATGCCCTCGCGGCCGAACTTGTCGGGGGAGTCAACCAGGACGTGCAAGCCGAAACGACCAGGACGCGTCAGCGCCGGGTCAAGAATGTCAGGACGGTTGGTGGCGGCCATGAAGATGATGCCTTCATTGTCGTTGAAACCGCTCATTTCAACCAGAATCTGGTTGAGAGTCTGTTCGCGTTCGTCGTTACCGCCACCAACACCGGTGCCACGCTGGCGACCGACGGCGTCGATTTCGTCGATGAAGACCACCGAGGGACGCTTGGCGCGTGCCTTGGCGAACAGTTCACGAACACGGGCAGCACCAACGCCGACGTACATTTCGACGAAGTCAGAGCCAGAAACCATGTGGAATTCGGCATCGGCCTCGCCTGCAACAGCCTTGGCGATAAGGGTTTTACCGTTGCCGGGGTCACCGATCAACAGAACGCCAGAGGGCGCCTTGCCACCAAGTCGCTTGAGGCGACCAGGATTACGGAGATAGCTGACGACTTCCATCAGCTCCTGCTTTGCTTCGTCAGCACCGGCCACATCAGCGAAAGTGACACGCTGAGTAGACTTCTGCTGTTCCTTGATCTGGCTCAGCTGATTGCGCTGAGCGCCGGCAGCACCGCGCTGGGCGCGGATAAACCAGACGAAGAGACCGACCATCAGCAGCATCGGCAGCCAGCCGATCAAGCTGTCCATGAAGGTGCGATCATCGGCGCGATTCTTGGTGTCGTTGGCGACGTTACCCTTGGTGGCGGCTTCAAGCAGCTGAGCTGCACCGGCCTGACCAGGAATCTCGACGCGCACCTTACGGCCGTCTTTGTAATCAGCGTTGACGTACTGAACGTTGCCAGCTTCGTCTTTGACGAACTGCAGCTTGGTGATCGAGGCCGGGCTCGCGCTCAGGTCGCGATAGAGCGTGTCATAGCTCATCGGCACCGGCTTGGAGTCGGTGGAGTTGGAAGGGTTGGGAGTCGCTACAGTGCCAGGAGCACCTGGAGTAACGACCTTGGTGCCATCAGGCAGAGTCTGCGTGACGGCGGGCGGATTCGATGCATTCTGGATGCCGGTGATCGGCCCCCAGAACATCGCAGCTACGACGGCGATAAGGACAATCACCATCAAATTTTTGAATTTCATATTGTTTTTCTCTTGTTAGAGGTTGGGAGAATTGGCTTCTCCAGGACTAAGCAGGGTTTAGGGGCAGCACGAATATCAAGTAAACGTGCCGCCCAATTACATGCAAAGAAAGGAAATGATGGTGCCTTATGCGGCTTCGTCTGCCTTGGGCTTGCGAATGACGCCGTACTTGATCATCTTGTTGCGGGTCACTTCTTCAGCCGACTTGTTGCCCCACTCACGTGCGGCAGTGAGCTGCTGGAAGAGCGACTGCTCGATCGGCTGGCCAACCTTCGCCCATTCGGCGATGGTCGAGCCATAAGGCTTGTCAGTGTCACCGTTGAGACGAACGCCCTTGGCGGTGAGATGAGCTTCGCCCGTCACGACGTTGAAGGTGTACTCGATGCGGTCGCTGGTGAGCGCTTCGAGGTCATCCTTGGTGGCGCGCAGGGCGATAGAGGCCAGACGGGCAGGCTTGCCAATGGCTGCCCACGCTTGGCGTGTACGCTCGGTGCCCTCGACGACGCTGCCGTCGGAAGCGAGTACGATGCGGGCGAACGCAGCGTCAGCGTCGACAGTGTAGCGATATTCGCCGGCGCTCTTGCGGTGGCCATTGGCCATCTCGAGAGCTTTGATGTGCGACTTCAGTCCGAAGACCATGAAGCCCTTTTCTTTCTTCAAGACTTTCTCGGCGTCGACTTGGTGGTTGCGGGTCTGAGGGGATGAACTGTTCATGTGGATTCCTGTTCTGTTTGTTGTTGAGGTTGAAAGCGTCTACCACTAGTCTTTCGACTGGTGGAGCTGGATAGATTTTTGAGAAGTACTCTTCCTCATCGGACTTCAAGGCTTGAACGCTGTTGCGGTCATACCATCTGGCTACGCAGTGACACTGAGTGCTCGCTTGATTGCTCGACCGATTGCTCGATTGAGTGTTCGAACGAGTACTCGCGTTTCACGTTTGGCAATCAACCCGAGCAGGAGTGCACGGTCGACGCTGAACAGAAAGCATTAATGGTGTCAGGAGGAAAGCTTCATGGTCGAAGCTGGTTGCTGGATGGCTGCAATAACCCTGGCTTCTCACGCGGAATTGTTCCCAAAGGCAAATAAGGCGTAGGTGCTGAAATGTAG
This sequence comes from Candidatus Obscuribacterales bacterium, assembly GCA_038231015.1. Lineage (GTDB taxonomy): Bacteria > Cyanobacteriota > Vampirovibrionia > Obscuribacterales > Obscuribacteraceae. The sequence continues at coordinate 4,718 of JBBRMD010000038.1, forward strand.
AGCTTTGGGAGACCAGAGAGATTAAAGGGGAGGAAGAGTATTCAAGAACATAGTAAGAAACAGCATCTAGTTCAAGATGTAACTGATAAGTTGAATTAAAGAGTCGCGCGCGCGAGGCTGAAGCTGAGATAACCTTGACACAGAGCCCAACGCTTGGCATGTTGTCATTAGAAAATTGCAGCCAACGAAGCAAATAGCAGAGCCCGCTCAGCTTGACATCGATCGGCCTTTTCTAACGATAAGAGCCAGTCACATTCAGAGTTTAAAACCCTGATCCGGCCTGCTTTCCTGCTAAATTATCTGAAGGCAAAAGCTTGATAGCTGTCAAGCGCGCGCAGCAAGCGACGAAGAAAAACAGCGAAATAAAGCAGCAATATAAAACAGCAAAATAGACCGACAAAAAGACAGCTAAAAGCGCTAGTAAAAGAACAGCTCAAAACAGTACTTAGTGATACCAGCTAGAGAATCTAGGAAAATAGTAAGCAATGCTCAAAGAACTTTTCGGCACAGAGAAACCAGTAATCGGCGTCGTGCACCTAATGCCGCTACCTGGCTCTCCTCGATATTCTGGCGATTTAGAAACAGTTCTTTTACGAGCCGAGCAAGAGGCGACAGCCCTTTCTAGTGGTGGCGCCAACGGTATCATTATCGAGAATTTCTTTGATGCTCCGTTTACTAAAAATAGAGTAGATACAGCCACTGCCTGTGCAATGACTCTAGCGATTAAGCGCATTTCCACCATCTGCGATCTTCCTATCGGCGTTAATGTGTTGCGCAACGATGGCCTCACTGCTTTAGCAATTGCCGCAACTTCTGGAGCCCAATTCATCCGCGTCAATGTACTGAGCGGAGCGATGGTTACCGATCAGGGCCTGATAGAAGGCGAAGCCCACGATCTCCATATGTATAGAAGACAACTTTCTGCCCAAAACTCAGTGCGCATTTTAGCGGATGTGATGGTCAAACACGCCTCTCCGCTAGGGCAAGACAACGACATCGCTCAAACGGCTAAAGACACGGTTTTACGCGGTTTAGCTGATGGAGTTATTGTCAGCGGTGCGGCCACCGGTTCGCCACCTAACTGGGATGACCTAAAGAAAGTACGAGAAGCTCTCCCCAACACACCAATTATGATCGGCAGTGGCTCGAGCGCTGAGAACTGCGCCGCACTACTCGCCATTGCCGATGGTATCATTGTCGCTAGCTCCCTCAAGCGCCAAGGCCTAGTTGAAAATCCCATTGATGTTGAGCGCGTGCGCAGCCTAGTTAAAGCTGTACAAGTAGCTCAAGCTGATTAGATGTCTAAATATCTTGCCCGGGTGGGCTTTTAGAGCCACCAAAATCGCCAGATACCGCATGAAGTGGCGCTCTTATTTCGCCTAGGGCCTTGTCCAAATCAGCATCAGCTTGATACATCCAGCACTTCACTCGGTCTACCCAAATCACCATATCGACGATGGCGTGCGACAAGTCGACGTTGTCTTGCTTTAAGCGCGCCACTACCCAATCAGGCAAACTGACCTGATTCTCTTTAGTAGAATTCACCGGTGTCACCATCTCAGCAAGGCCTTCTGAGAGCCAGATAGCGATGGTATGCACAAAATCACGGCGAGAGAAATTTAAATTGGCAAGAGCGTCAGAAAGCGTACGCACTCCATCTAAGCGCTCTAGGCCTGGGTTAATCATCAGAGTAGAGGCATAATTACCTGTAGATGCCAGCGATCGCAATACTGTTTTAGGCGAGACACCGAGTGAATCTAAGTAGTATTTGTCGTCTGAATAGCTGAGACCTTCTTTGATCATGCGTTCAAAAGTCTGCTCAGCGCTATTTAGCGAAATTGACCGAGGGCAGCCATCAATACTACCTTCACTGAAGCCAAAGCTGCCGCTCTGCCAGAGAAAAAGCTCATAGAGCGCCTCAATACCAGTCATCCCTTCCATCTCTACATGAATAGGCTGACCGCGCTCAATAACTATAGCGGCAATGCGCGCTCCTTGAGTCAAGGAGATTTTGCCGGTAAGTCCGCCACTCCTGACAAGCTGCAACAAGTTAGAAAAACTAACTTTTGATAGCTCACCTGATAGCTGCATCACTTCCCACCGACTTAATTTGCTGCCTGTGCCTGAGGTTGCTACCAATCAAGCATTTTTAGTATACCCGAAGCTTTACTTAACAGGCTCACTCAAGCGTATCTTCAGAGCCCCCGCAATTGTTATACTGGCCCTCTTATCATCTGTGTGTAGGAGCTAATGTAGTGGCCGCTCAAAAGAACGTGCAAGAAGAAGTCAAGCAAAACCAGTATCAAGGCGAAGACGAAGAACAAGACGATAAATTGTTCGAAGGCGACCGCTCGCGCTGGTACACCGATACTGTGCTCAATGCTGAACTGGCTGACTACGCACCGGTGAAAGGCTGCATGGTCATTCGACCTTACGGCTACGCCCTCTGGGAAAACATCAAAGACGCCCTCGATGGCATGATCAAAGAAACAGGCCACCAAAACGCCTACTTCCCTCTCTTGATTCCCGAATCATTCATGACTAAAGAAGCGCAGCACGTTGAAGGCTTCGCTCCTGAATGCGCTGTGGTTACTCACGGTGGCGGCAAGAAGCTCGAAGAGCCACTCTTCATCAGACCGACATCTGAAACCATTATCAACTTCATGTTCGCCAAATGGGTGCAATCCTGGCGCGACTTGCCACTTCTAATAAACCAGTGGGCAAACGTTGTTCGTTGGGAAATGCGTACCCGTCTATTTTTACGCACTGCTGAATTTCTCTGGCAGGAAGGCCACACGGCTCACGCCACAGAATTAGAGGCCGAAGAAGAAGCAAGAAAAATGCTTGAAGTATACAGAACATTAGCTGAAGACTGGCTCGCTTTGCCAGTTATCACTGGCGAGAAAACTGACCGCGAGCGTTTCGCTGGTGCCGTTAGAACTTATTGCATTGAAGCAATGATGAGAGACGGCAAGGCTTTGCAAGCAGGAACATCACACTTCTTGGGTCAGAACTTTGCTAAAGCTTTCGATATCAAATTCCAAAGCCAAGCCGGAGAACTTGAGTATGCCTGGCAAACTAGCTGGGGCGTTTCTACTCGTTTGATTGGTGCTGTGGTTCTCGGTCACGGTGATGATAAAGGTTTGGTTCTGCCACCACGCATCGCTCCTATTCAAGTTGTGATTGTGCCAATCTACAAAACCGATGAAGAAAAAGCATTGGTACTTGGTCGCTGCAACGAAATATTCGCTGAACTGAAGAAAGCTGGTATTCGCGTTCATTTAGACGACCGCGACAATTGCACTCCAGGTTTCAAGTTCAATCACTGGGAACTACGTGGTGTGCCACTGAGACTCAATATCGGACCAAGAGACGTAGCTGGTAATGTCGTTGAAATTGCGCGGCGCGACACTTCCGAAAAAATCCGTGGTGTTGCTCAAGCCGGTCTAGTTAATGAGTTAACTGGCTTGCTATCAGCTGTTCAGAAGAACATCTTCGACAAGGCATTAGCTTTCCGTCAAAGCAAAACAGTGAAAGCTGCGAGCTACGACGAATTGAAGAAAATACTTTCAGAAAGCAATGTCTTTGTAGAATGCCACTGGGACGGTAGCGGTGACGACGAAGGCAAAATCAAAGAAGAAACCAAAGCAACTATTCGCGCTATTCCGTTTGCTTTCGAACCAGTACAAGGTAACTGCATGTACACCGGCAAGCCCACAACTCGCCGCGTAATCTTTGCTCGTTCCTACTAACCTAAAAGTTCAGGTCAAGATTTCTAAAAAGAAGGGTGCAGTTGCGCCCTTCTTTTTGCTCACGGTCTACTTGAGGCTGTAGTTAAAAACAGCGATTTTCCCTCAAAAAATCACTTGGTTTGCTTAAGGCTCACAAGCGAAGACATAAGCTGGCTAAGGTTAGCCGAGGTGTGCGAGCATTACCTCACGTAAGCTCTCAATGCATTTGAGAGCTTACTGGCTACCAAGAACTTCAACCACAAGCTCGCAAAAGGCCGCACAGCGGAACCAAATGAGCGTTCTCTTAGGTTGCGAGTCAAATAATCGATTGCAGTAAGGTAGGTCTTTAGCTTTACTCTTAGGTCTTCACCATTTCTTTATCTTCTCCGAGACCTCAACCAAATAAGCATCTTCTCTACTTTCCGCACCATTATCACGAACGCTCGTCGTCCGTGTATGGCCGCCCTCTGCATCAATAGTCGCCTTCTTTATCAACATTCAATTCGATGAGGCCCCAATAAGGTCAAATCGCTTAATCTCAAATTGTTTTAGTTATGAAACCAAACACCAAATTCATTCTCTGGATTCTTGGGGCATTTCTCTTCGCTTTCATTGCGGGAAGATTCGTAACGCCTGGCCCTGTTCCTGCTCCCAAGCCCGTTCATGCACCCGGCCGTGCTGCTGCCGTCTACGTGCAACCAATCAAGCCTTCTCAGACCAGCGAGAAGGACATCAGCAATATCCCGACCATCTCGGCTGCTCCAGCTATTACATCCGGCAGCCCTTCTGGAGCTGCTTTTGTTCAGGCTCCAGTCAATCGTGGACAGCAGACACCGACAACCTCAGACCTCACGATTTCAGAGCTCTATCAGCTCATTGAATCGAACCCCAAGAGTATCGCCAACGTTTCCTTCATCAACAGCGAGAATATCGTGCGCGTCGAGCGCGTTAATCAGCTACCTTCTCTGGTCAAGGTTTCTGATGTCGGTGGCAAGCAGGCTCTTCTCGCTAAGCTCGATAAGTCGAAGATCAGCTTCCAGACTGTCGAGCCCAAAGTTGATCCAATCGCCAAGCTCATTTCCGAAAACTTCGGAACCATCTTGGTGCTTCTGGTCATAGTTGGCTTTTTGATTTACTCCAGTCGTCGTGCGGCCAAGCAAATGGGCAGCATCACGGGGATGGGTAAGTCGCGTTCGAAAGACGTCGAAAAGCTCAAAGATAGCATCGCCAAGGTGACGTTCAAAGATGTGGCCGGCTGCGAGGAAGCTGTCAAAGAGCTCCGCCGTGTAGTTAAGGGCCTCGTTGGCGCCAATGTCTACAAAGAATTCGGCGCTGAGCTGCCCAAGGGCATCTTGCTGATTGGCCCTCCGGGTACAGGCAAGACCTTGCTCGCCAAGGCAGTTGCTCACGAAACCGGTGGTAGCTTCGAAGTGACCTCCGGTTCGGCGTTCGTCGAAATGCTGGTTGGCGTCGGTGCTTCTCGTGTGCGTGACCTCTTCGAGAGCGCTCGCAAAAAGGTCGCGGAGAGCAAGAAGCCGCACATAATTTTCATCGACGAAATCGATGCGGTGGGCGGTAAGCGGGGCGGTGGCACTGGCTCTGGCAGCAATAGCGAGCGCGAGCAGACTCTCAACCAGATTCTGGTCGAGATGGACGGTGTAATTGGCAACCAAGGCATCATCATCATCGCTGCCACCAACCGTGTCGACATGCTCGATGATGCTCTTCTGCGCCCGGGCCGTTTCGACTGCCACGTCAGCGTCGACCTGCCGGATCGTGCTGGTCGCGAAGCAATCTTCGCAATTCATATCGGTGAGCGCCTGATCGCATCCGACGTCACCTTGGCTGGTTTGGCACACCGCACCTACGGCTACAGCGGGGCTGAAATCAAGGGAGTCTGCAACCGTGCTTTCATCCTCGCGGCTGAGCGCTATGCAGGCCGTCGCGAAGCCCTCGTGCAAAGCGGTATGAGTGCTGAACAAGTTGCTGCCGAGCTGGTCAAAGAGACCACCATGGTTGACTTCGATGAGGGTGTCGACTTCGTGCGCTACGGCAACCCCGATGTCGCCAAACAAGGGCGCATGAAGATCATCGACAAGAAGAACACTGCCTACCACGAAGCTGGTCACGCCGACACCGCCGTGATTTCGCCCGATGCCGATCCAGTGGTCAAAATCACTATCATGCGCCGATCGAAAGCGCTTGGCTATGTGCAGACCATGCCTGACACCGACCGTGTCAGCATCACCCGTCAACAAGCCTTGTCGCGTATCGTCATGGCCATGGCTGGTAGAGCTGCACAAGAGGTTTTCCTCAACACTGTCGATGCCGGCGCTAGCAATGACTTTCAACAGGCCGCAGATATGGCCAAACGGATGGTCACGGCTTGGGGTATGTCGCGCCTCGGTCCCATTTCGGTCGGCGAGCGCGGCGAAGGACCGTTCGGCGGTGGCGGTGGTCATGCCGGTTTCGGTCAAGATCTCGGCAACGAGATCGACCGCGAAATTCGCTACATCACCAGCACCTGCTACAAAGCGGCCAAAAAGATTGTCGAAGCAAACCGTGAGCGCATCGAGGCTCTGGTTGCCATCCTCATGCACAAAGAAACCGTTCTCGCTGACGAATGGCAGGCGCTGCTCAAGGCCTATCCTTCCAAGATCAAGTGGGAAGATCTCACACTACCCGAAGCCGAATTCACTGAAGAAGGAGGTAAATAATATGGACAAAAAAAATGATCCAACAATCGCCACGGTACCCGAACGCATTCGCGGCGCTATCGCTGCGGTGCTTACAATCACCTGCTTCTCGATTAGTTGCAATAACACTGATGCCCAGTGGCAGGTGACATTTCTCGTGGCTGGCTTGCTCTATTTCCTGACCACAATCGTCTTCGTCTTCGACAAGTTCGACGGCACGTAAGTCAGATAAGTCACTAAGTAGCAAGTCACACGATAGCAAGTCGTACATTAGCAAGTCATAAAGCCAGGAGGATGTCACCATCAATGGTGGCATTCTCCTCGGTTGCTTTTTTAATAAATTCAGATCACAAACAGTAAAGTACAGCAACAAAAAAATGCTTCGCGCCACCTGTACGAGCAAGAGTCGCGTTGGCGGCCGCGCACAGTTAACTCAAATAAAATTCTGTACGAATTATTTTTATGGCCACATCAATAACCATTTCACCCGAACACCTACACCAAGCGCTCGCTCTTTTAGTAATTACTGCAATTCTCACTACACTGTTCGCCCTCGAGCAATGCTTCAGTGCCGAGAACCGCCAATACCGTCACATTCGTCGGCTTCTAGCCCAAGCGAAAGAAGCAGTTCAACTGCCAAATATTTCTGCTGACACCAAAAGTTTGTTAGCCACTGCTCAAAACGATTTTTACCGGGCGACCAAACTGAAAGAAGCAAAACGAGCGCTACCAGCCACTCTCTGGCACACAATGGATCTTTGCCAGCAGCAATGTCAATTCATTCTGGCCCAGGTCAGCGTCGAAGTGAAAGAGAACAACGAGGCTGACCAGCTCGGACAGCAGGAAAACCTCAATCAACAGCGACAACAGCGCAATCACAAACGCGAGCAACTGCGCCGCGCGGCCATGAAGAAGCACAGTAGTGGCCGAATGTATTGGTGAGCTCAGTCAATCAAAAAGTCACGCAATCAGCCAATCACGCGACTTCCCAAGGCGTCAACTAAAGTACAAACTAAGCGGACAGCAAAGCTGCCATGTTTATCAATCGACGAGTGCTCTGATGCCCCTAGATAGAACTAAGCTCCTAACCGGGAGCTTAGTTCTTGCTCCATTAATATTACTTTATATAGTAATATCAATTTACTGCGCCAAATCTAGCTGAATACCACTCACTTTCCCGACATAAGCAGCGCATATACAGCAGAACGGTCGCTCGAACTTCGCTGCAACTTTTAGCGCAGCTGAATAATCTTGGCTACCCTCAAGGGAAATAGACAAATTCGCCAATGCAGCAAGAACCCAGCTCCACGGGCTTTTTGCGTACCCTGGGAGCCGCGCTTAGTGTTACGAACCAATGACAACCAGGCTGGTTCACTCTGCCCAGCAGAATAATTAGAATCAACGAAGCTAGTTATGCTTGTGTCTTAGAACTTGATTCTAATACTTCATGAGTTCCCCCCGTTTATCTATTACTTGAGATTTAATTACTGCCGCTCAACCGTCTCTAGACCGCCCCCCAGCGCAATCACTCAGACCTCCACCTACACAGTGCATGGTAGGTTGTCGTACCTGACTTCTAAGCTGCTTAGAAGTGGCAAAAAACTGGTCTATAATCAAGCCTATGTTTGATTTACTAGAATTAGCCCTTGAAGCTGCTAAACAATTTGGTGCCACTTATTGCGACGCTCGCTTGATTGAACAAGAATCAGAACTGATTCAAACCAAAAATCTTGCTGTCGCTCTCTTCAACCGTGCTGACAATATAGGCATGGGAATTCGCGTGATTGCAGATGGCGGCTGGGGTTTTGCTTCAACGCAAAAACTGAGCAAAAAAGCCATAATCGAATGCGCTAGACGAGCAGTTGAAGTGGCAAAAGCCAGCGGCACAGTGATGAAGAACCCAGTGCTCCTTGCCGCTGAACCAGCCTGGAATGCCACCTGGATCTCGCCTCACCTGATCGACCCATTCACCGTCAGTATTGATGACAAGCTCGAAGTCTTGATGGCTGCAGCAAAAACAATGCTGTCTGTAAAAGGCGTTACTCTTGCCCAAGGAATGTTGCAGTTCATCCGCGACGATAAGTTCTTTGCCAACAGCGAAGGAAGCCGAGTACGTCAGACCTCAATCCGCACCGGTTGCATGATTGAAGCTAATGCCTCAAACAACGAAGACCGCCAACGTCGCTCTTATCCGTGCGCCTTCGGCCAGTACGAACTAGCCGGATACGAAATGGTGCAAAAGTGGGACCTGCCTGGTCACGCTGAAGAAATTGCCAATGAAGCGGTTGCTTTGTTAACTGCACCACTTTGCCCGCAAGGTCAAGTTGACACGATTATCGGCTCATCTCAACTTGGTCTGCAAATCCACGAATCAATGGGTCACCCCAGCGAACTAGACCGCGCCCTGGGTCAAGAAATCAACTTTGCAGGAGCCTCTTTCCTCACTCCTGACCAACGTGGCCAGTTGCGCTACGGCTCAGAGATAGTCAACTTGGTTGCTGATGCCACGGCGCCCGGTGCACTTGGTTCATTCGGTTTTGACGATGAAGGGGTGGCTGCTCAATGCACATATCTTGTGCGCAGCGGCATGTTCGAGGGTTACTTGAGTTCACGAGACACCGCCCATTTGATTGGCTTAGAACGCTCAGGTGGTGCTATGCGGGCTGAGAGTTGGAACTTTGCGCCGATTATTCGCATGACCAACATTTCTCTTTTGCCTGGAAACTCTGGCACGCTCGATGACCTGATTAGTGACACTGGCACTGGTCTCTACATGGAAACCAACAAGTCTTGGTCTATCGATAGCATGCGCTATAACTTTCAGTTCTCCACCGAGATTGCTTGGGAAATCAAAAACGGCAAGCGTGGCCGTATCTTGAAAAACCCTAGCTACAGTGGCATCACACCAGTGTTCTGGAATACCTGCGATGCCATTTGCCAGAGCAGCGAAGCTACAAATTGGGGCACACCAAATTGCGGCAAAGGGCAGCCAATGCAGACGATGTGGACCGGACATGGAGCTAGTCCAGCTCGGTTTCGCAAATTGACCGTAGGAATAGCGCAGTCGTAAGTCAGAAGTTATGAGTAATAAGGGAGCCAAATGCTGAACGAAAGCCAATGTCGAAAAATAATCGATGCGGCAATTGCGCACGCTCTATCTTTCTCGACTAAGAAAAAACCGATTGAGGCTGAAGTAAGCATTTCTGGTTCTAATCTTGCTACTTCTCGCTTTGCTAATAACGAGATGACCCAAAATCAAGCTCCTGACTACAACGTTGTGGCAGTGCGATTAATACGCGATGGTCGGCAGGCTCGCTTAGAGACACTCGACCTAAGCGAAAGAGGTATCGAGCGCTTGGTTGAAAGCGCTTTTGAAGCCGTGCGTCTACTCGAGGCCGATAAAGATATTCTCCCTCTGGCAAGCATCAAAGAGCTAGAGACGAATCAAAAAGACAAAAAGAAAGAAAACCAGCAAGAAAAAGCTAAGAACCTCGGCAAAGAAAAAAACAAAGAAAAAGAGAAAAACAAAGCCGGAGACAAAAGCAGCGATGTGGCAAAACAACGCTTCGATAGTGCCACTGCCGAACTAACGGCTCTCGACCGCGCCAAAGAAGTGGGCAAAATCATCAAGCAAGCTGAAGAGCAAAATGTTTCTTCTGCTGGAGTTTATTGCAGCGGCGAATATTACACCAGCATCGGCAACAGCAATGGTCTCTTCAACTTCCACAGAGAAAGTGCTGCTGCTTGCTCTATCACTATCACAGCCGACGGTGCCACCAGTTGGGTGCTCGAACATGCGCCAAAGGCCAAAGAAGTAAAAGCCGAAGTCTTGGCTGAGCGTGCCATAAGCAAAGCCAAGCAAGCACGCAAACCAGAAGATTTACCGCCAGGAAAATACTTGGCCATCCTCGAACCAGCAGCTGTGATTGACTTGCTCACTTACCTCTGGTGGGATTTCAGCGCTACCAGCCACATCGACAAACTCTCATGCTTACTCGATAAAGTGGGCGAGAAAGTATTCGGCGACAACATCACAGTAACTGACGACGTCACTAACATACACCAGTGTGGTAGCCCGTTCGACGGCGAAGGTGTCCAGCGACAAGTAGTAACACTGGTAGAAAACGGAGTGATCAAAAATCTTGTTCACAGCCGACTTTCTGCCAAGAAAATGCAGACAAAAACTACAGGCCACAGCATGGCTCAACCGTCCGCGATGGGCGAAATGCCTCTCAACATTGTGATTGAGGGGGGCATTTCCTCCATCGAAGACATGATGAAACAGGTACAAGGCGACCAAGAGGCCGTCTTGCTGACTCGCGTCTGGTACGTCAGAGAGGTTGACCCTGCAACCAAACTGCTTACCGGTATGACGCGCGACGGCACCTTCCTCGTGAAAAACGGAGCGATAGTAAAACCAGTGAAGAACTTGCGTTTCAACGTTAGTTTACTGGAACTATTGAACAACGTGATTGCTTTAGGACCCTCAGTGAGAGCAGCTGGTGCTGAAGGCATCGAAGTTCCTGCAGTGGTTCCGGCCATGATGGTGAAAGACTTCAATTTCACCGAAGGCACTCGATTCTAGATTTTCTTCTATCAACCCTCAACTTTTGGAGTAGTGCCATGACGCACAAAACCAAAGGGATTGACCTCGTCCTTGGGGCGGGTGGTGTAAAAGGCTTTGGTCATATTGGCGTGCTGCGCGCGCTCCATGATCTCAAGGTCGAAATTGGCTCAGTCACCGGTGTTTCCGTGGGCTCGCTGATCGCCGCCATGTACACAAATGGTCTTTCTCTCGATCAAATCTTTGCCGAAATGTACAACGGCATGAAGAACCGCAACGATCCAACGATTCTTCTCAAGACTCTCAGTTTCCCTGACCCCATCAGCTTCATGGTGGGCGGATCAATTGATCTGACCGGTCCCATGCGCGAAATGGTAGCGAGACTCAATCTCAAAGCCAACGACCGCCTGAAGATCGTCAGCTGCGATTACTTCCGCAAAGAGCCCGTGCTTTTTGCTGGCGCCGACTATGACCTGGCCAAGGCAATCACAGCTTCTTGCGCCCTGCCCACGGTCATGCGACCGGTCTGGCAAAGTGCCGAAGGCGGTCTGCGGCTTTTGGTCGACGGTGCTGTCTATCACTACAACCCGACCGATTTCTGCTCGGGCGAAGCGATTGTCAGCTCATTCCTGCCGGCTACAGAACCCACCACCGAGTGGCAGCAGCCCATCGATCTCTACTTCCACTATCGCGAAATGTTCATGCCAATTGCCGGACAGCGTCGCTACGTTGACCCCAGCCGTCATGTGGTCGTCGAAGTGGGGCTGCCCGACGTCGCTGGTCTCAACTACGGCCTCAGCCTGGCCAAATGCCAGGAAATGGAACAGGACGGTTACGACCGTACCATCAAGGCGATAACAGCCGCTCGTGCCGCTGGTCGCCTCGATGCCAAAGTAGAGGCAATCTAACTCTAAGGATATCTTATGTTTTCACGTCTGACAAAAACGACTCAGTCGTTGGCCTATCTGGCACTCATCTACATCAGCTGGAAGTGGTTTGCTGGCGAACTCGACTGGAATTTCTCAGTCGCCTGCGTCTCTCTCTCGGCTCTCTGGCTCGCTCTCACCACCTACGAATCGCGCGGGTTGTTCCTCAGTTACTTCGACATTCTCTCACGCCTCAAAGTGATTCTGCCACTGCTCTTTGGCTTGGCGCTGGCTGGTTTAGCCATTCTCGCGCCTAATCACGTCAGCGAAACAGCGCTCAATTTGCAGCTTGGTCATTGGCAAATCATCAAGCTTACACCGCTCAAAGTCTTTGCCATAAGCGAAGTTCTCGGTTGGGCCATGCTCTATTTCAGCTATCGTCGTAACCGCAATCGCTACAAGACTCAGGGCCACGGCCCGCTTCCCAAGGGGGCCTGGGTCAATCCACACCCTGACGCCCTGCAAGATGGCGACTTGATTTTGACCAGCGGACGAGTGGCTAAGCGGCTGCACGAAACTGTTGGTCATGGCGAAATGGTGATCGAAATCAACGGTCAGCGCTCTACCTGGAGTTCGTTCATGGAGCGCGGAGCGGTGGTACAAAACCTCAGGGAGGTGGCTGAGACCAACTTGAAGTATGGCCACTATATTGCTCTGCGGCTGAGCAAGCCTCTAGACAGCCGGCAGAAAGAAATTGCACCACAGTTGGTAGCAATCATGCTCGAGCAGAATCAGCAATACAAAGGAGCAACACTGGCTCGACGCCTGGCTTTCTATCAGCGCTTTCATCTGCCGCAATTCCTTCGCAACCTCATCGATAAGAAAGTGCCAGTCAGTGGTTACGACTGGTGGGGCCTTTTCACCGGCCGTCTTGCTCGCGATCACTGGACCTGCATTGGTGCGGTGCTCGATCTTTATGGTCGCCTTGGTATCAAAACCAATAACTACGGCACCGGTCTGATCGGATTGGGCACAGGCCTTCTTGACCCGATCAAGCCAGTTCGTTTTCTCGGCGACAGTGCTTTCCGACTGCTCAACGAAAGCGACCGCGCCACCTTTGAGGCAAAGCAGCATTAGTGCTTTTCACCCAACTTTCTAACCCACTTTCTCTGCAGTCCCAAGTTAGTCGACCTCGTCGATAAAAACAAAAATGCACTCCGTTGCATCTCCTACAGGAGATAACCATGATCGCAATCTATCGGTCAATCATCGCAGTGGCACTCGCTACCACTGCATTTCTCTCTCTCAGCGTCTCACCTCTCAGCAGCAATGCCACAGCTGCCACTCAGAGCGCCACTGCACAAGTTGCCTCAGATGTTAAGCTGGCCCAGGTGTTTCCGTCAGCACAGCGTGATGGCACCACTTACATCACCAATGCGCCTCCCTCGCTTCCTGAAGCTTCTTCAGCTCCGGCACAGGAAGTATGGTCAGCGGCCAAGCAGCCCACCATGATGATGATCTTGGTAGTGCTCGGACTGGCAGTTGCTGTCTATGCCCTGCGCCGTTATCTGAAAAACAATCAGGCCAAGCAGGATGCCAGAGACGCTTCCAATCTCGGCCGCTCGGACGACGACTACTACGGCGAAGAAATGCGTAACCGCCGCAATAGCGATCGCAACGGCAACGATAGCCGCTACGACTCTGACTATCGCAATGACTTCAACAGCACAACTGGTGGTGGTAACACTAAAAATCCAGCCCAGTTGATTCCACCCAATGCACCCGGCAAGAACACCTTTGCCGACGTCGCCGGTCAGCTCGCTGCGATCTCCCGATTGAGTGAGGTTTGCGAGTGGCTGAAAGAACCGGAAGTCTACAACCGGCACGACGCCCAGCTACCGCGCGGCATTCTGCTTGTGGGCCCGCCCGGCACCGGTAAAACCTTGCTTGCCCGCGCCCTTGCAGGCGAAGCCGACGCTTCGATGTACATCACCACAGGTTCGTCCTTTGTCGAAATGTACGTTGGTGTCGGTGCTAGTCGCGTCCGTACACTCTTCGAAGACGCTCGCAAACAGCGGCAACGTACGAAAAAGCCAGTTTTGATTTTCATCGACGAAATCGATGCGGTGGGCGGCGCCCGCGGTAACGGCACGAGCAGCAACAGTGAGCGCGAACAAACGCTCAATCAGCTGCTCACCGAAATGGATGGCTTCAAAGAAAACGAAGGCATCATCGTCTTGGCGGCTACAAACCGTTCAGACATGCTCGATGCCGCCCTCAAGCGTTAAGGTCGATTTGACCTCGAGGTCTTTGTCGACCTGCCTGATGTCAGCGGTCGTGAAGCTATTTTTAAAGTGCATTCGCGCAAGAAGAAGCTGGACGCCACTGTCGACTTTGCCCTGATTGCTCGTCGCACTTTCGGATTCAGCGGTGCAGATATCGAAGCGGCTTGCAACGAGGCTGCTGTGATTGCCGCACGCAAGCAGACTTTGCTCGACAAAGCAGCCAAAGCCTTGGCCGATGCCAAAGCGGCTGAACAAGCAAAAATCGACGGCAATCGCGGGGCAAACAGCGGCGGCACCTTCGGGCATCCAGACCTGCGCAACGGGGGTATTAACCTCGCGGGGGTTAATGGGGGCGTTAATGGCGGCAGTACCAGCAAGCCTGTTGCTCCGGCCGCCAAAACCGGCGCGCCATCCGACGGCAACGGGCTCTATCGGACGCCCCAGTACGTCGAAGTGGTTGCACCGCCTCCTGGCCCGGTCACCCTGATCACAACCGATATGCTCGACGAAGCTATCTCAATTGTCGAAGCTGGCGAAGCCCGCAAAGATCGACTGCAGGCGATGACGATGGCAGACAAACAGCAGACCGCCTTCCACGAACTCGGTCATGCCGTGGTCACCCTGGCGCTCAAAGGTGATCCGATCACCAAAATCACCATCCTGCCCCGCGGTCGTGCCCTCGGCTATGTCCAGACTCACACCGAGTCTGACCGCTGGAACATGACCAAAGAGCAGATGCTCAAGCGCATCACTTCGGCCATGGCCGGTCGTATCGCCCAGGAAATCTTCATGAACACCGTTGATACCGGTGCTTCCTCTGATTTCCAGCAGGCCAACAACATGGCGAAGCTGATGGTGACGCAGTTTGGCATGTCCAAGCTTGGGCGCATCTATCTCACCGACAGCCAGACGCCTGTAGCCATGCAGGTCGGACCCAAATTAGCCGATGCCATCGACAGCGAAATCCAAGCGATAGTGCTGCAGTGCGAAGAGCAGGCGCGTGAACTTCTCACCAAGTACGACGCTCCCATTCGCGCGCTCTGCGGTGTTTTGATCGAAAAAGAAACCCTGCTCGGCCCCGATTTCGTGGCTCGCTGGGAAGCTCTCATTGCCCCGTCGACTATTAAAGACGACAAAAGTGGTGAAACTGGCCCAGCAACGAAAGAATAAGATTAAATGATGCCAGTAGCGCATAGCTGAAAAGCATCGCAACTGGTATCATCGAATTAAGCGTGCCACTACCAGTGAGGTCGAAGGCAAGGCGACAATATTGGTTTAGGGAGAGCCATCTTTATGGTGGTTTGCCGAGGGCTTTGTCATGGACTTAGAAAGTTTTCGCCGTCAGTTTGGTACCAGATTTGTCAATCTGGCCAAAGATTCGCCGCTGCTTTTGCGCGACATTCGACTATTGCAAGAACGAGGAGTTTCGATTCGCCGCTTAAACGGCAAAAGTTACGCCTATTCTCGCTCTAGTACTGAAGGCAATGCTGCTGGTCTAATCTGCATCGGCTCTCTCGCCTCCCCGCTAGACAAAGTGATTTTGCTCGCTCACGAAGCGCACCATATACTTCGTGGGCGAGCCCCTAGCGATCCCGACCCAACTAGCATGTCGCGCCGACGGTTCGTCAGCCTCAACATGCAAGAAGAAGCGCGGGCGATGCTACATGAAATCCGGGTCACAGAGCAACTCTACGACGCCGGTCACAAACTTCCTTTCAAGCACATGTCTTACATGGCCAGCTACTTTCGAGGCGGCTATGGAGCCATTCGAGCGATGATTGAGGAAGATTGCACAATCATGGATGACATTAGTCATTCTGAAGACTACGGCAGACGATATGACTCGAAGCATAAACACTTGCAGAGAGCCAAGATTAATGCCGCACTTGGGAGACGACGTCGAAAAGCTGCTTAAGCGGCATGCTCAAATCGTCTATTGAATAATCAATTTCTAGCTGTGAGCAGTTAGAAATTTCCTTTTTGGAACTCTTATGAATAAGACTCCAGACCCGCGTCGCATGCCAGCTTTGCTGCGCCTAACGCTGGTCACTCTCACCATGATATTTTCTTTAATTCTACTGTTCTCCTGGCTTGGTTTTGCCAACAGTGCCGGAGAATACGGCCGCGCTTTTCGCCGCGCCATCAGCACCAAGACTGGCTTTTGCCTGACTTGCAAGCTCAACGATATCGATCCCAAATTGCCTTTTGTCAAAGCTCTGCAGAGTGACAGCATCGACAATGAGCTTGTCATCAAAGCGAGTGCATACGGAGAGGCCAACGGCATTCAAATTCTCCTGCAAGGCAATCAATTCGAGTACACCCTCTATGCTGCTGGCGAGCGTCTCGTACTCTTCAAAACGGCAGCCACAGCCGAGGGCCTAGCTCTAGCACCTGATTTGCTCAACACTTTGGTTGATCAAAAAATCGACCAACTGAACAAAAGCGCTCACCGAGCGAGTTTCAGTCAAAACAACGAAGTTGTTGAGAAGCAATCAGAGTTGGTCAAAGGCAAACTTGAAGTGAACAGCCACGTCATTTTGGCGCGCAAACCTAGGCTCAATGAGCTTTACGGCATCGAAGCGGCCTTAGCCAGTTCGTTGCCATCCAATTTGGCACCAGGCAGCAAGTTTGGTATCAAATTCTATTTCTTGCAAGAGCAACTCTACAAAGATAGCAAAGATGGCGCTGCCTACTACGTTTTCAAAGACAAAGACAGTCGCGCCTCAATCTACATTACTCCCGGTTCTCTCGACAAACTCTGGCCGACAGAAGCTGATGCTCCGGCCTGGGCAGTCAAGCAACGCACGATCAAGGGAGGCGTCTTCTACGACACCATTGAGTCGTTGATGATGCACGAACTGGCTCACAATCACCAAGGTCGCATGGGCTGGGACGATAGCGATAAAAAGAAGCTCAGCGAAATGGCAGCTCTCACTGGTTTTGCGATGTTTCGCGAAGACGACGGCAGCACTGTTTTCTTCATCAAGGTGAAGGTAAGCAGCTCGACAACCGACGGCCAGAACTATGACACCATCGAGTTCTATCGCCTTGAAGGAGGACTCGACCACACCGCTGGCAAGCACTGGTTGCGTGTTAGCGACAAGGGTCAATGGCTCACCGAAAATGGTTTGCCAGCACCAACCGCAGATGCCGCCAAAGTGCTCGACAACGCTCAGGTGAAAGCGGCTGCAGTAGTCACTCCAGCGAGCAACTACTTCGACAGCCCCGCTGAAGTTGAAGCAGAAGCAATGAAGCTCTATCGCCTCGGTGGTGCTTCGCGCAATCTACTTCTGCTGACGGCGCCAACTCTCTACCGCTTGGTTGAGAGCGAGGATCAAAGTGAGATCAATGCTCGCTTTGGTTCTGTTAGCGTCAAAGAGGAGCGTACACTGCTGGCGCCAACCGAAGAGACCACAATTGACAGCCAATCGCCTAGTAATAATAAGGCCACCACTATCGAGGCGGCCATCAAAGCTCACGAACGCCTGGAGCCGCTCTACATCAGAACTTGGAGTGGCAAGATTGTGCCCTACTCTTCTGCGATAGCGCGAGAAATATTCAGCCAGGAAGTTCTCACAATCAAAGCAGGAGAATAATATGCTTGCATCCATGATACTTTCAATCGAGCTGGCAGCGGTGTTTTTCACCCTGATTTTCAGCGCCTACTGGATGATCAACAAGATCGCCCAAGAGCACACGGCCTTTGTCAGCGGCAGCACCATCAAAGGAAAATCTAGCGGGTTTGTCATCGGCCTGGCCATTTTCACGGTGGCTAAATGCGCCATCGTCGACCCTCTGAACGCCTTTCTGCCCGCAGATATTTCGTCGGCAACAGCAGTCAACATCACAGGTTTGCTCTATTTCGCCATGGGCCTCATTGCCATTCACAGCGCCAGCCATCTGGCGAAGAATGGTCTCAGACCAGTCACTGGGCCGGCCGTGTTCTGTTTCGCTTTGTTCGCTGCCGCAGTGATTTTCATGCGATTGACCTCGGTCATCTGAATCCTCACGGACTAGTGGTTTCCGCCACTAGTTCTCAAGTTTCTAATTCCATAATTTTCGTTCCACAACTACTTCTCTTTGGAGAAAAAATGAACTCATCTATCCGGAGCAAGGTTTATGCCGTGCTCTCTTCCTTCGGTTTTGCCTGCGTCGTTGGCGCTTTCAGTCTTGGTTTTACCTCGACAGCCCATGCTGCAGTTCAAGAAGTGTCTGTGCAGGAGCTACTGCATATGGTGCCAGGCAGCGGCCCGATTGTCGTCGAATTTTACGATTCGACCGATAACGACGCTTCGGGCGAATGTAGCAAACAGAAACCAATTTTCGAGAAAGTGGCGGCTGACTATGCCGGCAAAGCCACCTTCGTGCGCCTCGACATCAGCAAGGCAAGAACCTTCGCTGAAAGCGACAGATTCACAGTTTGCCCCAGCCACCTCTTTCTCGATCACAATAAGGCTGAACCCAATCGCATCTCCAAACGACACTGGGGGCTGCTCACAGAGCAACAGTTTCAGGAATTGCTCAAAGACTATTTCAACGTCTGAGCAGTCACTGAAATAAAAGTAGTTTTTTGACGGGAGCAAAGTTAGTTGGTCGAAGAGTATTCTTCGCACCAGCTAACTAGCTGCCCGTCTTTTTTGGTCGTCTTTTTTTTTGGAAAACCCTTCTTGGCATCCACCGTTCGGCACTCTCTTACTGAATTTAGCCGAGAATATATCTAGCCAATCGTCAGGCTGGGAAGCGCATTTACAGTACCGGTGCATTCAGCTGGACGTTGAACTAGAGATCCATCTTTGCATTGGTAAAGTGTCATAGCCAATTGCGATAGGCTTTCACGCGCTCTATCGACGCTAACCCGATCAGTTGAGACAGTAGAATCTGCTGCTTGTTGAATTTCGTTTGCCATGAGTTTTATCTCGCTTTTTTGAGGGGAAACTTTGTTAGTAATTGGGCTGGGTAATCTGCGTAGAACTGGAGGGGGAACGTCTCTAATATGCATGGGATTGATAACGAAGTTGTAACTAACTTGCTCATCTAAACAGCCAATTTCCTTTAAAAATACAACTACATTACATAGTAAATAAAATCAAAAAAAAAGCAAAAAATAAAATCAAGAAAAACCAGACAGCTGGCGAAAAAGATGAGGGTGTGCAGCCTTCCAAAGGAAAACTGCACACCGCTCACAACTGATTTTGCTAGCTAACGTTTGCCGACCGACCGACCTACAGACCGACTGACCGACCTACTTAGCAGCGGCTTCTTGTGGTCGCTTGCTCAAATGCTGGCGCCACCAAGCAAGAGAGCCGCTCTTGCCGATGACGATGTTGGCCAGATGCTTGGAAGTCTCATAGCCGTAGCCAATAAAATCATCCACCTCGGTGCCCACATCGAAAGCCAGACCTTGAGAGACCGGGCCAGGAGCCGCAGTATCCCAGTAGCCGAGAGTCGGTCGAATGTGCACGAAAACATCAGCCTTGTCGATCAGTAGCTCATAGACATCGATGCCGATGCTAGAAGCAACGACAATTTCGACATCTGGCAACTGACTGACCCAAGCGTTGGCAGCAAGATCGTTCTTGCTGATCAATAGCCGCACCTTGCTATTACTCGCAAGAGCAGGCATGGCATCGACTTTGCTAATCGTTGGCGAATCTTCGTTGCCGATATAGCGATAGGTGCCAAGGCCGGGTCCACCGAGCAGAGCTTGGTCGTAGGCCGGCATGTAGAAGCAACCAAACAGTTCACGTCCGCTATGCTCCAGGCCGATCATGACGCAGTACTTGCCGGTGCCATCGACATAGTATTTGGTACCATCGATGGGGTCAACAATCCAACGACGTTTACCGTCGTTGCTGCTTTGCCAAGGAGCTTCTTCCGACAAGACCACGTCGTGAGGGAAGCGCTCCGAAAGCTCTTTCACGATCAGTTCAGAAAGCGCCTTGTCAGCACTTGTGACTAGATCTGTGGCTGAGGTTTTTTCCTCAACGGTGGCACCGGCACGCATCACCACAGCGATGGTGCCGGCGCGCACGGCCAGGTCGAGCACAAACTGAACATCGTCCGCAGTAAGGGCGAAATGAGGCGGAACCTCAATAATGCTTGTCGCGTTTTTTACTTTGGTCATTACATTCCATTCTCTGGTTGTCTGTTTTCAGCGGCCGGGTAGACGCTGACGCAGGCCCTGCGGCACGAGGCCAACAATGACGTTTTCGATTTCAGTCTTGTGGCGGCGATACTGCACACCGAGCAGAATCACGCCGATACCCGCGCCGACGAGGGCGAAGGGAAACAAGATGGAGTTGGAGAAGAGGCTCCAGAGCAGGTGACCAACGTAGAAGATGGCGCCAATCGAACCAGCCAGCAAGAAGACCTTGCGCGCCAGAACAACCGAAGCCAGCATCATCAGCACATTGATGCCAAAGTAGGCTAGGCGGCTCAGCTCAGAGCCCGAGTCGAGCAAGCTGAGAGGAATCCAGAAAGCTGCGACGCCGAAGAGATAGCCCCACCACGAATAGTCTTCATCGCGACCGAAGTGCGAATCGACCACCGTAGCTGAAGCCAGAAGAACGGCACCCATGGTTACGGAGACCCAGGTGAAATAGTTTGAGCCGAAGCCGAAAAAGACGTTGTGGTCACCAGATATGATACCAGCTAAAGTCATGGTCAAAAGCCAGAGCGATCCGAAAACCGGCGCGCTCAAAATCGATACCTTGACCAGGCGCAGAGCTGCGCAACCGGCGACCAGAGTGCAGAGTTCCAGAATCAGCGGGATCTGCAAGCCGGTCAGAGTGGCGGCGGTGCCACTGTACTCCAGACCGCTTGCGACCGTGAAGGGCACCATAAGAACGGCCAGGAGGAAGAGCACAGCGCCAGCCAGCCGTTGACCGTTCTGGAAGCGCAATTTGTAGCCGAGGCCAGCGAAGACAGCGGTGTAAGCCGCAGAGAGGACAACTACTGCGCCCATGCCGAAGCTGTCGTTTGCCAGGCTGAGGAACCAGCCCATGGCCATCATCACCAGAACGCCGCCGGCATAGTAGAGAAGCTGAGCGATGTCGAAACTTCCTTTGGGCTGTTGCGCTTTGGCAGACTGCTGCAACATCGACCAAAGACTGTCGACGTCTTGGGTCGCCATGGCGCCCTTTTGGGCAGCAGCGACAAGGTCGCTTTTGCCAATTGATACTCGATTGTTTGTCATTTAAGCACCTTCTTTAGTTGCTTGAATTTCGATTTGAATGTTCGGATGAAGAACTGTGGAGAGCTTGTTTGGTAGATTCAATGCCTTAGCTTGGAACCGCCATCATGGGCGCCAGTGCGAACACCATCACGACATACAAGACGCCCGTGACGAGAGTGGGGGCAAGGGCGGCCTTGAAGGCTGCTGAAGCTGAGTCGACCCGGATAATGGTCGGCATCAAACGGCCGAGAGTCATGGTGGCAACCCAGTTCGCCAATTGCAGAAGGGTGACCAGCAAGACAACGGACAACGCTAGAACAGCTGCCGTAGGGGTCGCGCTGCTTGTGGCTGCACCAAAGATGGCCAGCAATGGCACCAGGGTGACTGAGGCCAGGAGAGTGAGGCCCATGAGAACAACTTGACTGACGGTGCTCAAGGCTACTCCGAAAAGCAACTTGTGACCGAGAGAGACAGGCTGGAAAGCAACTGCACCGCGGCTAAACCTGGGGGCAATGAACTGGTAAAGCGCCGCTGAAAGACAGGCAGAGAGGAAGAGCGAAATGAGAGTTTGCATGTGAGCTTTTCGATGAAGGTTTGGGTGATTCAAATCTCTCGGGCAGATAAACGAAACTAGACACAACTTTGGCCAACCACTGCTCGCAACCCAGTTAAGGGGAAAGACAGTCGCAACTCATGGTGAGCTGAGGTTGAGAAAAGCAATGGTAGGTCTGTGTATGTTCGGTTTAGTGTCTAAGAGAATTTGAGTGGAGAAAGAAGCACTAAAGCACTACCAGAAAAGAGCTCATGATTTCAGTAACCAGTAATGCTTACTATGTAATCTCTTTCTCAATGTTAGCGATAGCCTGCGCTAACCCTTCACAGCTGAAACATTCCATGTGATGAGGCGTAGATAAGGGTTTGAGAGCTTTTGGCCGAGAACCGATAGAGTTTCGAACAAATGCCCGAGATGTTTGAGCAGATTAAACTTTGGCCTCTTAGCAACCAAGAGCTTGGATCTCTAATATCTCCATGACTAGGGTTAGATATCACTTCAACTCAAAAAACCAACAGGTTTATTTCTCTCAACCAATCTTTTTTTCACTAGCAGGTAGAACTACAGCTTTTACTCCCCGCAAATCGCGAGGAAGTTACTAGCCCAGAATTCACACCCGCCTATAACGCCATCTCTTGATCACTCTCGGGTGCTCAGGTCTTGTCACATAAAGGAAATCAACTATGGATATGACCCTCATCAACGGGCTGGTGGCTGCTCTTGCTGTCAGCGTCGTTTCACTCATTGGTGTCGTTACGTTGGTGAGCAAGCGCTTCCCTCTCGAAAACGTCACCCCTTTCTTTCTCAGTCTTGCTGCAGGAGCCATGGTCGGCAACGCCCTCTTCCACCTCATCCCGGAAGGCTTCGAGCACTATATCGGCACCGACGGAACCAGTGGTTCGCGCTTCGTGTCTCTGCTCATTGTCGGCGGCTTCTTCGCCTTCTTCGCCATCGACCTCCTGCTCCACTCGGTCGGCAAGCACGACCAGCCTCACGCGAAGCCCATCGGCTATCTGGTTCTTTTGGGCGATTCGCTCGAGAACCTGGTCGACGGAATCGTCATCGGCAGCGCCTTTCTGCTCAGCCCAGAAATCGGCATTGCCACGACCATCGCCGTGATTGTGCACGAGATTCCCATTGAACTCGGCGATTTCGCCGTGCTCATGCATTCGGGTTTTTCGCGCACTCGTGCACTGCTCTGGAACTTCCTGTCGGGCTTGATCTCACTGCTCGGTGTGGTCGCAGCCTGGTATTTCGGACAACACATTGCGGGCTTCCCGCATTTGATGGGTCCGATTGCCGCTGGTGCGTTCCTGTACATGGCTGGCTCGTCGCTCATCCCGGCGATTCGTGAAGATGCGCACTTTTCCAAGGCTGGCGTGCATCTGCTCATTGCCATCCTCGGCGCCGGCATCATGTATTCGCTCCTGTTCCTCGAGTAAGGGCAAGAGTGTCCGCAAGACGTCTGCACTAAGGACAACTGCCACAGCGAAAGCACACAGCGAAGGAAGAAGTTCAATTGGTTTAACAACCACTGAGCTCCTTCCTAGCTGTGTGCTTTTGCCTGTGCTCTTGTTTTACTTTTAAAAAGCCTCAAAGCTTGATTCTTCGTGGCTCATATTTCATTTCTTTTTTTCGAGGCTTTTTAAAAGTTATTTTTCTACTACATTTTATAATATCTATTTCTATAGTACAACAATAACGAGCGAAACAAGAATTGAAACACGACTTGAAACAAGAGTGCAAAGACGAGTGGAAAGAACAGTTGAAGCAGAGCTCGAAAGATAAAGTGATAGCTTAAAGCTTAGCGCGAACCTAGAAGTGCACACTACAAAGAGCTAGCGATAGACGACTTCGCGAAATACTGAATATTACTATTCATAGATTTTTCTTTGATATTCAGTACCAAGCTTGCATCATGAGCGTTTTAGTTGTGTTTGCTTTATTTCTTTTTTTAAGGCTAGGCTGAAATTCTATTTTCCTTTCCACTCGAACGCAGAGATTTCCAAACAACAAACAACAAGCACGATGCACCAACGCTCTATGAAACACCACACACTCCCAACCATGCTGGGTCGCGATACACACTGGCTAGTGAAAATCGACGGCAAATTCGAAGTAATCGCTACCGGTGCCATAGGCAACCGCGACGGCAGCGCCCAAGGATTCTTCCTGCCCGGCATCGATGACTTCTACAACCTCGACCGGATCGAAGAAGTGGTGCGACCAATCACCATCGACGAGAGCCTGCCGCCACGCCCCGACGACTTCTGCCCACCGCCTGCGAGCCTCTGGTTCGTAGTCGTCGAATGCCGCTACAACGTAGTGAAGGTCTCAGACTGCGGCTTAGGTTTCTACATTCCCGGTCAAGAGCCATGCTGGCTGCTACCACACGTCGACGAATGGTTGCAACAGATTCACCCTCAATCACAAAATCAGCGCATCATATGAACTCAGCGGCAACTTGCCGTTCTCAGTTCAAATCGGGCAGCAAAGCCAAAACCTTTGACCTGCTTTACCTCATTGTGGTGGCACCGACAATTGTCGTTTGCACCACTTACATCGGTCTCAACTCACCCGCTCTGATTCTGGTTAGCCTGGGCTGTATCTTTGGGCCAATCACCGGATATATCGCTGTGCATTATTACAATTGCAAGAGGGCTTGGCAGTTGGCACCAGCTCTTCATACCTGGCTTTCGGCCAACTTCACCTTGCTCGATACCGACGAAGACGGCTTGGTCACTCGCGATGATCTTGAAAGATACCGGGAGACAGCCAGGTCAGCTGAGCGTTATCATGGTGCACCAGTAAGCTTGGCCCGTAGAAACGACCGAGAAATGGCTGGTCATGCCGATTACTTCTTATGCGATATTGGTCACGTCATCAAGACGGTGTTTGTCGGATCACCGATGCACGGTGTCGTCACTGGGATCAAGATCTATGCAATCAGCCGAGGCGATGTGGAAGGCTTCCCCGAGAAGGCGTTGTTACGCTACCAACGGGAGTTCCCCCGCGTCTAAACAATCAACCAACTAATAATCTAACCAACTTAGAAAACAACATTAGAAAATGAGCTCTAAAAAGATTGATATCAATATCGCCGCACGCCGCAAGGCTCTTCAGGCCTGCCCGCGCGAAATCACAGTGCATGCGCCGTAAATCTGCCGCCAGTGACGATGAGTTTTCGCTCTAAGCCCTAGAAGCTACCGGGGAGAGTAGGCATTTTGCCTACCTCCCCGGTTCCGGCGGCGGACGTTTTTAAAAATTCCCTCCTATTAAGTCATATAGTTATTACTCTTTTCCAAAATCCTATTTGGTCAGGGGCGTTGCCAGGCGCTTTATCGGCCCGTGGCGCTAACTTCTAACGAATATGTTCAAATGAACTTCTGGCAACTATATGAATTAATAGACCGGAAGAAAAAACAGAAAGCAGGAGAAAACAAAGGTAGAAAAACAACCGAAAGCAGGAGAGCAGGCCGAAGCCTGCTCTCCTGTCGGTGCGAGAAAGCGCTTTGCTAGCGCCTAGATGTTGTTGTCGCCGCGGGCTTGTGCTTCATCGAAGCCTTCGCCGACGAAGCAAATCGGAAAGAGAAATCCGATGATAAACAGGCCAACGCAAGGCCCTTTGACGTAAACGTCGCCGATCCACTCGTAGTGGTAGGCGATCCAGCCCGACACCACCATGAGGATGATGCCAGTGAAACACAGGACGATCTTGGGCCAGGGTGGCGGGTTGGCAGGCCCGTTGTCGCGGGGTCCGGTCATGAATCTGCTCATAATAAATATCCTCCTTACTTGTTGTCGGTGGCCGCAGGCAGAGCGATGGGCTCAGCTCCGGGCTCGCCGTAGGTCAGGTTGAAAATACGCTTGAGGTCCGGCTCAAGCAGAGTCTCGTGTTCGTCGACTTCAGCGCACAGCAGCTTGAGCTGTTCGAGGTTGCCTTCGATCACTTCGAATGCCTTCGCCTTGCCGGCGTCGAGCAGCTTCTGCACCTCGGCCAGAACGCGCGCCTTGAAGTCGTCGGAGACGAGGCCAGCGGCGGTCAGAGCCTGCAGGTTGAACATGCCCATGGTGGACATGCCGTACTTGGTGACCATATCGACTGCGATGTCGGTCGCCATCTTCACGTCCATCGAGATGCCCGTATCTTCCTGACCATCGCGCATGATCGAGGTCGACGCCGAACCGCCCATGAGGACAGCCAGACGCATCGTCAGGTGCGCTTTGGTGTTGAGCATTTCGAAGTCATCAGGGAAGGCCACGTGACCGCCCGATTGACCGCGAGGGATGATCGTGAAGCGCAGCGGAGCGCGTCCCGAGAGCTTCATGTAGACGAGGGCGTGACCGCTCTCGTGTACCTTGACCGTGTCCAGTTCCATCGGAGTGAGCACCGCACGCTGGCCATCGCGCCGGGCGCCGAACATGGTCTTCAGAACCGCCTCGTCGAGGACGTCCTGAGTGACCTTGTCGAGTCCGGCACGCACCGTGAGAATCTTCGCTTCGTTGGCGATGTTGGCCACATGCGCACCGGAAGCACCGGGGCAAGCTTTGGCGGCCACCGTCAGGTTGACGCCGGGCGCACGCAGACGCTCGGGCAGATAGATAGCAAGCAGGGCCTCGCGGTCCTTGCGGGTTGGGTTGAAGAACTCGATGTGCCGGTCGAAACGGCCGGGACGAATGGCCGCCGGGTCGAGGATGTCCTTGCGGTTAGTGGCCGCGAAGGTGAAGACGCGCGGACGGGCGACGATGCCATCCATCTCCTTGAGGAGCTAGTTGAGCGTCGACTCGGTTTCCTGAGCGCCACCGGCCGAAGAGCCGCGGGCACGTGCCACTGCATCGAACTCGTCGATGAAGAGAATGGCGCCACCGTAGATGGTGACCAGGTAGTCGAGGTCGTCGAAGAGCGTGCGGACACGGCTGGCGCCGACACCGACGAACATCTCGACGAATTCCGAACCAGCGATTTCGATCACAGGCAGGTTGCAGGTAGAAGCGAGAGTGCGGGCAAGCATGGTCTTGCCGACACCGTGCGCACCGTGCATGAGCACGCCGCGTGGCACTTTGGCTTCCAAGCTGGCGTACTGATCAGGATGCTGCAAGAAGTGCAGGAACTCCTGAATCTCCACCTTGGCCTCGCTTTGGCCGATCACCTTGTCGAAGGTAAGACCGGCAAAACGGTGATCGCCTGGCAGAATCAGAGTACCGACGTCGCAAGTCATTGGCTTCAGTTTGACCTTCTGGCCATTGACTTCGACTTCAACTTCCGGCTGCGGCTTTTTCTTGTCGCGACGTCCGTTCAGTTGGTTGATGGGCGAGAGGCGACCTTGGGTGCGCACAGCTTGCTCTTCACGCTCGACCAATTCGATCTGCTTGCGCCAACGCACTTGATTGCGGAAAGCGAGACCGATGCAGATGAGGCCGATGATGAGGAAGCCCGAGTGCAACATCCAGCCGGCGAAACCGGTGATGTTCTCGGGGTGAATGTTCGACACGATAGTGACCGTGGTGTGTCCCTTCGTGACCTTGTTGGGGTCAGGGAGAAGCGGACCATTGGCGAGCCAGAAGAAGAAGCAAGCAGCACCGATGATGAACATCAATGCGTTGCCAATCTTCTTCCATGATTCTTTGTCGTTGAATTTTGGTTGATCAGACATGGTTGTATTCCTTCATTCGCTAGCCGTAGAAACGGCGTGTGTGAACTGGGTTAAAAAGCAAGATGGTTCCATCGCAGGAGCACTAGCTTGGGTTGCTGTGTGTCGCTGCTGTGTTGTTGCGATGGTTAGAAGAGAATCTGCGGCAGCCGTCCAAAAGACATAATCTTCAGGAGTTACTTAGGCTTTGTAGGCACAGATAGTTAAAGCGGTTATTTATCTCGGGGGAAGAAAAAGAAATGAAGATCTAGAAACTATCAATTAAGACTGTAGTTTCGGATCAATAAAAGCGTTAAGGTTTTATACACATTTCCTCTTTACATCCCGTAGCAATCGCCAAAGCGCAAGCCAGTATTTTGTCTTGCTGATTTTAGACTGAGTGCTAATTGGGGCAAATACGAGTGCTCACTTGGTTCACGCAACTGGCGCAGACTGCTCATTTTGGGCCTAGCAATTTGCCTAGTGCAATCTCACTAAGGCCATCTGAAATCTCAAATTAATGGCTGAATCTGTACGTTTATATGCAAAACACTTTTAGGCCTTTGCAAAAGCAACCGAGACTAATATTCAACTATATAATTTAATAGACGCAAAGAAAAAAATTCCGAGTTGGAGCTGCGGCCATCTGCAAGCGTGAGCTTACAAACAACAACAGCCCCAACTGCGGAACCAAACGAGAAGAGCACCGCCGCTCAATTATGCCGAAGCATTTTTGAACGACGGTGCTTGTCACTGCTTTTGACGCAGAGCTTCCAGTTTAAGTCGTTGCCGACCTTGAGCTTTGCTATCAGCCGTTGGCGGCGAAGGCGAAGGCCAATTTGTCATTGCCGACGCACGGGCCCTTGCAGACCTGCGAACCGAGCATGACGACCTGGCCGAAGAGACGCTGACTGATGGAACGTGCATCCTCATCGGATGTCACTTCCTCCGTCTTTGCGGTGGAACCCAGATGGGGCTGCCGCAGCGACGGGATGACAGGGGCGTCCCAGTGGCCGCCCTGTCCGTAACACGATTTGCTGTTCATGGTAATAAACCTCACTTTGAGTTTTGGGTTGCGGTGCTTACTTGTCTTCCACTTCGAGGCCGTCCGTGTCCAGCTGAAACAGGTACGACAGGAACGTCGTAGCGTACGAGCCAGAACGAAGGCTGAAGCGGAAGGTAATCACCTCGTCGCGAACGTCGTAGGACAGATCGTTCACGAAGATGAAGGCAGGACGGCGAGGACCGGGCCGACCATTGTAGTTCGACAGGAAGATTTCCTTGACCTTCTTGTCGAGTTGGTCGGGCACGGCCTCCGGGCACCACTGCCGATAGAATGCCACGGACCGATCATCACCCGGAAAGTACAGGGGAATGACCGGCTCGCCATCGCGGTCGACCTCGAGTGACGACACCGAGATCTTGGCTCCCTCGTCGTTGACGTCGCCCAGGAGCTGGTTGAACCAGTAACCCTGGAAAGCGCCCACGGACAGAGAGAGGTCGTCCTTCAGTTCACGAACTGCGCGTTCGATGCACTTCGTGCTGAGGATCTTATTGACGAGCTTGTACTCGATGAACATGTTCGCCATCTTGTACACCGGCTTTCCCTTGAAGCCAGTTGCCTCGAGCAGTTTCTTCATGTCGAGGAAGCAGTAGAACTGCTCCGCGACAGTCTGTCCCTTCTCTTCGGCGATGCGCTCGGCTTCGGCCCACTTGGCCGCCAGTTGCCGACGCAGCTCGTTGGCCTTGGGATGGTCGTTGTTCTCGACCACCTCGCAGATGAACCGCTTGATGCCAGCTTCCAACCCGTTTTCAATCAGGTCGACGCCGACGCCCAGCAAGTTCTGCCGCCGCCCCAGACGCTGCCGTCCGAAGAAGTTGGGCACACGAGGAACACGACGTCCCTTGTGATCGCGCATGAGGAATTCCAGCCGCGGGGTCAGGTACTCTTCGAGCTGCTCGCGCGACTTGCCGCCGACGATCAGCTTGATCTGGAAGTGGTTGCCCTCCAGATGACCCTTGCCGAGCTTTTTGGTGCACCGACGTGCATCTTTGATAAAGAAACCGTGCTCCCGAAGAATTGCTTCGTCCGGAAAGCAGTTGCGCCGCACATGCTCGAGGTCCACGCCTTCGATCACAACCATCTGCGCACTACGTGCGGTGCGGTCTTTGAGACCGGCAGCGGTGATGTTCTTGGCGGGAACGTTGAGCAGTCTGGCCAGCCCCTCGATGGCAGCTGGGGTAGTGTGGCGCAGTTTGACCAGGGTCGCGGCGACCAGGTGGCCTTTGGCGCAGTCGAGGACGTCCTGATTGGGGAAGTCCGACTCCGTCGAAACCGTGCACTGAAGCCCCGGTTGCCGTTCCTGGACGATGAAGTCATCGGGGTCTGCCTTGTGCTGGGCCGGCCACACTTCGAAGTTTCCTGCGAAGTTGCGAACGGCGACAGTGGGGACGAACCCGAACCCTGACGTCATTGTGATGTCTTGAATCTTAGCCATGGTATACACCTCTAGGTTTTTGGTTCGTTCTTCTGAATGCAGCGGAGGCCGCACCCAGTTGAGGACCGACGTTGATAAACCGAAGAGCTGAACGGGCACCGCGAGATAGCGCGGAACCTTGTTGCAGCGTACGGCAGGACCTCATGACCGGTCGGTCATGAGGCCTGTCAGGCTGCTCTCTTTAGAAGAGCCTGAAGCGGGTAAAACCGTTCACTGCTTGCCGTGATGGCCTGCAGTTAATAGGCGGCTGGAGCCTCAGGAAGGAGGGCGATCAAATCCTCCATGCTCTTCACGACCAGGACACCGTCAGGGATGAGGGCCGGGTCATACTTGCGATTGCGATCGACGAGACACGCCTTCATGCCAACCGCGAGGGCCGGCAAGATGTCGTTCTCCAGGTGGTCACCGATCATCAGGCAATCACCAGGGTGGGTGCGGCAGCGCGCGTACGCCCGACGGTAGATTTCAGGATCAGGCTTGCTGACCCCTTCCACGAAGGAATACACACGCAGTTCTTCCGGGAAGTACTTGCCGAGGTTGTCCTCAGCAAACAAGCAATCCACGGGGAACGACCACAGGTTGGAAACGAGGCTCAGCTTGAAACCGCGGCCCTTGAGCACCTTCAACGCGTTCTTGGCGTCGAAGAATACTCCCGAGCACGACGACTCTTGGTCGACCACGTCCTGGAACTGGTCAACTTGCTGCGGGTTGACCGAGAGGTCGAAGCGGCTGGCAACCGAGCGAAGAAAACCGACCGCGTCGCGAACGTCTGTTGTCAGGCAGACATTCAAGAACGCCGGGTCCACTGACCGCAAATCCTTGGGGTCAATGGTGTCTACTTTGTAGCCGAGAATTCTCTGAGCATCGAGGATCGGCTCACGGTTATCTGACCGTGCAACCGTTCCCCAGAGGTCAACGCAGAGGGTACTGATGCCGGACAGTGCCGAACGCCAGTAGTCTGGAGAGTTCTTGGCCAGCTGAACTGTTGTTGTGTTCATAGTCTGACTCCTTTTTTTAAATGGCTTGAGCTGCCGGCCAATTCACTGAACTGGTCGGCTGCTCTTCAAAATGTTGGACAGGGGTAAGGGCTCTCTACATCTGATTGCTCGGATGCATGTCGAGAGAGTCCTTCACTAATTACACTGGGCATGCCAAAGGGCTATACCGTGTGACCAATCGGTCAGACGATGTAGTTCACTTCAGCAAAGATGCCCTGAGGGATGCGCCGGTCGAGGTTGGCACCGAGAGTGTGGCAGAGAACGATTCGTCGCATGGAAGCGTCGAGATCGGCATGCAACACATCGAAACCCATTTCGATCAGCTTGCGCGCGGCAGCCGCCAGAGTAGGCGGGCAATCGCGGTGGGGCAGGACGTTGAGGAGAGCATCTTCATCAGCCGTGGGCACCTTCTTGTCGAAGGCATGGCTGTCGAAGTTTTTCACCTCATCGTACTGGAAACGCAAGACCACGTTGGCCAGCACGTTAGCAGCGAAGGTGACACGACCGGCGCCGAGAACGACTTCAGCATTGCCTTGCATGCACGCCAGAGCAGCGCGATCTGCGGTGAGGTTGTCGGGACCATACTGCGCGTAGGTCGCGGTGAGGGGTTTGTCCGTGTCATCGGATGCAGCTGCTTCGCGTGTCTGGTCATCCGAATGGATGTCCTGACGGAGCAAGGCGGCGACGACGAGTTTGACCGACATCGGCATCTGGTAGATGGCGCGGGCGTTGGCAGAGATGGGCTGAGAGAAGCTGGTGCAGGTGACGCAGAAGACACCGCCATCTTCCATCTTGTTAGCGCGACAAGCGTCACCATCATGGCCAGAGATGGCACATGGAAGGCAGACATCTGTTCCGATAATTCTGAGTTGTTTTGTCATAGTTTCTCTTTTCGATAGCCTTAAGATGCCAACTAACACAACAGCAGTAGAGCAGCCCCCAAGCCGTTCACCTCTCCAAACAAAACATCCTGCAAGTGTTTCGTCCGCCAACAAAGTGCTGGAGGATTTAGCAGTGAGGATGGTGCGCTGGCTAGGTGTTTAAGGGGACTGAAGAAACTCTTGGTGTATGTGTGTAGAAGGATAGTTGGACCTTAAGCTAAAGTTATCAAGAGAAGCAAGAGTTATTTCGCCCACGTCATTAAAGTTTATGCTGGCCCATGCCGCCCCTGGCTCTATCGGCAGCCTCAGCCCCGTGCCTCCTAGCCCCCACGGTGAGGAGATTTAGAGTCTCAGAAAGCTAATATTGGCTGATCAATAAACCTAGTAGAGCCGCATTCCGAGCGCGTATTTACCACACTGAGAACTGCTTAATGAGTTAGCAAGGCTCGCTCTAGCTCTGTTTAGGCCAAACGCTGTCCGTTTTTTTGCAGAGATGATTTGAATAGAAGTTGAAAGAAATCTTGCTAGCGAAGCTTCGCCATTGTTACAAAAAATCCGCAAAGGAAGGTTGCACAAGCCACGCGACCCTCTTTACAACTCAAGACACTTAGCCTGTCTCCGCTTACAGCGTTCGCCCGAAACAACGGTTCCGCTAACCAAAATTTCATTAACCGCATCTTATTATTTAGCTATTTGTTCTTGCATAGCCATATATCTACGGTAGACATACTGTCTCTCATTCAAAAATCTCTGGAATCGTAAATATCACGCGCTAACTCTTCTTCAACTCTCCACTCTCTATCTTCTGCCTCTCACCAACTTTTTGCGTGAGCGGTATTGGGTCGTCTGTGAGTAATTTTGTTTCGAATCGTTTTGCGAAATAAATTGCGGGTTGATTTGGCGAAAGCGTTTCAGTGTTTGCGGTTTCTTTGGCGAGTGACACGGGTTTGAGATTTCGGTTCGATTGATTTGATTTATTCGAGTCAACCGGCCGTTCTTCTCTTGCTCTTCTGTTTCTTCTAACAGTCTTCTTAAACCAGAAATTCGCTTCCGTCGGCACCATCCCGGTGCTTGAAGTCGAGTTTCACAAAAACATGGAGTCACACTATGAACATTCGTGAAAAGCTCATGCACGGCCTCAACTCTGCTTTTGCAGTGGAGCCCGTCGTATCGCCCAAGTCGCTCTACACCAGCGCCGTCAACCGGCTGGCCGAGCTCTACCCTGACCTGAACGTGCCCGGCTATGACCGCACCGGTCACATCCGTCACCTCTCCGGTCCCTCTGGCATGTTCGCGCAGCCGTTCCTCGGCAGTGCCACCATGCATGCCAGCAACTTCCTTGCCAGCAGCACCATCCAGCAGGCTCTCAGCCTGAGCAATGTCTCGCTCGCCGACGGCGTTTCGGAAGAAATGCCTTTTGGTCATCGGGTCGCCTACGCTCAGCAGATCGTCCTCAAGGATGGCACCAAGCTTGCCGTTCGTGGCGCGCATGTGCACGTCTCGATGGACAAGGCCGGCAAGATCTTCAACGTCACCTCGACCCTCAAGTTCGGCCGTCGCCCGGCTGCACTCGGCAAGGTGATTTCGGCTGACGAAGCCATCGCTCTGGCGAAGGTCAAGTTCGCTTATCTCACTCGCATCCTCAGCAAGGACGACAAGCAGTACGCCAAGGACCTCAAGGGTGCCATCAACACCTGCACGGCCACGGCTACCCTGGTGCTGTCCGAGCACGCCGGCAAGTTCGACGCCATCTACGAAGTCCAGCTCTCCACCTGCGAACCGCGTCAGCT
The DNA here is from genome assembly GCA_038231015.1 of Candidatus Obscuribacterales bacterium. Lineage (GTDB taxonomy): Bacteria > Cyanobacteriota > Vampirovibrionia > Obscuribacterales > Obscuribacteraceae. Next base: position 38,384 of record JBBRMD010000038.1, read on the forward strand.
GATGCTGTTCCTCGTCAAGGCGAAGACCAAGGAAGTGGTGCACTACCAGTCGCTTCTGCATTACTCGGTGTCGAGCACAGCCACCACGGCTGGTCTCACCCGGGTGCCGGCCAAGTGCTTCTTGCGCATCCCGGACCCCAAGGTGGCCATCCCGAAGCAGGTCGTTGACCACTTCGTGGAGAACCTCCCGGATCCGAAGCTGCTCAAGAACGAACGTTTCGACATGAAGGTCAAGGTCGGCCGCAAGTGGGAAACGCTCGGCTGCAAGGCTGACGGTTCCTACAACTTCGACCCGATCAAGGAAGTCGATGCCTTCACGGCGGTGGCGACGTTCGTTGCCATCAATACCCAGCTGGTCTTCTTCGAGGCCATGGGCATGAAGAAGCAGGATCGCCCGATCCCTGTCTTCATCAACGACAGCACCGTCACCGACAACGCCTATTTCGATCCGGAAGGATACGAGATTCACATCGGCGTTGGTTCTGGCCTGCCCAACGGTCTGAACAAGGTGATCGGCTTCGACCTCGGCGTCTCGTGGCACGAAAATGGCCATCACGTGGTCATGCTGCAGACGCCGGGTAAGGACCTTCCTGGGCCGGAAGGTGGTGCACTGCATGAGAGCACTGGCGACATGTGCCAGCTGATCATGCAGTACTGGTTCGCGCTCACCTTCGCTTCGGCCAGCAGTCAGGCTCTGACTGTTGCCGAAATCAAGGCGGACAAGCGCATCATCGGCCTGTATGCGCTGCCGCCCAACGGCATCCGCATCCAGCGCAACACTAAGACGGTCCGTGACAAGACCGGCGAAGTGCACGATGACGGTGAGATCTCGGGTGCGGCCACGGCTGACATCCTGGAAGCCTTCCTCACCGGCGATGCTTCGGCTGATGCAGCCAAGCTCAAGGCGCAGCTCGAGCTGTACGTGAAGACTTACCTGTTGGCTCTGGCACTCGTGCCTCCGAGCAAGGTGACCTTCCGCGACATGCGTCGGGCGTTCGTCAGCGCGGACAGCCAGCTCAGTGGTGGTGCCAACAAGGCCATCATCGAGAAGGGCTTCGATGATCACGGCATCACTGGCGGGACCACGCCAGTTACCGGCAAAACCGGTGGCACTGGCAAGACCGGCGGCAAGGGTCGTCGTCGCAAGGGCTAAAGCCAAATCAAGGGCTAAGGCTCAACGCTTACCAACACTGTGGCAAGCGTAACTAGGCTAAAAGGGGCCCTTGGTCACGTCACAACGTGATTGAGGGTTCCCTTCGACCTGGTGCAAACAATCATCAACGTTCAGTTCACTTCGAAGGAGAATCAATATGGGCTCAATCATTTCGCTGGTCATCATCGGCGTCATCATCTATCTCTTCCACAAGAACGGCTACACCAAGAGCGAGAACCACAAGGTCATCGGCGGCGTCTGCGCTGGCATGGCTGTGCGTCTCAACCTCAACGTCAACCTCGTTCGCGTTCTCACCGTCATCGCCGGCCTGATTTCGGGCGGCCTCGTGCTGGCAGTCTATGTGCTGCTCTGGATCTCCCTACCCAAGCGCGACTAAGCGCTATGAAACGCTAGAGCATCGGCTTTAGCACTAGAAGAACAGGCAATTAGTTGGGGTTACACCCAGCTATTTCGCCTGTTTTTCTTTTTCTTCGATAGTAGTAGACCGGTCTACTGCTAGTTAAGAAATTGAACTACTGGTTCTGCAAAAACACAAGTATGCCTTCAACACTACAATGCTTTCGTTGCTAGACCAAAAGAATGGTGCTTCCATATTCTTTGAGCAAGCGATCGTGGGTCACAAGAATGGCTGGTTCGGTTAGACTCTGTGCAATTAACATTCGATCAAACGGATCGCTGTGCACTGCGGGTAATGCCGCTAGAGCATGGCAATGCTCAAAAGCAATCGGTAGTTGAGAAAATCCTGTGCTAATTGCAGCTTCAGTAATTTCAGCTGGAGAGTGTGACAGTCGGCCAAGTGAATACTTTATTGATATTTCCCAAATGCTAGCAGCGCTTACTAAAACCTCGTTCTTCGAATCTCCGATAAGCTTGACGGCCTCATTCGAGAGCCTTGGATCTGAAGAAAGAGCCCAGAGCAAAATGTGCGTATCGAGTAGAATCCTCAAACTTTACCTTTCAAATGAAGTCTCACGACTAACTCCTAAATGCATCTAAAAGTTCAGATGGAAGAGGATCGTCAAGATCAGCGGCCAACTTAAGCTTGCCCTTTAGCAGACCTAACATTCGCGGCTTAGAATTTGCTTGAATAGCCGAAAGTTTGGCTACCGGTTTGCCAGCCTTACTTATAATAACTTCCTCGCCAGACTGGGCACGCTCAATTAGCCGTGACAGATTAGTTTTTGCCTGATGAATATTGACAGGCTCCACTTGGTCGCTCCTGACTTAGCTAAGCTTAGTCTATCAAAATTAGACAATTTCGGGTAGAGAATCTAGATAAGTCGAGCGAAAAAAAGAATATGAAAAATAAAGAGCATCTCAAGCAATCACTATCCATGACATTTCTCAACCGCAAGAAGTTACAATCCGTGCCGCTTTGGCGCACTTTGCCAGCACGGCTTTCCACGATTTCCATCTTGTCAGTTTGTTTGGTCGCAGCATGCGCACAGGCGAATGCTGAGCCGAGCAAGGTCGACACTTTTAAAACTGTATCTAATATTGCCGTTAAACCAGCAGCAAAATTAAAGCCATATACACTCGCTTCCATCCCAAAGGCAGCCATACTGCGCAAGCAATCTAATTACAAAGCGGCCATGGCAGCAAATACTGAAAATCAGTTCTACTTTGCCTGTCATCTCTTAATTGCTCACAAAGATTTAGCCAAAGCCACTAACTTTGCGCGCGCAGCCATCACCACTCATCCGACATGGTGCGCACCCTACCTCATATTAGGAAACATCGCTGAACTTTCTTTTGAGGATGACGCGGCAATTGTCTACTATAAAAAAGGCATTGAAGCAGCCCCTAATTGTCTGCAAGCATATGCGAGCCTTTCTGGCCTTCTACGCAGCTGCACAGACTACCAAGGCTCTATGGAGATAACAAAAGAAGCTATAAATATGGTCGGCGCGATGCCGCCAGAAGAACTAAGAAGCATAGCTTGCGAACTTTACTCATCGCAAAGCTTCAATTTCACAGCACTAAAACAACACAAAAATGCCATTAAAAGCTTGCTAGCAATTGACGCGATCGTTCCTAACTTCAACCGCAGCACAGTATTCCTCACCCGCGCTTTCCTCGACGACAAGCAATACAATGAGGCAATTGAGCTTGCAAGTAAAGTATTGAAGCAGCAGCCACAATTTCTTGAATTTTATGACCTGCGGGCACAAGCTTATGCCGGTCTCAATCAGAATCAAAAAGCAATTAACGACTTGAACAAGTTCATTGTCAGGCAGCACAGTGCCATTTCAGTAGCTTCCGAAGATCGCAAAGCGCGAACCTTGAGAGCCAGTCTCTTCGAAAAAACGGGAAACAGTAAATTAGCAAAAATAGATCGTGATTTCCTCGCAAAAGAGCAACTGGAAGCATACAAAGACACGACCTTTGTCGGCAAAGAAAAATAATTAGTTTCGCCTCGGCACGCCGTCATTAATTTAAGCCGTTTGCTAATTTGGCCCATAAAATGCCAAACACCCAGCCTTACAGTGAGAGAGTTAAAGAACGAACAGCCGTTACTGGCAGCTCAATCTAAGACTACGACATGATGCAATCAAGAGACAGGTCGCTGAAGCTCAGGCTAGACAAAAGCTAAAAAGATCAACAACCGCCACCACCAATGGTGCTGAAATAATTTGTATGCACAGAGGCGCAATTGCCTCTGTGCATTTTTGCGTTTCTTGCACCGCATATAGTGGCATTGCGCTAGCTGTATAATTGACATTAATAGCAAACTGACCATGCATGTATGGCGCTATTAGTGCCGCTCACACTAGTCAATCTAGTCTTACTTGGTTTGCTATCTACTGCGAGTATTGCTGCGAGTATTACCAACCAATCACCAGAACATGGCTGTTTCAGAGCTTTTGCAGGCTACCACATAGTGCTCTCAGTCATTGCACGCTCACAGATTCAGCAGCCTAGAGAAGCTGCGTTAGTGATCATTCAGCCTGGCAAGCGCATCTCACTGGGGTAATTACTAGTCATTGATAAATACATGAGCCTTTAACTACTGTTCTATATATTCCTTCTCATTCTATTCAAGAGCTTTCACTAAAACACGTAAACTCCACCAGCGTTTTACTTCAAATTCTCTACCAAACAAACCCTGTTTGATAGAGCAACACGGCGACAAATACGGTTACTTTCACCTGCGTCTGGCACGAGTCACGCTGGTGATTTAACCATCTTATGAGAGGAGAAAATATGACTTGGCGATGTTAGAGAACTAAAGCATCCGACCGTGACAATGTTGCCACCCATTGTGTTAGTCGGAACAAATCCATGAGATTGGCGGCGGCAAACGAAGAGCAGTCTTCTGAAGCAGCCATATTATGGTTCTACAATTCAGTTTCGTCGGGCTGAGTTGGGAGGTACCCGTTGCAAGCCGTGGCCCCGGTTTAGCAGAGGAGTATCTATATGAGACGCACAGCACAGGCCACTCCGGAAACATGACCTAATGCTGCGGACCTAAAGATAAAAGTTCCTGATTGAAATATATCTGCGAGCTGCTTATCGGCTTTTCGAAAATACTATGATTGTTTTCGACTAGTTTAGATGTAGTTTCCACTCACAGGACAGAGCTTAATCTTGTTAAACTCTGTCCTAGAGCAGACTTCCGACTTGAGTGAGATTAGCCGGATATGGCTAAAACATCACTGGGTTAGCCGAGGGGCAGTCTGCTAGAGGCGAGGGCGCTTCTTTCTCACCTAAATTATAGAGAAAGAGGCATTTATATTTTAAACACACCATAGAGCCTGTCCTCGAGGCTCGAGCAGTATTCTTAGAGTCGTCAACTCGAAGATTACTGTGAGCGGCATGCCACCACCACAAGTGGCGGATATGCCTCCATCTAACCCTAACCCGTAAACCTTAGGGTGAGCGGCTTGTACAAACGCAGCAGCGAACTGCCTCTGGCGGTAGCTGTCGAGCCAGTGTGTCACTTTTCTCCAGAGAATATTCTATAAATATAGAACTTTTCTCTACTGAGATGGTGGCACCAGTCGAGTTCGACTCTGGAGTCGAACTTCTACCAACGTCGCGTCTAGCGAACGCGGTCATGCCTGACAAACATGACTCCCGCAGGATATTTAACGATTGGTCCAAATCGTTAAACTTCCTAATGCCAGGAATGAGAACCGGCATAGGGACAAGCTTAGAGAGGCGCTTTCGCATGCAGAAATGCAAGCATGAAGGCTTGGCGGTGGTACTCCTGCCGCGACACCCTCTCTATCTCTTTCAGCAACTTGATCTCGGTCTAGCAACCCTGATTAAAACAAATTTCTCAAGGTCTTATCGACTGCGCTCAATTGTGAGTGTTTGTCATAGACCTTGTACGGGGCACCGCACCGCCTGAAAATCGGAGCCCCTCTTTATTCCTCAGGCAACAAACGAAAGCATCAAATGAACACCATCCACGCCAGCATCTTCGCTTCTTTCATCCCCGCAGCCTTCAGCAACAGCGCCGAAATCGAGGGCATCGAAAACGTCATCGAAGCCATTCACAGCGAGTGGCGAAAAGTGACCGAACTGGCTGCCAGCGCCAAAAAGGCGCTGTTTGCCGTGAAGTCGCACCTTGGCACCTTCGAAACAGCGCTGCACCAGAAAGAGACCACCCGTCGCCGCGCGGTGCTCGACAAGCAGAGCGCCTTGGTCTGCAACTATGCGGCCGCCGACTACGCCTTCCGTTTCTTCGGTCAGCGGCTGGTGAAACACACTCGCGTCTTGGCGACGCTCATCCCCGAACTGGTGGAAGACTGCGGTCGCCATACCGGTGACTCCGGAATCAACGATGCTCGCCGCAGCAACACGGTACTCTGCGCCCGCATCATCAGCGACATGCCGGAGACGCTGAAGGCCTTGCACGCTCAGTTCGCAGTTGAAAACGTGATGGACATCGCCTCGGGCAGCGGCGCCATGACCGACCTGAGCTTGTCGCTGTTCGACCACACCAAGGTCGAGCGTTTTGCCGCCCCGTTGAACCTCCCCTACCACTTCGGGGTGATCAGCGACGCGGCATATAAAGACTTGGAAGAGAAGCTGCACAAGCTTGCCGCCACCCTCGAAAAGGCTGAGCAAGTGACCCAAGCTTTCGAGCGCGCCCGTTCACTGGCACACAACCAAGAGCAGTTCCAGAGCCGCCTGGCTAGCGTAAGCACGGCTGAGCAAGCGCGACTGATCGTGAAAGAAGCTGACGATTCGCTCATCAACTACCGCGCCGCGAGCGTGGCACTTGAAAAAGCGACCAGCGAAGCCTACCTCACCAGCTTGGCCTGCCAACAACAGCTCAAGGCGGCTCCAAGCACGTACGGCGATACAGACAGTGGCCTTTGGGCGATGGTGCAATGCAACCGCGTCGCCGCCAAATGCCTGGTCGTGAGCGCCATGGCCCGGCTCTCCAAGATGAAAGGACAAATCCATAGCAAAGACAATCACGAACTGCGTGGCACCAGCTATGCCACCCTCGAAACGGCCTTCAACGCCATCCCGGTCACCTTCCAGTTTCCCCACCTGCACTTTCTGCAGTGCCGCTGACCCCTTCACCATCGAGAAACCATTAATATCATGACTTACACCATTCGGGGTCTGGCTTTCATCGCCGCCGCTTTCCCTCTGTCGAAGCTGGAAAAGAGCGGCGGCACCTTCGGCGGCTTCGGCCCCGGTGTCACTATCAAGTACGGCCGCCTGCTGGCGCTCATCGCTGGCATCGCCGGTACTGCGCTGATCTTCAAGGGCGCAGGGGCGTTCTGACACCGGCACTTCTCACTCCAACTCTCACCGTACAAGGAATCAAGTTGAACCAACTCGCCAACCTCTCCAGATACTCCCCGGGCGAACTCGAGTGCGCCATCGACCGCGAGCTCAAGCCGCTGTGCATGTGCCTCTACTACCCCGACTTCGAGAACAAGATCAGCGGCCCCAATCGCCCCCATGAACGGCCGCTGCCCATCGTCCTCGAGCTGCCGACGCGTCGCTCCTACGGCCGCATCGACGCCATCAAGAGCACGATGTGGCTGTTCCGCTACGACACCAGCTACACGATCATCTGCACAGCGCCGGTTTTGCAGCGCAAGCTCGAGGCCCTGGCTGTCTTGAGCGACGACGATGTCATCTTCTCGACAGCGCAGGAAGACGGCTCCCCACTGCTCATGGTCAAGTTCAACAACCACGACAGCCTTGCCATGGTCGTCACGGTGCTGCGCCAGGCGCTCTTCGCCGAGAACCAAGACCCTGACCAAAAGGTCTGGCACATCTGAACCGCTAGCTCAGGAGTACTTTGTCACTGAAATCTTGATGCCTTCAAGTGGCATCGGCTACGGCCGTCAGTCGAAAACCTACCCATAAGCAATGGGTCCAACCAAGCAGTGCTTGCATTCTATCCCTTAAACCTCAGGGAAAGTGCGAGCACTGCACCCTACGGGGTCATCGCTAAGGCGAAAGGAAGATACATCATGAACACCAAAAACGATCAACTCAGCTGCAAATGCGGCCAGTCACAAGTTCTCGTCTGGCAAAACAATCGACGCTGCATCGCCTGTGGTGCCTGGCTCGAAGACAATGACCACGTCGCCACCTACTACGTGGTCAATCGCACCCTGCATAAAGTGCTCAACCACGGCTTCGTCAGCAGCCTTACAGCCAGCAACGGCCGCATCATCAAAGAGGTGGTCTTCGCCAAGAAGAATGCCGTCGAACAACAGCGTCTGGAGTTTCGACTGCCAGAATCAACAGACTGTGCGACCGAGGTGCGCTGCAGTGTGCGCTGGTTCAAGCTCGACGAACGCGCTGACTACCAGTACCTGAACAAGGCGAGCGGCCGCGTGGTGAACAACAAGCAGGTTCCCGCAGCGGTGCGCGCAGTGGCCTGTCAGCTTGCCCGCGCCAACATGCAGCCAGGCTCGTTGCGCTTTACCGAAGTCAATCTGGCAGGCAATTTTGAAGGCCGTAAGTTCATCCGCATGGAGCAATCGTACGCTCTGGATGAAGCCACCGCTCACGACACCAGCTTGATTCTGCGAGTCGAGTTCAGCTGGAGTTAAAACCTCATCTAAAGGAGAAATCATGGTCAAATTCGCACAACCGGCGCAAAGAGCAACCGTGCCGGTGAGCAAGAAGGTGGCCTTCTCCTTTGCTGAGAAAGGTCCGCAGTCGAAGAAAGATTTGGGCGGCAAAGGTGCTGGCCTGGTGGAGTTGGTGAAGCTCGGGGCCCGCGTGCCGAATGGCTTTACCATCACCACCGCTGTCGCTCGCGCTTACGCCCAAGAAGGCACCATGCCAAAGCGTGTGGCCTTCCACCTGCAACAACAAGTGGCGCAGCTGGAAAAAGCGAGTGGTCGCCACTTCGGTGGGAAAGTCAGCTTCACTGCGATACCGCTGATGGTGTCGGTGCGTTCTGGCGCAGAAGTTTCGATGCCGGGCATGATGGACACCGTGCTCAACCTCGGCCTCAACTGGGCTTCGACCAAGGCTCCGGCAAGGGCAGTAGATGCGCGCTTCGCCTGGGATTCGTACCAGCGCTTCCTCAGCATGTTCAGCGAAGTGGTGCTGGGCATCAGTAAGGAAGTACTGGACAGCTGCAAGAACCTAGTGCTCGCAAAGCATGGCGTCAGTCAAATCGAGCAGTTGAGCGTGGCTGGCCTGACCGAACTGTGCGGCCGCTATCTGGGCTTGGCAGAAAAAGAAAGCGGCAGGCCTTTCCCAAAGAGTGCCTGGGAGCAGCTCAACATGGCTGTGGAGGCAGTTCTGCGCTCGTGGAACAATCCGCGTGCCCAAGACTATCGTCGCCTCAATCGCATCAGCGGCAATCTTGGCACCGCCGTCAACATCCAAGCGATGGTCATGGGCAACCGTGATCAGAATTCCGGCTCGGGTGTGGCCTTCAGCCGCAATGTCGTGAACGGTGACTCTACCACTGAAATGTGGGGCGAGTTTCTGGTGGGCGGCCAAGGTGAAGATGTGGTGGCTGGTGTGCGCAAGGCGCCGGACATTGCCTTGATGCGCCAATGGAACGAAGCGGTCTACTTGGAGCTGGCCGAGTTGGTGGCAACGATGGAGCGGCACCGCCAGCGGCCGGTGGAAATCGAATTCACCGTCGAGTCTGGCGTGCTCTACATACTGCAAGTGCGCGATGCCAAATGCACAGCAGTCGCGGCGGCCACCGTGGCTGTGCAGTTCGTCTGGGAGAAGCGCTGGAGCAAAGAGCAAGCCTTGGCCTTCGTCTCGCAAGAAGCGGTGGCATCGCTCAAGGCTCCGGGCTTCCACCCGCTCTACCTGGCCACGGCGATCAGGCTCAAGCTCGTCGGCCGCGGTCTTTCGGCATCGCCTGGAGCAGCGTTCGGCAAGGTAGTGACCACTTCGCAAGCAGCCGTCGACGCTGCAGCTCGTGGTGAAAAAGTAGTGCTGGTGCGCCCCGACACCTCGCCTGATGATCTCGCGGGCATGATTGCCGCCGTTGCCATCGTCACTTTCGTCGGTGGCGCCACGAGCCATGCGGCAGTGGTGGCACGGGGCTTAGCCAAGCCGGCTGTGGTTTCTCTCGATCTGGAAGTGGGCCAAAAGCTCATGGAAGGCATGGAAGTCTCAGTGGATGGCAGCGGTGTGGTGGTGCGTGGTGAAGTGGAAATGGCTGAGCAGGTCAACAAAAAGGAGGTGAACATTTTCCTCAAGTGGGTCGCCCAAGAGGAAGCGAAAAACTGGCCAAAGCCGCGCCTGAACTTCGATTATGTAGAGCAATCGGAGCGAGTGGAGCGACTGATTGCCGACTTCTACTTGAGCGATGCCATGGCCCGCGAAGCCAAAGGCAAGGTGCTGGAATCGGAAGCGCGCACCCTGCGCAACCAAGTGCACAGCGCAGTGGCAGAACGTCTGGCCATGTATATGGCGACGGCGGTGGGGGGAGAGCTCTCTCACTGCAAGAAGAGGAGCGAACATAACGGTCAACTCGACGACTCGTTTGAACAGTTGCGCATTCACTTCGGCGTTGACTTCAATGACGAAAGCTCTTGGGTGCGACCGCTGGTGACCAAGCGTCTACGGCTGCTCAACACCTTCGATCACGTGCGCTTCGCCGACCTGGCTCAGCTCTGCTTCAATGCGGTGCCATGGAGCCCGGCCTACGGAGGCAAGAAGTGGGGAGCAATTGCCCAGGCACTTTTGGGATTCTTGAACGGCACGCTTAGCCACAGCGTTTTCGCCGACCATGCTTTCGACCTGCAGCACAATGGCGGGTCGGTGTTTGGTAAGAATCAGATGGTGACCGGCAATCGCGACGAGATTCACAGCCTGCTGGAAAGCAAGAAGCACGCTCGTTCGTTGGAAGAACTCTACAAGAAGTTCATCATGCGCGATTGGGACGACCTCAGCACCCAAGTGCGCAAGCAAGTAGCATCACCGGCGGTGGCGGCACTGTACGAGCGCGGGCGCAAACTCTCGCTCTGGTCAAGAAGCCCAGTCGAATAGGCGCCTGCCAAACCTTCACAGGCAGTCGTCGGCAATCCGTTCGTAAAGAAGCCGCTCATCAACCAGAGCAGCAAATTCATCAAAATCGGTCTTTAGGAGAAATTCAATGAGCAAAAAGCATTGCGAAAACACGGGCCTGCGGGCGCCGCAACCGCCTTACCGCGGCAACCCCGTCCGCGTTGGCCCTTACACCGTCCTGGCTGGTGGCATGCGCTACCTGGAGAGCAGCGACTTGGACAAGGCCGACGTGCTTATCCCGTTGACTGGCTGCAAGGAACTCAACTTCGGCCAGCGCTATGAACTCACGGCAGCAGAGCAGCCCTCGGGCATCACGGCCTTCGCACCGGGCAAGACCTACGATGTCCTGGTCGGCAAGCTGCCCGACTTCGGCGGTGTGCCCGACAACTGGGAGACCTTCTTGCGTGAGCAAGTGATACCGCTTTTGGCATCGGGCCTTTCGTTGATGGGCTTCTGCTTTGCCAGCCAGGGCCGCACCGGTACGTTCTTGGCGTCACTGATTGCCATCCTCGAACCCGATACCGACGATCCGATTGCAGCGGTGCGTGAGCGCCACTGCGAACACGCAGTCGAATCGAAAGCGCAGGCCGAAGCCATCTTCGCCATCAAGGGCATGCCCGTGCCCGATTTCTACAGTGAGACCCTGCGCTAGTTTTCCAGTAAAAGTTCTCCGTTAGTTTTCCTGTCATCAATCTATTTCCTGTCATCAATCTATGCAGCGCTTCCAAACAAAAGGCGCCGCAACTTACCTTGAAAGGGTAAATCATGTTCAAGACCAAGCTCCACGTCGCCGGCACCGAAGGCACCCACAACTACGTCGTGATCGCGGCCAGCGCTCTCGGCTTCGTTGCCGTGCGCATGCTCTCCGGCAACAACTTCCGTGTGCGCGTCGAGCCGACCGATGTGGCAAGCTCCAGCATCATCGGCCAGACCCTCACCCGCAACGAGCTCTGGAAGCAGCCCGGCGACCAGAACCAGGACCGCTTCTCCAAGGTCGTCCAGAGCGAAAAGCTGCACGCCATCGTCTCCACGGCAGTCGCAGCCCTGTGCCAGAACGACAACGCCGTAGAAGCCGACTGGACCGGTGCTCTCGCCGCCGTGGCCGTGGCCGGCAGCACCGACCACGACGTGCTGCTCGAGCGCCTGCGTTACACCAAGGCGCCCGGCGTCAACAGCGCCAGCAATTGGACCACCACCACCCTGCTGGCCAAGCTCGTCGCCATCGACTACGAAGCCGCCCATCGCGGTGAAGCCGTCGCCCTCGTGGCCAAGGTCAAGGCCAGCGGCCTGCCCGGCGCCAACCTGGCCAGCCAGTGGTCTCTCGAGACCCTGCGCAAGAAGGCTCTGCTGAGCTAAACCCTCAGCTTGCTGGTTAGTGCGGAACCCCTGGAAGCATGGCGCTTTCAGGGTCAACATTCTTCCATCCGCTAGCTTCTCGTAAGGTCAATCATGTACTCCCTCATCTGCACCCTCGCCCTCGCTCTGTACATAGTGCAAGATGCAACCTTGAAAGGTGTCGGCTATTGGACCACCGTTGTCGACTCAAAAGATACCAATCACTGGCTCGCCGGCTTCACCTTCGAGAGTACGGTCGACCAGTTGGTCGAACAGCGCTTGCGGGTGCCTGCCGGTTCAGTAGACCTGACATTCTCCAGCCAGTAACAAATCAGCCCTCCTAAACTGATCGCCCAGTTCTCTTTCCCCAAACTCTATCCACCTGAAAAAGTACCAATGAACAGCAACATCGCTAGCCAACAAAATAGCCCATGGGTCATGCTCGAGGGCTTCCCGCACGCCAGCATCGAGGGCGGCACCATCCTGCGCATCGACCAGACTCGCTTGTACGGAAACTGCATCGAGCATCATCTTCAACTGCTCGGCGGCGAAGGTTGGATGAACGTGCACACAATCACCACGCGCATGCTCAAAGACCACCATACGTCATCGATCGCCGACATCGTTGGCGCCAACGCCGACCTCCGCGCTTACGCCGCCTTCCTTTACCAAGGGCGGCTGCGAAAGCCCCTGTCGGCCAGCGAACTCGGTCATCCCGAAGCCGACCTTCACAGCTTTCCTCCCGGCATTCGCAGCTATGAGCAGAGCGCAGCCGTCGCCTAAGCCCGAGCAGCAAAGGCTACTGACGATTCAAGCGATCAAATCATCCACCACACCAAACTAAAAAAGGAGCACCACATGACCTGGCATATATGACCGTTCAAACAATTCCGAGAGTGAACCTGCTTGCGACCAGGTTGTTCGGAATCAAATCCTCTTAGAGCTGAAGCACTCTTGCACTAGCAGGACAAAAAGCTCGATGAGGTAGGAAGGTCTGACTCCTTAAGTGGTTGCTCGACAGATGCATGTCAGTCGTAGCAGCCAACAGACCCTACCAACGCAGATGGTCAAGAGCGTTGAGAGAGGCCACTGATGCTTCCTGGAACCGGGAAGAGAATCACTGGTTATTGCCGACAATGTTATCCTCACGCCTGGAAACAGAGGATGACATTTCGTCTGGGATATTGGTCAAATATAGGACCAATGATTACCCTAAATGTTTCCACCTCAGTGGCGATTTTTTGGCACCGCCAATGGTTGCCACAGCGTAGACTCACAAGAGTTTTATTTCTACTATTAAGTAGAATCAAACTTTTCCGAGGGCGAGTCTGCGAGAGGCGTGCACTACTGCTATCTAATTATTAGTGGCGGTACTCTTATTTTAAACAGGGCTAGCCTCATAGCCCGAGCGGTCAGACTGAGCTGTAATTGTCCACAGCAAAGACTGCTCGCCGGCAAGCTCTCTAACGAATGGCCCTGCCATTTGTTCAAAGAGCATGCTGAAAATCAGCTAAATGATTTTTTCATTGAAGCAACAAGGAGCTAACCAGTCGACCCTGGGGTCGGCTCATAACGTGCACTGCTGGGCTTCGGCACAGTGGTGCATGATAGACAACACCGCATCATGGCGCATGCGGCTACGTCAGGACAATCGTAGAGAGCCCGTATCGGCAGTAAGTCTGTTGGTTCCGACTGACTTACTATCGAGTTACCAGAGATGAGAACTGGTAACAGGGACTAGCTGAGGGAAATGTCTAAGACTTGGCGGTGGTTCTCCTGCCGCGACAAATCACTCTGGCGCGTCGCTGCGCTTTACTCTTCACAATAGGTCCACTCCGAAGAGTGGACCTCACCAATCGAAATCGAAATCGAAATGGATTATCTCAATCGAAGAAAAGCACACCAAGTTTTCTTCTTTTTTAAAATACGATTAGTAGACTGGTCTAATATATTTCATGCGCCCTATCCTTTAGCACTATCCATGCGCTAAACTCTTTGCTGTTATCAATCGAAGTTCTAGGGGTGCATGTGCAAATGAATCAGCACGACATCAAACTAATTGTCTTTGACATGGGCCATGTCTTCGTTGACTTTGAGTGGGAAACAGTCTGCCAAGGTTTTTATAGTCGCGCTGGAATCACCAAAGAACAGTTCCAGCCAATCTTGAAACATGTTGGCTCACTCGGATACGAAAGCGGTCACATCGACACCAGCATTTTCCTGAAAGCTATCAATGAGCAAATGGCCAATCACGGCGATATGCAGACGATAGGCGAAGAAGAGTTTCACCAGTTGTGGAACGCCACATTTCGCGAAAACATAGAGATGGCTAATCTCATGGAAGAGTTGCGAAAGCAGCACAAGCTCTATCTTCTATCTAATACTAATGAATCACACTGGCAATATTTAGATCAGACTTTTAAAGTCAGTCGCCATTTTGAAGAGCTGATTCTTTCCTACAAAGTGGGTCACATAAAGCCACAGCACGAGATCTACCAGGAAGTTTTACGACGCAGCAATTTGGCAGCCCAGCACTGTCTATTTATCGATGACCTTGAGCCAAACATCGCCGCCGGCAGTGCTGTAGGAATGAACGTTGTTCACTTCAAAGACATCAGTGACTTACAAAGCCGCTTTGAACACTTCGGGATTAGCACCAATTAGCGACCGAGATCGCCAAACAATTCGTTTATTCCAGATTGAGCAGCCTGATCCATGTTGAGAGCCTGGAAGCTGGTTACCGTTTTCAGCCCCGTCGGCAGCTTGAGCCAATCTTTCGGTGCTTCAACAATGCGGCAAGTGCTGCTGCCAACAAGGGTGGTTCTCTTACCATTCAAACAATCGTAGCTGTATTCTAGAGGTAAGAGCGGCAAGCTTGGCGCCCCGTCAATTTTCTCTAAAATGCTGTAGATATCTTTAGGCACATGTAGATCAATGCCTTGAAATTCTGCCCGGCGAGGAAAGCGAGCACTAAATCTCTTGTCAGCGAATAGATCAATTTGCTGCTTGGACCAAGCGTTAGTGGTGCTATAAGTCTCGCATTTAAGACCATTGACGATCTTTGGTTTAGAGGGTACCAGTGGAAATTTTGATGACGATGGCAAGCCAGCCAATGTAAGGCTTTTGAGCATAGCTTCTGCAGGAGCAAATTTATCTCTGCTAGGCTTCCAAATAGCATTAGCCCGCAAGTTAAAAGCGACCACGTCAAAGCGCGGACCTTGAGCAATCACGGTGATGCCAGAACGTGCACAATCAGTGCGTAAGCCGTTTTTGCTAATGTAGACATCGAGGTCGCCAAAGACAACACCGTGCTGCTGCAACTTCCAAACTTGTCCAGCTTTCAGTTGTTTTTCAGCAATCAAATCAGCAAAACCGGCTTTTCGGTATTCCGACAAACTGGTTAATTTTGGCGCGGCAAGAGCGTCTTGGAGGGACAGACAAAGCGAGACGAGCAGCAAGAGCTTGTACACAGATACATTCCTCGTCGAGGACCGAAGTTTAACAACCGACTTTTACCACGGAATTTTTACCATTCAAGCAGATATTCGTAACACTCAAAGCTCTTTGCGCCAACTCCGCTAGACAAAACGCTCGACAACATTACAGAGAAGGCCCCCTTGGCAACAGCGCTAAAAGCCAGTATTCACCTATGTTTTGAGCCGAGGTTTAAGCCACACTTAGAAAGATATATAAGAAAGAAGCCTATAAGATGCTCTTTTCTCTTTTTATAACTAACACTTCATTTGAGCTGGCGAGAGCAATGATCTAGGTTCCAGAAGTTCTTATTCACCCTTTCCTTCTAGCTTACTTCCAAACCGAAACTTCCAATCCCCTGCCCATCTTCAATTCATAAATCATCTGCAGCATGCAGCGGGTTTGGACTAGATCGTAAGAACTGGCATTGCTCCACTTTCGCAGACTGTCGCTCAGCCTGTGATTGCTGTCAATGCATTGGTAAGCAAGCTAATCCCATTCTCAAACTTGAAACGTCAACGGAGATCCTGATGGACCATTGCCAAAAACAACGCATCAAATTCACTGCCCTGCGCGGACTGCTCTCAGTCGCTGCCGGCGCCTTCTGTTGGTTCCTGCTCGGCCTCGCCGTCACAAAGTTCGGCCTCAGCATCACACCCAATCAAACTCTCCTCGTCGGCGCTGCCCTGACCGTCATCGGCTGGTTCAGCACCAAGCGCATGTTCCGCTTCACGGAAGAGTGCATGAGCATGAACGTCAGCAAGAATGAACGCAGTCCCCGACCAGCGACCAAGAGCAACCCTCCGCTCAATCGCCTGGCCACTCGTCCAGCTGCTGCCGTCAATGCTGCCAAGCCCGTCGCCGCAGCGCCGATCGAAATCGTTCAGGGCGGAAAGCTCGTGAGCAAGAGCCGTGTCACTGTCACCATCACAAAATCTGACGCTGGTCGTTCGGTTTCGGTGGTGATGCGCGGTGTCGGCAGCGGCGAATTCAAGGGTGACAGCGGAGTGCGTGCGCGCCTCGAGGGCATCTCGGGCATCAAGTGGTCGTTCCCCAAGAACGATCCGACTTCCGGTGTTCGCACCATGGAAGGTGTGATCACTCCGGCCGCCGCCAATGAAAAAGTTGCCGCCTGCCTGATTGCAGTCGCCAACTACATCGGCTAAGCCTGCACCAATGGGTGCTCAGTGCCTGGTAGGCGCTTGCTTATTACGTACCAACTAAGTAACTAACTGGCGATGGCGCACGGCCAATTTTGGCACTGCGTCATCGCTTCCATCAACACTTCTTTTTCTGGTCTCTTCGACCAAAAGAAAATCCCATGACCATATTCCTCATCGTCTGCCTCGCCCTTTCGCTGGTCGGCATGTACACAACCGAGAAAGTCTCCAAGTTCATCGGCCCCACCGGAACCGGCGGACTGGGCGACTACCTGCGGATGATGCTCTCTGTTCTCTGGTTCACTCTGGGCAAACTCTTCTGCCTGATCTTCGCCTTGGTCTTCGCCCTGGGCCTCGCTCTGCTGCACTGAGCTTTGAGGCAAGACGCGCATAACCAGCGAAGTTTTGACTGAATAGTCCCATTGGAATTTTTACAAAGAAGTTCCTAACGACGCCGAGCTTGTCACTTTTCTAGCTGAAATTTGTTTGTCACATCGGCAAGCAGAAATTAGCTTTGAAAAGTGGCAAGCTCGCTTTTTTAGTTCACTATATTTTTTGCCGCAAGCCTACTACCGTTAATAGTTGCAAAAATTCTTTTTAGTTGATACTTTTTATTGGTGCTTTTCATCAGTGTGATTCTGCTCGCTTATTTCAAAGCAAAAGTGGTTTAGAACATCACTGCTCTAAACCACTTTCTCGCACCCCCTGGAGGTCTAGCCAGGAGAAAACCCAATCAAAACTAGAGAGTGATACCACCATCAACATTGATCACTTGGCCCGTAATCCAGCGAGCATCAGGCGAAGCTACAAAGGCCACAACATCTGCGATATCTTCAGGTTGACCAAGTCTGAGTATTCCGGACCAAACCGGCCAGCGATTCCAGTCGAAACCGGCCGGTGATTCCGGTCCAAACCGGCCGGTTGTCCGACTGATAAAAAGTGAAAAAAGAGACGGAGTAGCGCCACTGTTCGTATAGCTTTTGCATATG
>JBBRMD010000039.1:0-53637 GCA_038231015.1 Candidatus Obscuribacterales bacterium
ATTGGTACTTCTCCTAGGTCGATGTCTATGAAACTTAAGAAGTCGGAACACCAGTTCTACTCAAATACTTCTTAAGCGGAGACGACAAGGCGTCTTATCTTAAGGCTATTCAGTTATCAGGGTTCAACCTGCAAGAGCTAGTTGAATCAGCAAAGTAATTAAAATAGGGAGTCAGTAATGGCTCCCTTTTTATTTGGAAAACAGCAATACTTTCCTCTTTCTGCGTTGGCATTTTTTCTTTGCGCACCTTGTTGTGAAGTGTCGTTGTTCGTGGCTCCACCAATTTCCAAGGAGCGAAATTTGTATTCAATTGGCGTAATCTTTATATGCCTTGGGGTCTCGGTATTAGTTAACGGTTTAGGAGTAGTTTATGAGCGGTGCATCTTTTGGACGTCTTGCAATTTCTCTTTCTCTCGGCCTCGCCTCTTTGAGCATGGCTTGCAGTCAGAGTTTCGCCCAAACTCCAAATGTCGGAATTTACACTCCAATCAACATCGAAGAAGTAAGGAACGCTGCCAAGACTGAGTTGAGAAATGCTCGTTCGGCTGGCCGTCTAACTGCCGAAGAAACCAAGAAGATGCACGAGAGTTTGACTGATGCCAACAATCTCGAAGCTATCGAAAGCACCTGGGCGAAGATGGAAGCTCGCGCTCAAGAAGTTAAGTCTAATCACCTCAGCATTGATCATTTACTCAAACAGTTTTCTACTGACATCGACAAACTAGTCAAAGATAAAACACTGACAGATGCTGATGCCAAGTTTTATCGCGATCGCATTGATGGTATCAAGCGTTTGCAAAAGCAGTTCACCGCCAACGGCCATCGCCTTGATTTTTGGCAATTCAATGTCTTGGCTCTCGACCTCTCCAGTGTTCAAGAACGACTAACTCGTTCGCTTGCGCGCACTGGTACTAGCATCGAGAGCATTGATGATTTGATTCTCCGTAGTGATTTGTACATGGCACGTAACGCTGTTTGCGCTCGTCAGCTCAACACCTACAAGAGCTACATAGTTGAGCCTGAACTTTTGCTACGCGCCAAAAATGAGCTTTATTCTGTTCTTCGAGATCGTGCAAATAGCAAAATCTCCACTCCTGAAGTTAAGGCACACTTGCAGAAGAAGCTGATGGCTACTCATTATGAAGCAGGCAAGATTCAGCCGAGTCAAGAAGAAATTGATTACGCAATTTCTGAAGTGCAACGCTTAATCGATGGTGGCATTAAAAACGGCAATCTTGGCCACACTGACGCAACCCGCTTGCAGCAAGAACTTGAGCTAGTTAAGGCCATCAACAAAAGCTATCCTGGCGCCAACCCTGGCGTTGGCCCATTCGATAAAGAGTTGCGATATGAAGAAGTTCGCTTCATGGCCAGCGACATCAGATTCTTACAAGATTGGCTTGCACGCTTGTTGCGCAAAGATGGAGATACTGACCAAAGCCGCGAACAGATTCTCACAATCGTTCGTCGCGCTGATCTAGCTTTCTTCACCCACCGCATCGCAGAAGCTGATGTAGTAGCCATTCTCAACCTAGTTTCACAGGCCATGCGTACTGAAAACAAAGTTGAACGCTTGGCTATCTTGAAAGAAGGTCAAGGCAAGCTCGACATGATGATTGCCGACTATTCATGGAAGCCAGTTGATGTGGCTGTGCGTGTTGAAGAGTTGAACAAGATGATTGCTAAACTCAAGAATGCGCAAGGCGAAGCGAGCGCAGAAAGAGATCGCATCGAAGCAATTTTGCGCACTCTGCCTCAGTCGAGTAGCCCTGAAAAGGTCGGTGCCAATATCGTTGCTGGTTCAGAATTAGAACTACTACGAAGCAAAGTTTCTTCTCTGCTCAAAGAAGAGCAGAAGAGCGCCAACGAAACCAATCAGTAGCCCAATCAGTAAGCTAAATCAGTAAAGCGGTCAGCAAGCAAAATAGACAATCCAGCGGCTCTTAGTGAGCGGCCTTATCTAGAATGTTGTTTTGCTTTTTGATGGCATTACCTGCTTGATCGTATGTGATCACCTCAACCGACATTTGCTCTTCTAGACGGCCGCTGGTCTTGGTTTCTTTGCGCACCATCAGTTGCGTCAATGCATCATAGATATGCGTTTCTTCCAAGAAACGATCAGTCGACGGATGATAAAGTCGTTTGAAATATTTGGACAGAGACCCTTCTTCTGAAAAGTGGAAGTGCTCTGTCACGCCGCGCTGGCCATCAGTTAACCATTGAATTTGCTCACGGTGGTTCATTTTGCCGCTTTTTGTATTGAACCAATGATTGACTGAAAATAGTGCTTTACCATCTGGCCCAAATTCAGTCTGGCCCTGAAATGAATTGACTTGACCCTGAGTTTCGCGCACCACTGTACGCACGAGAACACCCCTGGGGTTCATCACTAAAACTGATTCAATAGCCTGATCTTCGCTCAGGTAGCGCTTATCTTTCGTGAGAATATTTGCGTCTGGCAAGGTGTATGATTCGAAAATGCTGTCGATGTCGCCAGTGATTGGATTAAATCGCGTTTCAGATCGACCATCAGCAGAGCGTTTCACCATCTTCACCAGCTTGTCTTCGCCCGTGTAGATTTTCTCTAGATAGTAGCCAATTTGTCTTTCGCTTTTGTAGACGTGAAAGGTTGTTCGAAGTTCGCCTTCGATTTTGGAGCCGAGTTCGACTTCTTGAAAGCTAAGCTCAAGCCCGGGGTCCTCGCAATATTGGTTGTGTGGTAATTCTGGGTTCATTTCTGGGATTCCTGGAAAAAGAAAGGCATGCAAAGCATGTGGGGCCGTTTACTCTAAATAGAGCGGATAAATCTATTAGTTGGCACTTCTAGGCATAATCCTGGGCTATGCCAGACTATGCCTAATCCCCTAGAATGTCAAGAGGTTTCTAATCTTCCATCTAGAGTTAATCTAACTTAGCTGAAATCATACAAAGAAGCGCACCGATACAAGGTGCCTTTAACCCAGAGCAAGGCCGCCCGTAGCCGTTTCTTTGTACTTCTGGTTCATGTCTAGGCCCGTTTGCTTCATCACTTCTAGAGCGCGATCTAAAGTAATAAGGTGACTACCGTCGCAAGCAAGTGCTAGCTCGGCAGCATTCAGCGCTTTGACTGCCCCCATGGCATTGCGTTCGATGCACGGCACTTGCACAAGCCCTTTAATTGGGTCGCAAGTCATACCAAGGTGGTGCTCGATGCCAATCTCTGCCGCTTGTTCAATTTGGTCGGCGTTGCCTCCGAGCATAGCCACCGCTCCGGCTGCTGCCATGGCGCAAGAAGTACCGACCTCTCCCTGGCAGCCGACTTCAGCACCAGATATAGAGGCATGCACTTTAACCAACGCACCGACCACCGAAGCGACGATCAGGCCATTCTGAAGAGTCTCATGGCTCAGTTTGTGCGACTCTTGCAGTGTTCTGAAGACCGCAGGTATGAGCCCAGATGAGCCGTTTGTTGGGGCTGTTACTACGCGCCCACCGGCCGCATTTTCTTCGTTTACAGCAATGGCGTAGACCGATGGTTTGAGACCGGCTGGTGACGAGTAGACAGTTATTTTTGTACCTGCCAACATCTGCTCATTGAGAGCCTTGGCTCGGCGTTTGACATTGAGACCACCGGGCAAAATGCCTTCAGTCGAAAGTCCCCGTTCAATGCACGCATCAAAAACAGCAAGAATTTTGCTCAATTCGTCTCTCAGTGTCTCTTCGCTGAGGCCGCACACTTTCTGGTTTTCAATGACAACCTGCCAAGGCGGCAGTTTCGTTTTATTGCACTGGTCGACGAAATCTTGAGCCGAATTGTAGGGATAAGGCAAGTCATGAAAAGTTGTGCTTGAGCCGGCCGGTTTGCGCTCCCAGGTGATTGGGTCTACTGGTTCAACAAAGCCGCCACCGACCGAGAGGATAATCTGCTCGCTGACTGTCTTTTCGCCTTCTTTTAGCAAAAAGCGCATAGTGTTTGGATGAGGCAAAGGCTTACCGTCCATTGTCCAAGCCAACCAAACCAAATCTTGCTCAGGGTGAAACTGTACTTTTATTTTGTCGCCCAAATCGGCAAAAGGCAAATTTGGATTTTTTTTCAATTTTTCTGTGGCAGACCAAATTTCATCTGGCATTGTTTCTTTGGGGCTGTAGCCATAGAGACCGCCACAAACGGCGCCGTCGGTCTGGTGACCAGACCCGGTGGCTGAGAGGCTGCCATAAAGTTCGACTTTAATCGTGTACTGATGAGCAGTTTTCGCTGGTAACTTACCTAGTAATTCGGCGACAATCTTACGAAACTCACGAGCGGCCACCATAGGACCGACAGTATGTGAGCTGGATGGCCCAACACCAATCTTGAACATATCAAGAGGGCTAATGTGATCGGCTCGAACAGGATTCATTGCTTACACTCGAATGCTAGTATGACCGCCGATTCTACAACCTTTTATCAGTCCATCATGTGCTATATATCAAGGCTAAAATTCTTAAAACGAGAGCTTTATGTTGACCCTAACTAAACCTGGCATCGACGATTACGCAGAGTCTAAAAGTGAGCCCACTAGCGCCCTTCTGGCTGAGCTAGTGCGTGACACTAACGAAAATATGGCCTATCCGCAAATGTTGACAGGAAGGCTTGAGGGCAGATTTCTCAAGTTGATGGTTCAAATTGCAGAGGCCAAGTCAGTCCTAGAAATCGGTATGTTCACAGGTTACTCGGCACTTTCAATGGCCGAAGGCTTGCCGAAGGGTGGCAAAATAACCACCCTTGAACTCGACGAAAAATGCATCGCCTTTGCCAAGAGATATTTTGAGCGCAGCGAGTATGGTTCTAAAATTGAAGTAATTCAAGGGCCGGCTCTTGATTCACTAGCCAAGTTGTCTGGGCCTTTCGATTTTGTTTTCATCGACGCTGACAAGCCCAATTACAAAAACTACTACGAAGCGGTCTTGCCTAAGCTCAAGGTGGGCGGAGTTATTCTCGTCGACAATGTGCTCTGGAGTGGAACTGTTTTAGAGCCTACTAAAGTCGATCAATCGGGCCAAGCGATTATCGCTTTCAATGATTTTATTGCCACAGACGATCGTGTTGATCGCGTATTGCTAACACTGCGTGACGGTGTTTTCATGCTGCGTAAACGCTAAAAAGGAGAGAGGAAAACGATGACTGCTACAGTGGAAACTTTCACACGCACCCCAGTATTAGAGACTCTTCAAAAAGAGAATATCGGAAAGCGAGTCAGGCTCTGCGGCTGGGTGCGTACAAGACGCGACTCTAAGGGTGGATTTTCTTTTCTTGCCATCAATGATGGTTCCACTTTTGATAATGTTCAAGTCTTAGCTGAGAACAAACTAGAGAATTACGAAAGCGAAGTTTTGAAGTTGGGCATTGGCAGTTCGGTTGAAATTATTGGCGAGGTTGTAGAATCACCCGGCAAAGAGCAAAGCACTGAAATTAAGGCAGAGTCAGTGAAAGTCTTTGGCTTTGCTGATCCAGCGACTTATCCTTTGCAGAAGAAAGGCACTTCTTTCGAATACTTGCGCACCATCGCTCACCTGCGTCCGCGCACAAATACTTTTGGTGCAGTAGCCCGCGTGCGCAACGAGATTTGTACTTCGATTCACAAGTTCTTCCAAGACCGCAAATTCGTTTATGTGCACACGCCAATCATCACTGGCAGCGACTGCGAAGGTGCTGGGCAGATGTTCAAAGTAACCACTCTTGACCTTGAGAAAGTACCGCGCAAAGACGACGGCACTGTAGATTATGAACAAGACTTTTTCGGCAAGCCTACAAGTTTGACAGTTAGTGGTCAGCTTGAAGGCGAAATTTATGCCACCGCTTTGAGCAACGTTTACACTTTTGGTCCAACGTTTAGAGCCGAAAATTCCAACACTTCTAGACACTTGTCTGAGTTCTGGATGGTAGAGCCTGAGATGGCTTTCTGCGATCTAGAAGGCAATATGAACTGTGCTGAATCCTTCCTCAAAACAATTTTCAACGATGTACTCACTAATTGTGGAACTGACATGAAATTCTTTAACGAGCGTGTTGATAAAACCACAATTGAAACTCTCACACACATCGTCAATAGTGATTTCGCTCGCATCACCTACACTGAAGCTGTAGATATTCTGCTCAAGAGTGGTGAGAGTTTCGAATTCCCTGTTTCATGGGGAATTGACTTGCAGTCGGAGCATGAGCGCTACTTGGCAGAGAAGAAATTCAAGAAACCAGTGATCGTCTCTGATTATCCAAAAGGTATCAAAGCCTTCTACATGCGTATGAACGAAGACAATAAAACTGTTCGGGCTATGGATGTTTTGGTTCCCAAAGTGGGCGAAATCATTGGTGGTAGCCAAAGAGAGGAGCGCCTCGAAGTTTTAGAACAACGCATGATCGACAGCGGCTTGCATCCTGAAGAATACTGGTGGTATCTCGATTTGCGCCGCTACGGCACCGTGCCCCACGCTGGTTTTGGCCTTGGTCTTGAGCGCACTGTGCAGTTCGTCACTGGTATGGCAAACATTAGAGATGTTATTCCCTTCCCTCGTGCACCAAAGACTGCAGACTTCTAAGGTAATCGACAACATGAAACTATCACGTAATCCAGCTGTTCTGACTTGGATGGCTGCTGCCTGCCTTAATGTATTTAGTCTCACTGTAATGAGCTTGGCCGATTGTTTACCAGCTTTCGCCGCAGAGCCTAATGCAAATCCAAACGCAAATCCTAATGCAGAACTTAATAGCGACAGGCCAGTAATCGGTATCAATCTTGATGTTAATGCCGATGGTAGCGAATATTCGCTTGCTTCGCGCTACGTTAAAGCTATAAGCAAAGCAGGGGGTATAGCCTTGGTTTTACCACCGATGACTACTGAAGAACTTGGGCAAGTTTTGCCTAAATTAGATGGCATGCTGATGATTGGCGGAGATGATTATCCACCGTCTTCGTATGGTCAAAAGACCGAAAGCAAAACTTGTATTATGGCTGAAGCTCGCTCGCAGTTTGACATGCAGATTGTTCGTTCAGTGCTTGCTCAGCCACTTATGCCATATCTTGGTATTTGCGCTGGTTCGCAGGTTCTCAACATTGCCTCGGGTGGTGAGCTAATTCAAGATATTCCCACGGCCAAACCTGATTCGAAAGTCAGTCACTCAAGTAAGTCGGGCTGGCAAGGAAAAACTGCAGGCAGTCATGTAGTTACCTTGAAAGAAGGCAGCAAACTAGCCGCGATATATGCAGCAGCCAAAGACGGCGGTAAGGCTGTGCCAACTGCTGTTTCGTTTGCTGTGCCTACTTCGCATCATCAATGTGTCTCTACGCTTGGAAAAAATCTTGCAGTTGCTGCCACCACTGATGATGGTGTCACCGAGGCAATCGAGGGGCCCGGTAGTCGCTTTGTTGTCGGTGTGCAATGGCATCCGGAGCGCGACTTCGAGCATAACAGTGTTTTGTTTTCTGAGTTGATAAAGCAAGCCAAACGGTATCGCGCGAGCAAGCACTAAGCGAAGAACCAATGGCACAGTAGCACTTCAAAGCGGTGATTGATGCAAGAAGAACTAGCTGATGACAATCGCCTAGCAATTGACGTCGCCTCGAAAAGGACAATAACTCAGGTCGAGTTGTGGCCCTGGAATTACTGCACAATCACTTCGTTACCGATGAATTTATCGTTGATCGCTTTAAGCGTGAGGCCGAGGCTAGTCAACTCGTGCAGCATCTAAACGTTGTCGATGTAGAGTCTTGGGCTGTCACTGCTAGCGGCACCCACCATCTGGTTACTTATTCTGTGACGAAAAGGGAGGAAAGACTGCAATATCTATTGGCCGAGGAGTCGGCTGGATTTATAGGGATAGCTAGATAAATCCAGCTTAGTCAACTTTATCTCTTTGTCGCTAGCTCAGTCAGTGCCCACATGCCATTTTGGTTAAAGAACCAACTATCTTCTTCGTAGCCTGATTGGTAGCAAGTGGCTTCGTAGGTTTGGTTGCGAATATTTGATTTATATTCGAAAGGTTTGTCACTTGGTGGCAATTCGTTAACTAGGCAATACTCAAGAAATTCGGCCAGTAGTGTGGCTCCGTCTTCATCACTAAGCTCTAGCTCTAGTGATACATCAGGCAAACCAAGACCGTGCATGCCGCATGAAAATATTTGGCCCTCACCGCCGATGCGCTGTACATAGGCTTCTATGTAGGCCGCTAAGCCTTGTTCTTCACTGAGGTCGGCCCAAGCTTCTGCTGTGTGAGTGAGGCCTGCTGTAGCAATATAGACACACTCTCCGTTTAGTTCAGAGAGCAATCCTGATACTGTCTTGAGCATGTCTGAAGCCAATTCGATTTGATCTTCGACTTCACTTTCTACTTCGGCATTCGGTCCAGAAATATAGAGCAAGTGAGTGTGCTTGTTAATTGCTTCAATGTGTTTTTTGCTTAGGCGGCCAACACCGCATGAAAGCAAGGTTTCAGAGAGGTCGCTGTCTCGTTCTTTGATGTCGATATCGTATATCACTGCCTGACTTTCTTTATTGATGAGAGTGATACCATTGCTCGAATTAAGCGAGTCGACTTTTGTGAGAAGATCTAAAATCTCGTCTGTGCTTTTGTAATGCAAAGGAATTATCATCAGCAACTCTTGAGTGATATCAGCAATTTCTTCTGCCAGTTCTGCTAATGAGCCTAGGTCAAAATCTGAGCCCGTCATTGACTGCTCTGACATTTCGCCGATGGCATCAAGGGTAGTTTTGAACTGTGCTAGGCGTTGCTCAAATTCTGGCCCGCCATCAAGGTTTGGTAGCTTCTGCTCTAGTTGAACAATTTCTACCAGGGCTTGGTCAAATTTTCCGAGTGCCACCAAAACTTCTACTTTTGAAAAATAGGCATCAGCAATTGGATATTCTTTGATTGAATTTTCGAAGATGGTCAGAGCTTGCTTCAAATCACCGTTATGGGCTGCTTCTAGGCCTTGCTGAAGCATATCTTGAGCTTTCGCTTTAGCAGGTTCAGGTTTCGGTGCAGACTTAGACATGGTGAACTCCGTGATTTTTGGAAGGCAAATTTCTTTTGCGTTTAACTAACAGACTAAGCGAAACGCTTCATATCTCTGTCTGGGTGCTGGAAGAACAAGACCGCCATTGAGCCAGTCAGTGTGAAGAAGATCAAGATGAAGAAAGCCGAGTTAAAGTTGTGAGTTAGGTATGACAGTTTGCCCGTGAGATAAGGGGCTAAGATTCCAGCAAAGCCCAAATAACAATCCATCAAACCAAGACTTGTTGCTGCTTTGTCTTTAGCTAAATCGCAGTTGATGGCATAGAACGCAGCATTAGGCATAAGGCCAAATCCTAGGCCTAATGAATACATCACCAAGGCGGTTTCTAGGCTTGGGTTGAACATCAGAGGGATAAAGCAAAGACCTGAGAGTAGCTGGCAGATCCACATCATGTGGCTGCGGGCTACGCGCATGCTGCCCGTCTTTTTCCACAGATAGTCTGATAGAAAACCAGCAGAAAAAAGCATTAAGGCGGCTGTTAGCCAAGGCGTTATCAATAATTCGCCCACATGCTTAAGATGCAGATGATAAGTCTGCTCCATGTAACCAGGCAGCCAGGTGACCGAGAAGAAAAGCAAGTAACCAAAGCCAAAGAAGGCAAAGTTATTGGCAATTAGAGATGGGTTAGTGAAAAGGAATTTCCAGGTGGTTTTACCAAGTGAAATATCGTGGGCTTTCATTTCGGCCATTTTGCGTTCGCGGTTGAGCGGTTGCCCTTCGCGGATGATTTTTAGCTCTGCATCGTTGACGAACTTCGAGTGCTCTGGATAATCGCGGTACACGAACCACCAAATTACGGCCCAGACAATGCCAGCACTGCCGAGAATCGTAAACATGGCCTTCCAGCCAAAACTGGCAATTAAGCTTGTAATGAGCGGAGCGCCAATGACGCCGGCCATTGGCACAGCACATAGGCCCATGGCTGTTGAACGCGCTCTTTCTGTAGATGGCAGCCAATCAGCTACGACTCTTGTTAATGCCGGAAAGTGCGGCCCCTCGGTGATGCCGAGCATTACTCTCACCGTGAAGAAAATTGGATAACTAGAACATATGCCCATCAAGGCTGTACAGGCAGACCATAAAACGGCTGCTCCCGACCAAACGCTACGCGAACCCCATTTGTCGACAAGTATTCCGCCGCCAAGTGTCATGAGGGCGTAGCCGACAGCAAAAGCAGCGGCGATTGCGCCGAATTGTTCATTGTTGAAGCCAAATTCGGCCTTAATTGGTCCGATAGCATAAGCCATGGCAGAGCGATCTAGGTAATTGATCAGGGTAATGAGAAAGCCGAAGCCAATAATTACCCAGCGATAGTTGCTTGCCTTGGCCTCGGTGGCGACGGGCGACCGCGGCACAGCATTCTCTGAAGCTCTCATGACTTTTCCTGGGGCAAAATGGGAATCTATAGTTTAATGGCCTAGCTTAATATAAAATCTCGCGAAAATTCTTTCCGAACTTTGAACTTTTTGCTGGCTTAGTACGTATATAGTCTCGTATCGCTATTTAATAGTTATCGGAGCGTTGATATGACCTTAAATCTGAAGAGAACCAGATTGCTAAGCATTGCTGTCGCTTTTGTTGCACCACTGGCTCTTGGCAGTCTACCCGCCCAAGCTCAAGAAGGTGATGGCTCCAGGCCAACCTCGCTTTCTGATTCTGGGCCTGCTCAAGGTGACCGGCCTATGCCTGGAGCAATCAATTTCGCTATGGCGCTTCCGGCTGGTTCGCCGATGGGCGAATCTCCCGATGCTGGCATGATGGACATGGGCGCTCGTTTTCTTAAAGGTGACGTGGCCGTTACCGATGACCAATACGAGAAGCTCTATCAACTACGCGGCGACTTTATGGATAAATTCGCACCGAAGATGCTTGAGGTGATGACCCTTAAGCGCCATCTCAAAGATGTTTTGACCAGTGCCGACATTGATACTGCCAAAGCCAACGATTTGAAAAAGCAGATGGCTTCAGCTGTTGAAGACTTAGCCAATTTAAAAATCGAAAACGAAATTGCCACAATGAAGGTCTACACTCCCGAACAGCGTAAACATCTTCGCTTGGCCGTGATGAAATGCCCTGGTTTGAGAGGTTGGGGACATCATATGGGTGGCCATGGCGGATCAATGGGCGGTATGCGCGGCCACGGAGGCCCAATGAGCGGTCATCACAAGCCGATGGGTGAGCATGGCGAGCACAAGCACGGCGGCTGGCATGAGAAAGGCTCAGACAGTAGCCACTAACGCATGAGTAGTGTTCAGCGGTAAATTACCTTAACTTAGGGATGGCTAGGTTTCTCCAGTGGGAATATCCCTTAGTTGAGAGTGAGAGGTTAATCTCACTTGGCAAGAGAGTTATCTGTGCGTAAGCGTATTTATAGATACTGAAGAGAGTTAGCGATGACTAGTAAGAAAATGCTGATAATCTCGAAAACCTCTCTTGCCTGCCTGCTGGCCTTCACAGTTGCGATTAGCGGTTATCAGGCTGCTGTAGCAGAAGACGCCACCGCTGCAAATGTTGAAGAAGCGGTGCGCAAGTCGCAAGTGGTCAAAAAAGATTACCCAGTCCATGCCGTGATATCTGGACGAGAAGCCAAAATTTTGACGCGCTTACATCCGAAAGCTACTGATGATGATTTGCGTATCGACTCTGTTTTGATAACTAAGTCGGTGCTCGATAGATTTAACACAATTGGCACTGTCCAAGTTTTATTCCGCGATGAAGACTCAAGTAGTGGCAAAAGCGTTGAAGTGACTGCCAACGACATAATGACCTACGCCAAAGGGGCAATTGATCCCAAAAAGTTTTTAGCGACTATTGCTGTCACCACTGTTGGTGGCGACGATGAAGCTGTAAAAAACAAGATGTCGGCTGAAGAGAGAAAGCTGTCTGTATCAGCCGGACCTTACGAAGAGCAGCGCCTGCTCTTGATGGATAGAATCAACACTCTGCGGCGCAAAGGTACCGGAGTGGCTCCCTTTGAGGCAATGTTTGCGCAGATAGAAGGGCAAACCAAAGCGGGGCAGGCTACTGCTCTGAAAGAGTCAGTGCAAAAGTTAGGCGAAAAGTTGGCCGAGCAAGAAGATTTAGTTCGTCAAGCCAGTCGCACAGGTTCTGGTCGAGGCATCACCGTGGTGTCTTCAAGCAAAACAGGCCAATCTGCTAATCAGGTTAGAAACTCAGATGGCCATTCTGGTGTTCAGCTAGCGGGCCTTAGTGATCCGCTTGAGACTCAGAACCAAGCGCTTTTCGTTAAGATCAAGACTGAGCTATTCCAACATCGCAATGATCCTAGGTTTGGTGCCTATTACCAGCGCAAGCTCAATGATATTGAGGCAGAGAGAACGGCTGGGGCTGGCTCTGGTAGAATTAACTCAATGCTTTCGAGTCTAGCCGATGAGATGCAACACCAGCCAGACGATCGTCCGCATTTCAAAAATGGCCGTGGTATGGGGTTTATTCCTCAGAATGGTCCTGGAGAGCATCAGGGCTTCGGGCCTGGCGGAGGACCGCAAAATTAGTTCATATTGCCTATAACATGGGCATAGGATTTGTCAGCTAATGACTCAAGACCGCAATTCTGGCGACATAACTAAAGTTACTGATTTCGGTGCCGGTTATCGTACGCGTAATTTAGCGGAAGATAATTTGAGCGAGGCTCTCATTGAAGAAGAGCGACAGTTTCGAGAGAAAATTTGCAAAGACCCGCTGATCGGTAAGGTGCTTGATGACAAATATCATATTCTCGAAGTGCTCGGCTTCGGTGGTATGTCAGTTGTTTATAAAGCAATGCAAGAACCAGTCGAGAGACTGGTTGCCGTTAAAACTGTAAAATTTAGGGTTGACGAACGACCTGATATTTGGAAGCGCTTTGAGCGTGAGGTGAAAACACTCAGCAAGCTTTCCCATCCAAATGTAGTGGCTGTCTACGATTGCGTGATCGGCACCGATAGTCAGCCCTATGTTGTGATGGACTATTTGAAAGGTTCGTCGCTCGACCAAGTATTAGAGCATGGTCGTTTATCGCTAGAGCAAACTTATCGAGTTGCTGGTCAGATCTGCCTCGGAGTAGGTCATGCCCACCGTCACGAAGTAATTCATCGAGATATTAAGCCAGCCAATATCATGTTGCTTGACGCCATTGTCGGTGGTGGCGCGACAGATTCGGGCACCGGTAATCTCGCCGCCCCAAATTCGCTCTCAAATTCTGCTCCAAACTCTATTTTAATTGCAGCTTCCGATTATGATACAACCGCCGAACGTCAGGTTAAGGTGGTTGATTTTGGCTTAGCTAAATTGGGTGAAGATTCGCGTAAATTAACGCATTCTGGCGAACTTTGGGGCTCACCACCCTATATGAGTCCTGAGCAAATTTCGGGTAAAGATTGCGACAGTCGGGCTGACATTTATTCTTTGGGCTGCGTCATCTTCGAAATGCTGACGGGCAAAGACCCTTTCTGGGGTGCCAATGTCTACGAACTTTTGCATTGCCACATGCATAGCGACGCGCCGACTTTGGCGGCTGCTTGCCCTGAAGGGCAATTTCCAGTGCAATTAGAAAATGTCATTGCTCGGGCTATGGCTAAAAACCCGGCAGAACGCTTCGCCACCATGATTGATTTTAAAGACGCACTCGAAGAAGCTTGTTTGCGGCCAGACGCCTCGATTAGAAACTTTGCTCGCCCCAGTGATCCGGTCCGTTCATGGAGTTACCCTGCTCGCGACAAAACTCCTGATAGCGCTGCTTTTGAGGTTTCGGCCGAAACTACATCTTCGCCGCTCTCTGGGCACGGCACTGCAGGGCAACATTCTTCTGATAAGTCAGCCGCTTCCACTCATTTGCTCACCTACACTCTCACTTTCCTAATGCTGGCAGCTTGTATATTATTTGCTGCTAATGCTGGGCGTAATCTAGAACATACAAAAGTTAGAAGATATGTGCCTGGTTCGGCCTCCCATTCTGAGGCATCGACAACACCTAGCAGTTCCTCCTCTCTGTTGCCGGTCAGCGCTACAGACAGGCCCGGTGCAGAGGTGGACCGAACTGCTGGTCAAGATAGCCCTACTTACATTCCAACAGTTGATAGCCAGAGAGATGCCTCTCTATCCAGCAGAGGAAGGTTTACTGGGGCGGAAGATCAATCAGAAGGCCGGCGCTCGATGAAAAGACTAGAACGCTCAAAGATTCTTGTACGGCACACGGGTGCGGCTTCTGGCCTTCGTCCCCTTGATGTAAAGAAAACAATGAAAGATTCTTCTCCTAATTCCTCCATTGGCGGCGTAGATCAGTCAAAATTCGATATGTTAAGGCGGCTAAAAAGTACCGCATCTCAAAATTGAATCTTGCTAGCGACAATGGCCATGAAAAAGTAGCTGAATTATGAAAAAACGACAAATTGCAGCATCGCTCCTTCTCTCCCTGACGCCTCTTCTCTGTCCTATGTTTTTGCCGAGCGGCTATGACATGAGCGGGCGGGCCGAAGCGGCTTGGTATGACAATGAGAATACTTTCCTCGATCGCGGCAAGCAGGCCTATAACCAGGGCCAATTTGACCAAGCTATTGAAGCCCTGACCGAGTCTATTAAATTGAACGGTGATCGGGCCGATTCGTACTATTGGCGGGGCTTGGCGCTTTTGGCTATAAAGCAAAACGACCGAGCTCTTGCTGATCTCGACCATGCAATTAAGCTCGCTCCGGACAGTACAAGTTGTTTTTTAAGCCGCGGCCTTTTGCATTCAAATTTGGGTCAACTCGACAAAGCCATAGCTGACTTTGATCAAGCTTTAGCCATCGATCCAAATTTGATTGACGCCAAGACTAATCGCGACTTCGCGGCTAAAGAGTTAGCGAAGCAACAAGTAGCAAAAACACCAAAAACACCAAAAACACCAGTTGAGCCTGCTAACACTGAGCTTGCCGTGACC
This sequence comes from Candidatus Obscuribacterales bacterium, assembly GCA_038231015.1. GTDB lineage: Bacteria > Cyanobacteriota > Vampirovibrionia > Obscuribacterales > Obscuribacteraceae. The sequence continues at coordinate 14,950 of JBBRMD010000039.1, forward strand.
ACTGTCACGAGCGGTGGCCCAGCGATTGCCTCGAGTGATACGGGTAGCACAGTAAGGCCCCATGTGGCTCGCACTAGCAGTGGTTACGACTCGAAGGGCAAACCAACCTATGGCGTTTCTACTAGCCGCCCGAGCACTGCAACTACTTCTACAATCTCCGTGACTCCAGCTGTTTCTGGTCCGAATGCGATTGCTGCCGCTGCTGGTATCAACGATAGCAAATGGCTGGCTTTGCAAAAAGAGCTTGAGGCTAAAGTCGCCCGTGAAAAGAAAGAGACAGAATTGGCTGCTGCTGAGCGATCACGCAATGAACTCAAGGCTCGTGAATTGGCTCTCAAAGAACGAGAAGCCGAAGAGCGTATCGAGCGTCAACGTAATAAGCGCGAAGTAGAAGATGGCCGCCGCTTGGCCATGGCAAATACTTCAAAAGTAAAAACTCCAGCTAAGGTATCTCCTAAAGTCGAAACTGAGGCGCCCGCTGAAGAATCAGCCCTAGATGTTACTAATCGCCCTGTTCGAGACAAATGGGCATTAATCGTTGGCATCAGCAATTTTCAAGATAGCAAGCTCAATTTAAGATACCCGGCTAAAGATGCTAAAGACTTCAACGATTATTTGTTGAAGGAGGGCAATTTTGCACCTGATCACGTCAAACTGCTAACCAACGAACAAGCCACTCGCGCCAATATACTTTCTGAGCTAGGTGATAAGTGGTTGCCCCGCGTAGCCAATCCTGATGACCTAGTAGTTATCTATATTTCTAGCCATGGTAGTGCTTCTGACATGGATATCGGTGGTGTCAACTATCTGCTTGCTTATGATAGTCAGGTCGATAGTCTTTACGCTTCTGGCCTGCCCATGCAGGATCTCACTAGAATTATCAAAGGCCGTGTGCACTCAGACAGAGTGGTTCTGGTACTTGATGCTTGCCATAGTGGTGCAGCCGATCCTGGTGCCAAAGGTCTTTTCAAGCAAGGCAATGTTGATGTCACCGAAGTTGCGCAAGGCACTGGCCAACTAGTTATTTCGTCAAGTCAGCCCTCGCAAGTATCATGGGAATCGAAGCATTATCAAAATTCTGTGTTCACTCGCTGTCTAATTGAATCGCTCAAAAGCAAGGGTAATGCCACCACCCTTGGTGAAGCCTTTAGCAATATGAAAGATAAAGTACAGCAGGAAGTTTTGACTGAAAGAGGTGTGCTGCAAACACCTGTACTGAAGTCGCGCTGGAAGGGTAATGACCTGCGTCTCGCTGCTCCAGCGGTTACTCCTCGCCCAGGTCTGGCTGAAGTTCCTTAGGTCGTTGTCAGTAGCTCTTTGTCATCTCTCATTGTTTGGCATTGCAAATACCTATAGAGATACCTATGCAGGTAGCAATGCTTGTACAATGTTGATGTCGTTTACCTATGTGTGAAGTGCAGTGAGCAAGCTTCTCAGCGTTCCGTCAAGGCAAGAAATACTTGCTGCTTGTAGCCAGGTGCCTAGTGCCGAGTTCGGCAAGTTAGACCGGGCCGATATTGTCCAGGCAAAACTCAATGTTTTGCTGGCCGCTCTTGAAGACGAAGCCACCGAAAAGCAGGCAATCAAGATATTGCATGAGTTGGCTGATGATTTAGCCAAAAATTCAAATGCCTCAAATAAAGTAGAAACTGCGGGCGACACTGAGCAGCAACAGCTAGTTTTAAAGAGCGTCGGCTTGCCATCTTTGCCTGATCCGATCAGATTGCTCCTCACGCCGGCTGTCTTTTCACCTGAGCTTTGGGGTCGCACTTTTGCGGAAGGCTTACTGAAAAGCAAAGAGCAGTTTCATGGCAAGCGTATAGTCGAAGTCGGAACTGGATCTGGTTGGATTAGTCTGCTTTTGCTCTTCGTGACAAATGTGAAAGAGGTTTTAGGCCTCGATTTGAATCCCGTTGCTATCACTATGGCTAAGCTCAACACTTGGCTTAATGGCACAACTGCTGACGGTGGTTATGTGCTCAGTATGGCTGGCGAACCGATAGTTAAAGCATTTCAGGCTGAAGTTTCTGATTTGCTTTCTCTGCCGCTTAACGCCGGTCATCGCTTTGATCATGTGATTGGTTGCATACCTCAAGTTTTGCACCCAAACCCGGTCAAGTCTGAAATCAATTTTGGCATAGACGGAGATAGCGAGAATCAAGAAGCGCTCTCAGAGAAAGACCTTTATGACCTTAGCAATTATTGTTTTGAGCAAGGCATTTTAGAAGACCGCTTTGGTTTGCCGCTTATTGCACGGGCCCTTGAACAAGCACAACTTTGCCTTAACCCTGGTGGCCGAGTCACTTTAGTGCTCGGCGGTAGACCGGGCCGTCATGCTATTGAGAGCATGTTTGATCGGCGCGGATATGAGAGCAAACTTGTTTGGATGCGCCGCATTCAACAAGCAGATGATACCGATTTGGCATCTCTCGTTGATCTAGAAGGCGAGCATGGTATACGCTTCCACTTCTTTATGTCACGTGATTCAGAGTTGTCGGTTTCAGCTGCTACCGCAGTTAAGCTACTTGCCGCTGGCCGTCAGGTTTTCCATGATTTGTTGGTTTACCAGGCCGACACGAGATTCGAGCCAGAAGTATTCAACTTTGTTAGCAATCTCAATCATATGAAGCTTGAGAGTTTGCGAAAAGAACTCGATTTTTCGCGCTTAGGCCACGAGAAAATTAGTTTTCTTAGTCGCCTATCGCGCTCACTTCTTGATGTTAAAACTATTCCTTATCCACACGAGCGTGGTGATCTAAGTATTCGCTCTATTTTGGCTCGCTACCTGAATGGTTTTTGCTACTACCCAATCACCGCTTCTGAGTTATTCATCGCGCCCTCACGCTCTGAACTTGTCGATATGATTTTGCGCATGGTTGCTAGCAAAGGTGAACGCATACTGCTTTCGTCGTCAGTTGCCTCTGTCTATGAGAAAGTGGCTTGTGATAATGGTTTAGACCTCACAGTAGGTAATGACGATCTTTCTGAGCTAAATGAGTTAGACGATTTAGTTTCACCAAAGGTGGTGCTGATTTCACCAAGACAGCTACTCAACCCTTCTCCGATTAATTTTAAAGCAATTTGCCAGCAAGCTCGGCAGCACCCTGATCGCTGGTATTTAATTGACGACTCAGAGAGCTTCACCATTAGCTCTGAGCTTGGCTCTAACATGACTCTGCGCTTTGCCGGCCAAGAACAATTGCCAGAAAATTTGATACTGCTCTATGGTCTGATCAAAAACACTATTAGTCGTGATCTTGAATTGAGTTTCTTGATTAATGCTCCAGCAGCCTGGATGGAAGGCCTCGAAATTGGTTCGGAGCTTAGCTATTCGCGCATAGCCTATCCAACTCAGCTTTTGTACGAGTGGTTGTTTGATGATCTGATGACTTTCCCCTTCCCTGATCAGGTTCTCGAAAGAAAGCTAAATAACAGCAGCGTGCACGGTGATGCCCATCATGAAGGCAGCCAGAATGGCAGCCCGATGGAGATGGTGACACCACTGATTGCAGAACTAGCTAAAGACCCTTGTTTTGCCCCTAAGCCAGTTGATGTTGAGACTAAGGGCCTAATTAGGCTTGATTATGGTGAATTTGAGTCACCAGTGCCAGACATTCTCGTCAAAGGATTGCTCAAAGGTTTCTTAGACGAAGAGACCACTGTGCTGCCCCAAATTGTTAGCGAGCGTGTTTCTGCTTACATGAAATGGACTCGCAAAGTGACCATTGCCGGAAAGCGCATTGTCTTAGCTCAAGGTGTTTTCCCGCTCTTTGGCGCCATGATCAAAGCTCTGTCGAAGCGCCTTGGTCGTCCCTGCCTTGTGGCTGTGCCTGATGGCAGCTATGGGCCGCTCTATCCGATGTTGACCTATTACGGTGCTCGCTTGATTGAAGTGAAAACAGCTAGTGAGCGTGCTTTCTTGATTTCAGCAAAAGACATTGCGGCGTTGCCAGAGAAGCCTGATTTGCTTTGGCTTACGCAGCCAAACAATCCCAGTGGCATATTCCTTGACCCCGAGCGCTTGCGCACAATTATTGAGAACTGTCATAAGCAAGGCATCTATGTCTTCTCTGACGAGATTTTCTTCTTGCTCTCCGATCACCGCCTCGGCAAGTGGACACCATCATCTTTATCTGCTGGCTCATTTGCCTCTGGCCCTAGTGCAAGCAATATATTTATGGTTGATGGAATTGCTAAGAGCTTTGCTGCTGGCGGTATGCGCTGCGGCTTTATGGTTACTCCTGATGAAGAATGGGCTCAGGAAATTGCCAGTCATGTGGCAGCGCCTCCGGCGGCCATTCTACGTGCCTGGGATGCCCTTTATTCTGCTTTCTTAGAGAAAGCACCTCACCAAATGATGGATGTTTCGCAAGCCTTCTCTGAAGTCGAGACTTACCTTACAAGCCAAAGAAAGATACTTTCAAATCGCCGCGAAGAGCTGCTTGCCCTTCTTAAGTCGAAAGGCCTTGATGATGGCTACGACACACCTTACCGGGGCGGCCTTTTCTTACTGGCTAAGCTCGATAGTGAGCATGAACGCCTGGCGACGGAGTATAAGCTATTGACTAATCCGGCCGAATGGGCCCGTACACCAGATATGGTGCGCATGTGTTTTTGTATTGATGATGCTGCCTTCCGCGAGACAATGGAAAGACTCAGCAAGTTTTTGAGTGAGGATAATCATGGAATCTAATGCTTTGCCCGATATGTCGATGCGAGGCAAAAACTGTCTAATTACTGGTGCTACTGCTGGAATTGGCAAAGTCACGGCAATGGAATTGGCCAGTCGAGGAGCCAATATTATTATTGTTGGTCGCAATGCCGATAAGTGTGAGGCTACTTTAGCCGAGATTGAAGCACAGACTGGTAACACTAATCTCGACTTTCTCACCGCTGACCTCTCAGATTTTCAGTCAGTGAAGACTTTAGCCAAGAATTTCACAAGTAAATATAGCAAGCTCAGTGTATTGGTAAATAATGCCGGTGGCATCTTTATGCGCCGCGCTGATACAAAAGATGGCCTAGAGATGACTTGGGCGCTCAATCACTTTGGCTATTTTTGGCTGACAGCCTACTTGATTGATGAACTCAAAGCCAGCACCCCGTCTCGCATAATCAATGTCTCTTCTGACGCCCACAAGCGCTCTTCTCTAAGCGGTCCGCCAAATATGCGCGATAAAATGCCAATTGGTTTTCTCAACTATGCCGATACTAAATTAGCTAATTTGCTTTTCTCTTATCATTTGGCTTACAGCATCAAGTCGACCGGAGTTACTGTTAATGCCATGCATCCGGGCATAGTCGCTACCGATTTTGGCTCTAGCAATGGCATCATTGGCAAGGCGATACAGATGAATGCCAAAGTGTTTGGTGTCAAGCCAGAGCAAGGTGCACGCACAATTATTCAACTGGCCAGTGCTCCTGAACTTTATCAAGTTACTGGCAAATATTTTGTCAACGGACGAGAAGTGCTTTCTTCGAAAACATCTTATGACACCAAACTCAGTACCAAGATGTGGCAGTGGAGTGTCGATGTTTCTCGCCGACTAGGGATGGACACTAAGCGCATTGAATTCTTGCGCTAATCTGAGCATTGGTTCTAATGCAGTCTGTATTTTACTTTTCTTTGCCCATAAAGCCTACTCCCTCAAGCATTCCTTCTAGGTCATTCTTGTTTTTATCTGAGTAGCTGACATCAGTGGGCATGGTCGTTTTTTTTAAGCCTGGCGGCACGACGAAATCTTTGGCGTCATATGGTTTTGTTGATATTGATCTAGTTGAGACCGGTGTGCGCTGCAAGAAGTCTTTATAGCGGTGAGCATCAAACCAGTCTTTCTCGCGGTACTTGTCTTCGATGGTAGAGCCTTCGAATAAAGGTATTTCTTTGATGTCTGGTACGAAAAGAAAGCGGCACAGCAATTCTGCTACCTTGGTTGGAATTTTGATATTTTTAGCACCATAAACCAAGTGTCCCTTCTTATCTTTGTAGCATCTGCAGTCAAAGCCTTTGTACTTTTTTTCGCCCAAAAATGTTGCAGATGGCGGTCCTTTAGGGGTTATGTAGGCATTTAACAGCATGACACCGGTGAACTTTTCTAGATCGGTTTGCCAGCAGATTTTTCTATCTGTGCGAAAGCACGTTATTTTCCAGTCAGGTGCTTTTGAAATGAGAATGAATTTGCCCGTATTATTTTTGATGCGCACAGCTTCGTCGGTTAGAAAAATCACGTTGTCTAGCTGAGTGATAATAAGTTCGCTTTTCGGCGCTGCAATTGCCGGCGAGCAGAGGGGCACCAGCAAGCTGCTTACGACAATAGAGCTGAGCGCGATGATGGAGACGAATTTTGAAATGCGCTGCATGGTTACCTCTATCGGAATTATTCAATTTTAGTATATTTAAGCTAATTTTTCCAAGCAGATGTGATACCAGTACAAGAAGAGCATTTTGGTAGGTAAAATGTCCTCGATGGTTGTTCCATCTCTGAATTGGCCGCCGCTCGCGAGCTTCTAGAGGGCTTAGCTTAGTTTCTCTTAGATTGGTTTGTTTGGTTTAGAAAGTCGTTTCATTCTTCTATCGATTTTGCCAAGGCCCGCAGATTTTGGCGTAAAGTGTAGTTTGGCTCTATTGCTCGCTTTTTAAGAAACTCATCAAATGGCAGTTGGCTGTGGAGATCTCCTAGTCTTTCAAGCCATAAAAAGATTGAATTACTATTGGATGATTTGCCTGATCGTCAAATTGATCGGTTCCGTTTATGTACTGTAGTTGATAAGCAAGCAGCCTTTAATCTTCTTGTTCATGAGCACTTGCTGCCAAGGGCGGTGCTCATTGGTGACGCCATCGCCAATGCGAGGAACTACTTCGAAGTAGCCGTGCACTTTCTTGCAGATCGGGCGGTCTAGCATAATCGGAGTCCAGAGCTGTAGATCATGTTCTGCTGCGGCCCGGGCTGGTTGAGAAAGAGTCGAGTCCACGCACAAGGCGACGAGCAAGCCTACGAGCTGGGCGAAGGGTAGACACTTGATAAGGGTTTCCCGGGGGCGCATAGAATCTATTTCGCCTTGACCATGACCTGATCTCCAATTCGTATTTCGCCATTATTTTGCGGGATGGCATTTTGACCAAACATGATTTTGCCGTCGATTTTGCGAAAGAATGAAAGAGTCTTCAGGGGCTCTTGCGAGGCTTCTGCTGTGTCTTGGTCGATGGTGGTTATCTGACAGCGGGCGCATGGTTTTACCAAGCTAAGTTTGACTTTGTCGATTGTCATTTCTGCCCAATCGTCTTCGGCAAATGGGGCACTGCCACCAATGGTGATGTTAGGCCTAAAGCGGTTCATGGGCAAAGGATATTCTAGCCGTCGATTTAATTCTTCCAGCGACTGATCGCTAATTACTAGAACAGGAAAGCCATCGGCGAAGCTCACAACATTGTCTTCTGAGTCGGCGTATTTTTGATCGACTATACGCTTAAATGAAGGCTCCATGCGCACGAGTCGCACTTTCTTTTCTAGATAGCGCGACAGCAGACCTGCGGCTTCGTCGCCTTGGTCTAAAGCTTTGCAAGTGTCTTTCCAAACTTTGACGTCGACGATTTTGGCACCAGACGACGCTTTCTCGACGCTCAGTGGAACTTCTACGCTATCGCCAAGAGGCATGCTCAGTCGCAAGGTGTGGTCAAGAATTGCCGTCTGAATAAGTGCCATTGGGGCCAGTTCTCGTTGAGTGAGAAACTGGCCGCTTTCTGTTACGACCATCCACTCACGGTCATATTTGAAGCCGCGCTCTTCTAGTTTGGCGCTATTGAGCGATATTCCGGCCAGACTCTTGACTGGGTAAATTGTCAGACTTGTAACTGCCAGAGCTTTATTAGATTCGTTTGTCACTTTTTTTCCTCAAACTTCTCGCCATCTAAGTCTTGTTCTAGGTAGTCTTTTTCGCTGGTGTAGATTACAGAAGCAGAATCAATAGTAGGGCTTATGGTCAGGTCGTTCGCCGTCTTTTCACGTTGGTTGAGTTTTTCTTGTAAATCGGCAGTTGGCTTGACGAGCTTACTTGCCAGCTTTTCGCGCTCGGCATTTCGCATTGTAATACCAGCATTGACCCAGTTTAGAAATACCCACCGTAACAGAGGAATTATAGCGAAGAGAGTGCCATAGATTGCTAGTATGTCGCTTTGCCAGCTATATATGTGCACCAGGCGATGTGCCGTGAAGGCAAGCCACCACGTGCCTGCCAGGTTTAGGGTGGCGATGGCAAGGACTGGTCTAATTTGCTCTTTCGTAAGGTTCGAAAAGGGTATTTCATATTCCAAGAGGGCGTTCGGAAGAAAGTTTTGCAAGACAATTTGGGGAGTTTCTGCAAGGCCGGCACTAACTTGCAAGGAAGGAAATTGGTAAATTATCGAACCGCTATCACTTACTTCTGGGCGACCGTCAAAGCGGCAAAGCACGGGAAGCACATAATCTTCACTGCTTGCTTTCTCTGGTATTTCCAACAGTAGTAATGGCGCTAGCTGCTCGGCTATGACCACACCATCATTGTTATGTATAAGTTGGGCAATTAGTCGCCATTGTTTTTCCTCTATTTCGGCGTTCGGGCTTTTATCACCGAAGAGAAAAGAGAAGCAATTGATCAAAAAATTGTCGTTTTTGATTTGCTCAACTCTGGCACTCAGTGGTTGAACGACTAGGCGCTTTGCTCGTCCGCTTGTAGATTGCCAGAAAATCAAATCGCGCAGTATGAGCAGATCAAGAAGTGGTTGGCGTTTGTTTTTCTTCTCGCTACCAAAGGTAGTGACAAAGATAGTGATCATTACTGCGATTATTACTACTGCCAACGACGTCAGCAGTAAAAGACCGAATGATATTTTGACAGTAAAAAAGCCGATATCGAAAAGTAGTTTCCCCACTCTTTCGAAGAATGCCTTGAGACCAGTTGCTATATATTTGTTCTGAAATCCAGAGCTGAAGCTGTAAGCAACAAAACCTTGCGCTGATACTTCGAGATGGCCGCCAACCTCAGAAGCTATTTCGTTTAGCAGTCGACTGCTGTCATTGATCGAGAGGCCAGTTTCTGTTGCCACGTCAGCGGCAGTTACTCGACGACCAAGTTGATTGATGGCACGAATGGCTATTTGCTTTTGATCTTTGGCAGTGCTCAAATTGTGGCTGTAACTTTTGTCTTAGTGGCAATATTGTCGTTAATGGCTAGCGGTCAGTGCCCCGAGCGCCTGAATAATGGCGATTACTGCGCACATTAGCGATTCGCCTGCCACCGCACCTGAAGCTACTGGTACTATATATAGTTCAGCACTTTTCTTGGAGGCCCAGCGCCAGATAGTAGCAATTAATGCTCCTATGAAGAAAGCAAAAGCATTACTGAAAGGCATTACCCAAGAAAGACCAAGGCCCATGGCTGATGGTACATAAGGTTTCCATTTTTTGCTGACATATTTATCGAGCAAGGCTAAGCCGATTCCCACAATGCCGGCTATGAGCATGCCCCAACGAGCACTTACTGGAACGGTCTCAATGCCTTGACTAAGCGCAAGGGCGACTGATTTCCAAATGTTTACTGACGGTGGTTCAAAGGCTTCTAGAGCCGCTTTATTTGGCACCATCAAGTACCAGGCTGGTACCACCGCTGCCACGCCAAAGAAAACTCCAGCAAGCTGAGCTTGAAATTGCTTTCTGGCATTGGCACCAAGTAGATAGCCACTCTTGAGGTCGGTCAATAGATCGGCCGAGCTTGAAGCAATATTGGCCGTGACAGAAGCTGCCATCAAGTTAGTGACGATATTTTTCGGTGCCATTACCGCGACGGTAAGTTGGGTGATTTTGCACATGGCACTCATCGGTGTCACATCTGTTTCTCCAGTAGCGCGGCAGGCCACCAAGCCCAAAAAGAAACTCATGACGATGGTCATTAAGCCAACCAGTGGCGATATTGAGAAAGCGAGATATTGCAGGGCAATGCTGGCGATGGCGAGAGGGACGATGCCCCAGACCAGCCATTTCATTGGCACTTCAACATCAGCCAATGGGTCGACATTGGTTTGGCTTTTAGCAGTGCCATCTTTTTTGACTTGCACTATATTTAAAGAGCGCAATATGGTTTTCCATTCAAGAGCAAAAGCAGTAAGGCCACTGGTCACCATGATGGCAGTACCACTCCATAATGCCCACTCTTTGATGATGGCTTTGGGGGCGCTGATGTCATGCGCGTTCAGTGCTTGTGGCCCGAAAAAGAAATAGAGAACCAGCGAGCCAACCAACATCGAAAGAGAGACGCGCATGCCTACTAACATGCCAGCACCGAGTAAGAGCAAGCTTGGCTCCCAGCCAAAGCCCGGGGTATCTTTTAAGTTGATTCCCATGCTGCGAGCTTGAAACGGAATTAGTTCTGGTATTTTCAATTTGGCAGCGAGCTGCCAACTAAATTCGCCTTTGCCTAGAAAACCCACAGCCGCTCCTGCTACTAAGGCGGCTACTAGTGAATAAGCTTGGGTGACCGCTTCTTTGCACTGCCCATGCAGGCTCTTCAATGTTTCAGCTGCGGCGATACCAGAGGGGAATGGCAATTGCTCAACGTTAATCATCTGCCTTTTCATCGGCACGGCTAAAAATACACCCATCATGGCTGAGACAAATGTCCAAGGTAGAAGAGTCGTCCAGGGCTGATGCTCGCCAGTTATTAAAAGCAAGGCTCCGAAGGCTATACCAACCGTTGCTCCGGTTGAATAGCCAGCCGCTGATGCGGTTGACTGCATGCAGTTGTTTTCTAAAATTGACATATCAGAAACTTTGGGAAAGATAATTCTGATGCCGCGCCAAATAACAAAAGAGAGTACGCAAGCGGTAATGGCAACACCAAAGGCCCAGCCAACTTTGAGCATGGTATACAGATTTGAGATCGACATTAACATGCCGAGCGCACCGCCCATGAGTACAGCTCGCCAAGTAAATTGAGGCACTGAATCGCCCTGATAGACTGTTCTGAGCCAAAGCTGATCGGTAGTTTCACCTGCGATTTCTGGCTCTAGAGTGATACTACCGTGGTCTAAGGGCGATGATTTTTCTTCCATCTTCTCTTCTATCTAGTGGTATTTTATTTTAGTATTTTGCGATTAACTATGGGGGCTATTGAGCATGCAGAAGCCTTCGTTGTCCATGCCACGAAGTGAGGTTGCTCTTGCTACTCTGGTGATACCAAGCTGGAAGGCGGCGGTGCGTAGATCACATTCGTTTGATTTTGCTAGGTGCTTAATCTCTTTGTACGAATCGAGCATGAGGAGCTTCAGCTCTTGATTGACGCGCTCTAGTCGCCAGCGGAACTGCTGGACGTTTTGCACCCACTCAAAGTAGCTGACCATAACTCCACCAGAATTGGCAAAGATATCCGGCACAATTACTTTGTCGTGCTTGATCAAGTATTCATCGGCTTCAGGAGTAGTCGGGCCATTGGCACCTTCAATGATAAATTTGGCCTTTATTTCTTTCATATTTTCGGCGGTAATTACATTTCCGAGAGCCGCAGGAATGAGGACATCGCAATCGCAACTAAAAATTGCATCGGCTGAGATTTCTTTGGTATCGGGGAAGCCTTTGACACCGTTGTTCTCACGGACGTAGCGCATCAAGTGTTCGACATCAAGACCACTGGCGTTATAGATTCCGCCTGTTAAATCGGCAACCGCTACAACCATTCCACCCATTTGATGAATAAATTGAGCGGCCCATGAGCCCACATTGCCAAAGCCTTGAATGGCAAATTTGGTTTTTGAAAAGTCCATTGTGTAATCGGCTAGAATCGCTTCGCAGACAAAGGCAATGCCCTGACCGGTTGCTTGTTCTCGCCCTTCACTGCCGCCCAATTCGATGGGCTTCCCTGTCACCACTGCTGGTGTCCAGCCGTGATACTTAGAATATTGGTCGACGATCCAAGCCATGGTTTGCGAATTGGTGCCCATGTCTGGGGCGGGAATATCTAGGCCGGGGCCAATGATGTCGTGAATTTGATCGACGAACGAGCGAGTTATGCGCTGTAATTCAGCGTGAGATAGTTTAGATGGGTCGCAGTTGATACCGCCTTTGGCGCCACCATACGGAATGTTGGCTACAGCTGTTTTCCAGGTCATAAGCGAAGCTAGTGAGTTAACTTCGTCGGGGTCAACTTCTGGGTGATAGCGCAAACCGCCTTTCATTGGTCCGCGGCTGTTGTCGTGTTGTACGCGAAAACCGTTGAACACGCCAAGTTCGCCGTTATCTAGTTCAATTACAACTTCTACTTTGACTTCGCGTCTCGGTGCCATGAGAACTGTTTCTAGCATTGAGCCAACATGCAAATGTTTTGCTGCACGCTTAAAATAATAGTTGGTCGCTTCAGATGCCCGCATCGCTGCCTCCCATTAGGTTTCTAATAGGTTAGCACCTTGGTTTCTTGCTCAGGGCAAGACTTAATCTAAGTGCTAGAAGCTGCCCATAGCTACTGGTGCATAGCCTCTGAACATATAGGCTGCTTGGTGGGCCGCTTGTTCGACGCTCGTCACTTTGCCTTTCTTTAGGCTCTCAACTTGGTTTTTCACAAATTCAATTCTTTCTGCTGGCTGCATAGCTGGCACCCGCACTACTTTGACGTTTCTGGAGGTATAGCAGTGCTCCAAGATTACGCTTATCTCTTTGGTGAATTTGAGACTTTCGTTTTGGCGAATCTCATTGGCTTCGAAGAATGACAAAGGCTCGATTAAAAAGGCGACGTCATATTGCGACGAATCGAGATTGCTGAAAGCCGAAGGTACAGGCAGTTTGTCGTGCAAATAATAGGCTTCGCCATCAAAGAGGCCGCGGTCAAGAATGACAGTTTGGTCAAAATCTAGAATAGAAGCTTCGGCTGATTGCTGCCGTTTTAAGACTTCTGCTTGAAATTTCGATCTGTCTACCCAGGGCAAAATGCGCCCTTCTTTGATTATCTGTGTGGCTATCTCGTTAACGATGCGATATCCGAGGTGACCAAGACCATTGACGATTGTGGTTTTACCGACTGACGGTCCGCCTGTGATCACTGCTTTCATGTTGCCAACACTCACTGTAGGGGTTTTCAGGTGCTATCAGGACTGTATGTTTTTTTTGCACACTATACAAGGTGAGAAATCTCATATTCATGGGAAGACTCCCACTTACTTTTAATTATTCTTGCTGGCTTCTCTCGTTTCTTTCAAATTGAGCAAACTTTTGATGGTCGGCATGACCAATTCGGCTGCGCTCTCACCGGCTTTGATGGCATCTCTAACGTCGCTAGTCTTCGTCGAAAGCAAGGCAATACCGTTCGTGCGAGGTTGAATTGTCAATTCGGCTAGTCCGGTTTGAGGGCGGTCAACGCTGGCCAACATAATAGTGAGTACTCGTTTGCTGACGCTGCCGATGCGACGAAAAGACTTACTCTCTTCTTTTTCGAATGTCTCATCTATATTGATGGCAATCACCACTACTTCGCTTTCATTTCCTAGTTCTTTCGCGACTGCTCTGGCTTGCTCTGTTGGTAAGTTTGATTGAATTCCACCATCGACTAGCAGAGCCATTGAAGGTTCGCCGTCTTTGATTGCCATATTTTCGGGGTTAGCTGTGTCAAACGGCACAGGTTGGCGCAAGGCTGGTATGGCCGAGCTGGCTTGAATAGCTCGACCGAGATCTCCACCTCTGATGACGTAAGGCTTGGCAGTCAGTAAATCTGAGCAAACTGCACCGTATGTGATCGGCAGGCCCTCGATTGCTTTGTTTTCTAAGGGCACTTGGGAATTAACGTATTTTCTAAATCGATTGCCACGGTAGAGGCCATCATATGGATGATAACCCAGTAGGTGGGGAAGGAAGAACAAAGGCACAGCCATCACCCGCACAGGGATGGGCACGGTTAGATAAGAACGCAAGAATGACTTTTTTAGGACAATTTGTTCGATCTCGTCGGCGCTTAGGCCTGAGCAATAGAAGCCGCCGACAATCGCACCAATGCTGGTGCCAACTATGGCGTCTACTTTTACGCCATTCTTCTCTAAGACTTTTAATACGCCGATGTGTGCTGCACCGCGGGTGCCACCACCACCAAGGGCGAGTACTAGTTTCTTTTGTTGCCTAATGACTGCATAGCTTCGACTTGACTGGTTAGTTTGTGTAGCCTCTTTCACTTGCGCTTGAACCGGGGCCAATATTACAAGGCTTGCCAGGCAAGCCAGTACGCAGTTCAAACTAAGTCGGTGTGTCATAGTCTCCGTTGACAGAATTTGCGAAATTGACGGCCCAAATATTACTTTTGTAACCAGTTTTATTACGCGATTTCGTCTTCTCCTAATATTAACGAACTCCAAGAATCAGGCATCTACTGGCCTTGAGTCGCACTCTTGAGCAAAATCACTCTTAAGTATGAGAGATTGACAACCGCTTATCATGCTATAAATAAAGGACTTTGCAAGGTCTCATAGAGAGCTTTCAGTATCACTGAAATTTCGGTTGAAACCTTACCAGCGTCTCACATTGAGCGTTTCATATTGATTGTCGCTATAGACGAACTATTGCAAGGACAATTCGTGCAAGGACATTAAGGGCAAAGATTTATTAGGGGGCTCGCAACTTGGATTTTTCAGCCTGGAATTCTCCGACTACATTGGTGACATTCGCTGCCTGGTTCTGCGTTTCATACGTATACCTATCGATTGGTATTACTGGTGGCTACCATAGACTTCTCACTCACAAGTCATATAAAGTGCCTAATTGGCTAAGATACTTCATCGTTTCTGGTGGCTATTTCGCTTTGATGGGTGCACCGATTTCTTGGGTGGCCGTGCATAGACTGCACCACCAAAAATCTGACATACCTGGAGATCCGCACTCTCCTCGTGACGGTTTCGAACATGCTCTATATAAATGGATGTTCGACATGGAAAATCGTCAGTCTGTCGAAGAGATCAGAAAGCAAGTGCCTGATTTACTCGAAGACAAAGTGCTTTGCATGCTTGGCACCGATCACTCTGCTAAACAAGCTCAACTTTGCCTCTGGGTAAATATCATTGCCCGCGTAATCATCCTGGTAGCTTTCGGTCCTGTAGCTTTCACCGCAAACTTGATTGCTTCGATTCTTGTCTTCTGGAGCCCTCAGTTCGTTAATACCTTCTGCCACCTTGAGAGCTGGGGTTATCGCAACTATGAAGTGCGCGACGATAGCCGCAACGTTCCTTGGGTAGGAATCATGGCCATGGGCGAAGGCTGGCACAACAATCACCACGCTTTCCCTAAATCTGCCCAACACGGCATTAAATGGTTTGAGATTGATGGCACCTGGATGATGATTTCATTCTTGGAAAAAATCGGTTTGGCTACTGATGTAATCAGACCTACTCCTAGTCTCTCTCCTGCCGATATTGCTGCAGCCAAAGCAGCCAAAGCTGCTCGTGGCGGAAAAGATTCTGCTGCTGCTTCGCTGTCTAGTTCTGATAGCGCTGAGCTAGTGAAGACGTCTGAGGCAGTTGAAGCGGTTAAAGAGAAAGAGCTAGTCGAAATCTAGATTGCTTTTGCTTAACGAAATCTGAGAAGCGCTTCACTTGAATGGAGCGCTTCTTTTTTGAATATATTAGAATTGAATAGTAGTTTTGAAATTGAAGAGGTACTGGTCGAAATGAGATTCTTATCGTTAGTTTGTGCTCTAGCCTTGGCGCTAGGTTCGTTTTTCAGTACTTCTTTATCGGTTGAGGCCAAAGACTGGTCTATTGACGACCGTCAACAAGCCCTTATGCAGCAAATCAATGAGGGACAGAAGTCAAAAGAGTTGACTGTCAAAGAGGCCAAGAACTTGCGCAAGGATCTTGCCAATTTGGCTAGAAAAAAAGCGATCATGAAAGTCAAGGGTAAGAACGGGAATGCTTTGACTAAAGAGAATCAGACTGAATTGGAAGGTGACCTCAACAAAATAAGTGTTGAAATTCAGAAGCTCAAGTTAGAGAAGCGTGTGCAGAAGTAAAGCCACGACCGAACGTATTAAGCATTAAGGGGCACCACAAATGGTGCCCCTTTTTTGTCGTCATTTTGATACTTTTGGAAACGCTTACAACTCAAGCGCTTTAATCGTAAAGGTGGCTTTTCGGGCTAGTTATAACCCCAATGAACAGCATGATTAATCCGCCCCAAAGAGCTGGCATCCAGCCGTTAATTGTAAGGAAGGCCGGCATCAAATCAGCTAATACTTTGAGGGTAATTGCTGGGATGAGCCAAAATCCTAAAATCCAGGCCGGTATCAAAACCAGAAGGGCTAGGCCGAAGGTTGTGATAGTGAGGAAGGTTGTCAGTACAATGGCCAAGGCTTCAACTAGCCAACCCACTAAGGCAAAGACAAAGCCTGCCCCTAGTGCACTGACGAAGCTGCCATGGGTATCCATGCCTTTAATCATTGGGAAGGCCCAGTGAAATGCGGCAGCAATTAAGAATAGTCGTACGATGTAAGCTTTCATGCCTCCATCATAACTCTAATCTAGTTTTTTGGCTTCCATATGGGATCTTGAAACTTGCTAGATTTGCTCGGTTCAAACCAGCGAGTCATTGTCATTTTCTGTTGGGTGTAGAACTGAATTCCTTCTGAGCCTTGAATGTGCAAGTCGCCATAGAATGAAGAATTCCAACCAGTGAAGGGGAACCAAGCCATAGGTGCGGGAACACCCACATTGATACCAATCATGCCAGCATTAAAGCGATGTTTGAACTCACGAGCAGAGCGACCTGAGTTAGTGTATATCACCGCACCGTTGCCGTATGGACAATCTTGACCAACTGCTAGCGCGTCGTCTAGTGAATCAACTCGCACCACTGACAGTACCGGTCCAAATATTTCGTCTTTGACGACAGACATTTCTGGTTTAGCATGATCAAGAATCGTTGGCCCTAAGAAGAATCCATTCGATTTAGCTGCTTCGATGTTACGACCATCTAGAGCCACTTTGGCTCCTTCACTTTCGCCTTTGGTGATCATGCTGCGCACTTTGTCTAAGTGTTCTTTTGAAATTAGTGGCCCCATGTCTGGGTGAATTGTACCTTTACCGTCGGTTGGGCCAACTTTCATCTTGCCAGCAGCTTCCACCAAATGCGGTATCAATGCTTCAGCAGCGTCACCAACAGGAAGAGCAAGGCTACCGGCCATGCATCTTTCGCCAGCACAGCCAAATGCTGATGCTTGCAGGGCTTGAACAGTCTGCTCCATATCGGCGTCAGGCATAATGATGATGTGATTTTTGGCACCACCTGCCGCCTGTACTCTTTTGCCATTAGCTGTGCCAGTGGTGTAGATATACTTAGCGATGTGTGTCGAGCCAACAAACGAGATCGCCTTGATCAGAGGATGAGTGAGTAAGGCGTCAACGCAGTCTTTGCCACCGTGAACGATGTTGAAGACACCGTTTGGTAGACCAGCTTCAGACAAGAGATTGGCAATCATCATGCTCGTAAGCGGCACCTTTTCAGATGGCTTAAGGACAAACGAGTTGCCGCAGGTCAAGGCGATTGGATACATCCATAGTGGCACCATGGCCGGGAAGTTAAAGGGAGCAATGCCAGCGCAAACACCAATTGGATGGCGGATAGTTTCGCAATCGACGTTGCGAGCGATGTTTTCCATGCTCTCGCCCATCATCAAGCTAGGAATGCCACAGGCAAATTCGACTACTTCTATTGCTCTTTGAACAGAAGCTTTTGCTTCTGGAAGGGTCTTGCCATGCTCACGAGTGACACACTCGGCAATCGCTTCATAGTCTCTTTCCATCAGGTTTTTGAAGCGAAACATCACACGAGCACGCTCGATAATTGGCACTTCTTTCCATTCGATGAATGCTTTTTGGGCAGCTTGCACTGCCCTATCAACATCGGCTGTACCGCCTAAGGGCGTGCGACCTATGATTTCACCAGTTGATGGATTGTAGATATCTTGAAAGTCGGTGGCTGTCGAATCTACCCAGTCACCATTGACCAAGAGTTTGCACACTGTTGCAGTGCCGGTTTTTGTTGCAACCATTCCACCCTCCGATTTTTTTGCAAAAGCTGGTGAAGCTTCAAATAATTTGCAAAAGAATATCGGTTTGACCTACTTTAAGCAATATGAAGAAGGCTGCAAACCCTCAAACAATGGCTCTTTGAGAATCTTCTAATTACTGTTTAGTAGCTGGCTGAGGCCTTTGACATTGCCTGGTCGGCGTAGTTCATGGCTTGGGCTGCTTGTTCGCGAGCTTGGTTGGCCATAGTTTTGGCCATCGGCGAGCTGGTGGTACTGGCTAAAGAGCTAGCGCTGTCGGCTGCAGCTTGAGCGCTGTTGGCGTAAGAGCGAGCTTCACTGGCTGCCTGCTCTATGGAGTTGCTGTTTGTTGAACTCATTGCCTGGTTTAGAGAGGTCTTGGCTGAGTTGGCGTAGTTCTGAGTTTGGGTCAGCTGCCCCTGCACCTGGGTGTTTATGCCAGCAAAGTTGGCTTGCACTGATTTTGCATCATATGTAGATGTTGGTGCAGCTGTCGGTGTATTGGAGCGCTGGTTTGTGCCCTGGCTGCCACCGTTTTCGAAGATAGAATTGAAGTTAGATTGGGCGCCAGTGCCATTCGAAATGCCAGAGCCGCCGGCAGAGCCTGAACCAGAACCTGAACTTGAGCCGCCTGTAGAGCCATAATAACCTTGGCTACCACCACCACCACCGCCATTGGCGGAAGTTGACTTTACATTGCCCCACTGCTGATTAGAGTTGGAGCTGCCCCCATTTCCGCCGGCTGTATTGCTGACACGGTTCTGATTTTGCGACTGCATTAACTGTTGCTTGGTCGTTTGATTGCTAGTGCCGTTTTTTGAAGCGTTGTTAGTTGTGTCAGTTTGACCGGAAGCGCCTTTAGCTAAAGGCGTGTCTTTAGGGAAAGTAATGAACTCACCAGGGCTCTTGCTCTTGCCCATCAGTTTTTCAAGAATGGTATCCCACATGCTTGGTGTATTTACAGGAGTGTAGTTGGGGTTGGAACCGCCATTATTACTAGAATTGCCAGTATTACTAGAATTGCCAGTGTTGCTATAGCCACTGTTGTTTCCCGTGTTTCCGTAATTGCCAAAGTCTGTTTCAGGTGGGGTGCTGTAGCCACCGTTGTAACTGCCACCGTTATAGCTGCCGGTATTGCCGGTGTTACCTGTGTTAGAGTTACCGCCGTTCTCGAAGATCGAATTGAAGTTTTGCGCCTGAGCTGGGCAGCTAAAGCTTTGCAGAATGCACAGAGAGACAAGACTTACTGACGCAGTAATTTCTTTGAAGCTAGATTTTGCTCGGTTTTGCTGACTCATTATTGATCCTGTTGTACAAGACCAGCGCTTCAGGCCTTTGATTGCCTGAGTTTTCTGAGCTGATCATCATGGGTGAGAGCCGGAACTTCTCCACCTTTCAGTGTAACACCGACTTTGTCGGCCACAAGACCCAGCTTTCGTAGAAACCACATGTCTAGACGCTTTTTCTGCAAAGTATCTCTTAAATGTTTGATATTTGAGAGAAATTCACCGTCTTCGAAGGTGCGCATGCGCTCGAAACCGCCCATGAGACGCTTGGAGCCATGGTTGCAGTGAAGCACTTCTACAATATTGTTAACTTGCACCGGCCCAAGGACGGCCGCCGTGAAAGCTTGCGGTTGTCCGTCCCTCAGTTCGCCTTCGGTTTGCAGAAAGTCTACCTGTAGCCAGGTTCTAGCGGTGAAACGCACGCGCAGGACAACTGGTTCGCAGATCAAAGAATTGAGAGTGTCTGGCTTAATGTCGCGAATGCAGGCTGCTCTGGCATAGGCGTAGGCGTCTTGTGCTCTTGTTGTGAAAAAACTATAGCTGTTGCGTCCAGGCTCAAGAAATCCGGTTTTATTTATTTCCCAACGACGATAGCAGTTGGTGCCGTGATAGAGAAAGATCTCGTTCTCCGGCTGATTATAGTCCAAATGCGCATGGCTAGCGGCGAACTCCGCAAGCGGTGGGGGAACTTCATGGTAACGTAAGCTATCCACCCGCTTCCTCTCGTAAACTCGCCCTAGTTCTAGTTCAATTTAGACCTAGTTCTTCTAGCCCTAGCTCCACTAGCCCCATCGGGGATAGCACCTGTCATAGTGTTATTCCCTCGATTTGACGCAGTCTAACCCTGCTCTTCCTCAGATGGTGAGCGCAGAGACCTAGATTCGATCAGGTTTAAGGTATTCGATATATAGCAGCACTATTACTAGGGCTATTCCATGTGCTTCTCACGAGCGGCTTGGATGGCGCTGGTTGCAGCACTTAAGGCTTTGCGCACGCGATCTAGGTTAGTTTCAGCACTGTCTCTAATGGTGGTGGTTAATTCGGCTCGCTTGTTGGTTAATTCAGCAAACAGCTTCTCACTTTGATCTTCCATCCGATCAATATTGTTTTCCATGGCGCTTGCCAGGTCTTTGTTTGCTTGCTGCTTGAGGCTGCCTAGTTTGTTCAAGGCATGGTTGCGCTCTTCATTCAATTCTGGCTCGGCATCAACAGTCGAAGATTCGGCCAGGCTCTTGAGCGAAAGGTCGCTTTCAAGCATGCGCTTCTCGGTATCTTTGAGGTAAGTGTTCACTTCTTGAGTACGTTGAACCAAATCTTGGCTAGAGCGTCTAAATGTCTCTTCTAGACCGCTCTTTAGGCCGCGTCCTGAGTTTTCCAAATCGGTCAAACAATCTTCAACGCTGCGTTTGAGCTGCTCGGAAGAGTTGCTGATACTGTCCTCTAGCTTAGCCAGTTGAGCCAGCATAGCGCTGTTCGATTCAGTGGCAACTTGCTTGCCCATATCGTGAATCATAGTGCGCAAAATCTCTTTCTGCTCATTCAATTTTGGCAAGATTGACTCAGCCAAAAGTTCTTTGGTCTTCTGCGCCACAGCCATTTCGCAAACAGCCACGGTGTGTGAAATTGTTTGTTCGAGATCGAGCTTGGTTGAGCGCAACTTCTCGCAGGCGCGCTCTAAGGAGCTGTCGATTTCTTCAATCATTGAGCGCATGTTGCGTTCTAAAGACTGCGTTATCGAAGAGTTCTCTTCACCCATGCGCTCACGGAAACGCTCAAAGCGTTGAGTGACCTTCTCGATGTAACTATCGTGGCTCTCTTTCAGCTGCTCAAGGATAGACTCGCTCAATTTGGCTAATTCATCATTGCGGCTAGCAATCAGACCATTTAGGCGAGATTGAACTGAACCAGTCAGTTTTTCTAGCTCACCTTTGAATTGATCACACTGGGTGACTATTGCTGTTGAAAGGAGGTGTTGTTCTGATTCTAAGCGCTCTAAGCCGCTTGCGTCTAAGTCACTTAAAAGACTTCTTGCTCCTTCAGATTCTTTTGAAAGATTATTCTGAACATCGACCGCGAGGTTTTCCAATCTGCTTCGCAATTCGCTCGAAAGATTGGTGAGATTGATTTCGGCATGTTTCTCAAGGTCTTGCCCTTCGCGTAGAAGTTCTTCAACCTGTCTGTTCAAGCGTACTTTCAATTCTTCGCCGCGAGAACTCATCTTGTTGGCAGCTTTAGCAACTTGTTGCTCGAGCTTGCTCATCAAGGTAGCCATTTCATTCATCATTAGGCGAGCATCTTGGGCTGGCGCTGGCCTAACGCCAGAATCAAATTCGCCCATAGCTGGAGCGCTTCTGTATAAAGATGCAGAAGCCGGTGCAGCAGGAGCCTCTTGCACGGGCATTGCTGAAGCTGTGTAAGGCACAGGGGCTGGCGCTTGCGTAGGAGCTGGCTCAGCAATTGAGTCAGCGGCTAAATCAGCAACTAGCTCAACAACGGGAGTGGCGATCTCTGCGGGAGCAGATTGCAACTGAGATTCTACTTGAGGTGCTTCTACTGGGGGCGAATGTTCCAAGGCTGGCTGAGCTGGCTCTGGGGCTGCCACCGGTAGAGGGGCTGAAACTGGTTCAGGGGCTGTAACTTTTGGTTCTGGAGTTTGAGCTAATTCTGGCATTGCTGCTGCCGGAGCTTGCACTTGTGGCTTGCTAAACGGACTTGGAGATGAAAGAGGAGAAGGGGTCAGTGTGTTAGTGGGCGTTAAGATAGGAGTCGACTGCAGTGGTAGTTGCGGAGCATCGGCACCACCAGCGAGTTCGCTGCTGCGGCGTAAGGGGCTACTGTAATCGCGCGGTCTCACACGAGTCTGCATAACCTGAGAATCTGTCATAGTCTCTGGCAAACTCTCGGCAATAGCTTCTGGGGCCGCCGCTGGCTGTGTAGCGATAGATTCTAGCGCTGCTTTTACTGGTGCTGATTCAAGTGGTGCTGCTTCAAGTGGTGCTGCAATTTCGGCTACTTGTGGCTCTATATTAGAAGCAATTTCTGCAATTACTTCAGCTGCTGGGGCAAACTCTGGAGTAACTTCTGAGGCAACTTCGGGTGTAAATAGCGAAGTTGTCGGGTCCATTGTTGACCAGAACCCAGCGCTGTCGGTGGCAGAATTTAGTGCACCAGTTTCTTGAGTGAGAGGTGAACTAGCGGCAAGGTCAGCTGGCGGAGCTAGATCGACAGGGTTAAGTTCGCTGACTGGTGTGCCTTGGTGCCAAACTTGCTGGCTAGTTTGTTCTTCTTCGACTGGAGCTGCACCCATTTGCAAGTCTGGCGTCGGGCTGTCTTTCGAGAGCTGTTGCGTTAGTCTTTCAAAGAGACTATTTGAAGAATCACCAGCAGCTGTAAGTTCAGCTGGTTGCGCAAATGATGACTCAACGGCAGTTGACCATTCGGCTTCGCTTGTTGCTTGAGAGGCAACTGGGTCTGGCGTCAAGCCAGGCTGGATTAACTCAGCCAAAGGAGCTTTCTCTCCATGCCAATCGCTCGGCGAACTGGCGCCCCATCCTTGTGAATGTTCTTCCATGGCTTGCGGTAATGGTGCGATAGCCGGTGCTACAAATGGTTCTGGAGCAAAGGCTTCAGCAAATGTTTGAGGAACTTCAACGGCGCTTGTCGCAGCAGGCTCAATGCTTGGCGCTGACGGTGGTGTCACAAGTGGTGTCACGGCTTCTTGGCCAGCAAGGCTGGCCGCCTCTGTTGCTGCTGGCTCAGTATCTGGTCTGTAGTCCATCCAAGAATCTGGATCTGCTACCACGGGTTCTTCAGCTACAACAGGCATGATCGCATCAGGGTTAGTTTCTATGGTGCCACGAGCAGCATTAGAGAAGATGTCTGCATCATAATCAGATTCTTTGATGGTTGATTCTTGGTTAATGGCAAAGGCGTTGGGGTCGAGATCCCAGCTATCGAATTTGCCTTCCGGTTTTGCCTCTGCTTGGGCTTCGCCTTTGACAAACTTGTCGTAGTGCTGATCGCCAAAGTGATCTTTGAGACGCTGTTGTTTTCCAGCTTCGAATTCTTCTCTGACTCGCTTTTCTTTTTCAAACTCGTTTTCAGCATAGTTGACCGCCGCTTCGCCAGCAAATCCTTGCTGGTAATCGTTGAAGAATTGGGCCGAGAAATCTTCTTTAGGCGCGTTGCTCTCGAGCAGAGCTGTAGCCGTGGCCGGTGCATCATGAGTGGCATGAGACATCTCATACCATGCTGCAGCCATCTTTACGGTAGTTAATTGCTGGTCGACACGGTTGTCGCCAGACATAAGTACTGCCGTAAAGGCGTCTGCTGATGCCGTAGCCCAAGGCGGAGTGTCATCGTAGCGGCTAGATGCCATAGGCGTTGCCGTAGGGAACTCAGGCGCTGGCTCTGGGCTCGACGGTACAAAAGTAGCGTTATTGTCAAAAGCAAAATCGCTTGCTTCGGTGCTCGTCACGGCGGGTTGTTGTGGATATTCGGGCACTAACATCTCAGATTGCGGTGGCAGCTGAAGATTTGAATAAGATAGGCGTTGCAGTGCTGGTGGAATATCGAAAGTTGCTTGCTCAGGGTTGGCTGGAGGCGCCACTGCCATTGGTGCGTATTCGGCAATCTGAGGTTCGATTTGTGGTGCGCTTTCGGCCGCTGGACTTGGCTTAAATGGGTTGTTTTCGAATGCTTCAGGTGAGGCTGCTTGCTCAGCATTGATAGCTTGCTGAGTCATTATGCCGTGCTGCACTGCAAGCTCGCCTAGGGCAAGTTCTTCAGCATTTAGTGGGGCGAAGCAAGACTTAAGTAGGGTTTTGTTGCGGTCGTCTTGGCGGCCTTCTGGAGTAAAGATCATGTGGCAAACAGAACCTATATCAATAACAGGTTTGCCAACTTGTGGTGTTAACTTGGCGCCTAATTGACCGATTAAGGCAATTACAGGTTCTTCAAGGGCTGAGCCCTCAACTGTCAAACTGCGTCTACTGCCCCCTTGGGCATAGTTAGAGCCTACTTGGTAGAGGGCCTTGACTTGATTTGGTCCTAATCTCGTAATTGGTCGGCAAGCTAAATAGTTGAAGTCTTTACCATCAAGAATGGCTTTGGTTGCCTTTTCTTGCATTAAGGCATCAAGCACTCTGAACTCGAAGGCTGAAGCGGTAACGTTGACGACCATACATTGGCCTTCATCTTTACTGATCACTACGCAGAGGTCTTTTACTCTAAAAGTCTCTCCCTGTTCTTCTGCTTTTTTTGAAAAAGATGAAAGTCCAGCTGGTGCCGCCACTTGCTCAAGACAGAATATTAGATAACCAGGCTCGTAGAGCATGCTTTCTTGCGCTGCCCAGTCGGTTGGTGAGCTCGGCTTATTCTTATCAAAGACCCGAAGATAGGCTTTGACGTCTGGTATGCGCAGGTGGTGTTGGCGGAGCATTGAGTTCATAGCGTTATCTTGTCGCGGCTCTTAGTTGAGTTGTAGTGTTGGCAGTTTGGATGGTGATATCTATCTGTGCTGATTATGGAAAGTTCTATTCGGAAGCCCCTGCTGCATGCGCAATTTCTTTTAAGGCAGCAGATTTTTGGTCATTAATTAGTTGTACAAGCTTGTTGGTTGACTCTTCTATCTCGTTTTTAGCGCTCTGGCTATCTGCCGAAATTTTTGACAGTGAACGTTCATAGGCACCTTTCATTTCACCATCAACTTCGGCACCAACATTGGTGAGAGAAGCGATGGCATCTTTCATCAGTTCGCCAAGTTTGGCCTCAAAGCCATTGCGAATTGCAATTAAATCAGAGCGAATCTCATTTATTACTCGAGATTTTGCTTCTTCCAGCTGAGCTCTTACAAGCTCAGTTTCACTTACTTTGCCATTCATGCGAGCAACGAAGGCTTGCATATCCATCTGGACGCGCTCTTTAACGTCATCGCATTTTTTCTTGAGTGCTTCATTGCTTGCAAGAGAGGCTTGGGTTAAGCGGCTGGTGGCGCCGCTGGTATCGTCCCGTAATGCGTTAGAGGTTGTCAGTGAGAGGTCTTCTATCTGCTCGCAAACGCCTTCGAACTTGGCTTTGACTGCGCTCACATTTGAGTCACTGGCGGCAGTAAAGACATTGTTGACGTCTTGCTCTATGGCCCGCAATATCTCATCAATCTTAAGATGAAGTGCTTCAGAATCACCCTCTAAGCCAGTTTCTGATGATTTTGAATGAGATTCAAGGTTATTGAATTCTGCTTGAAAATCAGCGTTGAACCTTTGCATTAAGGTCGAAAAGTGACTTTCAATACTGTTCGCTTTCTGCATGTAATTGCGGAATAAAGCGCTGTTAGACTGCTTCTCGCTACCGCGTGATTCCCATAGGCTATGGTCTAATTTTTGTTGCAATGAATTTGAGAAAAAGCTTGATTGAGAGCGTAGTCTCTGGCCGCTCACATAATGCTGAGTTTCTAACTCTACTGCTGCACCTTCAACCACACTAGAATAGTGATCAGCGGCTCGCATAAAATTGTCGTCTAAGGTGCTTTCGTGGCTGATTTTAAGTTCGGCAATCGCCCGACGTAAATCGTCATTGAACAGTGCCAAGCGCTCAGTTAGCTGCTGTAAATGACTCTCGGTACTTTGGCGCTCTCTTTCTGCGGCACTGCGTAAGCGTTCAACTGCTTCTTTAGCCTGTCTTTTCACTTCTTCTTCGACGGCCGCAGCTTTAGCTGCCACTTCCATTTTTGACTGCTGCTCAGATTCTTGCCGCTCATTAACATGAGCAGACGATTTGTTTGCTAGCTTCGCTGTCGATGCTTCTTCTAGCTCGTTCAGACGAGCTGAACCAGAGTCATAAATGTCTTGAAGCTTCTTACCGGCAAAAGTCATTAAGGTCTTCCTCTATAGGTTAATCATTTTCCAGAGACAACATGGCACTCTTGTATGCCATCACTGCTAGTGCTGCGGCTCGTCCTGATTCTTCTATCACTGGAGTCTTGAGATTTAGTTCTGAAAGCTCATTGTGGAAGTTTCTTGTAATTCTCTCTAGATCTGAGCGCATTATGCGAACTTGTTTCTCTAGAGATTCTACTGATGATAGCCGGATGCTCTCAATGCGCTCATTGCTTCCAGCTGAAGAACGAGCAAACTCAGTTTCGGTTTGTTCAACTTGGCGGCGGAAAGTTTTGATGATCTCAGCGCCATGAGCACGAAGTCGACTGTTAAGCTTTTCAATTACTTCAGGATTAGCAGGTAAGCGATTACCTGATGCCATCAAATTGATTTTCGATTCTTGAGCCAGGGCTGCTTCGAACTTGATAAAGAGTCTATCGATTTCGTCAGATAATTTGCCTTCAACGCGTCTTAGTGAGTTGTGCACCAGTTTCTGATTAACGGCCATTCTTGATTTTGCCGAAAAAGCTATTCTATTTATGTCGTCTTGCGAGGCCAGTAGTTTTTTCTCTACTTCACTGCTGTAATCTTTGATAAAGCGAGACTGCGAATCAAAACTACCTTGTTTGAAACGCTCTTTCATTGACTGCAATTGGCTCTGCCAGTGACTAATATGCTCGTCAAGAATCTGGCTGTTAGTCTGTCTTGTCTCGTCGATGGTTTTGATACCACGGACAGTCAAACTCTTAATATCTTTGCAGGCAGCCTCAACTATTTCGCCTAGCTGTTTTTGCACGCCATCAATTTTTTCGTCAAATTGGCTGCTGTAGAGAGCCAAATGGCTATCTACTTCAGCTTTCGATTGTTCAATAACAGATTGGGCCGAATCGTCAATGGTTTTAGCTTTATCGGACATACCGTTTTCGTAGCTCAGGCTCACTGTCTCAACGCGGTCTTTGCCAGAGCTAGCCAATTCGGTGACACGGGCTATGCGCTCACGGCTCATCTCATAAAGATTGGCATTGGGAGCGTCTATAAGACCGGCTAGGTCGGCAAGCTGCTCTTCCATAATGTCGGTGAGAACGCTAGTTGCCTCTAAAACTTTGTCGGCGAAGCGCCGGCGTATGGCGGCCGCTCCGTGCATAAGGCGGTCAACCTCAGCGGTCTCAAGAGCGCTGATAGTGTCGAGGGTCTCGTCTCGCTTCGCTTCTAAATCATTGCCATGAGAACCAACAAGGTGTCCACTTTGTTGAATCACTTTGTCAAGTTGTAGTGCCAGGCTACTGTCGATACCTTCGCTGAATGATTGCAGCTGATCTAGGCATTGAGTAACTGTGCGCTCTAACTCAGCGCTAGCCTTTTCTAAGGCTTCAATCATCAAATTTGCCGCAGATCCAAAGCTTTCAGACCGATTCGCTTGAGAACTCTCCTCAGCCATCTATTCCTCTACTTCCTGTTTTCAGTACTACCTAGTATCAGTCTAGCCAATTATGCCCCCTTTTTCAGGGCACTAAGCAAGACTCTGATTTAAGTTGAGCTGATTTGTTTTTCGCTGTCCTTTTTAGCCTGGCGATCGAGTCTAGATAAGGCAGCCATGGCGGCTTCATTAACTGTTTCAGAAAGTGTCGGATGTGGGTGAATGGCAACAGCTAAGTCTTCAAGTACCGCACCCATCTCAATGGCAACGACGGCTTCAGAGATCAAATCACCGGCTCTTGGTCCGACAATGCCAACGCCCAAGACAAGGGTAGTTTGGGGGTCGAAGAGCACTTTGGTGGTTCCGTTGGTGTCGGCAATGGTCATTGCTCGACCAGAAGCTGACCAAGGGAATTTCGCTGTGGAGAAGCTAATATTTTTTGCTTTGGCTTCAGTTTCGGTAAGGCCGCACCAAGCCACTTCGGGTTCAGTAAAGACGACTGCTGGAACGCAACGATTGTCGTAGGCTGAGGGTTTGCCAGCTAAGACTTCAGCGGCCACGTAGGCTTGGCGAATTGCTCGGTGAGCTAACATTGGTTGACCGGAGATATCGCCAATAGAGAAAATGCGCTTGTCTTTGGTACGGCAAGTTTCGTCTGATAATACAAAGCCAAATTGATCTACTTCAACTTGAGTGGCCTCTAAGCCGATACCGTCTGAATTTGGTCTGCGGCCCACCGAAATCAGTACTTTATCGGCTTGTAGTTTCTCTGGCACATCTTTGCCCGTAACTTCTACTTCGACACCACTCTTGGTGACTGATATATTGTTTACTTTTGTGTTCAAGTGAATAGCTTTGAACATCTCACCCAGTTTGCTGGCGAGTGGTCTGACCAAGTCTCGGTCGGCACCCGGCAACAGCCCTTCTGTCATTTCAACGACGGTTACTTCACTGCCAAGGGCAGCATAGACGGTGCCTAGTTCTAGGCCGATGTAGCCGCCACCGATGACGATTAGCTTTTTAGGAATATCGGCCAAGTTTAGTGCTGTAGTGCTGTCTAGCACTCGGTCGCTGTTAATATCTTCTTCGTTCTTAAATAGCTTGGGCAACTTCACTGGTCTAGAGCCGGTGGCTAAGATGCAGTGCTTAAACTTGATGCGCATAGCGCTCTCGCCAGGGCAGTCTACTCTGACACTACGTGAATCTTGAAAGGTAGCCTTGCCATGAAGAATCTCTACGCCAGCGGCTTTGCACATGCCGACAATGCCTTGTGAAAGCTTGTCGATTACGCCCGTTTTCCATGATCGCAGTGCATCGACATCAATTTTTGCTGGGCCAAAAGTGATACCGATTTTCTCAGCACTCTTAGACGAGTAAATTACTTCTGCGGCATGCAGTAAAGCTTTAGACGGAATGCATCCCATGTGCAAACAAACGCCGCCAGGCTTTGGTGCAGCGTCGATCAAAAGAGTTTTGATACCAAGTTCTGCTGCTCTTAATGCTGCCGTGTAACCACCGGGGCCACCACCAATAACAGCCAGCTCAACTTCCTGAACCATCTCTCCTACGACCATATTGCCTCCTAGGCTTCTAAAACAAATTTGAAGGGATCTTCTAATAATTTGACTACGTGCTGCACAAAGTAAGCTGCTTCAGCACCATCGGCTAAACGGTGGTCGAACGACATTGCTAGTGGCAATATTGTTCCAATAACAATCTGATTGTCTTTGACGATTGGCTTTTGGCTGGCCCGTGCCATTCCAAGTATGGCTGCTTCAGGGAAGTTGACCATTGGCGACATGCTGGTGCCGCCGATGGCGCCAATATTTGTTAGAGTGAAAGTGCCACCTTGAAGGCGCTCTAACTCGATTTTGCCAGCTCTAGTTTTGGCGGCAATGTCGGCTAATTCAGCAGCAATATCGTAGAAGCTTTTCTGATCGACATTTTTGATTACCGGTACGATCAAGCCTCGCTCAGTTGCTACTGCTACACCGATGTTGTAGTAGTGCTTAATTACGATTTCGCCGGTATTCTCATCTAAACTTGAATTGAATTGTGGATAAAGCTTGAGTGCACTGGCTAACGCTTTAATTGTAAAAACGGTGAGAGTAGGACGCACTTTGCTATCGCCTGAACGCAGAGCAAACTCTTTTTCGTATTTAGTAACTAGGCTAGTAAGCTCAGTGACGTTAGCTTCATCGAAGTGAGTTACATGTGGAATGTGTGTCCAAGCTTGAGTCATGTTCATGGCAATTTTGCGACGAATTGACTTGAGCGGCAAACGTTCGACATCGCCAAATTTGGAGAAATCTGGATATTCAACCGGTCCAGCATTGCCGCCCATTCCAACTAAGGGGGAAGCATCGGCACTGGAGCCACCGTACTTATCTTTCATCGATGGTGCTGCAACTTTACTGGCAGCTGCAACAGTATTAGCTGATGCGCTATTGGCCGATGCTGGCTGAATTCTCGATTCAAGCGAACCGGCGGCGTAAGCCATAACATCTTCTTTGAGAACTCTACCGGCCGGACCTGATGCATTTACTTGGTGCAAGTCAATGCCAAGTTCGCGTGCCAGTCTGCGTGTTGCTGGAGTGGCTGGTACTGGTCCAGAGACGGATTTTGCCGATGGTAGAACTGCCGGCGGGGCAGCGGCTGCACCGTTATGTCCTGCGGCTACAGCTTGCTTAACCGGGGCAGCAGTTGGCGCAACTTGAGAAGATGTAGATGCGGCTGCAGCCGGAGCTTGCGTTTGAGCCTGTGCTTGCGATTGACCTGGGGTTTTAGCTGCTATGTCATAACCAATCATGACGCAACCGACTTTTACTGTCTGCCCTTGGGCAACGTGAATTTTAGCCACTGCACCAGCATAAGGTGAGGGAATTTCTACCACTGCTTTATCGGTTTCAACTTCAAAGATGATTTGGTCTTCTTTGACCATCTCGCCTTCTTTGACTTTAACTGCAATTATCTCTGCTTCGTGAATGCCTTCACCAAGGTCAGGCAATTTAAATTCAACCGTCATTATCCACCTTCAAAATTCAAGACTAGAGCTAAATTTTAGAACGAGAGCGTGTCGCGACTTGCGGCCAGTACTCTTTCTGGATCTGGCAAGAAGAAGCGTTCTTTAGAAAAGTAAGGAATTGGTACATCGAAGCCCGTTACTCGTTTGATTGGAGCTTCTAGGTAGAGCAAGGCCGCTTCGTTAATTCGAGCAACCACCTCAGCACCAAGACCACAAGTTCTTGGGCCTTCATGCACTACTACGGCGCGTCCAGTTTTCTTCACTGACTCAATAATTAGAGTGGCATCGAGTGGTGAAATTGTCAGCAAGTCGATTACTTCTGCTTGCACGCCGTCTTCTTCTTCAAGAAGTTCAGCTGCTTCGAGAGTAGCGCGCAGGCTGGCACCATAAGAAATTAAAGTGATGTCTTTACCCTTGCGTACAACTTGGGCTTGGCCAATCGGAAGAGTTTCCATCGCTTCAGGTACTTCTTCTTTGAACAATCTGTAAATTGCTTTAGGCTCGTAGTAGATCACTGGGTCTGGATCTTGAATAGCACTATGAAGAAGAGCGCGAGCGTTTCTTGGGCCAGAAGGAATTACTACTTTCAAGCCAGGTGTGTGGGCATAAATTGCTTCGCGACTTTCAGAGTGGTGTTCTAAAGCACGAATGCCACCGCCATATGGTGCGCGCATCACTACAGGAACAGTGATACGGCCTCTGGTGCGGTTGCGGAAGCGGGAAGCGTGACATTCTAACTGGTGGAAAGCGTAGTAGTCGAAGCCCGAGAATTGCATTTCGCAAACTGGTCTCAAACCATAAATGGCCATGCCGATTGCGGTGCCCATGATGCCTGACTCAGCTAAAGGAGTGTCAAGTACGCGCTTGTCGCCGAACTTGTTATACAAACCTTCGGTGATGCGAAAAACGCCTTCATCAGGCCCTACATCTTCGCCCATGACGATTACTTTATCGTCTCTATCCATTGCTTCGAAAAGGGCTAGGTTAATCGCCTTAGCCATATTCATTTGTGCCATTTATTCATTCTCCTGAAAGTAAAAGCAAAAAGAGGCTATTAATGAGCGCTTGCTTTTTGCGGGCTGACACCAGAATTTTGTTTCTTCATTAGTTCGAGGTGATGCTTCAATTCTTCGCGTTGCTCATTTAAGTAAGGCGGAATGTCGGCGTAGAGATAGTCGAACATGCTGAGCGGATTAGCTAGCTCTTCGCTTACGGCCATCTCTTCAACTTTGACGATCGAAGCTTTGATGTGAGCATCTAGTTCTAACTCAAGTTCTTCTAATTGTTTTTCGGTGTAGACACCTTTAGCAAGAAGATATTTTTTGAAGCGACCTAATGGTTCACGTTTAGTCCAAAGGGCACACTCTTCATCACTGCGATAACGTTTTGGATCATCAGCTGTAGTGTGTGGTGTAAAGCGATAGGTGAGACCTTCGATAAGGGTAGGGCCTTCGCCACGCTTAGCTCTTTCTACAGCTTCCATGGTGGCAACGTACACGGCTAGCACATCGTTGCCGTCTACTCTGATACCAGGCATACCATAAGCGATTGCTCTTTGAGCAATGGTTTCGTTCTTCATCTGTTTTGAGATTGGTACCGAAATAGCATATTGGTTATTGAGGCAAACAAAAACAACTGGCGCTCCATTGACGGCTGCGAAGTTCATCGCTTCGTGAGTGTCGCCTTCCGATGATGCACCGTCGCCGAAGTAAGTCATAACAATGCTGTTGTCATTGCGCAGTCTCATTGCCATTCCAAGGCCGGCAGCATGCAATAGTTGGCTGGCGATCGGAACACAGACTGGCAAATCGTTAACGCCTTCTGGCGGCATGGCGCCTTCTTCAAATCCGTTCCAGTAAAGCAAGGTTGTTTCAATTGACCAGCCGCGGAATAGTAATCCGGCTAGTTCACGGTAAGCTGGCACATGCCAATCAGTCTTGCCTAAGTGAATCGCTGAGCCCATCGAAATAGCTTCGTGGCCAGAAGATTGCGGGAATGTCCCCATTCTTCCTTGTCTCTGCATCAAAAGCATGCGCTCATCGGTGCGTCTGGCGAGAAGCATATACCTGTACATTGTCTTCAATGTTTCAGGAGCAATTTTGGGCTCGAGAGCTTTATCGAGTTTTGCGTCTTCGTCGAGAATGGAAAGATACTCAATATTTGGAAGCTCGATTTTTGTTCTTGGCATAGAATCTACTCAACTGTGTGAATCTGGGATGAAACTAGGGAAGTCAGCTGTGCAGTCGTCGGTTGCAGATTGACTAACAGCAAATCGTTGTTGCGATTGAGTGCGTGTTAAATACTTCTACTTGACGATCCGTTACAGACGAGGGAAAGTATGTCATATATAGACCGTAGGGGTCTATAAAGGTTTGTGGAAAATTCGCTTAATGGCGCAGTCTTAGAGAAAATTCGTTGAATCAGATATGAATACTAAAGTCTTTGTTGAGAAAGAAGAATCGCTGCCTAAGCCACCCTGGCTTAAAGTGCGCTTGCCCACCGGCGAGCCCTACTGGCGCGTGAAAGAGCTACTCGACCAGCATGATCTACATACAGTTTGCGAGTCGGCGGCCTGCCCTAACCGCGGTGAATGCTGGGCTCGCGGCACTGCTACTTTCATGATTTTGGGTAATGTCTGCACGCGAAGCTGTGGTTTTTGTAATGTCATTACTGGCAAACCAACTGAATTAGATCTGGAAGAACCCGCTCGGGTTGCCGAAGCGGTACGCAAGCTTTCTCTCAAATATGCCGTGATCACTTCGGTCAACCGGGACGAATTGAAAGATGGTGGAGCGGCTGTTTGGGCCGAAACTATCCGTGCTGTGCGTGCTCTAAATCCGCAAACTTCTATTGAAGTTCTCATTCCTGACTTCTGTTCTAATTGGCAAGCATTAGACGTTGTGCTTGGTGCTCGTCCCGATGTGCTAAATCACAACATTGAAACTGTACCGCGTCTCTATCTCGAAGTGCGGCCACAGGGCCGTTACCCAAGATCTCTTGAAGTCTTAGAGCGTTCAAAAAAAGCTGGTTTGACAACTAAGAGCGGCTTGATGATGGGTCTAGGTGAGCGAGATGAAGAAGTTTTAGAAGTGATGAAAGATTGGCGCAAAGCCGGTGTTGACTTGATTACTCTTGGCCAATATATGCAACCCACTGAAAATCATCTCGCCGTAAAACGCTACGTAGAGCCCGCCACTTTTGCCTACCTGCAAGAGCAGGGTATGGCTATGGGCTTCCGCAATGTCTTTGCTGGGCCACTTGTCCGCAGCTCATACCACGCTGACGAGCAAGCCAGCATGGCTCTGACCTAAATCAAAATTTGCCCTAAATTAGGAATCTAGCTTCAGAAGGTTCTTGATGCCGTAGATAGCCATGTTTGGATTTTCTTTCAATCGTCTGCGGCAATATGCGCCAGCCACCTTGCCTTCACCGAAAGGCAGATACATGCGCACTAATATTCCTTCAGATGCGAGCTTCTGGAAAACAGCGTCGTCGCTTACTTTTGTTTCTAGATTCTGCAAGATTTCGCCGGAGACCAAGGTCTTCTGGAAACGCTTACGAGGAACACCGTGCAAATACTGTGTTTCAAACTTGTCGGCTGGCACCTTATCTGGTATCACCACTGTATTGAAGAAAGTCTCAATGCACTTGGTGTCATGGGTGGCCACTTCAACATAAGTACCGCGTGCAATCAGCTCGCGAGCATATTTCACTAGCAAGTCTTTCATCACAGGCTTTTGTGTATGAGCAACTGTGGCTGGCTCGTTGTAGATACCAACAACTAATCTTGTGCGCATGCGGCTATCAAAACGTTTGATGTCTTGAGCCGTTCTAAACAATCTCGTTTGCAAAACAGTACCAAGATTGCGGTAACCAGATTCGATCAGTGAGAAATAGGTTTCTAGTTGAAAATCAGTCCAGCGATGATCCTCGGCCTCTAAAGTGACATTGACGTTGCGCACGCTGGCGTACTCTACTACTGATTCAATGCGGTTGTAGGCTTGGTCTAGCTCAACTGAGCGGGTTTGGCCAACCTTCGGAGCCGCGGTGCAGAACATCGAGGGCTTGAACGAAGCGGTTGGCTGGTGGCGATGATCGCCCGGCAGTTGATGGGCTGCTATCTGGTCAATCAATTGTTTATAGTGCTCAACTGATTGGTCGCAGTCAGCATCTGAAACAGCGTCTTCACCCAAAATATCGAGGGTTGAGCTAAATTTGTTTTCTCTGTAGAGCTGCTCGGCAAGGTCAAGGGCTTCTTTGGCAGTCTCACCGGCAAGGTAAGGTTTGGCCAGCATAAGAACCAGTGATACTGGAATCTTGTCGAATATCGACGGTGCAGCCACAGCTGTGTGGTTTGCTCCTGCAGAAGCAGAGGTAGATTGGTCGCCTTGAAGCATCTTCTTCTTAACCGGAGTTTGTATCGGCATATAAGTCCTGTTGGTCTTACCAAAACTGTGACAGAGTTTTCAAGCCGAATTATAGATCTCAACTATCTATTTATCGCACAATTTCAGCTCTCTAAAATGTTTATCATTCGTCGCGGGGAGATTCGCCTAGACCGCTGAGGACAAAGCGCAGAAGCTCAGAGCGTTGTCCTTCTTCTTTCATCAGCTCGCTGACTGAACCTGGTAGGCGGCTGACGGCAATCACAGCCACTTTTTGGCCAGAATCAGTGCTGCTGAAATAGACAGCGCGAAGGCTTTGGCTTGTCAGGTTTACAAGTTCGATGCGTCCGTCGCCGGTATAGCGCACCGAGTGCTCGGTCGCTGAAGCTTTTTCGGCTTTGAACTTGCCGGCCAGTGCTTTAGCAAAGTTGGTAAATTGAGCATCACTAAGGCCTGCCTCTTGGGTGATCGCGCAGACAACCACGTCAGCTTTACCGGTGCGACCTTTCGAGCCGGCCACAATATGAACGAGGGGATGCTTTTTGTAATTCGCCCAAATCCAGTTTTTGTCTTTGGCATCAGTGGCCGTGGGCATTCCCATAGATTTTTCAAAGAGGTAGAAGTCATCGCCTAGACCAGGCAAATTGCTTTTAGTCAAAAATTGTTCGACACTATTATTGCTACTATTGACAGTCCTAGTGCCGCTTACACTTGATCCGCTGACTGGAATTCCGCCGAGAGTATTGGCAACAGCAGTGAGAGGCTTCAGCGGTTGGGCGGCTTGCGCTTGTTGGTTAGACTGCAGGCTCAAAGCCTGCGGGCTGGGCAGAGCTGTTTGCTGTGAATTGGCAACAACATTTGCACTTTTTTGCGGTGCATTTGCGCTAGACGGTGGCAAGCTTCTCCCGATTGGAGACTTGGTGCTTTTAGCTGGTGGTTGGCCCTGTAACTCTAACCGTTTATGGGCTGCTGCATGGTCAGCTTCAAATTTTTTCTTGCCTTGCTCAATTTTTGCTTTGGCCAGCCGGTTACGACCGAGCTGTGAATTGAGCTGCGTGCGAGCATCGTCATCGCTCATTGCCATTGGTACTATGCGGGCAACAACTAAATTTTGGGTTTCTTCACTGCTAGCATCGCCAATTTTGCAAATGATTTTGCATTCAATCATTGGCCATTCAGCCGGATCAATTGGCAATTCAAACGGACGTTTACTGTGGGCAATCGTATTTACTTGCTGTTTGCCGCTAATGGTATCAAGCTGAGTCTGCCAGCGGTAAACCGTCAAAATTCCTTCTGATACCAAACGAAAATGAGCTTGTAGTTGAATTACTTCGCCGAGCAAACTAACGTCGCTTACATTCTCAATCGTCAGCGCCATCGATGGATGATAGCCCAAGGCATCGTGAGACCAATAAGTGACATAGGCCGGCACTGTCAACTTTGGCGGTGCCTTCACTGGTCGGCGTGGTGCATCATCTTCTTCGTCATCAAGATCTTGAGTGTTATAAGCACGCGATCGCGATTGCGCTTGAGCCGGTGCAGCAATGCCGACTGCTAACGCTGCTGCTGTCAAAGTCGAGAAAAATCCAGTGAGGGCAGTTACTACGGCTAGTCCAGCTGCAACTACTCTTTTGCTTTTTGCTTTTGACTTTGTTGGAGCTGCTGCTGCTGTTTTTGTTGCCGTAACTACTTTTTTTGTTGCCGTAACTACTTTCGAGGGCTTGGCAATTTTAGGTGTTTTCACAACAACTATTTTATCAATTTCGAGCGAGCGCCAGAGATACCAACTGGCTGCAGTCCTAAATGGTCTCCAGCTTTCAGCTCGCTCAACAATCTCAGATGGCTTAGGCAAGTCTTCTGATTGTGCTCTGCTTTTGCCATAAAAAGTGAGGGCAAATCCTTTACGCACGCCGTAATCTGTCGAAGGTAAGATATCTAATCGACCGAGGCGGAACATCATGAGCATCTGCACTGTCCAAGGTCCGATGCCCCGCACTGCTGTCAGTCTATCGAGTAGTTCTTGATCTGAAAGATTGTGCATCTCGTCGATTTCAGGCACCACCCCTTCAATAGTTTTAATTGCTAAATCTTGCAATGCCAGAGCTTTGCCGCGAGAGAGGCCACAGGCTCTCAGGGCCTCAATATCCACAGCCAAAATTTGCTTGGGGCTGGGAAAAGTTTTAGTCTTAAAGTTGGTCAAGATTTTATTGCAAATTGACTGTGCCGCTTTGCCGGTAATTTGTTGATAAACAATTGATTCTGCAAGAGCTGCATAGCTCGACTGCATTTCATCGATGGTGAGGGTAAAGGGCCCCACTTGTTCAATAACCTTTGCCAGCTTTTTGTCAGCCTTGCACAGATGGTGGCGTATGGCTTCTGCCTGATTAACTTCAGGTGCTTTACCGGCTGTACGAGCGCTGCGTTTGCCGGAGCTAACTTTTGCCTTGCTATCAGCCATGAAGTGCCGGCCAACCTTCTTTGTTGGAACAAGACTCGATAGAATACTTGGTTTTGTAATCGAGATTTTCGCCGGTCTTACGGCAATATGAGCTTGGTGCCAATGATAGTAAGGCAGCGAAGCCTAGATCTTTAGGAATGCTAGCTGGGTCAACTAGTACTTCATTGTAGAAAAGTTGGCCATTAGCAACTGCACAGCAGCGCACCGCCAAGAACCAATCTTTCGAGAACTGTTTGTGGCTGCCGTTAAAAGCGTCGCGACCAATTTCTCTAGCAAAAATTTCGCCGTCGAGAAGCCAGAGTTTTTCACTCAATATTTCTTGGAAGGCCAAGATTTCTTCTTTGGACAATTGAGAAAGTTGTTGCACCGCCGGTGCTATCACGGCATCATCGTTGCCTTCTTCGTCCCAGTTGAGCAAGTCAATGATGTCCCAAAAATCTTCGTGGCTAAGCACTGCTTCTGGTTTTGCCATTGCTTCATTTTTAGCTTTGCCAACAGTCTTGTCGTTTGTAGCGGCTTCTGATGGCCCGGCTTTTATTGAGAGGTCAACCAAGTCTGCCAATGTATATTCTGGTCTAGTTGGCGCTGCCCGCTTCCACTTCACGCGCAGCTGTGGCAGTTGGGCTCGCAGCTTGGCAATCCCTT
This sequence comes from Candidatus Obscuribacterales bacterium, assembly GCA_038231015.1. Taxonomy (GTDB): domain Bacteria; phylum Cyanobacteriota; class Vampirovibrionia; order Obscuribacterales; family Obscuribacteraceae. Next base: position 53,080 of record JBBRMD010000039.1, read on the forward strand.
CTTCTGTGACGCTAGTATTAAATAGGTAGAGCCTGACCAAATCTTTGAGGTCAACTAAGCCAGCTAATCCCGCATCGGTAAAGGCTGTACCTGATAAACCAAGCAAGCGCAGTTCGCTCAATTGGCTGATATGCTCGACTGCTGAGTCGTCAACCTGAGTGCCATTGAGCCATAGTTCTTTCAAGTGGTCCAAGCCGGAAAGATGAATTAGGCCATCAGAGGTGACGCTAGTGGCTGTTAGACCGAGAGATTCTAAGTTCTCTAATCGGGCGACAAAGGCTAAACCAGCATCACCGATTGGTGTGTAGGCGAGTTCTAACACTCGCAAAGAACTCAAGTGCGAAAAATGAGTAAGGCTCAGGTCGTTGATTTGGCTTCGGCTCATGTCGAGCACATGCAGCGACTGAGATGGCAAGTTTTCTAATGGTGATAAGAGGTTGGCGGCGCTAGCAGATACTTTCAACTGCAACTTGCAGGTTTCAGGGTTGGGCACAATAATGTCCCCCCTAGCCTCATCGAGCCATTGCCAGTTAATGGGTTGGTTATCTGGGTTAACAA
>JBBRMD010000040.1:0-52176 GCA_038231015.1 Candidatus Obscuribacterales bacterium
ATTTTGTACAAGTTTGTCACGATGAGCCTCTAGTTCGCTCTCGTCGTGCTTGTCTTTGCTGACATAACTGGCATCGACAATGCCCAAATACTTCAAAGTTTCTTTGGGCTGTACTTCCATCACAGCGCAACCAAACGGAATTGCATCTTGAAAGGGAAGAACAAAAAAGCGTTTGGGATCAAGTGAAGCCAAAGTACGCATGCCGTGATGAGTAAGTTGAAGCATGGCTGGATTGGCACGCCGCAATGGGCTGTTCAAAGCTGCACCACCAACAGTATCGGTTACTCGCTTCGGTTCCTTTCCAAATTCTTTGGCCAAAGCAGCAAAATCATCAAACGGAATAAAAACAAGTTCTTCCACAACTTCTTGCCACGACTGATAGCCTTTTTTGATCTTCTTTGAGGCGAGAAAATCTAAAAATGCAACTGGTAGAGAGAATGGGCAATCAACACCCAAAGCACTCAAGGTCTTGTGGGCATCGAGATCTTTATTCAATGCGTGCGATACGGTCTTCTTAACTTCTAGTATCTCGAAGCCGACGTTGCTTATGCGACCAACAACAAGCCAAGTTTCACTTGGATTTTCTTTAGAGTTGGAAAAATCGACGCCAGCTACTACTTTGTCGCGCACACTAATTTCCTCCAGACTCGTCTCTAATTTTATCGGCCTCTGCTTTTTCATCGGCATCAATAGAAGCATTAAGACGCTTGCATTCATCCTTAAGCTTTACTATTTGTTCTGCGTCTTTTAAGGCCTTATCGTTGCGCCCCTTTAGGGCATCAATTTTCAGCTCCTTAAAAGTGACCATCCAATCTTTATCGTCACTGACTAGCTCAAGACCTTGATCACAAACGGCCAAGGCTTCTTTATAGTTTTTGAGACCGATTAAGGCGTCAACTTTTGCGTTGAGCAAACGCCAACGATCGTCTTCGCTCAAGGTCTTGGCGCTCAAGGCCACCTGACAGTCGTGCAAAGCTTCTTTATAGAGGTGAGCACCGCTATAGGCATTAGCACGATTGAGCAAGAGGCTATCGATGACATCCGGCTCTATAGGCTTGATTGCAAGAGCAAGTGTACAATCATCGATCGCTTTTTGATTGAGATCTAGATCAGAATAACTATAGGCGCGGTTGACATAGAACTTTGGGATGTTAGGCAAAATCTCAATAGCAATGCTCTCCAAGCGCACCACATCAGTGGGTGCACCCTCGTCTTGAATCAACTGATAGGCTTGGTGGTGCAAGTCATATGCCAGTTGCGGCTTCACTTTTGCAACCAATTTCAGGTCAGCCCTTGCTTCCCCAGGCCGCCCTAAAGCATACAAGGCATTGGCACGCAACAAATTACTTTCAACAGTGTTCTCGTGCGCCCTTATAGAAAGCTCAGCTTTCGCCAAAGCATCAGCATATTTACCCTTATCTAAGAGTTCTACGCCTTTGTCGTACTGCTCACCTTTTGAACCAAAAGCGACAACATAGCAGGCCACCACTTGGTACATGACGTAGATCGTCAAGCCTAGCACTAACAGACAACTAGCAATAATCAGCCCGGTCCAAATTTTGCGACTATTTGGACTGCTACTCATGGCTAACCCCATCTAGAAGCTTATCGCACACCGGCAGGGGCTTTATCAAAGCGCTCTGAATCTGATTTTGGAGCCATTGGGCTTTCGCCTACGACTTCGCCGTTGATAGTTGTCTCAGCACTGCGGAAAGGACCGGAAGTTTTGACAAAATCATAGGGGAAGTTGAGCTTCGGTGCCGAAATGGCGTCAAGCATTTTCATATGCTCGGGGCTCAAGTGCAAATCGAGCGCACCTAAATTATCATCGAGTTGCTCTAATGTACGAGCACCAATGATAGATGAGGCAACTCCAGACTTAGCCTGCAACCACGAAAGAGCAACGCGAGCAGGGCTTGAACCAACTTCTTTAGCCACGTTGATTAAGACATCAATGACATCATATGTGCTGTCTTTCTTAAGATGATTAGTGACCCATTCACCGCGGGCGGCATCAACTTTGTCTTTGTTCTCACGAGTGTATTTACCGCTGAGAATGCCATATTTTAGCGGAGACCATGGAGTAATACCGAGGCCCATCTCGTTGGCCATTGGTACTAATTCGCCTTCGACAGTACGCTCAAGCAATGAATACTCGATTTGCAAAGCAATCAGCGGTGCCCAACCTCTAAATTTAGCGATCATCTGCGCTTGGGCAACTTTCCAAGCCGGCGTATCAGAAAAGCCGACATATCTGACTTTGCCTTGGCGTACCAAGTCGTCTAAAGCAGCCATAGTCTCTTCAATCGGAGTGTGATAATCCCAGCAGTGCATCCAATAAAGATCGATATAGTCAGTCTTCATGCGACGCAGTGAAGCTTCGCAAGCAGCCATAATTGACTTACGATTGGCACCACCAGCATTTGGATCTCCAGGATAAAGAGTACCGAAAAACTTAGTTGCTATAACAGCCTGGTCGCGACGAAAATTATTGCGGTGCAGGTAATTGCCGATGATTACCTCAGAATGACCTTTCGTATAGACATTGGCTGTATCAAGAAAATTGCCACCCTTGTCAAAGAAATGATCAAGAATTTTGTGTGACTCTTCTTCGGTTGAGCCCCATCCCCATTCCATTCCGAAAGTCATAGTACCGAGGCAAAATGGGCTAACTCGCAGACCCGAATTGCCAAGTGTAACGTAATTGTTTAATGCCACGGTCTAATACCTCGCCTAAAGTGCAATGCATCGCCAAAAGCCAATGCCAGCTAACAGTGAGTTTAGGATAAGGCAGTGAAAAGATTAAACGGACATTCATAGCTAAAGCTTTAGATCTTACAGTAACTATGGGCAGTCAGCTATCCTTGGTAAAAGACTTCAATGGTAAGGAACTCCAATAGTATGGGACTTCAGTAGCAATGAATAACAGAGCTAAATCGAAGCAGCTTGATGGCTTAACTGTGCACGTGCTCGACTTACTAGCGCCCTGGCAGCTTGTCGATGCCAAACGAATGTTTGGTGGCATTGGATTATTCGCATCTGGCACCATGTTTGCCATAATCATCGATGAAATTCTTTATCTCAAAGAAACTCTTGATGCCAAAGGCAAACCAGTTCCAACAGACGCTGAGCGAAACTACTTTGAATATGAACGCAACGGCAAGACCGTCGCGCTTTTCTATTATCAAGTTCCAGAACAAGCTTTAGACGACAGTCGACTGATGATTGAACTCGCATCCGAAAGTTATAGAAGCGCTTGTTCTCAGCCAAAGAAAGCCAAGAAAAAGAGTGTGAGAAGCAATCGCTTATAATGGGAGAGAAGTGGCTGAGGTGTGTAGGAACTTAGAAGGCTTGCAATGTACTACATCCTGTTTTTTCTTTACACAGCGCAAATCGGTGTCTTTGCGATTACATATCTAATACCTCCACTCAATTTGACGTACTCGTCAAAGAAGAATGGTCTAGTACCCCTAACTTCCTCGACAGTCTCTACTGCGATAAATCTGAAGCCTAATAAGTCTGTTCTGACTGCTTACATAAGAATTTACCTGCTCTGCCTCACCTCAATAGCTTGCCTCTTTTCCTATTTCGCAACCCTGAATTTTTGGCACGGCGATTTCCACGGAGGCGAAGCATCATTCCTCCTTGCATCAAAAACTTTGTTTGCATATCTCAAACTTTCTGCTGCTTTGGTTTTTCCTTTTTTCTTTTTGCTACAAGCACTGATTCAACAAAGAAGAAGTGGACGACCAATATCGGACTGCTGCATCAGCCTGCAATCAATTCAGCAAGTGGCCCTGTACTGTTTCCTTTTCTTAAATGTCGTGCCACTTTCTGAATTGGCCAAACTAACACTTGGCTTGTCTAACCTTCAGCATGATTTAGTGGAACTGCTGGTTGCCTGGGGGGCAGCCGATGCAATTATGCCAATAGCCGTACTTAGTATCCTTGTTCACATGAAACGTGCTATGGCAATGCATAATATCCAAATACCGAGTTTTAAATCATTTCTGACTTATGGTTTTTCGATGAAAAACCGAGAATACAACCTTATGGTTAGCGATGCAGACTTTAGCGTTGACGAGCTTGAAGGCAAGTCCGATTCGTTTGTTAGCAAACTGGTAGATGTAGCCTGGCACATTGGCAACAGAGAGAAAGCGGAGCTAATTTCAAATTACTTGGTCGAGCGGCAAAAAATAGAGAACCCAAAACTCTGGGTTAATACTGATGAGCAGGCCTAATTGCTGACCTACAAGAGCAGTAGACAATAATTTCACCTTCTCGACACACAAGGGGAAGGCGAGCTTGAAAAACATCTTCTTACTCAATTCTATCTAAGCCAATTCACTATCTCAGGCTCAGCTGTCTAGCGCTGCGCCAGCCATCTGCTTGGCCGCCCCACCAATTGTTGACATAGAATCGATCGGTATTTGGATCATAGTCATCAATTGCCATGCAATGACCCGGAATTATGTACGCCACACTACCTCTCTTCTTCAAAGAATCGATGATGTCAGACTTGCGAGCGCCTCGCCCCGTCCAATTATCCAAGAAGCCCATATTCTTGCCACTAGCTAAGCGACTGACATAATCAAGCTGCTGGTTGGTAGTGCCACCATAATCGCGGCCATTCGAGCGGTAACCCAACGCAGCGATTGAGGCGAACTGAAAAATTTGATTTGAATAAGATCTGTTCCAGCTTGGCTCATAGTTGAGCTGATTTTCAGTCATCTGAATCTTGATGTGCTCACCTTGGCTATTAAGGCCACGAGAGGTAACGTAGCCTTTCGTAGCAGCTTCTCTCAGCCAACGAGTCAACTCCTGTGGGCGCCGATTAGCCAAGTTGCTCTCAAGCGAGTTAAGCGAGCACGTGCCGATACTTCCTTGGTTGATATATTTGCTTGGTTCGGCAAGTTCTTTCAAGGCACATTCCACCAGCAAACGACGCTCGTCAGTGCCGACCACGCGCGCATGACCGGCCACCGAATCGGTAAAGATTCGACTCAAATTGCTGTAGGTATCAGCCAGTTCTAAATCGTTTGGAGCCAACCAGCCTTTGGCGCTGAAGCCATCAGTTCTGCGCTCAAAGCGATTAATCCACTGCATAGTAGTATTCTCATTGCCTTGAAATACTTTGTGCTGTGCAGCAACACGAAGAAAGTCTTCCCGAGCTGTTTGCAAATCAAAGGGATGGCCGTCACCACTATTGCGCGGCCCGACAAAGAACTTTTCATTAAGCTCGCGGTACGCTAGCTCACCGTCATCTTTGGCAGAGACATCAGTGCGCCAAGAGGGCATCGCTTTGTCGCTCATACCCTCAGTGTGGGTGACAAACTTTTCACTGTCACCAATGCGATCGCTGTACTGGGTAACGGCTGTACCCATCGACGTTGTGTATCTCTCAGTGACCTGAGTCATTCGCAAGGGTTTGCTGGGGTCGCCATAGGTATAGTCGACACGTGCACCATTTGGTCTAAAAATTGCCGTCACACGCTCTTGCTCAATAGGGTTAGCATTGCCAGAAGCTCCAAGAGGAGTAACGCTGACTCTCTCGCGCTCAACCCGACAGAAATCGGTGCGTAGAGTCGAACTTGTGCGACCATCATCAGAAGTAATTACAACAGAACCGACACCGTCTCCCTTTTGAATCACTCTTACTCGCCCAGAAGAAGAAGAAGAAGAAGAAGATCCAAGAGCAGCAGCATCAATCTCAGTAGGTACATTGCCAACAGTGGCTATAATCTTTGCTATCCTCGGCTCACCAGTACTGTTGAAAACGATCTTACCATCGCGCTTCTGGTACTCAACAGCTAGTTCGTTGTCACCATTTTTGACCGAACGAACAAGACCATCAAGCATCTCAACATTGGCACCATTGATTTTCTTTATCTCAATTCCACCATCAAAGCTATCAGGAAGTTTGCCACTGTGCTCAATGCGATCTAGTCGATTTAGCAGATTAACACCCGCTTGATCAACCAATGCAAATGGGCGCACTTCTTTTTCAGAAGTCTTGTCCTTGCCCTCAAGGGGAGTATCTCGCAGTAGAATTGCCGGAGTATCCATTGACTATCCACCTACCTTAGGCACTACCGAAAATGGCTCAAGTGGTTTAACTTTGGCAATCGGTGCGCGCTGCAAGTCAGCAATTAGAGCTGCTGCCTTTTCGGCATTGAGCTTGGTCAAGTCTGCTTCTCCGCCTAAGCTAGTGTCGAACTTCTTGGCTCCTTCTAGCATCTGCGAGCGACGAATGGCACCTTCCAGACCACTGTTGTTGTCAAACATGGCATGGACATCGCTTGGATTGGCCGAGCCATTGTTAGCACGTGAAGTGAAATCGGCCATAGAAGAGGCAAACTTATCTAGGCGAGCGGGATCTTGCGCTACTTTTTCAAAGTTATCAGCAAAATCACTTATTGCCTTTGAGCCTTCTTTATCTCCTTGCTTGTCGAGGGCCGAAGCACGCTTACTCATTTTGTCTTTAATCCCTTTCGAGTTTTTAGACAGATAGGCAGCTAATTTTTTGGCATCCCAAGGTGGCGGCCCTAACTCTTCCATAAAGTTATCAGGCATGCAGTTTGATAGCCAGTTACCGTAGTTAGTGGCATTCATATCAGTTAGTTTTCCGGCCAGTTCATTGAAGGCCCTTGAGCTAAAAGTTGTGCTATCGGAGGCACCGTCTCGTCTGTCAGAGCTATTATCGGTATTGGTGTCAGTGTTGGTTTCGGGCATGTCACCGCCGCCACCGCCACCGCCTCCTCCTCCGCCACCTCCTCCGCCGCCTCCATCACAGCCGCCACCTCCACCGCCTTGATCAGTCTGACCATCGGGCAATGTCCTATCAACCGGTGAAGTCTCGAACTTGTCTCTAAAAGTGTCTCTAAATTCAGAAGAAACTAGGTCTTGACCATTTTCGCCTTTAAGAACATTCAAACGTGGCACCACATCTGGTGATTGATTCTTGATCATGGTGCCAAGATCATTCAGCGCTTTCTCTGCCAATTTAGCATCAGCACCAGCCTCAATTTGAACGTTGTATTCTTTTAGAGTCTTACCAGCGAGACCGTCAGCCAAGGTGACAGTGCCGTCTTTGCCCACAAGCATGTCTGCCTTTCCGGCATTCTCAGCTGTGGCCGGAGACACATTTATGCGTGGCGACTCGCCACCGGCAAGGACTCCGCGATCAGCTGACACAGCTGGCACCTTATCTGAAGTTTGGTATTGCGCGCCATTTTCTGATTTGAAGAACTGGCTCTCAACGGCAGCGGCAGGCTTGGCGTCATAACCAGCCAATGGTGCAAAATCTATACTGCTTGTCGTGGGGCTGAGGGCAACACTCTCAGCCACCAAAGGGGCAAAAGAAGTGTCGGAAAAACTTGCGTACGAGAAATCTGCTGCTGGTGCACTCACCGCCACATTGTCACTAAAGGAAAAATTTTCGCTCATTGTCTTGTCAGCTCCCGAGAAATAAACGTTGCATCAAACACGTTGGTAAATAGTCTGCTAGTGCATTACCGGCAAAAGTGCATGCTTTCAGATTAGGGAGCAAATGTTGCAGACTTGTTGCTCCAAAACCCCGAAGCTTCGTAGTTTCCCCATTTTTGAGTGATTTGACCGAATAAATCATTGTCAAATCGCCGGCCTATATGAGGAATGGCATTTTTCTGCCCCTTTGCAACAATCTTGCAACTATTGGAGACTAAGGTAGCAATACCCCTGCTACACGCGACACAACATACTGCGATGGAAATAAAGATATGGCTCAACCTCCAGGCGATGTAAGAACAGATAATGTAAGAACAGATAACGGAAGAACTGATACCAGTAAAGCTGGCGCTGATGCTCCGCCGAATCCTTTATATGTGCAGATATCCGATGACTTCAAGCAGCAATTCAGAACCTTCGACAAAAATGCTGGTGGCGCCAACGCTACTGCAGGCACAGCTGACGCGCCTCCGCTAACAAGCAAGAGCGACAGCACCAGCACCAGCACCAGCACAAAGGTTCCGGCACTACCTGGCCTTTCGTTATTCGAGCAAAAACGAAATGATATTCCAGCCGACACCACACTGCCGGCCCACGACTTTACAAAAGATCGCCAATTGATGTTCAGAGGAATGAGCACAATCAAATGCCACGGTGGCAACTCTTCCACGGAGAGCTCATCGTTTAATAGAGACTACAAATCCTTAGAGAGTTTCTTTCAGAAGAGTGGCAAAAGCCCTCTACTAGACGAGAAGCCTAAAGCAGATACACCGCACAAAACCGCACTTACTGATGAACAATACAAGCAGCTCGTGGAGTGGTTGAAAGATGCCAACAAGCAAGTAGCAAAGCCGACTACAGACGGCAAACCTGCCCAGCAATTATCAGAAGCAAAAGTAGAATTCAAAGAAAAAGATCCCAATGAAAAGCAATCTAAAAAAGTTGAACAAAGAGAAGAAGCAAAAGCTCAACCGACGCAAGAAATAGCTCCAGCTCAGACTCAAGAAAATAAGCAAGAAGAAAAGAAAAAAGAAGAGAAAAAACCAGAAGTTCCTAAAGTAGAAGAAATTCCACTGACAGCTTTCGAGCAGTCTATCAAAAACAGCGGCGCCTACACTGTCGAAAACGTCTCGGCTGCCTACGCTGCGGCGGGCAAAGACAAGTCAGGCGTAGCACTACTAATCGTTGGTGAAAATACACCTGGTTCAAAAGAGCTTTTAGAGAAGCTGCCACAACTTCAAGCACAACATCCAGATCTAAAATTTGTCGTAGTCAATAAAGACAAGCTGAATGAAAGGCTCGAAAAGAATCCAGCAGACGACCAAGCTAAAACTTGGAAAGCCTGGGTCGAACAAAACCTCAAAGACTGTCACGGTCAACCAATCAACTACTCATTTACCAGTGTGCAAAGTCTCAAAGCCGATGCCAATGGGAAACCAGTTCCTGAGAAAGTAACCAGCACCCATTGGGGAGCCAATATAGAAACGGCCTTGGCTGATCAATCTCGCTATGCAGCTGCCGGCACCGCCCGCAATGCTGGAGACTTCAAAATTGAAACAAAGCCAGAAGCGCCAAGTAAAGCAGAAGAATCAATAAAACCAATATCAGTATTTAGGCCGAAAAATCCCGCTGAGGCTGTAGCATTTATCCAAGCTACTAAACCGCAGTTTCACGTCCAAGAAACCACTGTAGATGGTCAAAACGATCGTCAGGAGAAATATCTTCAAGCAATTGCAGTAGCGGATAAAGTCAATCCAGAATATTTACGAAAACAAAAGATCGCTATCAATTTAGAAATTGAAAAAGAAAATAGCGCCATGAAGACTGAGGATTATGAGCGTTCACCGAGCGACCTTCCTTACGACAAGACAAAGCTGGAAGCGCTGAATAAAAATCTCCAAGATTTGGACTACTTGGAAAAGGCACCTTCGTTGTTGCGCGCAGCCATGGGAGTTGATCTTCTAAAACAGGCGGCAAATGAAGAAAATCCAGAAAAGAAAAAAGCGTCTCAAGAGCTTGCTCAAGACATTCTGCTCAATGCCATTAAGGCCGATCCAAAACTAGCCAAAGATGATGACTTTGACTTCCAGCTCTTCAATTTAAAAGTAGATACTGCCAAACTAGCTCAAGAGGCCGATGCTAGCATACAAATATCAGCAGATCAGATCAATCAAAAACTAAACTTGATTCGCGGTATCCGCGGTAACAGAGCTAGACGCTAAGCCAGGGCTAAGCTAACGCTGCGCTTTTCTCTTTCTCGGCTTTGACCATGACAGCATCGAGCTTGATACCATCTTCTGGTACGCAAGCAACTCCCATAGACCACACAAAGCGCACGGGGCTGCCACTGTTAGCCAACTGCGAATTACATTCGGTCACAATTCTATTGGCACATTCGCGTGCAGAAGCGGCTGGACGATGAGGCAAGAGAATGCCAATATCGAGGGTTTGATAGTGCCCGACATAATCAAATGGTTCAATTAGCGTACGGATAATTGCCGAAACTAATTTAAGATCTTCAGAGGAGAGCTGCTCAATTGTCGGACCTTCAGCCTTGTGTACCGAAATCAAAATTAAACTAAAGGGCAGCCGCAGCTTCAATGCCCGTTGATACTCTACTTCTAAGAGATGCAAGAACAAGTGATAGCTCATCAAACCAGTGTCAGTGCGAAACAGCTGTTGATACGCCTCTTTAACTGCTTCTTTGATGACAGGTGATTGCGAAAGTTCACCTGGCTTTTCGCTGGCCTTCGCACTTGCTCTCAGACCAATAAGTCCTGATTTCGAAAGATTGAAGACGATAGGAAGCCACTGCGTCTTTCCCATACCGCACTGATTAACAACCGAACCCAAAGTAGCTTTGCCATCGAATGCCATATACATCGCTTTTTGCTTCTGCATATCTACCGGCACAGAGTTTTCCAGCGCTTTCTCAAAGTCAGCCTCTGATGGGCTCGTAAGCTTTACTGGCACTGAGTCTTCATGCAATCCCAAATTCTCAATACCATCAACATAGTCGCGTAGCGCCGCCCCTTCCATTAATAAGATATCGAGCCGTCTCATGGGCGAACGCTCGGTTGACTTCATGGCAGAATTAAATTGGAAGAAGCCAGTCTTCCAGGTCATGCCCTCAACAATTACCTCTTCGCCGCTCAATTCTTTAACAACAGCAGTCATAGAATCGCTGCGGAACGATGCTCGACGAGGGGCGCCCTCTTCAAAATAAATTTCTATCGACTGCAAACCACTGGTGATATCTAGTCTTCCGGTCATTTTGGCAACACTGATTGTCTGGATTAATTCAAATACTCCCAGCTCACTGAGATTGCCAGACAATTGCATGCCGCCAGACATAGTCGAAGATTGCTGCTCAACGAGGGCAGCCGTTCTCGATTCGGAGCGAGAACCAAACTGAGTATTGGCATCAGCGCCACCAACAGGCTGGTTAACCGATTGATTTCCGGCGCCTTCAGCCCCAAACGAGGCGAAACTGCCGCTGTTGCTTGAGCTAGACAAAGGTTCACGAGACAATGTGGCACTAACATCAGTAGCCAGGTCACTTTGCGCGCCTGTGGAATAAACGGCTTCTTCTACCAAATTGCAGATAAGCTCGAGGTCGGTAGTGCTGTACTCCCAGACCATCTCAGTGCCGTCAAGCAAAGACCAAGCTGGAGGCTCATTTGAGGCGCGGGCGCGCGCCAAACCCCCACCACCGCCACGACGAAGCTGCACCTTGATAACGAACTTGTTGCGGCCCGGCACAACAATCGTTTGCTGCGCCAAATTGCTAACCTGAGCAGCCTTAAGAAGCTTTTGCAGATCGTCATATTTGGGCGACCGCACAAGCGGTTCTAATGGATTAGACTTCCTTCCTTGCATCGCACCTAATTTAACAGCTACTAGAGGTTTTCACTAGTAGCTTTAAACCCAATACAAAAAGGAAATATTCAAGAAATTCACTAAGCAAATCGATTGTCAGCCAAGCAGCCCAGTATTTGAGGATATACCTATGAAAATTTTTTTTGCATAGAAGCCAAATTAGCAGGCCCTTTAGACGGCAGCTCTGGGGGTGATGGTATCGCAGCAACCAGCGTAAACAGTTGATTCAGTAAAAAACTATGAGTTACTAAAATACCAGGTGGAATTTTTAGCGAAGAAGAAGAAGAAGAAGAAGAAGAAATTAGAGCTGGAGGCCTTTCAATGGCACCACTTGCGACACCACGCTCATTGATCTGCGACACGAGCAAAGCCTGGTCGTCAGAAGCCTGGTTGAAACTTGGTTGCGACAAGTAAGCAGCATTCTGCGCTCGCAACAGCTCTGCCACATACTTTCCACGTTGGAAGGGAGAAATGGCCTTGCAATAGACCTGCTTGGGAGTCCGACGAATGCTTCGCGGCCTGATAGCAAAGCTCGACGACTCTTCAAGTACCAAAACTTCAATCTCGTTTCTGTAATTTACAACCCATGGAACGAAAAGCACGCCTGAACGCAACAGGAGTCGTTGATTGGTAATAGCAATCTCTGTGCAGGGAGCAAACATCACCGCTAAGCTACCGCCCATAACGCGGAACAGGACAGTCAGAATAACTATTAGGGGCAACCATCCAAAAACATCTACTGGATACATAGCGGCCGCAATGAAAATCCCAGAGACAATCAGAATTAGCAAGAAAATCAATTTTCCCTGCGTCTTTCGACTCATGGCTTGATGCTCGGTGATATCTAGGCGCTCTAGCAATACTTCGCCTTGATTAAAACCACCATCTATTGCAATAGGAAAATCGCTCATTGAATTAGCGGACCAGTGCGATCGTTCATAGCTTCTCTCGAAAACCGGTTTAAGAATCAGTGCTCCGCTGCCTAGATTAACCTTTTATGTGAAACATTTGAAGAAAGCTAGGCGAAATTGGCGTGGCAACTTGGCAAGTTAAGTGCTAGTATAAACATTGACCGTCCGGTCGGTCAGCTAATAGATTCTACCAGGGACTCAAACTATGAAGAAGTCGCAAACTCAGGCTGGGGTAATTGAGCCACCAACAATTCCATCTGCAGAAGATGTGCATAAACGTTTCGGCAAACACATACTGCCGCCCAACGTGCTCGACAAAATGCCTGACCCTGAAGAGCTCATTCTTCGCAGCGAAATTGCTCCGATCATTACCGACCGTCTCAATCTATTTCCATTCGACTGGCGCGTCGAAACTCCACGCCTAATGCAAATCTACGAAGATGCGCGCAACCCAGGCTGGTCTCCGAGCAAATTGCCATGGGAAACATTAGACGTTGAATCAATGACTCTCGATCAGCGCTATGCCATTTCTTATTGGTTCGCTCTTCTGTCAGTCTTTGATGCTTCCGGGCCTGCAGTGTTCGCCAGAGCAATGATTCATGCTTACGAAACCCATGAAGAAGATGCCATTCGCAAATGTTTCTTCAGCGTCGCCCGCGACGAAATGAACCACGAAGAAGTTTGTGGCCGCGCCATCACATTGCTCACACCAAACGGTCCACTCAATCACGACCCGCAAACGACATTGGGCAAGTTAGCCCGCAACAATATTCAATGGCTCTACCACAATGGTGCTCGCTACTGGAATGGCTATAAGAAAGCAGTTGAGCACTATCCCATGGCTATTCTCTTTAGCTCTTTCCTCTTTGGCGAAGTGGCTTCATCAACGCTCTTCCACAGCATGTATGAGTCAACCTCTATTCCTGTATTCAAAGAAGCATTCAAAAACATTGGCCGCGATGAAGGTCGCCACCTCAGCTTCTGCCTAGCATTGCTCAAAGAGATGATGCCTAAACTTTCAGAAGAAGAGAAAGATACAATCACTAAGCAGTTTAGAGCTGGATTTATCTTCCTCTCAGGCATTCTGTTCGAGCCACCAGCTGAATTTTGGGATCTGCCAGAAACCTTTATTCCTACCCAACGTTTGTTGGAAGAAAAGGCCCGCGAAGTTGGTTTCGGCGTGCTCTCACTAGAGCAAAGAAAAGCCAACTGGCGTACAGCAGTTGTTCGTCTCAAGACTATTGTGGAACCTCACGGTATTAAGTTTCCAGCACTGCCGGAAATTGATGTCGATGGTGAAAGTGTAGACTTTGACATCGACAAAATTATTCCAATATTTTAGTTAGATGGTCAGACCAAGGGCCAATAACTATCAAGAAAGGCGCTCGGAAATACTTGATGCAGCCGCATCTATTTTCGCCGAGCGGGGCTTTGATGGTACTTCTACATCGGCCATAGCCTTAAAATGCGGAGTATCAAAAGCTCTTCTCTATCATTATTTCGCTTCGAAAGAAGAAATACTTTTTGAGATGCTGGTCACTCATTGCCAATTCTTAGTTGCATCGGCGCAAAGGGCTTTGAGAGAAACAGATAGCGGAGAAGAACAGCTTGCCAGCGTTGTTGGCGAGTTGATTAGCCTCTACATGAGTTCGCAAGATAAGCACATTGCTTTAATGAATAACCTCAAATCGCTTTCTGAAGAACAGCAAAAAGAGATCAAGAAATTAGAGCGTACCCTTGTACAAATCATCAAGGGAATAGTTGCGCGACTGCGGCCAGAACTTTCTGAGCCAGTGCAGACATCTCTGGCAATGTATTTGATGGGAGCTATAAACTGGACCTACACCTGGTTCAAGCCCGATGGCCCAGTCAGTTCAGGGCAGTTTGCTCAACTGGCTAGTTCAATGTTTTTGAACGGATTGAAGTCGGCTATCGTGCCAAGCTAATGAGCGCTGGAATAGATCGCAAATTAGGTGCAATATGTACCATCACTCTGTTAAATGCTTTCGCCCTTCCTGTAGAACCACAACTACACGAAGAACTAAAGGCAAAACTAGAGCCAAACTTAGAGCCAAGCCCTGAGAGGAAGCAATCAGTCAGCATTGAAGAGAAACTGCGAGCTGACCTACTAGAACAAGAACACAAACAGCCTGTAGACGCCGAAATGTTGGCTGAGGCAAGGCTGGCTTTAGCAAAATTTTTGATAGATAGAAATAAGTATGCTGCCGTCCTGCGAAAACTAGGCAAAGAAAAAAAAGCTCAAGCAGTAGAGAAACAAGCTACCACTGAATTTCCCGGGTCCGAGAGGCAGACAGCTCAGTGATAGGCTTTTACCACATTTGCCCAGCCAATTCAGCACTGCTAATTTCAAGCAGCAACCAAATAAACAACAAGGCTATTAAACGCATAACAAAAAAGAGCACATGGATAAATCCATTCAACGAACATGCGCAAGTCGTTGATCTATCAGCCATAACATTCAACTATGTCTTTCATGTACCAATAAAACCTAGCGGTGAATTTTTGCTGCAATGCGAAATTATTACCAAGGTAGACTCACTCGATGAAAATATAAGACTAGCAGCCACTAAAGGATACGGCAGCGATCAGAAGTCCGACACAGCAAAGCTTGTAGCACTTTTGAAGAGAATAAAAGTCACAGAAGAACACCTATCTGAATCGCTGGAGAATTTTTGTAACAACAAAACTGCTAGAGAACAGAGCAAATTATCAGAGGCCATAAAAAAATTACTACAAATGGACGGGTTACTACTCCTCTCATTTTCACCGACTAAAGTCGTTAGCTCAGACTCGAAAGCTGCAGTAACATTGTCATCCGAACAGTCACATTACTCGCAGTCACTACGCAAACTAAGCTTTGAACAATACGTCGGCGAAACGAAAATCGTTGTGCCTAGAGCGTGCCTTAAAACCACTAGCTAACATACCACTGAACTCATGCACTAGCGGTCGCGAAGCGACAGTGATGCTGCTAAACACCCTGGCTGATTCACTCTCGACGTGGCGAGGCAAACTTGCCATATCAAGACTAGTCTTAGACGCAATCACTACTTTGAAGCGTTTGGACAAAGAAATTGATCTTCAAGCAGCCGAAAGTTTTGCCACCCTAGGACTAGTGCTAGAAAAGATTTCACTAATTTCTATAACCCCCAAAGCACAACCAGAGCCCTGGCTGTCAGCAACAAGTGTCGACGAAATAAAAATTCCGATAGAGTTACCTTTTCCGCTCAAACTTGAAGAAGAAGAAGAAAAGCCGGCAAAGCTAATTCTGAAATGTATTGTCTGCGTAGAAAGAAATGAAAAAGAAGAAATTAGCTCGGAAGTGCAAACGGAGTTAGGAAGGCAATTCACAGAGTGTTTATTGAGGGCGCTTACATCAGAAAAAGTACCGCGAGCAGTGACTGCAATTAAAAAATTCGTCGACAATATTCACTCAAGACTAGACAATGAGAAAGCGGGCAGCAAGTGGGAAGCCCGAATTGAAGATGTTATAGAAGATATTGGTCCAACGGGAATGGTCTTGAATGCGGTACGTATTATCTTTGCTTATTTAGATGCCTACAAAGATGTACGCAAAAAATTTCTAGCAGTGTCGGCAGATACCCTGCATTCCAAACCACTAACAATAAAGTACTTCTCGTTAATTGACGCCGATGTTCTAGATGAAAATGGCAAAAGTCTATTTGCAAACAGTAATTAGAGTACACGTTTAGCGCAGCAATTAGCTCACAGACGGAATCAGCTCACAAAAAGAACTACGGCGTGGGTGATGCCAGTTCACTTGTTTTGTTATATAGTAGAGAAATGTACATTCACTCTACACAATGTTTTCAAGCACTGCTGCTTCTCTTCATCTTCGGAAGTACGGGCGCGGCCGTGGCAGAGCCCGTCATCTCACAGTCAAAATCTTCAAAGCCATTGATAGGAGATTTCGACGAGCCGTCACCTTCAAAGTTTCAAGGCCAAGTTTTACGGTCGACGAGCCGACCAGTCCAAGATTGGATCAAGATAAAACAGAGGTCGCCGAACTCGTCGGTGCCAAGCGCCAGAGACTTAGAAATACAAAAAAACATGTTTAAGACATTTGGGTGGGGAGACAGACAAATCTACCTTTCCAGTTTCGATGATGGAAAGCAGTATTTGGGACGCTCGATCTACAACATCGAAGACGAATTAGGTAGCCCACGCTACAAAATGGATAATGTTATGGAATATCGCTGCTTGGTAAAAAGTACCAAATGCTGTCTAGCTCTAACTTTCAAAAAAGAGAAAGTGTGCGCCGCAAAAATTACTAGAGGTAAAACTCACTCACCGCAAGACCGACTAACTTCGCCCTAGAATCATGAGAAGAAGAGTTTTTAGTCACTGCAAAATAGCAATGCTTCTGCTCATCTTGTCGGGCCAGGCAAACGAGCAAGCGGCAGCAGCTCCGGCTTCAACTAGCACGGCTAGCGATACTGCCCCAATTAATCTTCGTGCCGAATGGCCCGGTTGGCCGGCAAAACGCATTGACACAAATGCTTTCCGCGGCTCAGAAAGATGGAGCCAAGAGCGTTGCAAACCAGATGAACTAGGTTCTCTTCGTAGACCAACCAGAGATGGCATGGCAGAAAGAAGCGACAATATCGAGACGCCATGGGAGCAGCTCGAGCGCGTGTTATCGCCAGCAACGCCAGAGCAGCTGGCCAATATGACCATTAAAACCACAAAGTTGTTTAAGTACATTGGTTTCAAGGGTTTACCAGACTTCTCTTTGGACGTGCTTCCCCGCATCGCTAACCCGGGTGCGGCACCAAGCCAAGTCTTCACAATGCGCATGACCCTTGAGCCAGAATATATAGAATCACCCCCAGATCGGCTTCTAGTGACTCAAATGCCTTTTGGTATTGGTGTGAACGGTGTACTAATTATTCGAGGAGATAACGATTATTGGAAATTACACAATCGAACAATTTCATCAATAGTTTTAGATATGCTGATTCATAGCAAACAGCCAACGCTAATAGGGTGTGCAGCAGATGGCTATCCAATCTACGGGCCCTACGGCTACAAGGTGGCAGATGACAACGGCTCAGAACTAGTAGAACTAAAAACAAGTTTTAGAATTAAGGCAGTAGATAGTGATATCAGCAGGATAGTAGGGTCGTCGAGTACAACAAAACTATCTACTAAGTCTGACACTGCCAGTAGTGCCAATCTGACCTCAAATGACAGCGCTGAAACAACACCGCTGGTCAAATATGAATTTATAGAAAAGCTCGGAGATCTGGATGACTACAACGGAAGATTCGGCGTCACTCCCGAATACCCCCACGGTACTTATTACTATGTCGTTAGCAATAGCTTCCCCTACATTCCCATAGCATTCAGAGGAATTCCTGACAAAACCTTCCTACCACTAGCAAGTAAATTGCTACATCCCCAGTCTAAAAACCCAACACTCGAAGAGTTCAAGAAGACCTTTCCATTTTTAAAGAACCCTTTTGATAAACTGAAATTCGATTTTTAGATTTGCAAAGTTTCGCAATTACTCGCTTGCCAGCTTCTTGCGGCGAGCCACTTCGGCTTTCGATGGCTCGTCCGGCTCAGGTGCTTCCAGCGGAACAGGACCAGCTGGATGATACGTATTCATGAATACGCCGGTAGTAGTGCAGCGCGACTCAACGAGAGTGAGACCCCTAGCAGGAACACCATTCTCGAAAAGTCTTTTGCCTTTACCGAGCACCACAGGAACAATCCACATACGATACTCATCGACAAGTTCGGCGGCAATAAGAGTCTGTAAAAGATCGCTGCTGCCCCAAATATGAAATGGCGGCCCCTCAGACGCTTTCAGTTTACGAAGCTCGCTGACAACATCATCACCAATACGCTGAGAGTTATTCCAATCGAGTTGGTTCAAGGTACGCGTGACAACATACTTCTTAGCCATGTTGAACGACTTACCTATAGGATTGTCATTTTTGTATGGCCAATAACTAGAGAAGATTTCGTAGGTGCGGCGACCTAATAGCATGTCGAAATCGCTGGCGACAATTTCACCGATGATCTTACCGAACACTTCATCGCCATAGGACATAGCCCAGCCCCCATGAGCGAAGCCGTTTCGCGGATCTTCTTCGGGCCCACCAGGCGCCTGCATAACTCCGTCGAGTGAGACCTGGGTAATAGCAATAATTTTTCTCATACCAGACAGGTCTCCAAGCTCTAGTTTCGTGATCAGAAGATATTTTACTAGTGAAACAAAGATTTTATTGGCATTTTGTTGGCATTTAAAATCAGTAGTAATTCCACCATTGCTGGCTTTCCGGGCACAACATATGCTCAAACTCTAATCCCCGCCAATCAGTAATACCCATCGCTTGAGGGCTTTTATGTCAGAACAGGCTGCTTTGCTACAGGGTGATCTTCAGTCAAAAGGACAACAAGAAATAAAAGAGTCTCCAGGGGCCGAACTTGCTAGGCAAACTTGGTCTCTGCCGAAACTAGAAACACTGGGAAAAATCGGCGACCAGATGAAAGAGGCTGGTATCACATTCGACAAGAACGAAACAAAATTGAAGTTTGACCTTGAGAGCAAACATGATACCTGGCTGCAGGTAGGCGCTCTGAGCTATCACTCAAATCGCGACGGTAACTACAACGAAAAGAATTATGGAATAGGCTTACTGCGTAGACTTGATGATGAAAGCGCATTCGCGGTCGGCTACTACAAGAACAGTATTCATCGAGATACTTTTTATGCCACCTATCATTATACTCCCTATGAAATTGGTCCTGTTAAATTAGGCCTGCAAGTCGGTTTAGTGACTGGTTACAAGGCCCTAGGAGGAGGCCCAGTGCCACTACTGTTGCCGCTGGCAACCATAGAGGGCAAACGCACGGCTGTAGATCTAACATGCATCCCTGCATTTGGTGGTGCATCATCGGTATGCGCCGCTCAATTTAGATTTAAGTTTGACTGATGGCCGCTGACAGTTAGAAACCTGAACGATAATCTGCGCCATGTCATTTATAATATTCAACATTCACGCTGGATATTTGAGTGGTATTAATTGCAGTGCCGAAAAAAACGAAAATTCAACTCTACAGGATGAGAGGCTTTTGCTTGACCGTATTCGCTACGGCCCTTACTCTGTGCAGCTGTGCAAACACTCAAAGTAATCAATTTCACGATGGCGACATTATTTTCCAGACATCCAAATCTAGTCAAAGTCAGGCAATTCAAGCAGCAACTCATTCTAAATACTCTCACATGGGCATTCTCTTTCATACAGCGAACAATTGGTTCGTTTACGAAGCCGTTGGGCCGGTGAAATCAACAGCAGTAAAAGAATGGATTGAAAGAGGCAGAGGACAGCACTATGCCATCATGCGACTGAAGGAACCGCAGACGCTAGACGCCAGTCAGTTGAAAAAACTCAAAGACGCGGGGCTCAAGTATCAAGGCAAGCCATACGACCAATTTTTTGGCTGGTCTGACCATCGAATCTATTGTTCTGAGCTTGTCTGGAAAATGTACAAGTCAGCCCTTGGCATAGAACTCGGCAGGCCGAGTACCCTTGAAAGCTTCGACCTTAGTGCGCCCGCCGTCAAGCTGAAATTAAAAGAGCGCTACGGAAACAATGTTCCATTAAAGGAACAAACTATTTCACCGAGTGCAATCTACAACTGCAAGTTGCTTTATACAGTCGACTAGAAATAGCCGCCCGCGATACTTGGCTAGCGATTACGTGGCCACTCAAGAAGTTGCCAGATCGAAAGGTATTGGATCGCTTCAAGCAGAAAGACTAGCAAAAGCCGTCAAAGCTGAAAATTCTGAAGAATTCAATGCAGTAAAAGCTGCTCACTTGATGATGACTGACGAAGCAGGTATGCAACTACCAAGATCGGCAGCTTCAGTTAGAGAGTTCGAGCGCAAGAACAAATTCTTCGAGCCATTCAATGGCCCTCTGGCTTCAGCCGCTCATGCAACTCAAATCTAAGACGCAGTCAACCGCTACCCGGAAGCTGCTTAAGAGCAGCTTTAATTTGCTCATAGAGCTCAGGCAACCACGTTGGATCACCATCTTTGCTGTGCGGAATTGCAATAGTGCGAAAATCGAATGGAGCAATAATTAGCTCTATATTTTTGTCGGACGTATCGTAAGCGGCCACAAACAGGTCTTCGCTAACAGCATCGCCCATGGCAATACAACCAATCGAGCATCGATTGCCATGAATGAGAATGTCGCTACCAGGCTGTTCACGGCCATCAGCTTTGGCGCGAGACCAATCCGTCGGATTTGGGTAATTCAAGCGCAGGGCGAGATGATAGGGAGTGTTTGGTTCCAAATATAAGTTATAGAGCCCTTCTGGCACTTGACGGTCGCCTTCTTTTAGTTTTGGGCCGAGCACACCGCTAGCAGCTAAAATTGGATAGGAACAAATATAGCGAAAAGTAGAGTCAGCATTAGAAGCATAGAGCTGAAGATCGTTGGTTGACTTTATGACCACCATTTTCAAACGCTGAGGTGGGTAGCTAACGCCTTTAGCTTGAAACTTCGGAATCAAGCGAGAATGTGCACCTTCTCCATAGATGACAATCTGCTCTTCAGCTGT
The DNA here is from genome assembly GCA_038231015.1 of Candidatus Obscuribacterales bacterium. GTDB lineage: Bacteria > Cyanobacteriota > Vampirovibrionia > Obscuribacterales > Obscuribacteraceae. The sequence continues at coordinate 20,898 of JBBRMD010000040.1, forward strand.
ATACTCCCTGGGCGGCTCTGATGGAGCTTTGTGCACCACAATTTCAGAAATCATCCGCTTAATGCGACGCAAGACTTTAAATGGAAGAGGAGTAAAGCAAGTACACAGAATTGTGAACGTCACTGATATGACTATTAATCGATTGCGTTTGGTCATTCAGCATCTTCACGCTTAAACCATTTAGAAACTAAAAAATCACGCTTGGCCAAATCTTTTTTGCCAAGCGCTTGGTATGCCAAGCCTCGCCAATAAAAATCGTCACCGCTTTTACGATCTGAGTTAATTTTTTCGTTGGCAAAACTGATGGCTTCTTCGTGCTTACCCAAATGCTCACTGGCTTCAGTCAGCTCCCCAAGAGTGTACTCCCGATATCGTGCGCTTGCTTTCACACCTTTTTGACATTCATCATAAGCTTCTTGATAGCGCTTGAGATGGTTGAGACAGTCAGCATGGTGCCCAATATAATGATTGTCGGCTGGCTTAATTGCCAATGCGCCTTCAAAATCAGAAAGTGCTTGTTGGTAGTTCTTTTGCGCAATGTGGAGCATACCCCGCGAATGAAAAGCATCATCGTCTCTAGGAGATGCTTTTATGCGAGCATCAATTAACTTCAACTCCAGCTCACGCACCGTCAAAGCTTTCTCGTGAGCGCCTAATTTGTCATAGAGCTCAGCCTGATTTTCTAGCTTATCGACATCTTTACCAGGCTCACGTTTTTTATCGAGCTCATAAAGTTCAATCGCCTTGCTCCTATCTGCAGCAGCGTTTTTCAACTGACCCAACTTTTCATAGTAGTCAGCCCTAGACTCGTAATCTATTGCATACAATGGGTCTGAGTCAGTCTCTCTCTTCTTTATTTCAGTAGTGGAAAGCGTTAGAAGTTTATTGTAGATATCTTTTGTACTGCGCTCTGGGTGAAAAATCTCGACCATTCTGGCACTACTTTCTAACGCATGCGTATCGTCTGGCATGCCGCTTTTCCACTCATCAATATTTTTCTCAGCCTCTTCGATCTTACCTAAAGACATCAAGATAGCAAGCAATTCTTCATGGGCGTCAGTTGCCCAGTAGCCTCGCTCTGCGACCGTAACTCTTGTCAAAAGTTCGATAGATTCGCTCAATCGACCAAACCTTTTCAAAGCTTTAGCGAGATTAATCGTATAAAGACCAGGTGGCTTCTCGTGTTCGGCTGCCGTGAAATAATCTTTCAAGGCCTCATTAGGCTTATCAAGACTCTCATAGATACTCGCTCTATCAAAGTAATAGCGCCCTTCAAAGCCATAAAGTAGAATTGCCAGATTGATATCTTTCAACGCTTCTTGGTAACGCTCTGCTCCAGAGAGAATATTGGCACGCTCTGAATACCAACTAGCACTCAAAGGAACTAACGAGAGGGCCTTGTTATAGTCTGCCAGAGCAAGCTTATACCTATCTGGAAGGCTGCTATTGTAGTAGGCCTTGCCTCGATTTCTAAAAATTGCAGCATTGTTAGGATTAGCCAATACCTTCTCGTTTAGGCGTGCGAAATCAGCAGCCGTCGGATCATAAATTTCGACGTCACCTTTCAGCTCATCAGTGTTTGTATCAGTTGTAAGGGCAGTGATAGTCTTAATTACTGAAGCCGGATCAAAATCTTTGAAAGATGAGCACGACGAAAGCAAAATGGTTGCTGCGCCTGCAGCAAAAGAGAAGCCTATATTTCTAAGGTTAGACATCTTCAAAACTCCAAGCCGGAGCTAACGACACGATTGCTGCCTATGACTATCAAATATTACCTAGACCTGCCTAATATTACCTAGCTCTACTGAGCACTACCACTCTTTCGCTTCTGAAGAAAATTCCTGAAGTTCTGCCTCTCCTGCTCATCAAGCGTACCATCGTGATTGCGATCAAGTAATCGCATAAAGCGCTTTCCTTGTCCTGAACTAGCTTGTCCTGAACTAGCTTGTCCGAAGCTAGCCTGACCAGCTCCTCCTAGTCTACTACTTCCAGCACCCGATCTTAAACCAGGTAGCCGGCGCGACCTGCCAGATGGAGCTTGCGGTTCGGCTTGCCCCAATGTTAATAGCTGCCAGAAGGCAATATCAGAGAATTTCGTACTGTTCTGGCCAGGCATAAGCTCAGATTTTATGTCAGCCTGCCGCACCACAATTAGCCTCATACTTGGCACCACATACAGTCGCTGTTTGCCGGCGCCAGCAGCCATCACCAAATCGTTGGGTACTCCCGGCGCACCATAACGCAAGTCAGAGGCCATTGTGAGAGTTCTTATACTGCTGCGAAGTTGATCATCCATTGGCCGATAAAGCCACCAAGAGATACCATACATAGGGTTAGCTGGCGAGCCGACAAAAAGAGACTTAAGATTTTCCGACTGAATAATTTGCTTGCCTTTAGCCTTTCCACCATTGAGAACGAACTGTCCGACCTTTGACCACTCTCTGGCGGTCAAGGCAGCCCCTTGTGGCATCAGTGGCATGCCGTCTCTTCCTTTGCGCCAAAGCCCTACATGTATATCAGCCGGATTGAGAACCCGGCGCTGTAAATAGTCGACCATCGTGGCGTGAGGTTCTTTTGTATCTTTGTTGGCCTTAAGCTTACGAACCATTAGCTCACCAAAAATCTGAAACGGTGCAGGCCCATACTGAAACTTTTCACCGGGCTTGGCAGTGACTGGGCAACTAATGGCATCAGCATATGTAGGAGCAGAAATGCCGCCCTTGGGTGATTCAATTCCAGAAATTAGCGACAACAGCTCGCGAATAGTAATAGCTTCTCTTTTGGGGTCACCTTTCCATTCAATGATTGTGTCTGAAACCTTTTCATCAAGAGTGAGAATGCCATCTTCGCTGGCCGCAAGAGCACACAAACCGGTAAAGCTCTTGGTGCCGCTGGCAAGTTCATGAGGCTCAGAGGCCTTGTGACCATTTGGATAATCTTCGAAGACGACCTTTCCGTCTTCAATAACGAGCATTGAATAACCGCCCGCTTTAGCACTGTAGGCTGAGGCTACCTGGCAGTTCTTATTTTTAATCGCTAGAGCATGCGACTCGGCAGAAGCTCGACCAGCGCCAGCTGTCAGCTGAATAGCTGTAGTCAAAATAAGACCAACCAAAAAAGCAGTTCTAATCGACTTCGCCAATTTCAATTCTCCAGCAGCCTTACAAACAAGCATTTTACATGGAGAATTGGTTGCTACGCGACAATACAGAGACAGGTTGACAAATCGTCGCGCCTTTGAAGGCAACTAGAGTCACTTCTTTCGGCTATAAGAACTGCCGGTAACCAACGAGCGCCGTCGCTCACGGCTATCTGTGGCTAGCGCTATTTAGAACAAAAAATGCATAGACTTGAGCACAATTGCAAAAGCGAGAACTGAGACTAAGACGACGAGAAGCATCGCACCTTCTAAGTTTCCGGCCCTAGCCTGTAAAGAATGGGCTGCGATTTCTTTCTTGCTTTGCTTCGGCAGTTGATGGTCTTGCAGACACTCCAAATCAATGCGCAATTGATCGGCTGACGCATAGCGCTTCAATTGGTCTTTCTCAAGACATTTCAAGACTACTGATTCTAAAGCATTTCTGTATCCTGCAAAGTCAAATTTGCTATCCAACGTTTGGTCCGCGATACGGATTTTCTTTGCGAAAGGCTCAGGTCTAGTCTTTAAATGATCCATGATTGCCTTAATTGAGTTTTTAGAGAGGAATGGCGGCTTGCCAACCAACGCCTCATACATCACACAACCAAGAGAATAAATATCTGATTGATCAGAAATATCCTCACCGAGACATTGCTCAGGGCTCATATAAGCAGGGCTACCCACTAACATTCCTGTGCCGGTAAGACCATGAGTCTCTTGGTCAAATAAAGGAATACTTTTTGCTATGCCAAAATCGACAAGTTTAACTAGAGCACCAGCACCGTTAATATGCTGCAGCAGAATGTTGGCAGGTTTGAGGTCTCGGTGAATTAAGTGTTTGCTGTGAGCGTGAGCAAGGGCCTGGCACACCTGTATAAAAATGTTCAGGGCCGAGTGAACTTCAAGACATTTCTCTTTGCTCAAAACATCAGCAAGGCTCTCTCCTTCAATATAATCCATCACCAGATACGGTGCACCACTCTGATGCCGACCCTGGCAATATGCGCCCACAACATTGACATGAGTCATCTCAAGTGCTGCCTGCGCTTCCATCTGAAATCTTTTGTCTAGGTCAGCATCTCCTGAATTGTGCAGATCTTCGCGAAGCATCTTCACGGCAAAAGGTTTCTTCAAAATTTTGTCGTTTACTAAATAGACGGCACCCATGCCTCCACTTCCCAGCTGCCTGACTACATCAAATCGATTATCAATACATTTGGGCGCATTTGTCTGATTTTGAGCTTCTGTCAACTCCAATGTCGGTAAGCTATTATTAGCCACTAGGCGAGTAACAGTGCTTACTGTTCCACAATTTTCACAACAAACGATGTTAGAGGCACGTTCATAAGAGAGCGCCCAAAGTTTCGCTTTTAGCTCGGGGAGCAAACTAGGCTCAGAAACGGGATCTTCTTCTTCATCAACAGTGCTGATAATCATGGGCAATGACCTGGTAATTTTCAGATGAGCAATCGGCAAATACAATGGCCGCAGCCTCTATAAAATCAAAAAAATGTGGCAAATTCGTGGAATTAGCCAATTAAAAATCTAACACTCCCGCCGAAGACAGCGCTACAATTGCGAACAATATGACTGTTAACCACCTGACAATGCGAGTATGCCATGACTCAACAGATCAATCTCTACCACGGAAACACGCTTATCGGTACCATCGCTAGTATTGCTACTGACGATGAGATTGAATGGAACGGCATCATCACTTTCACCCCCGAGGGAGAAGGATACAGACACGTTTTTGATTATCTGGGCAACGAAGCTAATGATGTTGGCAGTGATGGTAATGTGCTTCCCTTTGAAGAAACCTTTTTAGATGATTGGTTCATAGAAGATGAGCCGGGAATGATGCAGGAAATTGCTATACCCACGATCAACTACGATGAGTTTGAAATCGTCTGGCAGTCTTAGTTCAAAGAACGACAGCTTAGCTTAGAGAGCGGGGAGCATAGCCTATTGCCAAGGCTGTGGAGAGAATGTACACTTAAAATGTACACTTGAAATATACATTGCAAGAGTGAAGTCAGGCGACTGAAACAATGACACCCAAAGCTCTCAACGAACTTCAAAAACAGGTTGTAGCAATTCTCGGTGAGAAACCAGAATCTGTCGGCAAAACACAGGCACGTCAAAATTTTTTGCCCCTTGTTGATGCGCTTAGCCAAACCGGCACAGCAATAGAAATTACAGACCACGACAAACCAGTAGCTGTACTACTTAGTTACTCTCATTGGCTTGCCATCATCGCAAAGTTGACAATGCTTTCAAAAAACGACCAGGTTTCTCTCCCTCTTAACCTAGTGGGCTCAATTCAAATAACTGGTGACTTAGCCGCTGGTAGCAAGAAGGCCGCAGCCTTTTTCTCTCAATCTCTTCAAAAGACGGTTAACAAACTTTGACTGAGAAAATTCTGGTGACTGATACCCATCCACTCATTTACTTCTTCTGCGATGGTGGAAAGCGCCTCGGCAGCAAAGCCAAGAAAGCTTTCAAGGAAGCTGTTTCAAATAGCTCAACTCTGATCTTTGTGCCCACGCCAGTATTATGGGAAGTATCTATGCTTAATGAAAGTGGCGATATAAAGCTTGCAATGCCTTTTTCGGCATGGGTGGATGCCCTTTTTGCCTATACAATGATCAATCCTTGGCCATTTGACAGCGACACTATTAAGCTTTTTCATGAAGTCCAATTCCATAATGACCCTTTTGACCGAGCGATTGTCGCGACCGCACTTCAGCTAGGCATGCCATTAATATCAAACGACGGAAAAATGCATGAGTTTATGCCCTGCGAGTTGCTCTGGGATTAGAATAAAAGGTATCAACGATGATTGACAACAAAGCACTGATGAAGCACATATACGCTGCCTTCAATCGACGCGACATAGATAGCACATTAGCTTTGATGAGTGAGACTGTCGACTGGCCTAAGTCTTCTGAAGGCGGCCGAGTTATTGGCAAAGATGAAATTCGCGCCTATTGGACACGTCAGTGGGCTGAGTTCAATCCGCACGTTGAGCCAATTGAAGTAGTCGAGCGCCCTGATGGCAAAACCGATGTAAAAGTGCGCCAACTTGTCAAAGATCTCAATGGTGTAATTCTTTCAGACCAAGACGTCTGGCACATCTACACCATTGAAAATGGCCTTATAGCACGCCTGGACGTCAACGAAAGTACCCCAAGTTTTGCAAAGAACGATTAGCTTCTTCGGAGCATATTAAGTTGAACGATAGAGACGGGCATCAGCACCATAAGTGGTGCACCATGACAATTAGATATCGCTCACTGGCCATACTGCTGACTGCGATCTCATGCTCTTACTCGCCTGCGATTAGTAAGCCGACAGCTAATTTGCCTAAGGCAAGTTCAATTCAGAACACCACCCTTAGCAATCACGCTCAGAGCGACCTGCCAATGAAAAGAATCGATTCGTTGATTAACTGCCGGCAAGGTGCGGAAGCGCGGCGTTTGATAGACAAGGTCAAACCCACAGCCAGCAACAAAAATTTCATCCACATTTTGCGGGGCCTTTCATATCGATGCGAGCGGGAACCGGAGCTAGCCGTAGCAGAGTTTGATCAATGCACAAGCCTAGTTGAGGGAATGCCTTGGATAACTTTAATCGCTGGCTCGTACTCGCAAGTTGAGAGATACGATAAGGCTATTGAGATTACAAACATAGCGATTGCTCGCGAACCAAGGGCAGACCTGTACGGCAATAGAGCAGGTTTTCTGTGTGCCATGGGCAAGTTCGCAGAAGCTGTTCCTGACTACAAAAAGGCCGCCATGCAAAAGGACGGCAGTGAACGCGACTATCTCACGGCGGCCGCCGACCTGTTACGCCGCCAGAGAAAGACAAAAGCGGCAGTGACCGTACTTGATGAAGGCCTCTACTCGAAGGAAAGAATCAGTGATGGTAAATATTGGCTTTGCCGAGCAAATTGTTTTGCCGAGCTGAAAGACTGGGCAAAGGCTGCTCAAAGCTGCGGAGAAGGCGTACGAGTGGCTGAGATGGCCATAAAACGAAGCAAATGGGCCGAGGAGATTACTCTCTCAAGCTTGCTCTTAAAAAGGGCCGACTGTTTTGACCATTTAGGCAAAAAAGAGCTAGCTGAGCGGGATCGCAAGGCCCATTTGAAAATTGGCAGGTCAACTGAAGACATCATCATTGGTAGTCCAAAGCAAGCGAAGTAAAGCAGCCAGCGCCAGGCTAATGACCAGTCTGGAATTCAACTGTCAAATCAGCTAAACTCACAAAATCATGGCCAAGCTACTTCTAATAGATGATGACCTGACATTGCTCGAACTCTTAAACGGAGTTCTCGTAGGTGAAGGTTGGGTTGTTGAGACGGCAAATAATGGCCGCGATGGCTTGCAGCTGATGCAGAACTTTTCTTTTTACCTGGTACTTCTTGACTGGCAGTTACCAGACATCGATGGCCTGGAAGTGCTCAGTACCTATCGCAGCAATGGTGGGACAATACCAATAATTTTCCTGACCGGCAAAAAAGACGTAGACGACAAAGAAAGCGGCCTTGATGCTGGCGCTGACGACTACTTGACCAAGCCTTTTGACGTCCGTGAGCTGCTAGCTCGCATGCGATCGGTGCAAAGAAGATCGTTGCAGAATTTCCAGACCAATTTAAGCGCCAACGGTGTCGAACTCAATTTGAAGTTGCGTACACTGCACCTAAAAAACGACACTGAAAGCAAATCGAATGGCGATGTCAAATTATCGACAACAGAAGCGTCTATCCTCGAATTCTTTTTCCGTCACCCCGATCAATTGTTCTCAGCAGCAGAGGTGTTCGACCGTGTCTGGCCCAGTGAAACAGAAGCTAAAGCAGACACACTGCGAGTTCACCTGCATGTTCTACGGCGTAAGCTATCGTTAGCAGAGCTGCCCGAGCTAGTAAAGACAATTAAGGGCTCTGGCTATATTTTAGAAACCGGTAATAAAGCCGAGACTAACAAACCTTGAAACTACGAATAATTCACAAAGGGTTGCTACTGCTACTGGTGCCATTTGCCAGTCAGCTAGTTCTGTTCGGCGCACTCTTTGCTCTCAATTTAAAAGCAGAACAAATTGCCAGTGAAGAGCGTTTGCGCAATAGATTTATGCAAGTTGTGACAGTCTCCTTAGAAGATTCGGGAGTAGCTTGGGGAAACATTCTCAATAACCTTGCATCATTACACGTGCACAATTCTCCGTTCTCAATGACAGCGGCTGAATATCACGAGAAAACAGAAAAGCAGCTCAACGAGCTAAGAGCAATGCCTTTTAACGACGCTGATTTTTTTGACATCGTCAAACAGCTACAGGAGCTGCGCGACGTGCAAGAAGAAACGTTCAAAGTGGTTGAACAAAACTCAGAATCATTTGGTGATTTGGCCAAAATTCAAGCGATGAAAACGCGTTATAAAAATCTACGCGACAACCTTCATGTGTCCCGCGCTAAGCTGGTAGAAATTAACAAGATGGGTGTGCGGCAGCGCTTGCGCATTGATCAAGTAGTGGCCAATGAAAAGCTTCAAAGAGACATGATGAAGACCATCCTGATCTGTGGCTTTGTTATGCAATTAGCACTGACAGCTGGCTTAATTTTCTACTTCCTCAAAAATATTACCGAACGTCTAAACATACTGGTAAGCAATGCTCACAACCTACCTGAAGGGGTTGAGCTACAAGAGTATGTGCGTGGTTCTGACGAGATTGCCTACCTTGATAGTGTTCTGCACGACGCCTCAAACAGCTTGATGGAAGCTTCGCAAAATCGGCAAGCGATTATGAATATGATTGCACACGATATAAGATCACCACTCATGGCCGCTAATTTGCTCCTCGAAAAACTAGCAGGCGAAATAGCATCAAGCGAAGCTGGAAGTCGCACTGCGGTGCGCTTGCAAAAAACGTTTAAGCAGCTATCACTACTAGTTGAAGATTTACTTGCTATAGACAAGCTCGAATCTGGCACCCTTGAACTCGAACTTGCCTTGTTCGACCTTAAGGCGCTAGCAGAAGAAGCCGCCGAGACAGCCAGGCCCCAGGCAGAGAAGCGCAACATCCAAATATTGAACAACGCACCTGCAGGCGAAGTGGTGGCAGACCGCGGTCGCATATTGCAAGTGCTCAACAATTTCATTTCGAATGCAGTCAAATATTCCACAGACGGCTCAGCAGTCGAAATACGAGCAAAATTTGAAGAAGACAAAGTCTCTATATATGTAGTCGACAAAGGCAAAGGGATAACTAAAAAAGACTTGCCGCACGTTTTCGACAAGTTTTTTCAATCTTCCGATCCGACTGCCAAACAGGGCTTTGGCTTGGGCCTGGCCATTAGCAAATTGATTGTCTTAAGTCACAACGGCAACCTCGGGGCAGAGAGCGTCGTAGGGCAGGGGAGCACCTTCTGGCTCAGTCTTCCGGTAGACGAATAGTTAGGTCAAAATTTTAGATCTTGGCCACGTGAATTCAATTGGTGTGGAATCAAGTGGTGTGGAAGAAATTGGTATGAAATCAAAATGTTCAGGCTGTTAATGCCTAAACGTGGTCTTAACCTCGGTCACTTTACTGTACAGAAATCAAGCGCCCGCCGAGGAATTTACCAATGCACAATTCACCAAATAACGAAATTACCCACGAAGTAGGTACTAACTTAGCCGCCTTCTCCAATGATGCCTCCCCGGCACTAGCAGAGGAAGCCTATAGCAACTTATTTTGTGCGCCTATAAAAATGCCACTGGACGGCAGCTCAGAAAAAACCGAAGATCAATATCTCATTCAAACAGATGCAGCCGGACTGAAACTCAAAGCCGCAGTTGAACTGTCAAATGCAGTTACAAAAGATGATAGCGACAGTGCTAAAAAAATCTTGCAAGACGCCATGGAGAAAGGCGAACTTAAAGACGTTTTATACCTTACCAATTGCTTCCTTGGTGCCGGCGACTCAAGCCAGAGACTTTTCGCAGTAGATACAGTCGAGAAAGTTACTTACACTGAAGATAGACGCGGTTCTCACTCGCTCACTCCGAAAGACGCACAGTTCGAGAACCCGAGAGCGACGGTAGCCGTAGTTGACCTCGACACTGGTAACGTAGAGACAGTCGGAACAGTTAAAAACGACCCATTTCACAAAGGGTATAGCGCACCAAAATAATAGATGCTCAGATGCAAGACATCTGGGGTCGCTAAACTTCATAAGGTAAACTTACTGCATTAAGAGGGGTTCAATGGCACCGAGTATGCCCCGCTGAGAAGCGTCTTCGAAGAGCACTGCGTAAGCTTGCTTGCCCATACCGCGAGCCACCAAGGCATCGTTAAGAGAAGCAATAAAACTAGACCCTTCAGGTGAATAGCCTGCTTGTAAGAAGACAACTCGACTACGTCGCAAGACGGCAGTTTTACTCAGATTCTCGGCAAGGATGGCACCATTTTCTTTACTTGAGACCGCTTGGCCGTCAGTCACTAAGATGACTAAAATGGGTTTGGGAGAATTAGCTGTAGCCAACCTAAGAGCCGCTGGTAAATTGGTACCTCCAGTGGTGACAGTATTCGCCAATTTGGTGCGAATTTGCTGAGAAGACTGACTGGCAGCGGCGTCCACTTCGTCATTGAAAAGATACAAATCGAATGAAGAGTTAGTCTGAATCTGCACTCTGCTGCAAAACCTATCAAGTTCTTCTTTTACCCAAGTCCAACGAAGCTTGTCGCTGTTACCCAATGGGCGATACATCGAACCGGAGCGATCGACAATCAAGCGGATCTGGTACGACCGCAATACAGACGTTAGATTCCTGGTGGCATCAGCACGAAGTGGGCGGCTAGAATCCATCTGCGCCTGCATACTAGCCAAATAAACATGACCATTTCTTTCAATCTGCAACTTGAGCACATCTTTTTCGATAGTGGCTTGCAATATGCGATCGCCCACCAATACCCCGGCATAGAATGCACGAGAACCTTTCTTCACTTCTTCAACAGTCGTTGGCAGTTGAGTGCTCAGTGGTATCACTCCAGTCGAAACGCATGCCATGCCAAAGGCATTGATTGTCCCGACCAATTTGGTGTTAGAAGCAGGTATTTGCTCTGAACCGGCAATGCTTTTCGACCTCACGAGCGCAGGTGCCTTCTGAGCCAACAGCTGTACTGAAGACTGAGCCAACGCCGCAGCGATCATCATTGGCTGTGTACAAATATTGATCAGAGTGAGACAAAATGCGAATTTAAATTGGGTTGTTGATGTAAAGAAAATTTTTCGCAATGTTCTTGATGGTGCCATTTATTTTCCGCCCGCCTTGTCCGTGCCGTTTTTTCTAGCAACCGGACTTTTGTTGGGCTCATTCTTTGTACCAGCACGGAGCTTGAGAGCACTTGCATGCATTGGGTTCTCGCTCGGGATAGTGGCGGCTCTAGAAGGATCTCCTGCGTTGATATAGTTTTGTACACCTCGAGAACCAGAAAGCGGAGGGAGAGTGGGAAGGCCGCTCGATGGAATTGTGCCTCTCCTTAAAATTAGATCTGCGCGTCTCTGATAGCGTTCGGTAATAGAAGATTGTTCTAAACTTAACTTTGTAAATTCGGCCTGCGTTAGAGTCTTGAGTTCAGCAGGAGTAGAGCTCTTCTGCAGCTCACCTACTTTTTCATCAAATCGATGCTGAGCGGCATCCATCTCTTTTTCTTGTTCTACAAGGAGGCGCTCGCGCTCTTGAGTGTGCACTGATGAAAGTTTGGGTTCAATTCGGTTTTTGTCAGGTTCTGCGTCATAGGGCAAAAGTTCAGCAATTGCTTGGTCAGCCCAAGTGCCGAGCTCAGTGCCATGGCTAAGCTTTTGGCATTTAACCAATTCGTATCTTGCGGCACCAATTTTTCCTAATCGCGCCAGAGATCGCCCCAGATAGTAATGCGCATAACTGTTATTGGGATGGCGACTAATCATATCAGCGGCTAAGCGAGAAGTAGCCTGAAAATCTTTGGCGTCAAAAGTCATCTTAAGCAGCTGGCTATCAGGATAAGCTTGAGCCCAAGTCGGCGTCGTACATATAGCAGCACAAGAAACCACCAGTCCTAGGCCAAAATAGAAAGCTGTAGAAATCTTAGCCACGCTGGCGACCTTCATAGAATCACTCCCAACCGAACCTCATGATATTATATCGAGATTGAGAATTTTAGTGTTCAGACGATAAAACTAACTGCCTGCCAGTCAAGGATCACAAAAGTGTTGCCAAGGTATTTTGGGCAATTAACAAAAATTGCAATTAGCTATTCCGTTGCCTTCTGCCTTTTTGCTACTACAGCAAAAGCTCAGTCAAAAGGTGTTGATTACGAAAAGCTGGGTCAGAAACAATATGAACAGGCCAACTTCAAAGAAGCCGCAGCTAGTTTTCGCTTAGCTATTTATCAAGGAGCGAAGTCAGCTTCAACATGGCTCTACCTAGGTGAGAGCTATGACCGTGCAGGTGAAGTCGGAGCCGCCAGGCAGACCTATCAGACCATACAAAAACATTTTCCCGGCACAACGGAATGTAACAGAGCAACTGAGCGCATAGCCAAACTGCGAGTGCCTGTAGCGACGATAAAGGCGTCGCCGGCAGCAGCTCCAGCAGTAGCTTCAAATTCTGCGGCTCCTACGCAGAAGGGCATAATGGAAAGAATTTATATTATTCCGCCACGGTTCGATCATGACCCTGTGAGCCCAAGCACAATACGCCTAGTGCGCAATCTACTAACTGGCATGCCACCGACAATGTATAAAATACTGGATCAGGGCAAGGTCAACATTTATCTTACGCCAAGCTTTGTAGACAAATTCCCCGAAACTGTTGGCGTTAAGAACGAGCATTTAGGAATCTTTTTTATTAAAGAACACGGCCGAACATACGGTACCGATGTCTACCTTTGCGAACGAGTTGGATTCGACAGCGGGACCCATCTTGGGCCGATACTGAGCGATGATATTTTGAAAGAGTATTTTTATACGTTTGTCTCGCACGCCCTCAATGACTGCCTAGAGCTGCCTTCTAAAGATAGGCAGTTTATCTCTCTATACAAACTAGACTACGCCAACCTGGACGCCTCGGACTTCCGCCTTCATGCATTTGTAGCACCGGTAGAGGGTGTCTCAGACACGTTTGCTGCGCTTTGCGCCAATATAATGGGCAGCCAGGCCGCTCCCAGCGAACTTTGCAGCCGCAGCTTCCCCCGATGCAGGGCCTGGGTCGTAGAGCGTATCAAAATACTCTCAGAGAAGAAGCCCTAACGGCTTTTTGCATCATGCCCTTAGGGCAACATTTCGCCGCAAGAAAAGTGGCTTCAATGCTTCCCAACCCGACACTAAGCTAGTACTGTAGTAATTTGCACGATCCGTTAGTGAAGTCGGGAACTGACAGAGATAAATGGGAAAACAAAGAACCAGCAGGCCACAGGCATTTAAGGCAACAGCCGCCGCCACAAGTGAAATCAACGCACACGTTGGTGAGAAGAATCAGGGAAATTCTGATCTGCGCAAAGGCACCGCTACAGAAACTAGCTTCGCAGACGGTGAACTTGAAGAACTGCTAGATAATTATTTGAGCAACGGCGCGTTTGCGAAGAGCAGTCAGCTTATTCCTGTTAATGGATATCCGAGCCTTAAGCTAGCAAACGGCTTCTCTTATGACGGGTTAGATTAAGCTTGAATTAGGCTAAGAGCCAGTAGAAGCAAAAGTGCCTTCATTGCCCATTTCTGCTGTCATATCGCAGTCTGTATGACCACAACCACAATGCGGATCTTCACCTGTAGAATCAATGTTACTGCAGAAATCACCGCAGCACTCACCGTCTCTAACTTTGCATTTGCAAGCTGAGTGAGTGCATGGATGCACTTCCGAAACCTTACCTTGAACTGTTGTCATTTTAAGTTCCTCTGCTGTTTTATGCGAAATCGTTTTCAAATTGATCGTGACGCAAAGTAATCACTGCGACATCGTCTTTTGCTGTTGCGCCGACGTAGGGCACCCCAGAAGGTTCCAAGGCTGACTTTTAGGAGTTCAAAGGTGTCCACGGCTGCCATTTAGTCATATGCAATATTTCCGCCATCCGCTCGCCTTTTACGAACTCACGAATTGTTGAATCAGTCACCAGTATTGATGGCAGAACAAACGCTTTTGAAACTCTAGGCATGCCACTACTTTGTGACTTGGCACCCGTTGCCCTATCAGCTAACTTTAAGCAGCGGCAAGAGAGAGAGAAAGAAATCCGTCGACCAGAGTTCCAGCGCAGCAGCGTCTCTGACAAACGGAAGTACGTCTTTCTTTGCCATCTCAAAATCAAGGAGTGAAAATTTCGCTTCCAATAGCCTGTGGAGATCTATCTGCGTCAGAGCTTCTTCGAATTTCCACGCACCGGTTTGCCTCAGTCTTTGCTCCAGATGGCTCAAATGAACAGAAGTGCCGCGCCCAACATACCAGACAAAATCATAGTAATCACGCCCCTTTATTCGACCACCCTTCCAGTTTCTCTGCAGTATGGCGTGAATCTTTCCAGCAAACAAATCCGGTTGTTTGTAGGTATTAACTGAAAATGCTACTGGCTGCAGCAAGGTCTTTGCTTCCGTCTCGAAACCACCAGGCGGATCGGTATCGACCTCAAGCTTGATTTTCAGTCTATCTGTTTTAGCAATTCTCGCCGCTAGTAATTCGGGAACTTCAATCTGAATAAGGTGCTCTTTAGTGCCAGCTTTTATAAATGCTGACTCAGTGGCGGAGTCGACACCTTTAGCAACCTTACCAACCTCAACGTTAAAACCCATGCCGCGTAGCTCAGTTTCAATTGCAACCAAATATGGTGCCATGTCAAAGTCAATGCTCGGCTTTAACAATGAAAAGTCAACATCTTCAGAGAAGCGGTCAAGCCCATAGAGTATTCGCAGGGCCGTCCCGCCACAGAAAGCCGCGTGCTGGAAAAACTTAGCTCTCCACAGAGCAAGCAAAGCAACTTCCTGAATGATTTCCTTCAAGGCGTTTTCGTAATCATTTCGCGTTTCACATTTGTATTTTGCAAGCATTGACTCGATAGCGGAGTTCATAAAATCTCCAAAATGCGGGCTATGTTATGGCTTTTGTAGAGCGTGTTTAGACGAAGTATTTTTTTGATATCAAAACGAACCCAATTTTCATGATCGATACGCAAATCTTGCAAAAGAAAGGCCTTGGCAGAACTTGAGTTAGTAAATTCAGGAACATCGTTCAAGACTACATAATCACAAAGGGCCTTCTCTGGGGATGCTATGAGAATAGGATGTAGCCTATCTATCCAATGCTGCTCAATTCCGTGTGGGTATTTCGCAAGATTTAAATAACGGTATGTAAAACGACCAATAGGAGTATTAAACTCTTTGTCTCTCTTGGGAGTTACACAAGTGATTGTCTCCACACGCTCGGGGATCAACCCATGAAACGACAGCGCGTACTCCATTGAAATGCACGAGGGACCGTAGATAAGATTGGCCAAGCTCTCCTTGCAGAGCGGTGCTTGACGCGCCTCGTGTCCAAATACATATAAGCCCTTCTTCACGCGATCAATAGTGCCCGACTTCAAAAGCTCGTTTATCTTCTGGTCAACGGCAAGATAAGATGACAAAGCCGAAGACAGTAAAGTATGATCGAACTCTTCTCGTCCGATTGCCTTTCGCAACTGAAGTATATTCAACTTGGCCAAAAAATTCTCCAGTAACTTAGATTTCCCCTAGGTTAGATACATGATTTTAGCACAAATACTCCAGTAACTTAGATAAAGGAGCTTGTGAGAAACAAATTCTTT
Organism: Candidatus Obscuribacterales bacterium; assembly: GCA_038231015.1. Taxonomy (GTDB): domain Bacteria; phylum Cyanobacteriota; class Vampirovibrionia; order Obscuribacterales; family Obscuribacteraceae. The sequence goes on from JBBRMD010000040.1 coordinate 36,844, forward strand.
CCCACCTTTGAGCAAGACATAGGCGCTACTGCAAAGCTATGTGTTTTGACAATTTTGTTTATCGTTGTAACAGCCGTGGCTATAGACACCGCCTTCAAAGGCATAAATCAGGCGTATCGCAAAGTCGAAGCCGATGTTTTGAAATCTTATGCAGATGCCCAAAAGAAGCAAGCAATTGAATGCATGGACGGCACGACGGCACCAACAGACGGCTTCAACAAACAGCAGAAGGCCAAGCGAGAAAGTCAACGGGCGAGGTATCGGAGTGATTGATGGAATTCATTTTGCCGATGATCGAATTGGCGCTATCATTTGGTATCAACATCGGTATCACTACTACTACTACTAACGCTCCGACTGGTTAAGTATCTCGAGTAATTACCGACGTCAATCTTGACCCTGTCGGTGCCCTGACGAAGTGCAAAGCAGCTTTGACCACTTTGAGTACCCGCTTGGTACTTTTGCCGTGTAAGGTAGCTGTTACTGTGATAAAGCAACGCACCCCAAAGCGACACAAAAAGCTTTTCCTTTATTTACCAAAAACTAAATTCCAAACACCAACAAGAAGTCTAAAGCTTTCTTGCAGTAAGGTCGTTTTATATCTTGAGTGACCCAAGCCGCAGCTTTGACTGAAGGGAGAATTACAATGTCGCAAATACCTAATGCTGAAAGAGATGCTCAGAAAGTCAATGAAGCACTAGACCACACTACCGGCGATCACCGAGCTGTTCAGAATATTGTTCAACAACAGCTAACCGACGCCCAGAAGACCTACGGTAATAATGAGCAAGGCTTCCGAAACTACCAACAAGACTATGCTTCATCATTACAAAAGTCTGGGGCACTGCCCGAGCTGTCTATAGATTGGTCTTCGCACACCGGTAGTAGGTTTACTAGAGATGGCAACTTTGCCGCAGTCGAGATTGACAATATCATAGCTCGAAACGACAAGACGCCCTATGAAACTTTGATGGTGACTGGACTAAAGAAAAATTACAATAATTTGAAACAGACCCATGAAGATGGCGGTCGCTACTTTGGATTGTTTGGCTTCAAACCCGATCTCGATATGATTACCAAAGATGATATGTCAACCTACCTCAAGCATGCAGACTATTATCGCGATCAAGATCATGAAAGTCAGCGGTTAGAAAACATAATGAAGCCTTTGCTTGATGGCACTCCATCCTTGTTCCATGTGTTAGATGGGGCTACAGATGGTAAATATGATGGAACCATATCCAAGCAAGATCTTGAGATCTACAAGCGCATGAACACCGTCGACTGCCCTCAAGTAGACGCTGTCGATACAATTTTGAAGGCTTGGGACAATCCTAAAGATCCGAATTTCGCAGCAGTTCAACAAATCCGCGGATATCAAGCCCGAACCAGTATCGAAGCATACGATGGCAATCCAGCTGGTGACATCAAGCTTAGAGATTTAGTACTCATGACTGGTCAAGACCCTTCCGAAATAAAATCTGCAGAAGACTTAAATGCTTCTATGACCACAATTAGAAAGCGTTCTGGAGCAGTAATCGCGGGAAGTGCAGAGGAAATTGGAGAAGGTGGTAGTTCACAGAGTATTGTCCCACGTGCCGACAAGCCTGCGGCCGACGCACACCAAGTGACCATCGAAGAGGCTTCAAAATTCGGTAAAGTTGAAGTCGGTGAAGGCTACTACCAAGTTGCCCAACGCCTTTTAGAGATGACCGGTGAGAAAGCCAATCACGAGCAAATCAGAACGCTCTCTAGAGCAATTAAGACAGCAAATAATGGTCACGATGTGCTTTCCACCAAGGACAATCTAGCAGCACTCTTATCTAGCCATGTACCTGGCAATGATGATCAAACTTTGCTTGACCTAATACCAAAGAAAAAGACGGCATAATCACACCGGCAGTTGGATGGTAATAGATTGCGTTAGCCTAACAATCATTGGTAAATCTTTAGGCCATTGCTAACAAACAGCTATTGCCATTTACGCTCGCTATCTCAAGATAGTGTTCGCCGAGCAATCACATAGTTTTACAGGATTCAAACATGCAGAAGCAGCCAAAACCGCTGGAGGGGGCACGACAGCCTGAAAAATACGACAACCCAGATTTTGCCTGACCGTTGTCACTTTGCTCTTCAAAGAAACGATCGATTTCCCATAAGCTTGACGGACTAAAACCACGGTTTAAGTTGTAACCCTCCATGCTTAAACTCGTCGCCATCGTCAGCGCCGTAACTGCAATAACTACAATCACTTCTGTCACTTATCTAGAAACCTCTAATTCTGCCCTCTTGAGCATAACAACACTGCGAAGCATTGATTGCAAAGAGGCCACCGTGCTACTATCCGATATCCAGGCCACTGTAGCTTTAGCACAGCATAAAAGGAACTATGCAGTTAATGCGACGCAACTCAAAATTTTCACTAATAGTTGCTCTCAGCCTCACCCTGACTGCACCTTTATTGGCAAAAGAATTGTTCTCAAAAGAATTACTGCCGGCCAAAAATGCAGAAGCCGCCAAAAGCTCTGGCGGGGGCACGACAGCCAGAAAACGCGATTCAGACAGAGAGGCCGAAGCGAAAGTTAGCCGTCTGCCTATACGCCTCACGCAAGTGCAAAATGAAGGGTTGCGAGCACAACCTGAAAAATATGATAACCCAGAATTTCGCGAAGCTTATTATCTTTTGTCGATAAACGGAGTTCAGCTGGCTGGTAAGTCAGCCCAAGACATTAAGAAATTCCTTCGCGGCAATCTCGGCGAATCTGCTGTGCTTGGTATTTTGAACCGAGATATGGAATACAAAGAGTTCTCATTTCCATACGAGATGCTCAGAAGAGACGAACTCTCGCAAATCAAAAAGAGTAATGTGCGCGGCATGCTCTACAACTTTGACGGCACCAATGGACCGCGTGAACATGCGGGGTCGCGGGGCGACGAATTTGAATTGTATAATTTGCCAATATTCGCAAGTGCCTGGGCTGAGCAAACTGTTTTTGACGCGCTAGATTCACCGGCCACATCAAATGCTGTAGTAGATAACGCGGCAGCTGAAAGTGCAGAATATCTTTTAAAGATAGGCAAAATTGAGCAAGCGAAACACATTATCAAAATATTGCAGCAAAGCTCTCTGGAAGATACGAAGAATCGACGCAGAGAAACAGATAAATATGCGAAGTTAATGCCACTACTAGATTTGTGGGGTATGAACCGTGAGGCTGTGTCTATCGGCACAAAGCTGGTAGGAAATCCTAAACCTGCAGTCTCCTCAGTTGAGAACGAACGTTATTACGATACAAACAGCAATCGGCTGCAAACAGTGATTGCCTTTTCAAAAGTAATCAAAAGCAGCGCTGATGGCGGTACTTTCGATAGCACGCTACAAGCCATTGCTGACCAGCCATTCAATAGATATTCCAATTCATACTGGTTGGCTGAATACTTCGATAAGGTAGGCAAATTTGATCAAGCCATTTCATCTTATGAACGGGCCTTAGCTCAATATGAAAAGCCAGGATCTACCAGTGCTAGCCCGAATCTTGATTTAAGCACCGCTCGTGCGCGCGCTTATTTGTTAGTCCGGCTAGCACAGATGGAGGACAAACGTGGTGGCAAAGCTGATGATTACTTGAAGCGAGCTGCTGAAGTTTATCGTGCCAATTTCAACAATGACCAGCTGGCACTCATTGAAAGAATTCCAGGCTTCAGCCCCAGTTTAAGTCAGATTGAATCAGTCATAAGCAGCGCTAAAAATCGGGAGAAAAGTAGAGACAAGAAAGGCGACAATAAACTCTTAGCCATTCTTACTCCAACAGTGGCTCAAAGCAACCCCAGCGATAAAGAATTAGAGTTTGCAACTGTCACTCTCTCAGTCTACGCAGCACTCGAAAAAGCAGATTTTCCTTCGGCGCAACGGTCCACAGCAAAGCTTTTCGAGATCTACAAGCAAGTAGAAATCAGACCCAACTTTCCACGACCTTCAATAAATCTATTTTGCACATTGCTCTCAATTGCCGAGCAATTTTCAAACAAAGGTAGATTTGAGCAGGCCAACAAAATACTTGATCAACTAAAAGCAGCAGAACAAGATTTCGATGCAAATGACGCTTCTGCTTTCTTTATCGATGTAGAACAAACACTGAATGCAAGTCATTCTAAAAATTCAGAAAATAGCTGGAAGTCACTTAATAGTAACTGGAACTCTGGCTATCAAGAATATGAAGGTTTGCGTGCCCTGGCAGCATTATATACAAATGCTGGTGACACCACTCGCGCCTCAATTCTTCTTGAGCGAGCAATTAGTTTATGCAAAGTAGGATCAGATAAAAATCAGCCGCGCGAAATAGCGCTGCTTTACTTAGACAAAGCCTGGCTGGAAGCATCGCAAGAACATTTTGTCGAGGCCGAGAGATACTTTAAACAATCAATAGAAACGGTCGACTCTACCAAGGTTTCTGGTTTGTCTAGAGACCTAGACAACTTCAATCGTCAGTACATCTGCACAGCCATCAAGCTTGCCCAGGCTTATCGAAGTAAAGCAAAAACCGCTCTTGCAGAGGAAGCCCTCAAAGCAGTCATTTCACGAATAGATTCTGGAAAAAGCTGGTTAGGCGTCTTTGAGCAGTCGAGTCGAGGGCCGCAGGAGCGATCTGTTCCAAGCATCTACTACTATTATGCCCGCCTGCTGGCTGACAAAGGGGACTACACTGGTGCCCGTCCTTACCTAGACAAAGCGATAGCAGCCAGCAAAAACAATGTGCCCGGCATAATGCGATTTGTTCGCGCAAAAGTTGCAGCTTCCCAAAAAGACTACGAATGTGCAGCACTCGATTACTTAGATGTGAGTCAGCAATCGTACGATCATGACGTGCAAGCTCTGATCATGATGCAACCAGATTTAAAAGAAAGCTACGGACGTCGAGCGCTCGAATTTGCTCTCAAGGCTAAGAAGCTTAGCGGCGAAGAGATGGCCGAAATTTACACGAAACTGGCAGATAGTTTACACCAAGACGGTATACAGCGAGATTCTTCAAAAGAGCAGCTGGAGCTCTACAACAAGGCGTTTCCCTTGCTGGCCGACGGCCGTGAGAAGCAGCAGCTAGCGATTAAAATCGCCAATTTAAGCGGCCAACAGAATGCAACTGCCGTAAGTGCATCCAGCCCAGCTGCCAAAGTAGACCATGCTGCCGAGTTTAAAATGAGAGAAGCAGCGGCATCGATAGCCCAGAAAAACACACCTAACAATGCAGCGCAACTGTGGGTAGAACTTGCAAATTCAGAAATTGGCGCTAAGCAATATGATTCGGCAATTACCCATTTAGAAGCAGCCGTTGCAGCGATACAAAGACCTCCGGCAAATTTTGAAGTATCTTTCATGCAATCATTTAGTTTCTATATGATGCCTCTAGGAACGCTGGCGGCTGCCGGCAAAGAGGCTGACGCGGTTGCAATTGGCAAATTATTGTTAGCTAAAGCCGATAACCTCTATGGCAAACTAAGCAGCCAGTACAGGCAAGCTCTGACAGCGATGTTTAGCCTTAACGTGGGTCAAAAAGATTACAAAACGGCTAATCAATATCTCGACCAAATTCTTGCCATAGATCCGCGAAAATATGAATTGGGACGTTCGAGCTCTAACTCCCTCTGCAGCTTAGAAGGCATTGCCTTAGGTTTGGCTTTCAAAGATGACAGCCGCGCCTATGGCATGGAAGTGCTCGGTAAACTTCTCACCAATAGCCTCAATACCTATGGTCCAGATGATGTGCATACCATGGATATTTTGAGCAAAATTGGCAGTGCCGAAACAAAGGCCGGAAATTTCGCAGAAGCAGAAAAACATCTTAAAATGGCCACTGCTATAGCAAACCTGTACGATTTAAATGGCTCATTCACTTTTTACTCTTCACCAATTCCGGCCATGCGCGAATTACTGAGCGCACAGAAGAAGACTGACGAATTAAAACAGTTAGACGATCAAAGCCAAATTTATCGCAAAGAAGCAGAAAAGAACTGGAGCCTAGCTGACAATGCCAGTATTGATGCCACACAAAAATTCTATGACTACTGGCATAAAAAGTCACCTTACAGCATTCGCGCACTAAACTCTGGCATCAAATTGCTCGAATCTGCTGGGTCAAAAAAAGACTGGCCGACAGTCAAGTCGCTAGCGCCAGAGTGCATCAAAATGCTAGCTCACAACTCGCCATTTTTGGTTGGTGGTTGCACACCAAGCCCATCTCCGGCAACGCGAAAATTTTCTTGCTTTACATATTTGATTCAAGCTTATATTGCCACTGGTGAGCGACAACAAGCTTTGAACTGGCTCAAGCGAGCACAGTCAGAAAAGTCATATGTGCCAATGACCGAAGAATTGCTCTTCTTGTCTAACTTAGAGAATCTCTGTGGTAATAAGAAAGAAGCCTTAGAATTGTGTCGCCAGGCAGAGAAGACACTGCCAAGTGACGGCCAGTGGAATTATTATCGCGGCACAGTAAACGAACTTTATCAAAAGATTGGCTCAGAAGCCGATATTCAACGCATTCGCTTAGAAGGTCAGGCCACACAATTAATCAGATACGAAGAAGAAGTTCGTAAATCTGAGCGCGAGCGCAAAGAAAAGGCTGCTGATGAAGCCACTAGAAAAAAACTTCCCGCCGAAGCTACTGCAACCAGCCAGGATAGCAGCACCACAAATCGAAGCGGAAAGAGCAAAGGCGAAAGTGAATGGAGGCCAGAGCCTGCTAACGCACTTGTGCTAGAGCCAGTCAAGGAAGTTCAAGATACATATAAGTTTGACTACGCTGCGCTCGCTAGCTCTAACTTATGGCTGGCCGATGGTGCCTTTGTAAAACAAAGAATGGGTCCTTTTCCATTTCCAAGTTATTCCTTTGCCGGCAGCTTTGAGGGCATTAGCACCCACCAGCCGATTCACAAAGCAGGCAGTCTTTCCTTTCTCTACGATGGACCAAACGGCTCGCTGACACCTAAGTTTGATATACAGCAAATGATGAAGGCTCATCCTGGCGGGACAGGTGGGACCGGAGGAAGCACTGGTGGCGGTGGCGGACAAAATCTCGGCAATCCGATGAGCCCGTATTTCAGTGAAGCACCAGCAGTAATGTCCAGACCTTTCCGACCAGCCCTTACTGGTCCGACAAATAGTACCGTGCTCGATGGCAAGTCACTTACGTTGCAGGCAGGTGATTACATCGCCGACAAGCTCACAGTAGAAAGAATATTAATGCCTCAGCCAGGGAGAGTGCGAATTTTCATCAAAGATAATTCTGTCAAAACCAATAACAAAATCATTGAAACAAAGAAGCCAACAGCACCTGGCTACCACGAGGATGCAACCGGCATCTCAGCTTTCACAACAACTGCTGGAGCCTTTATCAACAAAAGCGGCCCATGGGATGCCTTTCAGCAGCGCTCAAACTTAGAGATCTGGTACAACGGCACAGACACAATCAGACTAGGGGATCAATCGAAATTCACGGGCATAATATATGCGCCAAATGCCACCATTAAACTCGGCAAAGACGTTGAGTTTGTAGGGGCAATGGTTGGAAAAAATATTTTCGCAGGGGAAGGCACAACAATTATGTATCTTCCACAATTGCGCTACTGGAAACCAGACTAGCATCACGAGCTTGGCAGTCGCCAAAGTTATCGAAAAAGAATTTTGCTAGGCAAGTTGGTACTAATCAGCCTTACGGGTGATGAAAATATGCCAGAAATGTCTAAACTCAGAGAAGGCAAGCTTTCACAAAGCCATCAATAATGGCTGATCGGAGTAATCTTCTAGAATGTTGGCGAAGGCAAGTTCGGCACCCCCTAAAGCGCCTTCAGATGACAAGCGTTGGCTGATTATCGCTGCGGTTATGCGCAAACACGGCTCTTCTCAAAGCGCTTTGATTGAGACTCTACATGCAGTGCAATCAAGCTTTGGCTATCTTGAAGACACATCGCTGGCCTACGTCGCCAGCTGCCTGCGAATTCCGTTGAGCAAAGTATACGGAGTGGCTACTTTCTACAGTCACTTTCGCCTCAAGCCTCAAGGACTGCACACTTGTGTTATTTGTACCGGAACCGCCTGCTATATCAAAGGCAGTGCTAAACTGCTGAACAAAGTCGATCAAAAATATGGCGTGAAGGTTGGTGATACAACCAAAGACAATATGCTTTCTCTGGTGGAGGCACGCTGTCTAGGCGCGTGTGGCATAGCTCCAGCAGGTATCTTTGATGGCAAAGTGATGGGAAATCTTAGCCCCGAGATCATGGAAACACAATTAGACAAATGGTTAACCCATTCAGAACTCGACGGGCCAACGACATAAAGCATGATCAATCATAAATTTGACCAGCCGATTACCTCTCTTGAAGAACTCGCCGAAGAGGCAACCGCTCAACAAGAGAAGCAGACTTGCTACACTGATCGCATTTTTGTTTGTATGGGAACAGCCTGTCAGTCGGTTCAAAGCGGGGCTGTGCTTCAAGCACTACAAGCGCAAGTAAAAAATCGCGAAGGGCAAGAGCAATGCCTAGTATCACCAGGTGGATGCCAGGGAAACTGTGCCAGTGCCCCTCTGGTCTCACTGCCTAAAGGCGATTTACTCTATCAGAGGGTACAGCCAGCCGATGCAGAAGAAATTATTGACTCACTATCTAGCCAGCCAGTTAAGCGATTGCTTTGCGATAACAAAAGCGATTTCTTTGTCAAACAAAAGCGGGTTGTCACAAATCACCGTGGTTTACTAAATCCTGAGAGCATCGAAGACTACATTGCAGCGGGCGGCTACAGTGCCCTTCTCAAAGGGCTCTTCGAATTATCCCCAGAAGCTGTCATTGAGCAGGTGCAGAAGAGCGGGCTGCGGGGACGCGGCGGCGCCGGTTATCCTACTGGTTTGAAGTGGAGTACCGTCGCTAAAGCCCAAACTGAGCCCAAAGCTAAAGCCGATCAAAAGTATGTAGTCTGCAACGCCGATGAAGGCGATCCAGGCGCATTTATGAATCGCAGCGTGCTTGAAGATTATCCTTTCAGAGTGCTGGAAGGTATGACTATTGCCGCTTATGCCGTCGGTGCTAGCAAAGGTTATGTCTATGTACGCGCCGAATATCCGCTGGCAGTTGAAAGAGTCAAGAACGCCATTCGTAGTGCTGAAAAACACGGTTTGTTAGGCAATAAAATAGCTTCGAGCGCTTTTGACTTCCATGTAGAAATTAGATTGGGAGCCGGAGCCTTTGTTTGTGGTGAGGAAACCGCCTTAATTTCCTCCATCGAAGGAGGTAAAGGTTTACCCTGTCCACGTCCCCCTTATCCCGCTGAATCAGGTTTGTGGGGCAAACCCACTCTAATTAACAATGTGGAGACTTTCGCCAATATTGTGCCCATTGTCAGTCAGGGTGCAGACTGGTATGCAGCAATCGGTACTCCCCGCAGCAAAGGCACCAAGACATTTGCTCTGAGCGGTCGAATTAAAAATACTGGTCTAGTCGAAGTGCCTCTTGGCACAACTTTGCGCGAAATGATTTTCGATATTGGCGGTGGAGTACCGGACGGCCATAAATTTAAAGCGGTGCAAACCGGCGGACCGGCCGGCGGCTGTATTCCAGAAGAACATTTAGATGCCACGATAGACTACGAAAGCTTGATGGAGCTGGGCTCTTTTATGGGTTCGGGCGGCATGATAGTTATGGATGACAGTTCTTGCATGGTAGATGTCGCTAAATTCTTTATGCAATTTTGTGCCGCTGAGTCTTGTGGTAAATGCGTTCCTTGCCGTGTGGGCACAGCTCATATGCATGACATGCTCGACCGAATCACCAAAGGTGAAGGCACTATGGAAGAACTCGGACAATTAGAGTCACTCTCCGATGTGGTCAAATTTACAAGCCTCTGTGGGCTCGGTCAAGGCGCACCAAACCCGGTGCTAAGCACACTGCGTTTCTTCAAGGCTGAATATCTAGCTCATATCGTTGCTCATACCTGCCCAGCCGGCGTCTGTGGCCCTATCGGCCAAGATATTAGGAGGCCCACTTGCGCGTTGTAACTCTTAAAATCAATGGCCAAGAAATGAGTGGTCGTGAAGACGAAGATATTTTGCATGTAGCCAGAGAGCACGGCATCGATATTCCGACACTGTGTCAACTAGATGGTATTTCTGAATGGGGCGGCTGTCGACTTTGCCTGGTAGAAATCGAAGGCAGCTCCAAACTTTCGGCGGCCTGTGTTACGAAAGTGAGCGAAGGCATGGTAGTTAACACTGAATCAGCACGCCTGGCCGGTTATCGCAAAACCATTGTGGAGATGCTCTTCACTGAAGGTAATCATGTTTGCTCGGTTTGTGTGTCAAATAATAATTGCGAGCTGCAAGACATCTCTCATGATCTGAAAATCGATCATATTTCACTGCCTTACCGTTATCCACTTAAGCAAGTGGATGCCTCGCACGATCTTTTTATTTTTGACGCGAACCGATGCATTCTCTGCACTCGTTGCGTGCGCGTATGCGACGAAGTAGAAGGGGCACATACCTGGGACATTGCTGGCCGTGGTATCAAATCGCAGTTAATTTCTGATTTACACCAGCCTTGGGGCGATTCGCCCAGCTGCACCAGTTGCGGCAAATGTGTAGAAGCTTGTCCTACCGGTGCTCTTTTTGAAAAGGGCAAGGCTGCAGGTGAAATGGTCAAAGATGCCAGATTTTTAGTGTACTTAGCGGAAATGAAAGAAGAGAAATCATGAGCAGCGCTACCGACAATGAAGTCAAGCTACCTACATTGGCGACGGTGTGGCTAGATGGTTGCTCAGGCTGTCATATGTCATTGCTCGATATGGATCATCGTCTGCTCGATCTTTTAGAGCAAGCAGATCTGGTCTACAGTCCACTCGTTGATCGCAAGCACTTTCCTGATTATGTTGACATAACTCTTGTAGAAGGGGCAATCAGCAGCGAAGCTGATTTAGAAAAGATTTTGCTAGTGCGCGCCCATACGAAAATCTTAGTTTCTCTCGGCGATTGTGCAGTTACAGCCAATGTACCATCTCTTCGTAATCCGCTGGGTGTCAATGCCATCTTAGAACGAGTAAGTGATGGTGGCCAGCCGAAGCAACCAGATACGGTGCCTCTACTCTGTGCCCATGCCAGACCGGTCCACACAGCAGTAAAGGTAGATCTCTTTGTACCAGGCTGCCCGCCGTCGGCTGATACCATCTTTTTCGTCATTAGCGAACTACTGGCAGGGCGACAGCCTGATCTCCATGCTATTACTCGTTTTGGTCTTTAACAACAAGCAATCGGTGCAGCAAAGGAACCTGAATGGGCAAGATAATAACCATAGATCCAGTCACCAGAATTGAAGGCCATTCTAAAATTACCATTCATCTCGATGAAAGTGGTGAGGTTGAAGAAGCGCTTTTTCACGTAACCCAGTTGCGTGGCTTTGAAAAATTTGCCGAAGGGCGCCCATTTCATGAGATGCCTGCGCTGATGGCGCGCATATGTGGCATTTGCCCAGTCAGCCATTTGATTGCATCATCAAAGGCTTGCGACATGCTAATGTCGGTGCGCATTCCGCCCACTGCAGTCAAATTGAGGCGCATAATCAATCTGGCGCAGATAGCCCAATCTCATGCTCTCAGCTTCTTTTATTTGTCTTCACCAGATCTGCTTCTCGGTATGGACTCTGACCCGGCTAGGCGCAATATCGTTGGTGTGGCTAAAGATAATCCTGAACTTGCCAGAAGCGGCATTCAACTACGAGCACTAGGCCAAGAAATTATCGAAATTCTTGGTGGCAAAAAAATTCACCCTGGCTGGGTGGTGCCCGGTGGTGTCAGTCACTCTTTATCGGCTGAGCATCGTGATTATATTTTAAAAAAATTGCCGCAAGCAATTGAAATTGCCGAATCTACAATAACCTGGTTCAGCAAGCAGCTAGAAAAATTTAGTGAAGAGATCTCGATATTTGCCAATTTTCCCGGCCTATATATGGGTCTGATTGGTAGCGCTGGTGAGCTTGAAACCTACGACGGCCGCCTGCGTCTAGCCGATGACCAGGGCGCAATAATAGAAGATATTGCCGCTGAAGATTACAAATCAATCGTCGCCGAGAAAATCAATCCGCACAGTTATTTAAAATCACCATATTACAAACCGCTGGGTTATCCAGCCGGCATGTACCGTGTCGGCCCGCTGGCGCGCTTGCACCTAGCAAGCAAATGTGGCACGCGGAGAGCTGATCAGGCCCTTGAACTTTTCAAACAACTAGATCATAAAAGTGCTTTCCACTATCATCTAGCCAGGCTCATAGAGATTCTCTATGCTTTTGAAATGATTGAGAGACTGCTCAAAAGCGACGATATACTAGACAGCCATGTACGTGCTTATGCCTCAGCCAATGCTCATGAAGGCTTTGGCATTTCTGAAGCCCCTCGGGGCACGCTTATGCACCACTATAAAATCGACGAAAATGGCTTGATTATTTATGCCGATTTGGTTATCGCTACTGGGCACAACAGTTTAGCTATGAACAAAGGTATAACTCAGGCAGCCAAATACTATATTAAAAACGATAAATTGACTGACGGTATTTTAAATCGCATTGAAGCTGTAATCCGCACATTTGATCCTTGTCTGAGCTGCTCTACTCACGCCATTGGACAAATGGCACTAGACATACAATTACTTGACAGTAGCGGTACTTTAGTTGACAGGGTAATGCGCTAAAAATGGAAATGTTTTGATGCCTTGGCTAGTAATTGGTTATGGTTGCGATCTGGCTGGTGATGATGGTTTTGGTCTATCAGTGGCAAAGCTGGTTGCCAAAAGTGCCGACCAAGAAACGGCCTTAGTTCTCGCCCAAAGAATACTTGCTCCAGAACTAGTAGACAAAATTAGACTGGCCGATGGTGTCATCTTTGTCGACGCTAGTGCCACACTGCCGGTCGGTGAGCTGCGCTGTACCGATCTACAAGAATTGAGGCAAGCCAATCAAGCAGAGCAAAGTACTTCTGCTATTTTGGCAAGTCATCATTGCGACCCAGTTGTCTTGATGCAACTGAGTGATACCTTATACGATAGTCGCCCGCCCGCCTGGTTGTATGCTGTCGGTGCCTCGCACTTTGACTTATCTGAAAATTTGAGTGATACCCTGGCAGAACTGGTGCCTCAGGTGGCAAGCCAGATATTGGAGAGGATGAAATTGTGATACAAACTTTGCAGCCCAAAAACGAGTGGCAAGCTGATTACGAAAAGAAAGCTGTCAGTGCCGCCGAGGCTGTTCAGGCAATTAAGTCGGGAGATTCAGTCTATATCCATTCTCATGCTGCTGCTCCAGAGCCCCTGATAGACGCCATGATTGCCAGGGCTGGTGATTTGCGAAACGTTAATATCGTGCACGTCATGACCATGGGCAAAGCTGCTTACGCTGATCGCCAGTACGCTGACTCATTTAAGGTGCATGCCTTATTCATCGGCGGCAATATTCGTCAGGCAATCAATGAAGGGCGAGCCGAATATATACCAATTTTCTTAAGCGAGATACCGCGTTTATTTGAGAGCCGCGAATTGCCGCTAGATGTCTGCTTGATTCAGGTCTCGCCCCCGGATGCTCATGGATATTGTAGCTACGGCGTTTCAATCGACTGTACCATCGCCGCCCGCAAAGCCTCAAAGATTGTTATTGCCGAAGTAAACAAACAGATGCCTCGCACCCATGGTCGTTCATTTGTTCATGTGAGCAAACTAAATTACATTGTTGAGAGCGACAGGCCCTTGCCTGAACTTATTTCTGCTCAATCAACCGCAGAAGATCAGGCCATTGGCAGACACGTAGCCACTCTAGTAGAAGATCAAGCGACCATTCAGCTTGGCATCGGTGCAATACCAAATGCAGTGCTGTCACATTTAACCGCAAAGCGCGATCTAGGAGTTCATAGCGAAATGCTTTCTGATGGCATCGTCGATTTAATTGAACTCGGCGTAGTCACCAACGACGCTAAGACCATACTCCCGGGTAAGGTCGCAGTCAGTTTCATTATGGGCACGCAAAGACTCTATCAGTTTGTCGACAATAATCCGGCAGTTGAATTTCAGACAGTTGATTTTATCAATGACCCTTTCATTATCTCCCAAAATTATAGAATGACCGCTATAAATTCGGCTCTGGCTGTAGACCTTACAGGGCAGGTTTCCTCCGACTCTATTGGTACTTATATGTACAGCGGCTTCGGCGGCCAGGTAGACTTCGTCAGAGGTGCCTCGCGAGCCAAGGAAGGCAAAGCAATCATTGCCTTACCTTCAACTGCCAAGCACGGTAGCCTATCGAGGATTGTCGCCAGCCTGAGCGCCGGCAGCGGTGGAGTTACAACAAGAGCAGACGTGCACTATGTAGTCACCGAGTATGGTATTGCCCAACTTCATGGCAAAACACTGACACAGCGCATGCATGCGCTAACAGAAATTGCTCATCCAAATTTCCGCGCATCTCTAGAAGAGCAGTATTTCGCCCTGCGTGCAAAATACTAAGAACTTGTTTTTCCCAGCCGTGCAAGTGGCATCGACACCAAATAAGTGAATGCCGCCGCCCCTAACACAACGAGAACTTGGGCAGTGTTTAGAGACTCTGTGTTGAGAACTCTTTGCAAAGGGGGCAGGTAAACTGCTGCCGCGAGCATGAGCAAGTTAATAGCCGTGCTGCCGAGCATGGGCAAATTAGGCCGTCCGGCTTGCTCAGCGCTAAAGTTTCCCATGCGCAGCCAAGACCAAGATTGCAGAATTAACGAGAGGGAGAGTGTGGCTAAAGCCACCGTAGATGTAGCCGATTGGCAGTGCCGTTGATTGACTATGATCGCCAAAAGGCTGACTGTACCGATCATGGCACTACGACTGAGAATTTGTATTTGTTCGTAGCTGTTGAGTAATTTCTCCTCTGGCTTCCTCGGAGGACAGGCCATGACATTACCGCTATTTTTTTGCAAGACAATACCAAGACCAGGGAAGACATGCATAATCAAGTTTAAGTAGAGCAGTTGCAATGGTTCCAAAAATAGGCCGTTATTGGCTAAGAGACCCAATGCAATAGCAATCACCGAAGTAAGACTAGCTGTGAGTAAATAACCAACAGCTCGATGGATATTCTCGTAGATGATTCTTCCTTGCTTGATCGCCTTAACGATGGTGGCAAAATTATCATCAGTAATCACCAGATCTGAAGCCTCACGCGCCATATCTGTACCAGCCAGGCCCATAGCAATGCCGATATTAGACTGGCGCAAAGCGGGCGCATCGTTGACACCGTCTCCCGTCATAGCAACAATTTGGCCAGCCGCTTGCA
>JBBRMD010000041.1:0-51299 GCA_038231015.1 Candidatus Obscuribacterales bacterium
CTGTTTCTACTTTCGACCAGGAATGGCGCCACGATCTAGCTTGCCAACAGCCTAGGCCGTTGGCCTCTAGCTCCAGGCAAACTTGAATGGATTTTTTGAGCAACCTCGCTGGATTTCCGCGCTTTTACAGCGCCGCCTACAACAGGAGCAATTAGGTCGTTTGGAGGATTTTTGAATGGTGACGACTTACGAATGACATCTGTAATTAGTTGATCTATATTTTTGAAATCAATTGAATTGACCTGAAGATCTTTAATTGTCCCGTCTTTTTTGAGTGAAACGAAACAGGTTGTAAAGCCTTGTTCATCCAATTGATTCAGCAATTCTTTTTCCACATTACGGAATTGAGAGTGCTTTTGAATAGTGGTGTCTAATTCGGCAAGCCACGGAGCTAACTGTTTACGTTTTAGCTCAATCTCCTTGCTCTCTGTATAACAATATGACACCCTCTTTTTATTTTCGTGCTAGGGGGTTAGTGTGCAGGCTCCAGTTGGGACGGCATGTGATGTCCGTTCCGTATCTGCCCATATGCTATTTGCGTCGAAAATCGTGATTCCGGCATTTGAGTTAGCAGTTCCATTCGTGATGAAAATGCCACCAGTAACCCTCTGAGGAGCTATGCCGCCAGCAGTTGTGTTATCTCTCAGCATCAGGATTGAATCAAGGCTACACTCGGTAAATTCGATGCCCCCTGTTTTGAGGATGCGTTAGTGGTACGAGCAAGATGCGAGACGAGATATAATGAGTACGCAACGTGCTGAGCGATATATGTTTAGTCAAGTTCGAAAAGGAAATCCGCAACGAGGTATTATGTCGAATCTTGTAATAACCTATGGTATCGCCAGCAGTGTGGCATTAAGTTTGCTGCTGGGATTGCCGGCAAATGCTGCCGATAAGGCAAAGTCGGGGGGCCAGCCCCACACTCAGAGCCGTGTGGTGCCTTTAGCTTGTGTGCCAGGAAAAGACAAAATTGTTCAACCGACCGGCATAAGCAAAGTCGTCAAGGAAAGCAACCACCAAGCGCTAAAGCTGTTGGCAAGCCTGACCAAGAGAGAGAAAAGGGATGTTGTAATTTCACCAGCGGCTTCTACGGCGGCCTATCTCTTGCTACTCAATGGCCTGCGTGGCACAAGTCGAGTTGAATTGGCGCAAGCAATGAAAGTAGACCAGATTAGCGATGAACAGCTAGCAAATACGACCGCCACCTATCTGAAGTCTCTTTCCTCCTCCGCGCCTAAATGCGAAGTGGGAGTGGCGGGAGCGACAAATGCTCCGTTTTCATTTCAGCTCAAATATGTCAAATTGCTCCATGATAAATTCGGCGGTTTGGCTCTTAATGACACTGAGCATGGGCTTAATAAACTGCGTGATTACCTTAGTAGAAAAACCGATGGACGATTCGGTGGTGCTGTCCAGAGCCCGGCGCCTGGGGTGATTGATCTGTATTCGACTCTATATTTCAATGGTGATTGGGCAGATAAGTTTCAAACCACAGATACCAAAATCGAAGGCTTTAACAAAGCCGACGGCACAACTGTCATGGTGCCAATGATGCACCAATTCTATGGATGTCTTCATCTAAGCGGCAAAAACTTTCAAGCACTGCGAATGCCTTATCAGTCCAGCAATGACCGCAACAATGTTTTCGACGCCATGTATATCATTCTTCCGAATAAGGGAATTCCACTCCAAAAATTGCTGGAAGAATTGTCGAACACAGGATTTGATGCATATTCGTCCGGTTGGAGGAACAAGGTAGGCACCCTCAGTATTCCTCGTTTTAAAATCGACTCCAATGAGCTCGTGATACCGTTACCGATGAACAACGGCAAAGGGATCAATCTGTCCAAGGCTAACCTCGGCGCAATGTGTCAGAATTCGACTTCACCTAGAGATATCGAGACCAAACAGTGGACGAGTCTCGATTTTAATGAAAATGGGACTATAGCTGCTTCTTTGGTTCAGATTGCGATAACGCTTGGGGGTAAAAAAATAGAACAATTCAACATGAAAGTTGATCGGCCGTTTGCTTTTGTCTTAGGGAATTCGCGCACAGGAACTTTCTTGTTCGCTGGTGCCGTTCAAGACCCAAAAGATTCCAAAATGCCCTTTGCTCAGGCGGAACAAGAGTGGCTCAAACGTTTGGCTGCGATAAACAAAAAAGATTCAATTTCTTACGGCCGGATGGTGCAGGACCTTGCAAAGTTTTACAGGTCAGAGGGAAAACTCTCCCAAGCCGAGGTGGTTCTGACAGAAGCTTCAAAGACTGTTGAGCCGGACCCGTTTATTCAGGCGGATGTGCTTTATGATTTGGCTCAGTTATTGTTCGAGGAAAAAAGATATAAAAATGCCGACCAAGTCTACAGGCAGTTATTGGCTATTCAAAAACGTCACTTAGAAGACCATTCTAGTTTCAGTTCGCCTATTTACAGCTACAAGACATATCTTGAAAGCTATGCTCACTTAGTCTCATTAATGAAGGCGAATCCCTCGTATGTGCACAAGGAACAGGAACTTTTATATAAGGGCTTTGTGATCTCAGCGTTAGAAAATTTTGGCGAGCAACCAGCCAGTGACTCAGGTCTACAAGCG
Source organism: Candidatus Obscuribacterales bacterium (assembly GCA_038231015.1). Taxonomy (GTDB): domain Bacteria; phylum Cyanobacteriota; class Vampirovibrionia; order Obscuribacterales; family Obscuribacteraceae. Next base: position 2,593 of record JBBRMD010000041.1, read on the forward strand.
AATGCTGTGGATCAGATCGTGGACGCTAAGGTGCAGTTGGCGGAGCTCTACACGAGTGCAGGCAACAAGGAAGGGGCTAGAGATACCTATAAGAGTGCCATCGCCAGCGTCTTCGCTTCACCTCAGCCAAACTATTGTCGGGCGATAAAAATCGGGAAGACGTATCTGAAACTTCTGAAAGACGCGAAACTTTTTGATTGGGAATACCGCAAGACTCAGTCGGACCTGGACACGTGGACAAGCAAGATCAATCCCTCAGCAAAAGGAACAGGTCAACGCAAGCAGTTATCGTCTGCCAAGAAGATTTCAATCTTCGCAGCAGTTGTTAAAATCCGAAAGGGTGACAAGATACAGAAAAGAATGATAGTTGAACAGTTAGTACCAGATAGCATTGATTATCAAAGAGTAGTACAACTGAGCCGCCTGATAATAGGGCAACGGCCTAATCACGATCTTCCTGTTCATAAAATCATTGAGGAGTCTGACTTTTTTGATCTTCCCGGAATCAGGATCCCCTTTGTCGTAACAATGAAAGAAATACCAGCCGGCGCTGTTTTTAAGAAATCAGATTTGACACTGTGGCACAATATTTACTTTAAGCCCGTGCCTATTTCAGCACGGGGGCGCCTCACCAGTATTTCTTCTGTAGTCGGTAAGAAAGCAAGAACCAACCTCTCAGAAGGGCATGAGCTCACGGAGCACGACATAAATCCCTAAAAAGTAACGGAGCATCTGCGAAGCTTGAATATGAGAAATCGCCTCTATGTTGGGAAGAAAAATTTTTCGCCAAAGAAGTTCAGACAACTCAAGAACTTTATCGATGTTCAGAATATGTCAACAGCAATGCTGCACCTAATATGGTGCTATCAATCCAATCTAATAACACTTTAGAAATTGAAGTCAACTTTCAGCAACTTCTATTTTTTTTGAAAACTCACTCTGAACAAGTGAAACTGAATCCGATAGCAGCCCATAGAAAAGAGGCTGCAATTGAGTAAATTGCAGCCTCTTTTTGTTTCACTATATTTACCCTATTTTTCCGCCCCATGTAGGGGGGGACGTTTTTCAAAGTCCCGAAAGTCTTGGGCGATGAGAGACTCGAACTCTCAACCCCCTCGGTGTAAATGAGTTGCTGTCATTTTTCGATCAAAATAATCGAATCGAACGAGGCATTTAGTAAGCCTGTTCATTTTTTATAATTCCGCTCAAATGTGAGGGCGGTGTGAGGGCGAATATTTTACGATCCCGGAAATTGGCACCCTCGGAGCGACTCGAACGCCCGACACCCTCCTTAGGACGGAGGTGTTCTATCCAACTGAACTACGAGGGCAAATAGACCCAAACCTGAGCTTAGGCCAGACCATTAGTCTAACACTGCAATTTTGGCTTTTACAACTACTTAGACTTTTTTGCTCCAAGTGCCCAGACACCGCCAATAACAAGTAGAGCAACTGCTTCTTGTACCAGCAGGCGCCCATAATCGATTGAATTAGCCTTGGTCGACTTCAGCTTGACATTTATATCGAGCCCGAGAAGATTGGCATGCACGGCGTTCTGCACTTCAGGTGGCTTCCACAAGAAGCTGTAACCCATAGCCGATGCCTTGTTATCTTCGTCCACAGACTGCCATGGCGGATAGAGAACCATCCCAACCATAACTATTAGACCAATGACGACTGCCAATCTTTGAATGTTCATTGCTCTAGTATCGCCTATTTTTGTCCTGTAGTGAGAAAGCGAAAGACATATTTTGCTGGTTTCGCTAAAGCAACTAAAGCCAGCACCAGAGTTATCAGTGTAGCTAGAGCGGATAGATAGAGACCGAAACGCAGGCTATCAGGGCGATAATCAAACTCGACCAGGTGAGACCCTCTAGTTACATAGACAGATCGCATAAAACCATTAGCACGATAAATAGTAGCTGGAACCGAATCAATCTTGGCCTTCCACCCAGGATAGAAGCGGTCATTCAGTACTACCAAACTATCTTTGTCGCAGCGCACTGAAAGGGCGACATGTTCATTTTGATCTTGGAGGAAGGTAACATTGTTCTCCAATGATTTCTGCTCAGAAGCATCACTATCACTCAGCTTAGACTGATCCACTTTCTCAGCAACAAGAGCATAGTCGCCCTCACCGTTAGTGCCGTCGATGTTGGCTAACCAATCGCTAGCTGGCGGCAGTGTCTGATCTTCTTCAACATAGACACCACGGTCAGGCAGAGCAGGCCCATTGAGAAAACTAGCAAGAACTTGCTCTTGATTGCGTTTGACAGAAGAACTCGCCAAAAAAGCCCTCGGCAAGCTGTCGATCACTTCGTACATACGCAGGTTGTATTTAGGCTCTTCATCTAGGTACTTAAACCACTTGCTGTTTAGCTTTCGTATTGGGCCCTTTTTTCCAGAACCAACGATCGAACTAGCAACATAACCGGTGGAAGTGATTTTGCAAAAGCGCGCTAACTCATCATCAGAAGCACCGACTTTATCAATTGATGAACGGTGTAAAAACTTGAGGAAAGTGGAGCGGTAGTCTTTCGTTTCAGCAGACTCATAGCCGAAAGTTACAGGCTGATGCCAGTCAATACAAATATTTGGTAAAAGCATTTCGCGAGAAAACTGCATGTATAGCTCGCCCTTGACGCACACCCGATTCAGACAGTGTCTGTAACTATCCGGCATGCGCAACGGGTCAAAATATACGGTGAGCAATCTTGAAGGCAGTGTTTTTGCATCAGCTGAGAACTTCTTCACTCGCTTGAGCAACATTCCTTCATGAGCATAATAGCCAGGCGCAGCGGTCTTTTGCCTATTTTGAAAAGCTGCCATGATCAAACTACCGACTAAAGCAGACACCACAATTAGTGCCATTGCTTGTTTGTCAGCAATTTTCAATTTATTAGAAAGCGCAATCGCAAGAGCAAAGATCAAACCAATTATCGCTGTGAAGATCATCGGATAGCCGAGTGCGCGATAGAAAGCTCCAGAATAAATTGGAAGCAAACCGTGCACCCATTCTGATGCAAAATTGAATGTGCTGGCTACTGCCAGCGCCACCGTCCAGAGACTAAGACTAAGAGCTATAGCCACTTTACTGCGTTGCCCCTGTTCTAGAGCATGTAAGCCTCGACCGGCCAATATTGCTAGAAACAGTATGATAAAAATCATCAGTTTGCATGGGTATCGCAGTATCGAAAGAAACGGCAATGCATTGAGCAGTGCATACGAAAGTGGGCCATATTTTCCAAGCGACAAAAGCACTGCAACCACGGCGGCACCCAGTGTGTAGAAGCGCTGTTTGAAAGTTTTATCAGCTATTCCGAAAAACACTAAGGTGATTACAATAGGCCCGACATATGGTGAAGGCAAGAATGGATAATATCCCTCGCGGCTAGCCACAGCGCCACCAAATTGAGTGTGCGGCTGCTGCAAATCACCGAGCGGCTGACTAAATGCCACGCAGAGATAGTCGTACCAGTTGCAGCTCCAGTTAAATACTTGGTTGAGATCCAGGCCACTTGCTCGCGGAGATAACTTGCTCCATTCATATACTGGCAAAAGCATTACCATGCTCATTAGTATGCCAATTCCAATGGCGAAACATTGCCAACCGGCAACTTTGAATCGAGCACCTAAATCAGTCACTTCAGCAGCAGGCAACTGGAATAAATTCAGCACCATTAGCAGTATCAAGAAGCCGAACATAATGAAACAGGCTACGTACATCTCTGGCCGCCCGGCCATCAGCATCCAGTGCACTGAAAATATAGAGAGCACCACATAGGCTAGGCGATTGCTGCTTCTGGCGACGCAAGCCAAAGCATAGAGAGATAGTACTCCCCAGGCAAAGGTAGCCGGCAATGTGTAGTTTGCTGGCAGCGAAAAGAAATAGCCGCTAAGGGCCACTGCAAGCCCTACAAAAGAAGAAGCAGCAACGCTAAAGCGCAACAGACGCGCAAGCAAATACGATGCCACAAAGGCAATCAGTTGATGGAAAAACTGCAGAAGCGCCAGAGCAACACTATAAGGCAGAAGGACGAAAAGAAAATTGGCAAAGTAGAAAATTCCCGGCGATGGATTTGCCAACTGTGGTGAACCGCAATATATGTACGGGTTCCACATAGGCGGTCGCAGCGCTAACCAACCTTCCTTTATAAGGCGAGAAAACGGCTCAAAAAAGTATGTATGGTCTGAGACGAAGTACTCTCTACCCTCAAATAGAAGAGGTGAATAGTAAACCGTGAGCACCAAAACAAGCGCCACAAAGCAAACTAGCAGAGAGACAATTTCACCCCTACGCCCAACCATAAGCTTACCCACAGGCTCGCCTGCTCGTTCGTCCAAAGGCAAGTTTGACTAGCTCTTATTGGAAAAGTGGTGCACTGTAGTCTGGGCGGCTGGCGATTGGAACGCCATTTGATTTTGGCACCGGCAATGAAGATATCGGTGAGCCTGCTTCTGTGCGAAGGGCCATTGTGCCCACGGCCATGCGAGAAACATTCATCAACGAGTTAACTGAAATGGTACCAGCGGCTGCCACCAAAACTGTGCAGATAAGCAGAGCCAAAGCCGGAGCTTCTTGCGGGCTGCCGACCCATGGTCGAGGCGCTTGTGGTCCAGGAAGTGATGCCACTTTCTCTGATGGTTCAGGAACAATCATGAGGATTACTACACGAGTGTAGTAATAGATGGCAGGCACTGAAGTGATTAGTGCGGCAGAAACAAGAACCCAGCCAAGGGGCATGCCCAAGAATTGAGTTTGAATGTGGGAGCCAGCGGTGAAGATGAAGACTTTGGCGAAGAAGCCAGCTGGAGGAATTGGCAAACCGGCGAGGTTGAGCAAACAAAGCGACATAGCTAGAGCTGTCAACGGACGTTTGCGAATCAATCCGGCATAGTCTTCAATGCGATCAGAACCAGTTTCGTTGCTCACTAGAACAGCACCAGCGAAAGCACCGAGGTTCATGACACCGTAGACCATGACATAGAACACTAAGGCAGAAAGACCAGACTCTGATGCAGCAATCAAGCCGATCAAAATATAGCCAACGTGAGCGATAGACGAATAAGCCAACATTCTCTTCAGTGAATTCTGAGCCAAGGCAATTAAGTTTCCGGCAATCATCGAGAAGATTGCTAGGGCACCGAGAATAACCATCCACTGAGTTTGTGACTGAGCAAAGACGATCAACAAAAGACGCATCGCTACAACAAAACCACCAGCTTTTGAACCGATCGAGAGAAAAGCAGTTACTGGAGTTGGAGCGCCTTCATACACATCTGGTGTCCACATATGGAAAGGAACGACAGAAAGTTTGAAGCAGATTGCACTAATTACAAGGGTAAGAAGCAACAACATAAAGAAGGAAGGGGCAGCGAGTGTACCCACTGATAGGCTGTCGCGGATGGCGCCAAATGCTGTAGCGCCAGTCAAACCATATAAGAAGGAAAGGCCATAAAGCAAAGTGGCGGTTGTGGCAGCGGTAGATAACAGGTACTTAAGAGTAGCTTCTCCGCTTCTGACATCTTTCTTTGTGAAGCTCGTCAAGAGCACGCAGCAAACGCTCAATGTCTCAAGCGAGACGAAGAGCATAATCAAATCGGTTGACCCAGCCAAGAATAGGTTCGACAAGATGGCGGTCATCAAGATGGCATAGTATTCGCCTCGGTTGCGGCCAAACATGTGGTCGTAACCCATGCTTATTAAGACGACGACGATGCCAACAGCAATTGCGATTAGCGCGAACACTGAGTAGAGCGGGTCGATAGTGAAGAGCCCGTTGCAAAGTACTTCAGTGATACCCAACTGGGTGGTGAGGAAATAGCCAGATATAGCGAGGGTTATCAGGCAGACTATCGGCGTCAACCCCTTTGCCTTTGGAGCAAACAAGTTCCACAGAGCCGCAAACAGAACACCGACCACCAGCACTAGCTGAGGAGTCAGCAACGTAACCATCCGCGTGTAATCTTGAATTTCGCCCATTTGAATTAAAAGTCCCCAAGTTCGCGTTTAATTGTTTGTTTTTATTGACGCTCTTAATTCTACATAGCTAATAGAGAAGAATCGTAAGGAATACCCAATCTGTAAGTAAGCTTTGCTTTAGTTTGGCAAAAACCTCTATTGACAGCCCCTTGGGGTAAGATAGTGGATAATTACTAGGACCTCGAGATAGAACAGCAAAATGGCAAACGGTACAAGGCTCACCCTCAACTCCAGTGGTTTACTGGAAATAGATGAAAACCAAAAACCAGCGCTTCTAATAATGGAAGACGGCACCACGTTTGAAGGAAAAGCTTTCGGTGCGACCACCACTGCTGTAGGCGAGTTGGTCTTCAATACCTCTCTAATGGGTTACCAAGAAGTTCTTACTGACCCGAGTTACGCTGGCCAGGTAATAACACTTACGTATCCCGAAATTGGCAATTACGGCACCACCGAAGACGATATCGAATCGCGTTCGATTTTTGCTAAAGCTTTGGTCATTCGTCATCTCTCACGAAAAGTGAGCAATCACCGCGCCACTGGCACATTGCACGCCTTTCTAGAAAAGTACAATATTCCTGGTATATCTGATGTAGATACCAGAGCCATTACTCGTAGACTACGAGATCAAGGCGCCATGCGCTGTGCCGTATCTACAGAGGCAGATGTGCTTAGCGAAGGTGGTCGCGAAAAACTTCAAGCCGCTCTTGCTGCAGCCCCTCATATGACTGGCCAAGACCTAACTAACGAAGTAACTACCAAAGAAAGATACACAATCGGAACAGGCAATATAAAAGTAGCGGTGTTTGACTTTGGTATCAAACAAAACATCTTGAGAGAGCTTGTAGCCCGCGGAGTGACAGCCACTGTTTATCCAGCAAGAACAAAAGCTGCTGATATTCTTGCCACCTCACCTGATGGCATCTTCTTGTCGAATGGTCCCGGAGATCCGGCTGCATGCGCAGACATCATTGCTGAAATGAAAACCCTAATAGCCTCACGCATACCGATTTTCGGCATCTGCCTTGGTCACCAACTCTTGTCTATCGCCCTTGGTGGCAGTACTTACAAACTCAAGTTTGGTCACCGTGGTGGCAACCATCCGGTCAAAGATCTAACTACCGGAAAAATTGAGGTAACCTGTCAGAATCACGGGTTTGCCGTCGACGAGAAGTCGATGCCAGCCAACCTTGAGCTAACTCACATCAATTTAAATGACAATTCAGTTGAAGGCTTCCGTCATAAAGAGTTGCCAATTTTCGCTGTGCAGTATCACCCAGAAGCCCATCCAGGGCCACACGATTCTAATTATCTGTTTGACCGTTTCTTGTCGTTAATCGAGTCACATCTCAAAGTGACTAAGTAACAAATACATAATTGAAAGCAGGCGCCATTTGTATAAAGTAGCAATCTTTGATTTCGACGGCACGCTGGTAGATTCTACCCCTGGCATCGTCGATGTGATGAAAGTGGTTGTGGATGAATATGGATTTGCGCCAGCGATACTTGATGAATGGGCACTCTTAGTCGGTGTGCCGCTTCCAAAGCAGATGGAAATTATCTTGCCTGAGAAATCTGCTGATTTCCATTTAGAGGTAGCAAACCGCTACAGAGCCATTTACGACACTATGGCAATTGAAATTTGCCCACCATTTCCTCATATGATCCCCATGCTTCAGAGCCTCAAAGAAGCTGGAGTTGTGATTACCATTGCTTCTTCGAAGCGCCGCAACTTAGTTGAAGTAGTGCTCGATCACTTAGACGTTGCACACTACTTCAAAATAGTAGTTGGGGCAGCCGATGTGGAGAACCACAAGCCGCACCCAGAGTCGGTTCATATCACCCTCGACCAGCTTTCAATACCTATTGATCAGGCCGTTGTCATCGGCGATAGCATCTTCGATCTTGATATGGCCAAAAACGCTGGTGTTGATGCCATCGGCGTCACCACAGGCCTTCATAGCAAAGAAATGCTAGCTAAGTCTGAGCCTACTCATATAGTTGATGGTTTAGAGCAAGTCTTGCCAATTATTCTCAAAGGGCGCAACGGCAATAAGCCGGGCTAAGCTCACGAATTATGGATAAAACTTCATCTTGCCTCTGGTACCAGTTGGCAACCTCACGTCGTCTGTTATTATTAGTCGGCTCAAGAGGTAGAAGGCCATTTTTTCGAGCATTTATTCATATTTTTCCAGCTCTGTGGTCAATAGACACAAGCATCCTATTATTGCGGTTACCGCCGTATCGCTGTGTGCGCCAATTCTTTTTAGCGCCACCCACGGCGCGCTTGCCGCTCCAGCGCCTGCCACTGTTCTAGTTTCTGATTCCAAACCAGCAACCCCGTCTTTATCGTCAGACGGCAAGCCTGAAAGCAAAGCTGGTCCAGTCGATGCAGCCTTGAACAGCCAATGGCTGATTAAGCCAGGCCAGTCAATTTCAGTGAGCATGGCCACTGAAGACATTGTTTGTACAAACGATTTGACTCTTGCTAAAAAGCAGCGAGAAGCTTATCCCGACAGCCCTGAAGCTAGCTTTATCTATGCTGTTGCTCTGAGCCGCACAAGTCAGGTCGAAACCGCGCTGCAAGAAGTCAGACGGGCACGAAAGCTTGCTGAAAAAGATGGCGGCCCAGCCTACTTTGATCAAATGATTGCCAGCTACGAAAAAATGCTCACTTACTATCCAGAAGATAACCAAGTGAGATATCACCTAGCATGGGCTTATTACATGAAAGCATATCTACTAGCTAAGTATTCAGGCCAAGCAAAGAACCCTAATCCTAAATATGCAGAGTGGATTGCCCAGGCCCAAAAGCCTAGCGACACAGCCAATCCAGCCAATGCAACGGCGGCTAATCCAACGGCAGATAAAGCAGAAGTTGGAGAAGTCGGCGCTAAAACGAAGGCAATAGCAACTCCAGCTGCTGCTGGCCCGGCTCAAGTACTCGGCAACCTCACCCAAATTCGCAAAGACATGTCACAAGTCTCACCAGATGCGGTGCCACAGGTTAAGCGTTATTACGAACTGGCCCTGTCTAAGTTAGACGACCTTTTGGCTCGTCAACCTGATGACGTCTGGGCGCGAGTCTATCGGGCGCACCTCCAAGCTGAGTCATCAGGCAATATCGATCAGGCTATTGTCGAGTGGCAGAAGGTAAAAGAGGCTTCACCATTGAATCCAGCAGCCTATTTCTTCCTCGGCGAAGGTTATCTTAAGAAGGGCAATCTCAAAGAAAGCCTGACAAATGTCTCAAAAGCGATTGCCTTGCGAGCAACAGGAAACTGATTTTAGGTACCTTCTTCAATGTTCGACTTCTTAAAATCTGATTGGTTCAAGCTCGTTCTCGCCCTGAGCATTTTGGGTGGCATCGTCGGGCTGCTCTATTACGCTCAGTGGAGCGCCACAATTGAAGAGAAGAAATTCAAAGAACAAAGAGACGCTAACCCAACTGCTAGCAACATTGCCTTTACAAATTATGAACTGAAAGAAGTTGATGACGCCAATAACGTTCGTTGGGTTCTTTCGGCCAAGACCGGCACTCTGATCAAAGATTCTAAAGACGTAAAGCTGACCGGCATCAGCATGAGGTTTATGGACGGAGACGCCGTAAAAATGATGGTTACCGCCCCAGTCGGCAATGCCAATTCTGAAACTCACCGGGTGGAACTAGTCTCAGGACCAGGCCAAAGAGTGATTGCCGAGGGTGAGGCGGGGAAGTCAAGAATGGATATGGAAAAGTTGGAATTAGAGAAAAAAAATCAGTTTAAGGCCACTGGTGGTGTTAACATCGCCATGGGGGTAGCCAAGGTGACAGGTAATTACGCTACCGGGCGATTTGGCAAAAAAGACCTAGAAGATCTCAAAATAATCGGAAATACCCACGCCATTATTGCGAGCCAATAAATGAAGACGAAGACTTTTATTACGCAACTACCTAGTAAAGAATCGGTCAGCAACATAATGAACGGCCTTAGCATCAAACGCTCACTAATACCAATGTTAGCCAGTTTGCTAGCCATGCAAATGCCAATTGCAGCGATGGCTCAGGCGCCAGACATGGGCGGCGGTGGCCCTATCGATATTAAAGCTGAAGAACAAGAATTTGCTGGCGACCATATTATTGCTCGTGGCCACGTTCGCGTCGTTTACAAAGATAGTGTGATTGTTGCCCCAATCGCCACTCTCTATCGTGATGTTAATACCGGTCAACCACAAAAAGCTATTTTCACCGGACACCCGCACCTAGTGCAGGGTAACAACAAAATTGACGCTGATACTCTCGTTTTTGAAATGGTTACTTCAAAGATTATGGCCGATGGTCATGCTCACTCTGAAGTTGTGAACGAAGCACCTCCGCCTGCTGCTGAGCAAGTGGCAGTTTCTGGTGACACCAAGAAACCAAGCAAGAAAGTAGCACCAGCAGCCAGTGCTCAAGCAGCGCTTGCTCAAGCTGCAGCGACTAAGGGTTCACTCAATGCCGATGAATCAGGCGAACCAGAGAGCAAAGCAAGTGCAGGTGCTAACGGCGCCGGTGGCACCACAGCTAGTGCAAGTGGACCTGGCGGAACATCTGGTGGACCATCAGAAGGACCTTCTACAATCATTACTGACTCAGACCGCCAAATTTATGATCGCGGAACTGGCCAATTTGAAGCCTTTGGCCACGTCAAAGTAAAAGCTGGCGATATCGACGTTCTCGCTGAACACTTGCGCATGGCATATGGTGTTGACCAAAAGCCAGAAGCAGCTGTCTTCAATGGCAAAGTTTCGGCCACCCAAGGTCAGAACAATACTCAGTCAGATACCATGACTTACTTCCTCAACACCAAGCGCTTGCAGGCCACCGGTCATGTGCGTTCGAAAGTAATTCAAAGCAACAATTCCAACAGCACTGCTTCTAAATCGAACACTGTCACGGCACCAGCTAACGAAGGCAAAGTTGAGCCAATCTCAAACGGCAGTGTAGCCAGTGCAGCAGTAGCTCCGGCTATATCAACCAACACTGGTGCACCGGTCATTATTGTCTCTGACACACAAGACTACAACAAAGAGACTGGCCGTCTCGATGCCGTTGGCAACTGCAAAATCTTCTATGAAGATACAGTGGGCATCGGTCCTAAAATCGTGCTGGTGCGCAATGCATATGGTCAAGCTGAAAAAGTAGTATTCATCGGCCGCTCGCAAATAACTCAACCAGGCAAACGCTGGATTGGCGATCGCATCACAATGATCATCAATGACCGAAGGGTGCTTGCTGAAGGCAACACTAGAGCCTTCATCTTGCAAAAGAAGATGGACGCACCAGTGGCGCCTATTCAAGCTGTGCCATTCGACGCCGCACCCGAATTCAAGTTAGCTAACAAGTCCAGAAATTCTAGCGATAGTTCAGACGATAGTTCTGGCAAGCTCAGTACAACCAAGGTGGATAGACCAGAATGACCTCGGCTGCGCCAACAAATTCAACACAATCAACCGATACTAGAACGCTTAGAATCGAGAGCCTGCAAAAATCATACGGTGGAAGACGAGTCGTAGATGGCGTCAGCTTCTATCTCAACCGCGGTGAAGTGGTTGGATTGTTAGGCAGAAACGGTGCCGGCAAGACCACCTCATTCGATATGGTGCTTGGTCTAGTTAAGCCTGAACGGGGCTCAATTACTCTTGGTAATAAAGACCTGACTAAACTTCCTATTCATATTCGCAGCCGCCTAGGCATTGGTTACTTGCCCCAAGAAGCTTCGAACTTTCGTAAGCTATCGGTGGGCGACAATATCAAGCTCATTCTTGAATTGCGCAATTATCCAGCGAGAGAGCACAAAAAGCGCACGTTAGCTTTGCTTGACCAGTTTGGTCTGGCCCACCTAATTGATGTGATTTCAGTACAGCTATCAGGTGGTGAAAGACGACGTCTAGAGTTAGCCCGCTGCCTAGCTTCAGAGCCTGAATTTATCTTACTTGACGAACCTTTCACAGGGGTTGACCCAATTTCAATTTCAGACATTCAAGGTCTTATTCGCAGACTGCGTGACGAATGGAATTTGGGCGTACTAATCACCGACCACAATCCAAGGGCAACACTAAAAATTACTGACCGCGCTTATCTGATTGACTACGGCAAAATTCTCGTAGCCGGTACTTCACATGAAGTGGCTGAGAGCCCTATCGCGCGCAAACAATATCTGGGAGAGGACTTCACTCTGTGAGCATTGGTATTAAGCTTCTTGACCGATATATCGCAAACGAATTCTGGCAGCCGTTACTGTTCGGTATTGGTATCGTCACTGGTGTGTGGTTCGGCGCTGAACAGTTAAAGACAATTTTCAACCTGGTTATGAAATCGGGCGTTCCGATTCACATGGCCCTTACTATTCTCGGTTTGCACTTACCAGAAGTAATCGTCATGACGATTCCCATCGGTGTGCTGCTAGCGACACTGCTAGTGTTCAACCGCCTCTCGGGCGACTCAGAAATTATTGCTTTGCGCACCAGCGGTGTGAGCTTCTATCGCATCATGGTTGCCCCTCTGATGTTTGGCCTGTTCACTTCATTGGTAAGCTTTGGCCTCAACGAAGCTGTTGTGCCAGTAGCCAACCGCACATCCAAACGCCTTGAATTTCTCGCCTTATACAAAGCCGAACTTCCGGCTGGACAAGCCAACTTTACATATATGGAGCGCGGCAAAGACCTTAATATCGACCGCATTTTCTTCATTGGCTACTATGAAGGTAAAAACCTCAGCAACGTCATCATTCTCGACTTTACTAGAGCAAAATTGGTGCAAATTATCTGTGCCGCCAATGGGCTCTGGGACAATGGCCACTGGACATTGAACTCTGGTCGCACCTATGTGCTCTCTGGAGACTCAGACATCACCAGAATTAGTCGCTTCGAGAAAATGGTTATTCCAGGCTTGGGCCAGGTACAAAAGGCGCTCACCACGGGCAAAGTTTCACCAAAAGAGATGAATCTCATTGAGCTGAATAATTACCTCGATGTTCTTAGAGGCTCTAACTCGCTGAGCAACGACCTCTTAGTGCGCTACTATCAGAAAATCTCGCAGCCTCTCGCTTGCTTAATCGTGTCACTGGCGGGCGCCCCCTTAGGACTACTCGCACGAAGATCACGAAGCAACCTTGGTCTTATTTATAGTGCCGTGGTGGTCTTCCTTTATTACGTGCTGCAATCGTCGTCAGGCGCCTTGGGCGATGCCGGTCGTATTACGCCACTTTTGGCAGCCTGGCTTCCTAATATTGTGATTGGTATGCTCGGTGGGGCCATCCTCTACGTCAGGGCCAAATAGTCAAAAATCTCGCGGGCCACCTTGAGGCTCTCAGCAAAATAAACTGGTTATCGGCATGCCGCTGGGCGCTGATCAGGGTACAAATGAGATTGCATTAATCTGGAATGTCAGGTTACGGCTGCTCATATGCGTAAATCCCGTATTGACTCCCCCCTTAGGTGCGCTTAATCTTGACATACGGTCAGAAGCACCAATTATCCCCCGGAATCACCAGAGATAAGCCTTGGCTAGCACTAGTCAAATTTCTAACTCGATGCACTCCAATCGTCGCCGCAACTCGGTAGTATTGATGGGGTTTGTGCTTGGCGGCGTCAGTTTAGTCGTCGTACCGAGTGTATATTTCGTCTGCCAAAGCGGCGCTCAGCGCTCAGAGATTTGCCAGACCATCAGCGACAAGCTGGCTGGTTTAACTAGCTTTCCCAAATTTTCTCTCTTCAAGCCGTCAGCAGCTAAGACAAACTCAAGCATCAGTCAAAATACTTCAGGCACATCGTCCAAAACTTCCTCAGCAGCGCTAGTGAGAAATGTCGGTGTCACAGCTAGCAACGTCAAACTTGTAGATGAAGCGGTCAAATTGCTTCTTAGCCAAATCGCAGCAAATCCGCAAGATCCATCGTTGCATAATCGCCTTGGTCTTATATATGCCGAACTCGGTGAATTGAGCCAGGCCGAAAATCAGTTTAAGCAAGCTATTGAAATTGCCAGAGTCGGCTTAAGTGACTCAAAGCAGTCAATTGAAACCAATAAAAACAATGGTCAACTAGCCTTAGCCAGCGAAGCCATGCTCAAAGGTTCGCAAGCTGAACTCGAACTCTCCACTGCTCACAGTAATTTGGCAAGAGTTTATGAAAAGCTCGGTCAACAATCAAAAGTGGTTGCTCAACTAGAACAGCTAAATCGTGACGTTCGCATCAACGGCAGCTTAGCCCAATCTCTTGGTCTCACTGGTGCTAAGGTGATACCAGCAAAATCAGCAGTAAAATCTTCGGCTGAAGTTGTTGATGGAATGGCCAAAGCAGAAGCATTGATGCAGGCCCACATGCTACCGCAGGCGATGGCGCAGTGGAAGCATGTTCTCACCATCGATTCGACCATTGCTGAAGCGCATGAAAAATTAGGGCGCGCGGCTTTATCAACTGGCAACCTCTTTTTAGCGACTCAAGAGCTAAAGCAAGCAGCTCAACTTGATCAGAGCAAGGCTGCTCTTCATGCAACTCTCGGCATATGTTATCAGTGTCGCGACAAAAACCAAGAAGCAATTGATGAATTCAATAAAGCTCTAGCGATTGATCCTAAAGATGCACTTACAGCGTTCAATTTAGGCAATGCTTTTGCTGCCCTCGGCAAAAACAGTGACGCTCGTCGTCTTTATCAACAAGCACTCACTCTTAAGCCAGAGATGGCTGTTGCCCACAACAATTTAGCTACTGTTCTTTCAATAGACGGGCAGTACGATCAAGCTATCGAACAGTTTGAGCACACCTTGTCACTAGCACCAAATATGGCATCGGCTCACTATGGTCTTGGTCTCGCCAGGTTCAATAAGCATGAGTATCCCCAGGCCGCACACGAATTCAAAATCGCCTTGCAGCTAAACCCTAACTTGGTTGATGCCCATACCAAAATTGAAATGTGCTTGCGTCAAAATGGCCGTCAATTTGGCCAATCTGGTGCAAGCTCTGGTGGCGTTGTTGCCAGCCGTCCGCGTACATTCGCTAGATCTGGTGGTGCCTCAGGTGGTGGAGCCGGTAATGCATATGGAAATACTTCAAATGGTAATTTCGAAGGCCGAAGACTGAGTATGGTTGGTGTCTCTGGAGACCAAGCACCAAGAGCGCGGCAGAGAAAAGTGACCATGAGCTCTTCAATTGACGAAGCAGGCAATCGAAATTTGGCCCAGAGACTCAACTAAAAGCCTTGTCTAAAAACATAATTTTATTGGGGCCATCTGGTGCAGGAAAAACGAGCACCGCACAACTGCTCAGCGAAGTTCTCTCACTGCCTTGCCTTGATTGCGATAGCATCATAGAAGCAAAAGCTGGTCAGACAATTGCAGCATTATTTGAAGAGCAGGGTGAAGAAGTTTTTCGCGCCCTTGAGAATCAATTACTTGACGATTTAATTGCAAACATGGCCATTGCCAATCAGAGAAATTCTGCTCAAGTAATTGCTTGTGGCGGAGGCCTGCCAATAGGCGCGGGCAACATGGACAAGCTTAAAACTTTAGGGCAGACGATTTTTCTCACAGCAAAAGTTGAGACACTTGCAAAGCGCATCGGCAGTCAAAAAAATCGGCCTCTTTTGTTAGCAGAAAAGCCAGAGGCAGTGTTTGCGAACATCGACAGGCTCCTGACAATAAGGCAGAGCACCTATGAACAAGCACACCTGACAATCGACACTGAAAATAAAACGGTCGCCGAAGTGGTTGCCGAGATTCAAAGAATCCTCACAAATACAACACTTTAGTACGGGCGCGTTATAGTATCTGATTGTGGGCCGAATTTTGGAGGAGTAGATCTTGTCAGCAGTGACGCAAGATGAGCTAATGTACTTGCAGTCTCAACTAGAGGGGCTCGAGTCTATTTTTATGGAGCTCATGCCCTTCGGCATCGAACTCAAGCGCCAACATGTGCAAGATTACTATGACAAACGCTTCGACGCCGCCACCAAGCCAGTTTCATCGGTAGCTGAAACAGAGCTTCGTCGACAGTTCAATACCAAAGCCAACCAGGTGCGAAATCTTGTTGACAGCGCTGAGTCACTGGGCGACGCCGGAAACAAGCTCAATTTGATCAGAGCGGCCGCCTCACTGCCTGAAGAACGCAGCAAAGGCCTGCTCAACTCAGTGCTTCAGCTTTGCAAAGGCCTCGTCACAGAGACCAAAGCTGACCCAGTTCTCTTCAAAGAAATTATTTCATCCAAAGAGCTAAGAGCCGTTGAAGCCCGTGTGCTCCTTGGTTCTACTATGTTCATCATTGCCGATCAAGTTATGTACGGCGAACAAGCTCTGCCACTGCGCGATTTGCTTGGACAATTCTTGCAAATGGTAAGACAAGAAGGCCTACTGACCCGCAACGACCCCTTCTTGATTGAAGCTCAATGCGCCATGGAAGCTCTAGAGCTAGATGCTGAAGAGGCAGAAGCAGCTGAAGCCTAGGTGGCTGCTCGCCAAACTATCAGCTGCCATCCACTAATAACGGCCTAGAGTATAGGCCTAGAGTATAGGCCTAGACTATTGGCTAGAGTATAGGCAAGTTTATAGGTACGCCCAACAGGTCGATAAATTGAAAGTACTGGTTCTCAACGGTCCAAACCTCAATCTCCTGGGTGTTCGCGAAACCTCCACCTACGGCAAAACCAGTTTGGCTGATATTGAAAAGAAGCTCACTAGTCTGGCTGCCCAGATGACTTCCACTCATAGTGGAAACGTAGAAAAAAGCCTAGAGCTTGAATTCAAGCAGTCAAATATCGAAGGTGAGTTAGTCACTTTCATTCAAAAATGCCTCGGTTCGGAGATCGCGGGAGTTTTGATCAACCCTGGCGCCTATGGCCACACTTCAATTGCCATGAGAGACGCCTTCTTGGCCACTGCCGTGCCGTTTGTAGAAGTTCATGTTTCAAACGTCTATTCCCGTGAGCCATTCAGGCACAAGAGCTACCTCAGTGACGTAGCAGTGGGCGTCATTGCCGGCTTTGGGGCCAATAGCTACGAATTGGGCTTGCGCGCCCTCTATGAGCATTTAATTTCAATTGCCCTTAAATAGTGAACATTTAGACGCACTCGCATAAGGCTATAATGGCCCTCGGAGTACAATAAGTTCTTATGGAAAACCGCACAGTCACAGTCATTAGTAGCGCCAAGGGAGATTCCAGAATATCTCCAAGACATGCAGCGCAGTGCCACACCAATATAGGCCGCGGCATCTTTGCTGGATTGGCTATATCTCTATTTTGTCTATCGGCATTGACCATTGAACCTGCCCTTTGCCAAGAGCCTAGCGAGGCGCCGGCTGGCGATGCTAAATCGCGCCCCTATTCTGCCGAAGCAATCAAGCATTACAACAAAGGCCTCGAATTTCACCAGTCTGGATTTTTTGAAAAGGCCGTCGCTGAATACAAACTTGCTATCGCCTCTAACGAACGCCTAGAGCAGGCCTACAGCAACTTGGGCCTAATCTACATCTCTCAAAAGAGCTATGTTTTAGCTAATGAGGCTTTTGAAAAAGCGCTATTTATCAAACCAAATCGCCCGACGTCATTGAACGGCTTAGCCTCAGTTCTTTTTGCTCGCGGACAAGTCGAACCTGCCATCAAAAAATGGCAAGAGGCCGTGGCAGTTGATCCTAAATTTGCCAGCGCCTATTTCAACTTGGGCACTGCATATGAATCACAAAAGAAATACGATGAAGCCCTCAAGGTTTATGTCAAAGCTGTATCTATCGCTCCAGACATGGCTGACGCCTTCTACCACATGGGTAGCTTGCTGAATAAGCAGAAACACCCAGCCCAAGCCTTGGTGCTCTTAAGAAAAGCAGTTGATCTAGCAGCAGAATCAGAATTTGCCAGAGACGCTCGCAAACAAATTTCTTCTATAGAAAGTCAATTTGCCAAAGACAACGGTAAAGATACTGGCAAAGACAGCAAGACAAAAGTTGTAAGCGATTTGCCACCAGCCAGAGCGCTGTCACCATCTGTTGGTGCCTCAAAACAAGAAATTATTGATTCAGGTGTCCGGGCTGTAGAGAAGAAGAAACAAGAAAAAGAGCAGAAAGCTGCTGACGCTCTCAAGGCCAAAGACAATCCAGCACCAGAGAAGGGCGGCCTGCTAGGATTCGTTAAGCGCAAGCCGAAAGGTGAAATGAAAATGTTCGTGCACCCGCCGCAAGGTTCATCAGAAGAAAAATCTGAGTAATACAAAAGCCTGAGTAATAAAAATGTTTGATAAAGAAGCAAAGCTTCAAGCCTTAGCTGAACTACTTGAAGGCAAAGTAGTCGACGATACAGACCGGGTTGAGGCCTGTGTAAAAGGCACTGTGATTGGATTTCCGGCCACAATTGAGGCGCTAAGAGTCACTTTTCCGTTTGGTTGTTCATTCTTTCTTGAGACCGACGTGCTCAAAGAGCAGAAAGAAAACAAAAGAGGTGGCGAATTTACCCTCACGATTAGCCACCGCTTGGTCACAGGCTTCTGGGCAAAATTTAGTCGCATTTTACTTGTCGATCATAGCGATCGTCCGCTAGGCATGAAAAAATTTGACTCTGAATATATCGCTAAAACAAATGACGATGAACAGGCTTTGCGCTTTGTTCAGTATCCATCAATGATTGACAAGCTGCTGTTACTGAGCCAATACACTAATTTTACTGAGCTGCATGTTAGGTCAGGTTATGGCGTTGTGCTTGTTCAGCCAACCTCGATTGAAAAACTCGAAATAGATACAGCCAGAGAAAGCTTCCGCGTATTCGGCGAAATTGCCCAAGTTGTCTTCGAGGCCTTTTAAGAGGATTATGGCTCAGGCAGTGCAAGACGAGATGAGTGAAAGAGCCTACATTTTGGCAGTAGAAAATCTACTGAAGACTTATCTTCGCAACTTGCCACATGAAGCTGAGAGAATGCCCGTTCTCTTACGCCAGCTCGAAGAAAAAGATTGTCGTTTGAGCAATCGAAAAAATATGGTTGGCCACTTAACGGCTAGTGCCCTAGTGATTAACCAAGCCTCTCAGGTCTTACTTATTCATCACAACGGTTTGAAGCGCTGGTTACAACCAGGAGGCCACCTCAATCACAATGAAGAGCCAGAAAGCGGAGCCAGACGAGAGCTATTAGAAGAGACCGGTTTAGGCGGGCAGCAAGAGATTGAGCTTGTGCACAGTATGTACAGCAGCGCTGAGACAATAATCCCTTTTGATGTCGATACCCACGATATTCCAGCCAACCCTGCCAAAGAAGAAGGCGAGCATCGCCACCATGACTTTCAATATATTTACAGGCTCGACCCGAAAAAAGAACAGCCTATAGTTCTGCAAGAAGAGGAAGTCGCCAAATACAAATGGGTAACTTTTGAGCAGTTAGAAAGCGGCGAATATGGTCGCCGTCTTAGCCGCGTGGCCAGCAAGCTGAAAGCTACCTTAGCTTAAGACTCGAAGCCAACTGGTTTGCAAGCTGGCTGAAGCTCTTGAAAATCCGAGATGGTAGCCTGGTGGCCTTAAAGGCCAAAAGCAAAGAGAAACAGATTGTTACGGTGCAGGGCAATGGCCAGACAATGTGATAGATTTACTCTGTGGGTCAAAAACAATTAAAGACTCTCAATACAAGCATTAATGAGGTATCGAGTATGGCAGACACCACTACCACCACAGCGCCTACTTCAACTACGATTGTCGGTTTAACCGAAGCCGCAGCTGTAGAAGTGAAAAGACTGTTGGTTGATGAGCAAGGTAAGACTGGTCTGCGTATGGAGATCAAAGGCGGCGGTTGCTCAGGAATGTCTTATGGCATGAGCTTCGACAACGCTCAAGAGAAAGACCACGTAATCGAAGAACATGGCGTCAAGCTTTTCATCGATCCTAAAAGCGCTATCTATCTGAAAGGCACAGTGCTCGATTTCCAGAGTGGCCTTGATGGACAGGGCTTCGTGATCAAGAATCCACAAGCTAAAGGCTCATGTGGTTGCGGCAATTCATTCTCAGTCTAAGAACAGAGCACTAGTTCAAGATTGAAAATGCAAACCAATAGGTAATTTGAGGCGTGCCGGCAATAAATCTGTCCGGCACGTTTCTCTTTCTAAACACTTGAGAGTGCCAAAGCGATGAACAAACTAAAACTGGCCGGCCAGAAGAAAGTTGAATCTACTAAGAACCAGTCAGATCAGCAACTTCTCCCTTCTTGTGAGACATACTCAGCTAGTGCCGCCAAAGTCAGCGGTTACTACCCGGGAGCAGAATATAGCCTAATTGAGATCTATGGAGACGACGCTGAGCGCTTTATCAATGCCCAGACCACAAGCGAAGTAAAAGCTCTCAAGCCATATCAGAGCCAACCCAGTGCTCTTTTAGACCGTAAAGCTCACGTGGTTGCCTACTTCAATTTGTACCGCAAAAACAGCTCATATCGCATCGTGGCAGAAGAAGGCCAGGTTGCAACCATACTTGAACACCTCGACAAATACATTTTCTCTGACAAAGTCGAACTGCTCAATCTAAGCGCCGGCAAAATATTAGCCTTGATTGGCTCTGACGCTCGCTTGATTATCAACGAATGCCTGTCGAAAAAAAATCCGGCTTTGTTTGAACGAGACTTGATCGATGGCGAACTATGCGGCATCGATGTGCATATCTTTAGAGCACCACTTTCAAGTCGAGAAAGCTTCTTAATCTATTGCGGCGCAGAGCAATACCAGGCCTTGCTAAGCAAACTTGAGCCAATATTGGCTAAGCACGGCATTCACAAGCTCAGTCAAGAAGACTTGCTAATTGAGCGTATCGAAGCTGGTCTGCCGCAATTTGCGACCGACTTCACAAGCGACAATCTAATCATTGAACTTGGCCTTGAAGACAAAGCCATAAGCTATACCAAAGGTTGCTTCCAGGGCCAAGAAGTATTAGCTCGGGTGAAAGGCCACGGTTCGCCGAACAAGCAGCTTACTGGCCTAATTTTAGACCTAAAATCAGATCACAAAAATCCTGACTCTATAAAAGTTGGCACACCATTGATGGTGGCAGGCCAAGAAGCAGCTAAGATTCTCTCTAATGCCTATTCGCCACGCTTAAAAAAGCACATTGCCCTAGCCATGGTCAAACGTGATTACCGCACCCCGGGTCGCGTCGTAGACTGCACAGTAGCAATCTCACAAAACGGCTCACAAGCAACTCTCACTGGACAAGCGACAATTCAGCTTCTTCCTTTCATTGAAGCTGAAGACCTCAAGCTAAAAGCCTTAAAGCTTTACGAAGACGGCCTCAAACTCTATGCCACCACAGAAAATAAAAATGTCGTTGAAGCCATTAGCAAACTACGAGCAGCTCTGCTTCTCGACAGCAATTTAGAAGACGCTTACGAAGCTCTTGGGGTCATTCTTTCAAAAGAAAATCAATTAGATGAAGCGGTCGAACTAATGGAAACTTTAGCTCGCATCAATCCTGATTCAATTATGGCCTATGCAAACCTCTCTGTTTTCTACCTTGAACAAGGTGGTGGCAAAGAGAAGGCCGAAGAGGCTAAGGCCCAATCCATGAGTATCCGCATGAGACTGGCAGCCAAAGAAGCGATGCAAGAGCACAAACAAAAAGAAGATACAGCCAAAATAGAAGCTGAAGCTATTGAACGCAAAGCCATGTTTGAGCAAGTTATCGAAATTGATAGCGACGACCTTTTCGCCAACTATGGCCTCGGCAATTGCTATAACATCTTGCAGCAATATCAGCAGGCAGAGCCCTACTTGCTTAAGGCCATTCAAATAAAGCCCAATCACACCGTAGCCTATCAAGAGTTAGGCCGCACCTACGAAGGCCTAAATCTGACAGATAAGGCAATTGAAACTTTCAAAAAGGGTATCGATGTTGCCGCTCAGAAAGGCGATATCACGCCTCTAAAGGCAATGCAAGCTCGCTTAGACGTGTTGCAATCTCAATTAAGCACTAAGCCAGAATCTGCTGATGCCGCAATCTAAAGCTCTAAATCTCTTTGCCGTATTGGTCTACATTTTTATGTATGTACCAATTATTATTCTTGTGGTCTTCAGCTTCGACAATTCGAGACTAGCAGTTGAATGGCACGGTTTTACCCTGAGTTGGTATCAGAAGCTGTTAGAAAATGACGCCGTTAAGTCTGCCCTCTACAATAGCCTGGTGGTGGCATCGATATCGGTGGCGGTGTCGGTAGTTATGGGAGTTTTAGTAGCAGTAGGCTTGAGCAGCGCCCGCTTTAAGGGCAAATCTCTCATTCGCGGCTTAATTGTCTTACCGATTATCGTGCCTGAAATTGCCATGGCGGTTGGCGCATTGATTCTTTTCATTGCTATTGGCTTGCCCCTGGGTCTAGCAACCGTGATAGTCGCACATATAGTCTTCTGCCTCTCCTATGTAGCTTTAACTGTTGCCGCTCGCCTTGAAGGGCTCAATCCGCAACTAGCCGAAGCGGCTTTAGATCTAGGGGCAACGCCAATTGAGGCCTTCTTCAAAGTAACTTTGCCTATTTTGGCTCCGGGAATTATCTCTGGTGCACTTTTAGCATTTGTTCTTTCTTTAGACGATTTTGTGATCACTCAATTTACAGCGGGTGTCGGTGCCACCACTCTGCCGCTGCGCATTTATAGCATGGTCAAATTCGGTGTCAGCCCCGAGATTAACGCCCTTTCGACGATAATGCTCACTGTCACTTTCTTGATTACACTTACAGCAGAGTACATCCGAACACATTCTAATGCGAATTCAAAACTAAGTAGGTCTCAATCATGAGTGAAGTGAATCCCTGGAAGACGGTCTCGCAATCGGTGGTCTACGAAAATCAGTGGATCAAAGTACAAGAAGACAAAGTGATTCGTCCTGATGGTTTAGACGGAATCTACGGCATCGTCAACTTCAAAAACAAAGCGGTTGGTGTCTTGCCCATCGATGAAGAAGGCTATACCTACTTGGTGGGTCAATATCGCTATCCACTAGGCTCTTACTCGTGGGAGATACCAGAAGGGGGCTGCCCCCAAGGTGAAGACACCCTCAATGCTGCCAGAAGAGAGTTAAAAGAAGAAACTGGTCTAGAGGCAGCGAGCTACCAGGTTCTTGGTCGAGCACACTTATCAAACTCTGTATCTGATGAAGAAGCCATCTGGTATCTAGCGACAGGTCTCACTTTAGGTGAGGCCGAGCCGGAGGGCAGTGAAGAATTAGTAGTGCGTCGCTTACCCTTTTTCGAGGCACTAGAAATGGTGCAACTAGGCAAAATAACAGACGCTCTCAGTGTGTTAGCAATAAATAGCTACGCTCTAAAGATGCTCAAATAGTGCAGTTCAAAAAGCTCAGCTCAAATAAATCAGCCAAATAGCTAATTCTAAATAGCTAAGTCTAAATAGAAATCTTGTTGGCCCGGGCCAGCTCTTTCAACTGCTGCAAATCAGTTTGCAAATTAAGCTTGGTCAAAACCTCGGCAAAATCAGTGACATATTCAAGCATCTGACCACCCGCATAATTGCCATATTTTTGATAGAAGGGCAGAGCCATTTCATAGTTAGCTTTGGCCTTGGTTAGATACTCAATAGCCTCGGCAGCCTGTCCGTTGCTAGTAGACTGGCGAGCCATCATCATATAGCACTTACCTATGTGCTGAAAATTCTCATTGAGCAAGGCACTGTCTCGGCGGAAGCCTTGATCATCACCTTTCTTCAAATCGGCAGCAATGCTATCGCGATAAACCTTAGTGCCGAACTCTAGAAGGGGAGCGGCTTTATCATATTGGCCAGAGCTAAAATATGAGTACGATTTGCTATCAAAATCTATGGCGTCGGCAAATTGATTAGTCGGTGCAGCAAGCCGACGGTCTATAGACGTATTTGCAGGAGAGATAGCAGAAGTTGTAGTGAGGTAAAGAGCGAGTGCAATCATGCTAAGAAAAGCTGCTAGAGCAATGAGAGCCCGGCGCAATAACTTAGAATTATTCTCTTTAAGTGCTGGGCCTGGCAGTTTTGCGAATTTTACTTTCTCTCCATCGCGAATATGTTTAAGGTCAACAACCAAATCATAAGCAGACTGATAGCGCTGATTCGGGTCACGAGCTAAACAACGCTGCACCACTTTATCTAGATCGCTTGAGATTTTGAACTGTGCAGGAAGATTGGAGACGCTTGTAAGCGACGAAATTGCAGCGGGATCTTCATTGATGTGGCGAAGAATCACCTTAATCGGATTGGCCGCAGCAAAAGGCTTTACTCCAGTAAGAGTCTCATACATCAAACAGCCAAGCGAGTAAATATCAGAGCGGCGATCTTGCATATTGCCTTGGCATTGTTCTGGAGACATGTAGAGGGGGCTGCCAAAAATATCTCCAGTTTGGGTGAGATTTTCATGAGCCTGCTGCTCACTCGGGAGAACTTTGGCAATTCCAAAATCGACCAGTTTGACAAAGTCAGAGCCGTTTTCTGCTTTCTCTAAAATTATATTGGCCGGTTTGATATCGCGGTGAATAACACCCTTTAGGTGAGAATCGGCCAGGGCCTCAGCCGTTTGGATGAAAATATCGAGGGCTCTAGCACTATCGAAATAGCCCTCTTTCGCAAGTTCTTGCTCTAAGGTTTGGCCGTCGAGATAATCCATAACCAAAAAAGGAGAGCCACTTACTGCCACACCATAGTCATAGACTGCAGCTAAGTTAGCGTGGGTTAGAGCAGAAGCTGCTTTAGCTTCTTGCTCAAAGCGTTTTACCGATATTTTGTCTTGCACCAGATCTTGATTGAGAACTTTGACGGCGAATACTTTATCAACTGCTTTATCTCTTACCTTATAAACTACGCCCATGCCGCCCTGCCCGACGAGAGCGAGAACCTCATAGCGGTCGCCCAAATTAGGAAAGTCATTAAGCTCTGGCTGAACTTTTAAAACGGGCTGAACTTTTAATTCTTGCTGTTCTTCTGGATTCATTGAACCATACCGAAAGTAGAAAACTATCATACCTCGCTTGCAAATTAAAACAGCGACCAACTCTTTTATTTGCGCTCGACAAAAATGTCATATTTTCTACAGAAAATATGACATTTTTAGAAATAGTTTTAGTTCAGCACTAGAAACAAAGACTTAACAGTAAGGTCAACTGCTTCTTAAGAAGCTGACTAGGCTTCGTAATTTGGGAAATACTCAGCCATCACTTGATCGCAAGGCACACAAAGCATGGGGAACTTACCAGTTGGTTGCTCTTCAGTAAATTTCCAGCAGCGAGCACATTTAATACCAGAGGCAGGTATTACTTTGACGCTGATACCACTTTCGTTGTTTTCAGCTAATGCCTCAACAGTTGAAGTGATACCAATGACAGCTTGCGAGGTGATAAAGAATCCCGGCAGGTCTGTACCTAGAGATGCTACTTTCTTTGCTAAAGCAGCGTCTTCGAAAGCCAGCTCAACTTTAGCTTCAAGCGAGCTGCCAATCTTGCGTCCAGCGCGAGCAGTCTCAAGAGCCTTATTGACGATCATGCGCACGTCAATTAGCTCATGCCAAAAGTCTGCCTCAAGCTGATTCTCATGGCTCTTATCTGATTTAGGGAAATCAGTAAGCAAGACGCTTTGATGACCGCCACCAAAGGTCTTCATAGCATCGGTCATGTGTTGCCAGATGTCTTCAGCCATGTGCGGTGTAACGGGAGCAAGCAGTCTCACCAGAGCTTGCAGCATGTGCGCGAGAACGGTCTGAACAGAACGACGCTTCAACGATTTAGGCCCAGCTGTATAGAGAGTGTCTTTGGCGATGTCGAAATAGAACGAAGAAAGCTCTACCACACAGAAGTTTTGCAACAGTTGATAATACTTGAAGAATTCAAAGCGATCAAAGTCGCGCGTCACTTCTTCAACTAATTCGTTGAGGCGGTGCAACAAGAAGCGATCGAGAGATGATAGGTCGGCAAAGGCCACAGCATCAACAGCGGGGTCGAAATCATGCAAATTACCAAGCATGTAGCGAGCGGTATTGCGCAATTTACGGTAAACTTCGGCCAACTGAGCCAACATGTTCTTACCGATCGGAATATCATCGGTATAGTTTACCGATGCCACCCAAAGTCGCAAAACATCGGCGCCATACTGCTTGATCACCTCATCGGGATCAACAACGTTTCCAACTGATTTAGACATCTTGCGGCCATTTTCATCAACGACAAAACCGTGAGTCAACACTGTTTTGTAAGGCGCCCGACCGTGAACGGCCACACTAGTGAGAAGTGATGATTGGAACCAACCGCGGTGCTGGTCAGAGCCTTCTAAATAAAGCTCACAAGGTGTGCCACGCAATTCAGGGCGAGCATCAAGCACAGCTGAGTGAGTCACCCCAGAGTCAAACCAAACATCCATGATGTCAGTCTCTCTAACGAAATCAGAAGATGAGCATTTCCCGCATTTCATATCGCCGATGAAATCTGCTGGTGTTTTTTCCCACCAACTATCAGAGCCTTCTGCATCAAAGACTTTGGCGACAGCCTCGATGCTCTGTTCGTTCATCAAAGGCTCATTGCATTTGCGGCAATAGAAGACAGGAATTGGCACGCCCCAAGCACGCTGACGGCTGATACACCAGTCAGAGCGGTTCTGCACCATATTGAAAATGCGATTGCGGCCAGAATTAGGCAGCCATTCAACTTGGTCGATACACTCGAGAGCTTTTTTGCGGAAGCCTTCGACAGATGCAAACCATTGTTCTGTTGCTCTAAAAATCAACGGATTTTTACAACGCCAGCAGTGTGGATAGCTATGGCTGAACGTTTGATGCTTGATCAATGCTCCAACTTCTTGCAAATGTTCGACAATTACTGAGTTAGCTTTAGCGTAGTGCTGACCAACAAATTGGCCGGCTTCCTCAGTAAAGATTCCTCTGCCATCAACTGGTGATAGCACACCGAGGTTATAGAGCTTACCAACTTCAAAGTCTTCAGGACCATGACCAGGAGCCGTGTGAACAACACCTGTACCAGCTTCATTAGTGACGTGACCGCCATTGATAACGCGACTGGCTCTGTCGACGAAGGGATGTCGTGCTTCAATTAATTCAAGCTCGCGACCAGTAGCTTCGCCCAAAACCGTGATCGCTGCGGCATCGATACCAGCAGCTAGCAAGAATGTTTCGCGCAGGCTCTGAGCTACCACTAAGACACCATGATCAGGAGTGGTGATAAATTCGTAGACAAAGTCAGGGTGCAGAGCAATAGCCAAATTGGCTGGTAGTGTCCAGGGAGTAGTTGTCCAAGCAACAAAAGAAACTGGAGTAGTAGCCACACCATTTTTGCTCTCAGAGATAAATTTAGGCAGCTTGCTGCGTTCAGAATCTGGCACAGCGAATTTGATATAAATTGAATTTGAAGTATGGTCTGCATATTCGACTTCAGCTTCAGCCAATGCCGTTTCGCAGGTTGGGCACCAGTAAACTGGCTTCAAGCCTTTATAGAGATAGCCATTGGTTACCATCTTGCCGAATACTCTGATTTGCGCGGCTTCAAAATGCTGATCTAATGTGATGTACGGATGAGCCCAATCGCCCCAAACACCAAGACGTCTGAAGTTGTCCTCTTGGCCTTTCAGATTAGAGAGAGCGAACTCTCTGCATTTTTTTCTCAACTCAACAGGAGTGATTGCTGCCCGCCCGCCTTTGACATTTTTCAAAGCAGCGTTTTCGATGGGCAAGCCGTGGCTATCGTAACCAGGCACATAAGGAGAGTAGAAGCCGTGCAAAGCTTTGTACTTGGTGATGATGTCTTTAAGAATTTTATTGAGCGCTGTGCCGATATGAATTTTGCTAGAACTTAGATAGGGAGGGCCATCATGCAATACAAACTTCTCAGAGCCTTTGCGCTTCTCTAAGTTTAATTCGTAAACTTGCTTTTCATCCCAGAACTTCTGAATTTCCACTTCGCGAACTGTGCTGTTTGCTTTCATAGGAAAAGCAGTTTCAGGTAGGTTGACTGGAAATTTCTTCTTATCGTCGGCCACAGTATGTCCTCAATAGTCTCTAACTAGTTCTAAAACAAAGTCAAAATGCAACTCAAAGCAAAAACAAAAACCGCCAACATCAATGCTGGCGGTGGCAAATGCTTGATTTACCCACGCCTTTACTTGCTTCTAATAATCTCGATTGAAATAGAGTTGCCAAGTTTCATTAAAGCATCTTCTTCGCGGGGTTTTGCATAAGTGCAAGTATAAGTATAGAGGATAGATCTGTGACCATAGAATCGTCAACAAATAGCTTCTTTTCGCTAAACAAGTCTTTATCGACTGCTTTAGAGTAAACTCAAAAAGTAGCAATTAGCTGACAGGATAAAATAGGAAAGGCGGTTATGACCAAAGTCTTCGACATTGCCAAAGAAGCAGCACTAGCTGGCGGAGCCCTACTTAAGGCCCGGGTTGGCAAAATTAAGAGTGTTGATTACAAGAGCGCCTATAACCTTGTCACAGACGTTGACAAAGCCTCAGAAGAATTGATTATTGCCACCATAAAAGCAGCTTTTCCTGAAGACAGCTTCTTGGCTGAAGAAGGGGGCGCTACTCAGGGCAAAACTGCCGGCCGCCGCTGGATTATTGACCCCTTAGACGGCACAACCAACTACACTCATAGCTATCCTTTTTTTTGTGTCTCGATTGCCGCTGAAGAAGATGGTGTGGTCACCCATGGCGTCATTTTCAATCCTATGTCAGGTGAACTGTTCAGGGCTATTAAAGGGCAAGGTGCTTTTCTCAATGACGAGCCTATTCATGTCTCAAAATGCTCTTCCCTTGACAATGGTCTTTTAGCGACAGGCTTCCCACCTGATACTGTCAACAATATCTACAACAACATGGATAGCTTCAAGCACATCACCAATGTTTGCCATGGTGTACGCCGCGACGGCTCAGCAGCTCTCGATCTTTCGTTTGTCGCCTGTGGCAGAC
The DNA here is from genome assembly GCA_038231015.1 of Candidatus Obscuribacterales bacterium. Classification (GTDB taxonomy): domain Bacteria; phylum Cyanobacteriota; class Vampirovibrionia; order Obscuribacterales; family Obscuribacteraceae. Next base: position 31,486 of record JBBRMD010000041.1, read on the forward strand.
TTGATGGGTTTTGGGAACGCAAGCTATCAGCCTGGGACGTAGCTGCAGGCGCGCTGATAGTCGAAGAAGCTGGCGGCAAAGTAAGTAATCTTGAAGCGGGGCCACTCGATATGATGAGCGGTCATATTCTCGCCACTAACGGCACCATCCACCAACAAGTAGTTGAGGCGCTCACCACGGCCAATACTCACTAGAGAATTGCTCGAGATTTACTAAAGACTTACTCGTTAATTACTAGAGACTACGATTTTTTCTTAATCGCTAATTTGCGATAGCCACCAAACCAGGCACCAAGAGTGATGCGCAACACTTCAGCTAACATGCGGGGCGAATCAGTTAATACATTCACTTTTGAGCCTTCAACATTGGCCCAGTTGATAGCAATTTCAGCAATTTTATAATCGCGCAGACGAGCAATATAGAGAAGTTCTACATCGAAAGCATACCCGTTCAAACGAGATACCGAAAATATGTCGTGAGCAGCTTGCTGCCTAAATAATTTGAAACCACACTGAGTATCTTTGATACCAGGCAAAATCAGCTTTTGCACAATCAAATTAAAAGTATTACCGATATATTTGCGGTAAGGCAGTGCTTTAATTACGGCTGCTGGGTCGCCAGTTGCTCTTGAACCAATAACGACATCAAAGCCCTCTTCGCACTTTTCGAAGAGCTTCTGCATCTCTTCGATGGGTGAACTACCATCAGCGTCATTCATGAGCAAATAATCGCCCCTAGCAGCTAGCATGCCGGTGCGCACAGCATAGCCTTTACCCCGATTGGGAGCGTAAGAGAGCAGTCTGACACCAGGGTATTGGGCGGCAAATTCTTCAACGTAAGCAGCGGTGTGATCGAATGATCCATCATCTACTACTATGATTTCGAAGCTCATACCTGACTGATAAAGATAACGGTAAACCGACGTTAGAGTAATAGGGAGTCGCCTATCTTCGTTGTACGCCGGAATGATTACCGATACCTGCATGCACCATCTTCACAGGAAACCCTGCTAGAGAACTAAATTGAACTTACTCTACCCTCTAAATTACTTACCACTTAAACTATTTTCCTTGCTGCGCGTCACGCTGACGAGCGAACTCTTCGGCATTGTCAAACACTGAACGACTGCCGGTTACAGTGCCACCATTATAAGCCTTGGTGCTGTAATACGATTGTCCTTGATCTAATTCTTGCATAGTTGAGCGCACGCGAGCAGCTTGGAAAAGCGACTTGCTTTCATCGTGAGGGGTGAAGCCCCATGGTCCGATTAAAGCTTGTGAAGTCTGGAAGCCGTTGTATTGGGCGCCCACGTCGTTTACACCCTTGCTGTCACCATACATGGCAATACCTTGAGTAACACCAACAGTAGCGATAGCACCAGATACAGGGGCAATGCGCTCAGTCGATACGACTTTGCTGAGAATACGAGAAGTCATACCGGTCTCACTCAATACACTACCTATACCAAAGGCACTGTTGAGAAAAACTTGGGCAGCAAAACCATCGGTACCAGTTCCAGTCCATTTGACATCAAGATCTGGATTAGAAATCTTATCGATGGCGGTTTGACCAAGAGTGAAGGATGTACCGAAAGCTAAGTTAGTAGGAAGTGTTCTACCAACATTCGCTAGGCGGCCAAGCATACTAGCACTAGCAGTGGCTTCTGCAGCCGGCGCGGCAACTCTAGAAACAGCACCGGCGGCTCCTGGTAGAGCAGTGAGCATGGCAGTTGTACCAGCAACCTTGAACGAATCACCCATATCGCGATAGATAGATTCTTGGCTAAAGATAGCTTTGCCCTCTTTATCGCGAGTAATACCATTGGTGTTGTCGGCAATTAAGCGCATTCCACCAGTTCCCAATGCGGCCACAGAACCAGCGCCAAGACCGAGAACGGTGACACCACCAACGACACCAGCCGTTGCCAACATCGTCGTGCCGACCACGCCAGTAACACCGAGGGCGGTGGCAGCAGCTGCGCCAGCCGCAGCTCCAGTAGCGATCGCTCCTGGTCCAAGCCAGATACCAGCGGCGACGCCTACTACCACGGCACCGACGATGCAGAGTTTCTTGCCCCAGCTATCCCACCAACCAGGCTCTTTAGACATGTCGCGCAGTTGATCTAGGTCTTTTCTGTGCTCGGCCACGAAAGCAGGATCGCCATGTTCAATTTCATTGAGCTTGGCATTGGCAGCATTTCTGTCTTCGCGAGCGACATCGTAGCTAGCTTCTAGCAAACGCACAAGTTGAGTATTTTTGCCGTTGTTAGTCAATTGTTCATCAAGTTGGCCTTTTTGCAAATCGATCATTTTGATTTCGTCTTCAATGCGCTTAGCTTCGATTTTGCCAGCTTCTTCGGTGACGAACTTCTTAGTTCCTAGTCCTTTTTGCTCAGCTTCTAACTTGACCTTTTCGGCCTCAAGAGATTGCTTTGCAGTGGTCAGTTCTTGTTTTTGAGTGGCTAGTTGACCGTCCATAGAAGCACCAAGAGCGGCCAAATCGGCTTTGACTTGGGTGTTGTTCATACCCTTGCCATAAGTTGACTCTTTAGTTTCGGTACTAGAATCGGTGTTGCCGCCTTGTAGTCTTTGAAATTGAGTGCGGAAATTATTGATGTCGGTATTGAGTTTACCTGGGTCAAAGGTAGAGGAAGCAGCCATCTGCTTGTCTAGTTTGGCTAAATCTACAAAGCGGTTATCGTTGTAATGAATTTGGCCATCTTCACCACGGTTGTACATTACGTCTGGACACTCAGCCTTCACTCTCAGGGTAAGAGCTTGTGCTTCACCGAAACGGCCTTGTTCAGCCAAGAATTGAGCATATTGCAATCTTGCTGTCTCAGCGATAACTACAGTGTTAGCCATCTCTTTTAAGACTTCTGGGCTTTGTCTTTGAGCGAAGTTAGGGTCTTTGACCATTTGAGCAATCAAAGGAACATTGACACTATCAGCTTGTGCTACTGCTGATTTGAGAGCTTTCTCTTGTTCAGCTTTATTGCCTTTACTACCAAGTTCAACAGCCGACTGTAGGTCTTGAGTGATAGATTGTATTTTCTGCGAACCGTTTTCGTTGCGTGGAAAAACTTCAGATACAGCATTGAGATAAAGTGGGTGATTGCGCAGCTCTTTGTTTGAACCGGCCTCTGCAATAAGCGACATGGCATCAGTAATATCAGCGCGATCTACTTTCAATTTTCCGTTAGGCAACATCTCAACTGGAGTATCAGGATTAGTGAAACCGCCACCTTTAAGTTGTGCATAAATTAGTTTAGTAAAAGCAGGAGCATTCTCTAAAGTCTTGTAGTCATCTACTTTGCTCTGAGCGGCTTGTAAGCTTTCAAGCTTAGCCTTGGTAGCATTGTCACCAGGATTCTTCAAAGCTTCAGCAATATTTTCGCTCGACAATTTGTTGGTATCAAGACCAAGACTCTTAGCGATGGTATTGCGCTCAGAAAGACTGTTGTTGAGTTGACGGGAAACTTCAGCTTGATCAACACCTTTAGATAGAACAACGGCTTGATTGGCTGCATTATCTACAGTCTGCTTCAATTCTTTTATACGTTCGCCCACTGTAGTTTGGTGGGGCTTGTTGTCAGCACCAGTAACAGTAATTTTCTCGTCCATCGGCTTCTTGCTAACGATAAGTTCAGCCAGGGCATCAGCAGACTGTTTTGCTGTAGTAATGCGTCCAAAAATCTCTTGGGTATCATTTTTGACATTGAGTTCATGTGGCTTAGCAGCAGCATCAGTCACCTTGACTTTGTCAGTGGGGTTTCCGGCCAAACTGAGCTTGACGCTGGCATCACCATGATCATCCACTTTCTTAGCGGGTGCATCGGCTACCTTAGTATCTGGCTTGGTATCGGTCATCGTTCGAACCCTCTTACTGCATATTCTGACTGGCTGAAAATTCTTTCACTCTCTCAGTAATATGGACTATACAGATTGTTCCCTTTTCTCGACAAAGTCAGACAAAATTACCAGACAAAATCCCCTAAGACGAAGGCGCCATCAGAGACGGCGCCTTGCTTATTATCACGGGTAGTCAAGTGGGCATAGACTGATTGCAGTACTGGTCTAAATGCTCTCGTTTTCAATAGCCAATCGGCTATGGGCTCGCATCTGGGCTAGTGACGCCGTCAGCATTGGTTGTAGGCTTCTCTATCGGTGGCGCCTTAGTGGCAGGGTCTTCAACAACTGGAACTACTGGGTCAGCGACTTTTTGTTCAGTTGCTTTTTGTTCGGTTGCCTTTGGCTCGACTTTGGCTGCTTCAACTGGTGGAATGGCCGTACCGAGGCCGTAGTCGTAGTCTGTCAAAGGCTTATCAGCGCCAGAAACCATGTCTCTCATGTTCCAATTTTCAGTAGCAGATTTTTGGAAAGGTTGCATCATAGGCGAAGCTAGAGCTTGGAAGCCAAAGGCTTTCAAATTAAGGTTCTGTCTAAGAATAGCCTTAACACCTAGGTCAGCGTTTTGAGCCGCACCCAGCCTAGAGAAACCACGGAAAGCAGCTCCAGCAAACAAGCCTTCAAGTAAGCCACTACGAACGAATATTTCAGACGGAGTTGGGTTGGTACTGCCGAAGTTAGCATCGAGCAAGGCTTCACTGAATGTGTATTTCTTAGCCTGACCATCGTCATCGACTCCTTTGCCGAGTCGATCGTAAAGCCCAGTGATACTTTCGTAAGCGTGCAGACCGGCTACATAAGAACCAACAGCTACGAGATCGGCTCTACGAGTCATTCCGCCCTTAAGGGCTGCCACATCAGCCAAGTCGCCTCTAGCTGTCTTAGGAATACTCAGACCGCCATAGAAACGGTTAGTGACGAAGGTCTCTTTGCCCCACTGACCCAAGGTTCTCGCGGTGATGTCTTGAGCATCAGGCGCCATTCTGTCAATTGCGCGCCAGCCTTGGCCATCAACACCCTTGCGCTTGATGTTACCAAACATCTTCTCGCCGCCGTCTACCACAGCAGTGCGCATCATATTGGCATCAGCAGCCTGTTCGCTGAGGTTAGGGAAAAGGCGTTTGAATTCAGTTTCAGGTGTTGCCTTAGCGACATAACCCTCAAGTTCGCCCATGGATTTAACACTGCGAGTAGGCATGGTTATTGACTTACCGCCAACTTCGCCAATCTTCGGAAGAGTTACCTTCGGAACAATGGTTACAGTTTCAATCTTGCCGAGTCTCGATACTCTCATACCGTTATCTAAAGCAGACATTTCGTCAGCAATCTTCTTAGCTGTATCAAAGCGAGTGTTGCCTTGAGCGCCAAGTGCTTCCATGGCTTGGCGAGGTGTCATCTTCTCGTATCCTGGCAAAGCTTTGGCAGCTTGAACGAATTCTTGCGAAGCATTGAGGTCTTTAGCTACAGCACCTTTCAGATCACCGAAGGTGTTAACACCTTGCTTTCTCAGCTCATTAATAGCCTTCATTTCATTGGTCATGCTGCCTTCGATCAAGTTCATCGCTTCAGCACCACGGTTGCTCATAACCTGCGGCATAGCAGCTTTCAACTCAGCGTCGGTCATTTCAGACAGCTTGCGAGCAGCATCTTTGTTAGTGGCTAATTCAGGAACTTTGAAGCCCTTAGAGTTAAGGAATTCGCCGTACTCAGCGAGAGTTCCATCTTGCTTGAAGCTTTGGAAGTTGCGAGCATTGCCGGCCATTGTCTCAGCCTGAGTAACAGGCAAGACAGATCTAAGTTCAGCATCGGTCAATTCAGAAATCTTTCTGCTGCCAAGGCCGCTATTTTTGATCATGCCTGCTTCTCGCTCAAGGCCTTTAGACAGCAGAGATGCGCCGTAGTCATCTAAAGTGAGGCTTTTGCCGACAGCATTATCCATACTGCGTGCTGACATGGCTACACTCTCGTAACCCGCCATACCACGATTCATAAAGTGATTGCCAGCCATACTGCCGTACTTCATGGTTGATACCAAGGCAGTCACAGCTGCAGCATGGACGGCTGTGTCAGCAGGAGCTTCCCACTGACCAGTACCTAAGCGCATTGCCACCGAGCGTGTGGCGAAGTTAACACCAAGAGTGGAAACATCGGCAATGGCGTGTTTAGCAGCAAATCCCATTTTTGTCTTGGACAAAAGGGCAGCGACTCCAAGTTGAGTAGCGAATGACAAACCAGTATCAACAATGTCTACGCCAGTGCTCCACATTTTGATGTTAGCAGCAGTAGTCACTTTAGCGAATTCAGCTGGAGCAAGTTGAGCACCGAAGGCCTTAACTTGGTCTAGTGATGGATCGGTAGCATTGGCACCATGTATCTCTTTGTACTTAGCATCAGCCTGCTTCAACAGTTCAACTGCTTTGGTTGGCTGATAAAGCATGTCGAGTTTTGGCTCGGCGCGGTGCTCCCAGGCATTTTTCTCTTTATTGAAGACTGCGCCTTGCGAGATGTACATCATGGCCGAAGCAGTTCTAACTGTGACACCAATATCGATGGCGCCAGCTCTATCTTTGGTGCCTTGCAAGAAGTCTAAGGCTTTCGGGATAATTCCTTGTGTATCGGCTGAACCGATTGTAGCCATACTCTTTTCGAGGTTGGCTTTTTCACGCTTCATCAAGTCAACTGGCATGTTATCAGCGGCGGCATAAACTAGCTTGAGCTGATCGTCCATGGACTTGTTGAGGTCCATTTGGTTAGGGCCAGTACCAAGAACCGGTTTCAGATTCTCAGGAGCCTTGGTGTCGATGGCCAGAGCGTCTTTGCCACCAAGATAGGCAGCATACTCTTGGCGAACAGTAACGCCGAGACTTAAGGCATAGATTAAAGCAGCGTTCTCTGTGTGATATTGCACTCGGGTGGCGGCATCAAGAGGCTTACCATCAAGAGTTTGGCCCTTTTCAATTGCTCCGACCTTGTCGCCTAGCTGTTTCTTAAGTTCAGTTATGCGAGCAGGATCATCTACACGGCGCAAAAGTTCTTCGTAGACGGCCTTAACTTGAGGTATGCAGTCAGGATCTTTAGCCATTTTGTGAGCAGCATCAAGTAACTGATCTGGTGAAGCAGCAGCCAGAGTAGCTTTCATATCGGAAGGTACACCAGCAGTAGTAGCATCAGTGGTCTGTCCTGGCAACGGAGTTGCATCAGTGACTTTACTTGGATCAGCAGGAGCATCAGCAGAAGCTGCCACGACAGGAAGCTTAGCAGTGAGGTCTGTAGCCAATTTAGAAACAACTGGATCAGCCACCAAGGCTTTAGTTACTTGATCGGGCAGGTTAGCAAAACTTCCCTCTAAGACAGCTTTAGCAGTAGCGTTGTTGTCGCTTCCATCAGCGGCTTTTCCACCAACCGAGTGCAATAAAGCAGCATAGTTGTAGTGAGCTGTAGGCTTGGCATAGATAGCATCTTCGTAGTTTTTAGACAAGCCAGTCATGCCGAATTGCAAAGCAATGGCATTGAGGCCGTTTTCTTGGGTGCCCACTACAGTTACAGCGTCAGTGACAGCCTTACCAAATTCAGGATGGGTCTGTCCCAATTTTGCTAGAGCGGCAGTACGATCGGCAGCACTAACATCTAAATTAGTGATGGTCTGCAATAGACCAGCATCAGCTTGTGAAAGAGCAGGCTTACCATCAGCGCCTTTCGGGCTGTTGTTCACCATGTTAGTGAATTCGCTATCGATTTTAGTGACAGCGGCAGTAAAGGCGGCAGCTTTTTCGGTAGGAACCAGCTTAGCTAGCTCTGTAGCACTAAACTCGTACTTAGCTTTAGCGAGAAGAAGATTGTCATCAGAAGCCTTGACACTATCAGCTAGAATTTTTTGTTGCTCAGGAGTAAGTGCCTTGGCACCAGCATCGGTAAGCTGTTTGGATAGATCGCTTCCAGCTTTGATAGCAGCAATATTAGCTGCTTCACTAGGCATTAGCCTTTGAATGGTGGCAACTCTTGTTTCTTGAGTTTCACCAGTGGCGGCAGTTGACGATTCAAGTTTAGCCGTAGCATCGTTAGCTTTAGCAGTTGCAGCTTTCTCTTGCTGATCTCTCAAGTATTGGTGAATTTGCACAAATTCTTGAGGAAGTTTTTGACCACTCTCCATGATGCGTGTGTATTGGCGCATGAAGTTCTGATCGGTGAGAATTGTAGCGTTGGCATTGAGCTTCTCGCCCAAGGTTGCCTTCTGTTCAGGAGTGAGCTTAGACAAGTTTTTCGCATCTTCAGGCGACAGACCAGCGGCCTGCAAGAATTGAGTGGTGCCTTCTTCAATGCGGCCTTGGCGATAGAGCCAAAGAGCCTTGTTACCTTGAGCGCAGTCGTTAACGCGCATCAATGTGTAATCAGCGGCTTGACGCTCTGCCAATGCCCGCAACTTCTCTGGATCTTTCTCGGTTGCTTTGGCTTTGATGACAGCGTCATAGTCGGCCTTAGCTGCAGCAATTTGCTCAGGAGTAACTTGCTTGGCGATATCAATTGCTTTGTTGTAGGCAGCTTCAGCTTCAGGAATCTTGTGAGCGCCGTTGGCTGTAGGCACATCATTATCGAGAATGCGCGCTACTTCTTTAGAAAGCGTCAGACCCTTTACCAACTCTGGGCTCAGTGGTTTGGTTAGATCGAGAGGTGTAGCAAGCTTGTCGGTGGTTTCTTTCGCTACTATTGTTGAATCTTTAGCTGGAACAGGTGCATCTTTGGCCGGAACGACTGCGTCTTTCGCAGGAACGGCCGCATCTTTAGCAGGGTCTTTCGCTGGGTCTTTCACCGGAGGAATTACGGCGACTTCTACGGGCGGCTTGGCCGAACCAGAAGTGTCACCCGTAACTACTTTGGGAGCCTTATCATCGGCTGCTGGCTTGGCTAGCTTTGGCTGTTCAAAGATGTTGCCGAAGTCGACCTTCTTGGGGTCGGCAGCAGCGGCATCACCTGTTTTTTTGTTGAGAATCGAATCTGCGACATCAGCCATTAGAAAGAACCCCTATGAGTGGCGACTATCTACACACGCCATATTAATTTATTCCAGTTTTAACGTCCTTTGAAACTGGGGAAACTACGTAGGCAGGAAGTCAAGTGGTTATATTTTTATCTTGGCAACCCATGCTTCCTACGCATCTATACCAGGTGGCAAATTCTTGGACAGCAATTGCAAAAAACTTTGTTCTTTTTGGGTTTAGCAACTTACTAGACCAATTAATTTGAGCGTTGCTCTATTCGCCCAACTCGACAATAGTGACGCCATCTCCACCTTCATAAGTCTCTCCGGGCCGCTGGCGGTTAGCATAGCGGCAACGGCTAAGAAACTCGCGCACAATAGTCTTAATTGCACCGGTGCCGTGGCCATGGATAATCATGAGCGGACTAATGCCACTCACGGCACAACTATCAACGAACTGCTCTACCAAACTCGAGGCATCGTCAGCGCGCTTGCCCCGCAAGTCTATAGTGTTACGCTCGCTGCGAACGAACACAGCCGGATCATTATATTGAACGGCACTGCCTACCTTTAATCTTGAGCCCGCAGCCCCACCTTGAGACTTAGCAGAAGGGGGCCGCCCGCCTCGGACCACCGATTGATGGCCAGTTTTTACCTTTGCCGTTCCGCGAATCTCTAGATCAGATGGTGAGACTTTCACTTTCAGAGTGCCAACTTGAACCATTACCTGATCAATCTTCAATTGCTGCTTGTCTGAATAGATGATTTCTTGAACTGTGCCAGAACTATTGAGCGACTTCAGCCTAACAGTCATTCCTAGGGTTAAGACGTTCGGGTCTGGTCCTTTAGGAATTACCTTTTGGCGCTCTTGCAAGAAACTGACCGTAGCTCTGAGCGCTTCTAACTCAGCGGCAGTTTTCTGGGCAGCTTTGATACTGGGCTCACGCTGCAGTCCGGCAATCATTTCTTTCATGATCTCGCGAGCAGCTTTGAGCTCGTCTTCAAGCTCTGAAGCCATACGCCCGCGCACTTTATCTTGCTCTATCAAGAGCTTTTCTTCACGCACATTCAGCTTAGCTTCTTTGTTTTCTAGCGTATCTTGTAGTTGACTGAGCTGCTCTTGACGCTCATATACTTGAGCCAGCCTGGCATTGAGATTCTCGATAATTTGCTCTAGCTCGTGCTCCGAAGCCACGGTCAACTCTCGAGCGCGCGCCACCACCTCAGAGTCAAGACCAAGTCGTTGAGCTATGGTATTGGCTTTTGAGCTGCCTGGTACACCTAGACGCAGCTTGTACGTAGGTGAAAGAGTAGCCTCATCAAATTCAAAGCTGCCATTAACAAAACCACTATTGGTATAGGCCAGCATTTTCAGCTCACCCAAGTGAGTGGTGGCAATGGTGACAACATCACGCGAAAGCAAGTGCTCAAGAATAGCCCGAGCTAAGGCTGCGCCTTCTTTAGGATCAGTGCCAGCACCAATTTCATCGAGTAAAACTAGCATGCCGCGCTTAGCAGTATCGACAATCTCAACGACATTTTTCATGTGAGCAGAGAAGGTCGAAAGGCTTTGCTCTATTGATTGCTCGTCGCCAATATCGGCACAGACAACAGGAAATAAGGCTGTACTAGAGCCGCTCTTGGCTGGCACAAGCAAACCGCAGCGCAGCATTAACGAGTAGATACCAATCAGCTTTAGTAAAACTGTTTTACCACCGGTGTTTGGACCGGTAATCACAAGAGTACGTTCGCTTCCTTGCATAATTACAGTATTTTCAACAATATTTTTGGGCTCTTGCTTATTCTTGGCTGAGCGGTTTTGCAAGACTAAAAGGGGATGACGAGCACCGCGAAGTTCGATCATAGGCTCATTGCTAAGAACTGGTTTGATACCAGCATAAAGCTGTGAGAGGCGGCCGCGAGCCATGATGCAATCGAGATCAATCAAAGCACTATAACATTCGCCGATTTGATCAGCAAAGGGTCTAATTTGATCGCAAAGCTCAACAACAATTCGCTCGATTTCACTCTCGATAGCTGAGTCTTTGATTTTTGTCTGGTTAGATAGTTCGACTACGCTAATGGGCTCGACATAGACAGTGAGGCCAGAGCCTGAGGCATCATGGACAATGCCGTCGAGTAAATAACGCATATTGGCCATCACTGGCAAAACAAAGCGACCACCACGCATTGTGTAGATTGGCTCTTGCAGTGCCTTTGTACCTGATTGCGATTGGATGATGCGCGATAATTCATCTTTAATATGCTGATCAAGCTTATGCCTCTCTCTACGCAAAGAGCGCAAAAGACTGCTAGCAGTGTCTTTAACAGCACCATAATCGTCAATAGCAAAATCAATAGCATCGATTAGTTTGGGCAAAGCGACAAGAGTTGAAACGAAAAGATGCAAATGCGGAAACTGAGCTGGTGCTAAAAGCACTAAAGAGCCGCGCACTGATCGCGCCACCACTAATAGTGCTTTGACACGAGCCAATTCGTTAGCCGATATGACAGCGCCAGCTCGCAGCAGAGCAATAGATTCACGAACATCGCCTAACTTAGACAAACTAAAAGCCGTGCGACTAGCGATCAGTGCACTGGCCTCTTCGGTTTGATCTAACAAAATTTGAGCTCTAGCAATTTCAGCGTCTAAATCAAACGCCTGCCCAAGCTCGGGCTGAAGCTGCAAAGAGCGTCTCTTGCCCTCGGCGGTTTCATTTTGTTCTGCAAGGTATGTGGTGAGCCTTTCCCATTCAAGCGAACGAAGACTTCTAAGCTCAATACTCACTAGCTTTTACAAAAGAAATTTGCACAAAAACTCTTCGAACTACTATTAGTTAAGTTCGGAAGGAATACCGCCAGCAGCAGCACCAGCAACAACAGCGGTGGTAACAGGCTCAACGACTTCTTTAGGCATTGCGGCGAGCTGAGCCATTTGGGCGGCCATTTGAGCAGCTTGCTCTGTAAGCTCTTCAATAGTATCGGTGCCCAGTAACTTTCTTAGGCGAATTTTCTGAAGCTCATAGCTGCGGTTGTTGCGCTTGTGCACAACACCGATACGCTCTAATTGCTTAATTGCTTCAAGGTGAGATTCAGGCACAGAAGCAACATCAACGCAGCCTTTCTCGTTAAGCCAAGAAATAGTTGGAGACAGGGTTCCCAGCAACTTGCGCATCGGCTGTTCGAAAACAGGCATCATCTTATACTCCTACAAACGTGCTATTTAATGTTATCAGCTTGACAAGGGTGGCTCGTGGGGGTTATTGCAGGCTATGAAGCAATACCCATATATAATTAAATACATGAACACCCTTTACAAGTATGCGGGATTTAGCCCCATCGTGCACGAAAGTGCCTTTATTGCGCCAACAGCCTGTCTAATCGGCAACGTTACCGTTGAGGAAGATGCCAGCATTTGGTTTCATACTGTCGCCCGCGGCGACATTAACGCCATCCGCATCGGCCGCAGTACCAATATTCAAGACGGCTGCCTGATGCACGTCACCCATCACCTAGGCCTAACTGTTGGAGATCGAGTGACAGTTGGTCATGGCGCCATTCTGCATGGCTGCACTATTGAATCTGACTGCCTAATTGCCATGGGCGCGATAATCTTAGATGGCGCCCGAATAGGGGCCCATTCGATAATTGCTGCCGGATCAATAGTAGCCCCATCGAGCCAAATCCCTCCAGGCAGCCTAGTTATGGGCGTACCGGGCAAAGTCGTGCGCGAAGCAACAGCCAAAGACCGCGAGATGATCGAGCGAGGAGCGGCCAATTATGTCGGCTACAAACAGACATATAAAGAATCGCTCACACCTTTAACTTAAAAAATTTATTTGTGTTGCTTTCTAATACTTACCGAGCGCACTTAACTCGACCAAATCAGACTGATGGTACTTAGCTTTGGTCGTAAGTTTTGCTACGCGCTCAGCTCCGCTTGGTAGGTGTCCGACCAACCACGACTTAACTGTAAATAGTGTGATGGGGTCGATATGGGCGGTTTCAATCAAGACATGACCTTTTCCCGGCATCCATCTGACAGTTTGGTCAGTAGATTTGAGCTTTCTCAACAGAGTAACAACGGCATTCTGTTGCAACATACGATCGTGGTCGCCTTGAATGACCAAGACAGGCATGTCGGCGGGAATGTTTTTCGCATGATTGATGTTTGAGCGAATAACCGAAGCTGTCCTGAGTAACTCTTTCAGGCTCAAAGTCTTCCGTACCATCGGATCTTCAATAGTTTCTTGAGCAATCTGCGGGTCTTCGGAGGCAAACTTTTTAATATATGGAACCATATCGAACTGTCTGACAGGGTTGGCAATCAGAGCTGCTACGTCTTTGACCATCTCAGGCTCACAGTAGTTGCGGCGCTTGAGAGCTGGGCTAGATAAAACCAAACCGCTTATTTCTCCTGGCATTGCTTCAGCGGCACACATAGAAAGACCAGCGCCCATGCTCTCACCAATGAGAAATATAGGAAGGTCAGGGTGTTCGTTGCGAGCAGCACGAACCAAAGCTTTGAGGTCTTCTAGACTCTCTTTATAGCTAACAACACTTTTTGCATTAGGAGCAAGCTGCCAGCGGCCGTAACCTCTGAGGTCTTGAGCATAAACCTCGAAGCCCAAACCCACAAGTTCATTAGCAAGGCGGTCGTAGACGCCGCCGTGCATCACCATGCCATGAACCGCAATGGCAACAGCCTGCGGTTTGGAGTCTCTTTGACGCCACACCGAAACAGGAATATCTGGCAAATTGGTCATGCCGTGTTCAAAAGGAGTATCGTCTCGCTCAACCTGGCACTGCGCCAATGCTGGCATGCCTTGCAAGGAAATGAGACCGCTGAAAAGTAGAACGGCTGTGCTGCATATGCTCTTTTTAAGGTTTGCATAGCCACAGCGAAGCTGACGCACCGGTTTAATCATCCTGGAGCCTCAATTGTCTTACTGTCTAGTGACAGTTCCCCCGTCTCTAACAATATGTACCAAGGGACAACACGATTAAAACCATAACTAGTTAAAACATTCAGTCGTCATCGAGAACAAGGCTATTGCAAAGATGAGAAGATAAGCCAATCGTTTAGTGAAGATCGGCCAATCATTTAGATATGACCGTTCAGGCTAAGCGAGAATATCCCTTACATATCTCACCAACTTGCTGCCAGGCGAGCCAACTTACTCAGGAACCATGCCAAAAAGAACTGATATCAAAAAGATACTGGTGCTCGGAGCCGGACCAATCACTATTGGCCAAGCTTGCGAGTTTGACTACTCGGGCTCACAGGCCTGCAAGGCTCTCAGAGACGAAGGCTACGAAGTCGTTCTCATTAATTCAAATCCAGCTACGATCATGACCGACCCCGAGGTGGCTGACCGTACATACATAGAACCAGTTACCGCAGAAGTGGCCCGTGAAGTAATAGCGATCGAGCGGCCCCAGGCACTACTACCTACTATGGGCGGACAGACCAGCCTAAACGTAGCAGTTGAGCTAGCCGAAAGCGGTTTCTTAGAAGAGTATGGCGTTGAGTTAATCGGCGCCAAATTACCGGCAATCAAATTGGCCGAAGACCGCGATCTTTTCAAACAAAAGATGATAGAAATTGGCCTTTACGTGCCTAATTCAGGCATTGCTCGCAATATTTCAGAAGCACGCGAAATTGGCACCAAGATTGGTTTTCCTATCATCATTAGACCAGCCTTCACATTAGGTGGAGCGGGCGGCGGCATCGCCTACAACCAAGAAGAGCTAGACGACATCGCCAATGCTGGCATATCAGCTTCGCCAGTTAGCGAAATTCTCTTAGAAGAAAGTGTGATTGGCTACAAAGAAGTCGAGCTAGAAGTGATGCGCGACTGTGAAGACAATGTCGTGATCATTTGCGCCATCGAGAACTTCGACCCTATGGGCGTGCATACCGGCGACTCGATCACCGTGGCACCGTTTCAAACAATCTCTGACAGCGAATACCAAGCCTTGCGCGACGCCGCTATATTGATCATTCGCGCCATTGGTGTCGAAACCGGGGGCTCCAATATTCAATTTGGATTGCATCCGCATGATGGCCGCATTGTCGTCATCGAAATGAATCCTAGAGTATCTCGTTCCTCAGCTCTAGCCAGCAAAGCCACTGGCTATCCGATCGCAAAAATTGCTGCGAAATTAGCGATCGGCCTCACCCTTGGTGAAATCCAAAACGACATAACAAGAGACACTCCAGCTTGCTTTGAGCCTACTCTTGATTATGTAGTGACAAAAATTCCTCGCTTCAACTTTGAAAAATTCAAAGGAGCTGATACCACTCTTACCACCCAAATGAAATCGGTGGGCGAAGTGATGGCCATTGGTCGTACCTTCCAAGAATCGGTACAGAAAGCCTTAAGAGGAATGGAAGTTGGCTTGCCAGGTTTTCTTGATGTACCAGCCCGGGCCAAGGCCGATTTCTGGGAATGGCGTCGTCGCCTTTCGGTGCCATCGCACCACCGCCTAACTGATATTTATGGTGCCCTCAAAGCCGGCATATCGGCTGAAGAAATTGTTGAACTATCGTCTATTGATCCGTGGTTCATCGATAACCTCGAAGACATCTATAGCTTATCGGAAGAACTGAAAGAAAAAATCGATTCAATCGACAAGCTCAACAAGCCACTATTGCTCGACCTCAAACGACGTGGTTTCGGAGATCTTCAACTGGCACGCTTAATTGGTGTTGAAGAAAAAGAGATCTACGAATTGCGTCAAAAATTTGATTTACGCCCTTCATACAAGATGATTGATACTTGCTCTGCTGAGTTTAAAGCTCATACTCCATACATGTATTCGACCTATGAAAGTGAATCAGAGGCACCACCGGCAGTGAAGCCTCGCATCATGATTTTAGGTGGTGGACCAAACAGAATCGGCCAGGGCATTGAGTTTGACTATTGCTGTGTGCACGCCAGCCTAACTCTGCGCGACCTCGGTTATGAAGCCGTTATGGTGAACTCTAACCCTGAAACAGTTTCAACTGACTACGATGTATCAGACAGGCTCTACTTCGAACCTCTAACTTTAGAAGATGTCTGTAACATCGCCGAAGTAGAACAACCGGAAGGAATTATCGTTCAGCTCGGCGGTCAAACTCCCCTCAAACTAGCTAAAGGCTTAGAAGAGCGCGGTTTCAAGATTCTCGGAACCTCACCAGAATCAATTGATATTGCTGAAGACCGAGCAAGATTTGGTGATCTAATTCGCTCACTAAATTTGAAACAGCCAAAGGGAGCAATTGCCTACAACGCTGAAGAAGCTATTGAGCAAGCCAATGCCTTGGGTTATCCAGTGATGGTGCGTCCGAGCTATGTTCTCGGTGGACGAGCAATGGCCATTATTTATGGCCAAGACGAATTAGAACGCTGGCTCGCCAGTTCCTTAGCTGTCTCGGCCAATATGGCAGTCTTAATTGATGAGTTCTTGGAAAACGCTGTTGAAATCGACGTAGATGCGGTTTCCGACGGAAGGGCAACAATTATTGCTGGCATCATGGAGCATATTGAACAGGCCGGCATTCACTCGGGTGATAGCACCTGTGTGCTTCCAGCCCAAACTATTCCTTTCAAAATAGTTGAAGAAATTCGCCGCGCCGTTGACGAATTGGCCAAAGAGCTAAAAGTAGTAGGCTTAATGAATATACAATTTGCCGTCAAAGACGACGAGCTGTATATACTCGAGGTCAATCCTCTGGCCAGCCGCACTATTCCAGTTGTTTCTAAAGCAACCGGCGTTCCGTGGGCCCGCATCGCTGCCTCTGTCATGGTTGGCCGCACCCTATCAGAGCTGGGAATATCTCCCCGCCTCTTGCCTCCCCATGTTTCAGTCAAATCGGTTGTGATTCCATTTAAGCGCTTTCATGGCGCTGAAATCTCGTTGGGGCCAGAAATGCGCTCTACCGGAGAAGTTATGGGCATCGCTTCACAGTTTGGTCTGGCTTTTGCTAAGGCTCAGATTGCTGCAGGCCAGCAGATACCGACCAAGGGGCGTATCTTTATAAGTGTTTCTGATCATCACAAGCAAGAATCAGTAGCCGTAGCGCAAAACCTCTACCAACTTGGCTTTGAGCTAATCGCCACCCGCGGAACAGCCCAGGTCTTGAAGGCAGCTGGCATTCCTTCAATGGTGACCAACAAGGTCTCAGAAGGCCGTCCCAACTTGATTGACCGCGTTAAAAACGGAGAAATACAGCTTGTGCTCAATATACCGTCGGGCCGTACAGCCCGAGGCGATGACCAGTTAATTAGACGAGCAGCGATTAGCTACAATGTGCCTGTAGTAACCACGATGTCTGGCGCTTGGGCCACCATCAGTGCTATCGGAGCATTACAGTCTGGCTCGCTAGGCGTAAAGAGCCTACAGGAGTATCACCAGAGTATTGCCCACTGGGAATCAACGACCAGCTCTGGCAGCCGTTCGGTTAGATTTCAATAAGGAAAGATCAAGGGCCGCCACTTCTATGAATAATGGCACTGTTGCATGAATGTAAGCAGTTAGAATTCCCCGACGGCACTATAACTTGACCGACAGCAGTATAAATTGATCGACGGCACTATAACTTGTATGACCCAACTGGAGTAAGAGATGAGCAACGAAAAAGGCGGAGTGACCGCGAATTCAGAGCAAAAGGATAGTGCTGCAATTGATTTTGCCAAATACATTGACCACACTTTACTGACTCCTCAAGCAACAAAAGCCGATGTCAGCAAACTCTGCCAAGAGGCAATCGAAAATAACTTCTACGCAGTCTGTGTCAATCCATCGTTTGTTAGACAAGCAGTAAAAGAGTTGGCTTCGTCAAAAGTAGCAGTAGCTACTGTGATCGGCTTCCCTCTAGGTGCCAATCTTACTGATATCAAAATTGCCGAAACCCAAAGAGCAATTTCTGAAGGCGCTGAAGAAATCGACATGGTTATAAATGTCGGCGCCCTCAAAAGCGGAGACGTTGACTTCGTCACCGAAGAAATCAAAGCGATAGTGAAAGCGGCCAAAGAAAATCTAGTCAAAGTAATTATTGAATGTGATTTACTTTCAGACGATGAGAAAGTAATAGCGACAGAATGCTGCGTCAAAGCAGGAGCAGCCATGGTAAAGACCTCAACCGGTTTTGTTAAAGACGGCAAAGGCGCCACTGTTGCCGATATCGAGCTAATCAAGAAAGCCCTGGCTGGTGCCAAACTTGGTATTAAAGCTAGTGCCGGTATTCGCGATCTTGCTAAAGCCAAATCATTGATTGAAGCCGGTGCCACCAGATTAGGTACGTCAGCCGGTGTAGACATTCTCAAAGGCGCTGAACCAGCTAAAGCGGCTTACTAAATAACATTCTCAAGGGGTAAATAAATTGGTTCCTGTTAAATCCGCACTTTCAGCAGTCGGCACATTACTGTTAGCATGCAGTGTCGCTCTCAGCTTAAACACTTCCTTCGCTACTGCTTCATTTGCTGCCGACGATCAAGACTCTGAAATAATGAAAAAAGCGGAAGGCATGTATGGTCATGGCAAGCTAAAAGAAGCCGCTGAGGCCTTCAGAGAAGCAATCAGACAAGAGCCAAACAATTCTAAAGCTCACCAGCGCCTCGGCGCCATTTTGGCAGCTATGGAAGACTATGAGACTGCTATTCTTGAATCAAAGCAAGCAGCCAAGCTTGATCCAAAATACTTCCTACCACATGTGGTGCTAGGTCAAATTTATGCCAACCAAGGCAAAGTTGAATTAGCCCTGCCTGAGTTTGAAGAAGCTTGCAAGCTGAAACCCACAAGCTTCCGTGCTCACTGCGATTTGGGCTTTGCTTACACTCACGTTGGCAAGGTTGATGAAGCCATTGCTGCTTATAAAAAAGCGGCAGACATCAATGCTAAAGATGCTACTCCCCACCTAAATATGGGTGTGCTTTACGCACAGCAAGAAAAATATCCGCAAGCAATCAAAGAAGAGCAAGAAGCAATTACTCTCAACAACAAATTGCCAGAAGCTTATATCAACCTCGGCAATATTTTTGCTGAGTCAGGAGAAACTCAACAAGCTACTCAAGCCTTTAAAGATGCTCTTAAGCTAGTACCTAATCATCCAAATGCTTTGAGTGGTCTAGGTTGGATGCTACAAAAATCTGGTGACTACAAAGGTGCTGTTGCTGAGCAAAAGAAAGCTCTCAAGATTCAGCCTAATTTCACACCAGCAAGAAGAAGACTGGCTACTGCTCTAGCAGGCATGGGTGACAACCAACAAGCTGAAGTTGAATTCAAAAATGCTCTAAAAGCATCTCCACGTGACGTTAATGCCCACGTAGAGTATGCTCAGTTCTTGGAAAAGCAAGGACAAAGCGCGCCAGCCCTCACCGAATATAAAAAAGCAGTTGAAATCAAACCAGATTCAAAAATTGCCCAAGAAGGCGTCAGCAAACTAACTAAGATAAAGTAGCAAACTGACTAAGATAAAGTAGCAAACTGACTAAGATAAACAGCTAGCACTAGGCCTTTTATATGATTACAAAAATGTCCGATTTCTGTCCCGAAATCGGACATTTTTGGCCGTAGTAATATGTACAGACTAACTCAACTATTTCTGCCTAGATCTGCGAAGCACGTCACAAGCTCCGTTCTCTTTTTCCTTTTCTACAAAAGTCATATTTTCTGCAGAAAATATGACTTTTGCTGATGCTGCCAGTAAGCACGGGTGACTATCCAGTAATTCAAGTCTCTCGCGTTTTTGTTAATTGATTGTGCATAACTGCATATACACACGAGATACGAATGAATTCGCCCATGGTGAAACTGTGGTTCACGCGCTTGGCTAGTGCGTGAGATATGCATAGCAGCTACCAAGGCTGTACATGGAATTACCAAGAGATATCGAAAGTATTTTCAGCGGGGGACTTCCAATAGATTTTTGCTCGGATATACTA
>JBBRMD010000042.1:0-50961 GCA_038231015.1 Candidatus Obscuribacterales bacterium
GACCGTTACTTGTGGTGCCTCTTCATCGGTTGCACTGTCATAATTTCAAAATGATAGAGCGTTTTTTAGGCCTGCGATATGCATAACGCCTCAATTGGACATGCTCGCTAGACCTGACAGCTGGAGTTTTGACTCAGGCTCTTAGCCGAAGCTGAACAGCGTCATGTTCACGAGAGCGTTCTGCAAGTTTATCTTCGAGGTCAACAGAATGGCTTTTTTCAGCTTCAGACAAGAGCCACCCCTTTTGATACCTTGCAGAACTGCAAATTAGCGCGCTTCTGGAGAACTCTGGATGCCTGCAATTCCGCTCTTTAACGATCTTCAAAGTTCTTAAAGTAGAATTGTCTAGCTCGAAATATATGCCTTAATCTATCCTGACATACATCTGTATTTTTAGCGAGTCTAACCTATGACAGATCAAACTCAAAACGAGCAACTAAAAGACCTAGAAGTGGCAAGAAATCGGCTGGCTGAGCAAATCAGAAATTCGCAGAGAGCCTTGGCCGATCTTGATGAGCGCATTGTAGCCCTCAAACAAGAGTTTCAACAGGTCAATTCAACCGCTCTAAAGCCAGAACAGCAGCGAGCAGACTGACTATTGCTTTTTGAAATTCGAAAGAGACAGGCTCTAGTGCAGGCTATTTAACTGCTAAATAGCGCTCACGATAACTATCAACTGCGGCCTGCCGAGAATCTTCAGCCATGAGAGGGAAACCAAGCTCTATGCGCTGCTCAAGATAGCCTCGAGCAACCTTCTCAGACAATTTGCGAATGCGCAGAATATTGGCCATCCGCTCATCGCGCCCCAATACTCCCCGTGCATCTAATAGATTGAAGGCATGGGAGCATTTGAGAATCTGCTCGTAAGCAGGCAAGACCAATTTAGGCGTGCCATTAAGCAAGCGCAAGGCTTCTTGCTCAGCAAGGTTGAAGAGAGTCTGCAGCATTTCTGGATTGCTTTGTTCGAAGTTGTAAGTAGACTGCTGTACTTCATTTAAATGATAAATCTCGCCATAGGTGACTTTGTCATTCCATTTAAGTTGGTAGACGCTATCTACGTTCTGCAGATACATTGATAGTCGCTCAAGCCCGTAAGTGATTTCAGCAGCCACAGGACGAACTTCTAGCCCGCCAGCTTGCTGAAAATATGTAAACTGCGAGATCTCTAGACCATCCAGCCAGACTTCCCAGCCAACACCCCATGCCCCCAGAGTTGGCGACTCCCAGTTGTCCTCGACAAAGCGGATGTCATGCTCTAATGGATTAATTCCTAGTTTTTTCAGGCTCTCTAGGTAAATCTCTTGCACATTGTCAGGAGATGGTTTGAGAATAACTTGATACTGAAAATAGTGCTGTAGGCGGTTTGGATTGTCACCGTAGCGGCCATCGGTCGGTCTTCTGCAAGGGTCAGCACAGGCCATACTCCACGGCTCTGGGCCGAGAACTCGCAAGAAGGTTCCGGGGCTCATAGTAGAGGCGCCCTTTTCGAGGTCATAGGCCTGCATAATCACGCAGCCATGGCTGTCCCAAAAGCTATTGAGTGTGTGGATAACTTGCTGGAAAGTGAGCGCCATAGCTGAGTTCCTCTGTTCATGCGGCTTTTAAGTCTAACACGTCAAGAGAAGGGCTAAATATTGGCAATCACAAATATTACGCCCATTGCTAGTTAAACCATTAGAATAAGATTCTAAAATAGGAAGCAACCAGAATTTCTAGGACGTTCAGAGGAGAGCACATTGGAGAGGCAGGCGACACCCGACTACGACGAGACTCAGATCAAAGAGTCAAGCAGCCCCGCCTTCATGGTTCAGGCGCTAGCGCCTAAGATTAAAAGGCTACTCGACAACATCAACGGAGTTTTGGTAGGGCAAGAACACGCCACTAAACTCGCGGTGGTAGCTCTTCTGGCCGGCGGCCATGCCCTTATCGAAGACGTTCCCGGAGTAGGAAAGACTTTATTAGCCAAGGCACTGGCATTATCAGTACATGCCAAGTTCAAGCGTATTCAATGTACTCCCGACCTTTTGCCTTCTGATATCAGCGGTGTGAGCATCTTCGAAGCCAAAGAAGGTGTCTTCAAGTTCATGCCCGGACCGATTTTCACTAACATCTTATTGGCAGACGAAATTAACCGGGCCACGCCAAGAACGCAATCAAGTTTGTTGGAGGCCATGGAAGAAAACCAGGTCACCACAGACGGCGCCACACGAAAATTGCCCGACCTCTTCTTTGTAATTGCCACCGAAAACCCGATCGAGTACCACGGCACCTTCCCTCTTCCAGAAGCCCAGCTCGACCGTTTCATGGTTTCTCTCTCGCTCGGTTATCCTACTCCTAAGCAAGAAATTGAAATCTTAGAAAAGACCCTCACTGAAGGCTCATTTGCAGTAGAAGCCGTTCTTACTGAAGACGAAGTACTCGAAGCTAAGCATGTGGTCAAAACAATTGTGGTTGATCATTCAATCAAAAACTACATTGTCTCTATTGTGGGCGCCACGCGCAAGCATCCTTCAATCGTATTAGGAGTTAGCCCCCGGGGTAGCCAGTTGTTGATGCGGGCCGCACAGTCAGCGGCTCTAGTTGACGGTCGACACTACGTAAAACCTGACGACGTAAAACTTCTCGCACCATACGTTTTAGGTCACAGAATTATTCCGAAGGTAAGAGATAACCGGGTCAGCCATGCTCAACTTATTGAAAGAATCCTCGAAGAAGTCGCCGTACCGGTTTAGATTCGCGACCGGCCCAGAGGCAGAAAAACGAGCTCGGGCAGTCGAAGAAGAAAGCGGTTTAAAAGGCATTCGCCTAACAATTCCTTTTACCAAGTCTCACTTGAAACTGGTATTGGAAGAGCGTTTCTTCGTGGTTGCTGCTATCATCGTCGTTCTATACATATTTGCTGGCGAAACCGGTAGCGAATACATTTATTTGCTTACGGCCATAGCGATCACGGTCTTGGCCCTCGGTATTTTCATACCTTTACTGCAGGTGATTGAGACCAACGTAAAGTTCAATTTGCCCAAAGAAGCGGTATCAAAAGAGCGCTTAAATCTGCGCGTTCATGTAGTTCGAAAAAACTGGTGGGGACCTTTTTCCAGAGTTTTTCCGATCAAATGGCTGCTGGTCAAAATTAAGCTCACTCGCCTAGGCGAGAAAGAAAACATGCTTCGCTCGATCTTGGTTGAACAGCTATCGAAAGAGGCTTGGGTAGTCGCTCAAACACCAAAACTGAGACGGGGCATCTACACCCTACAATCAATAGAACTTTATTCGTGCTATCCCTTTGGCTTGGCCTGGTGGGTGAAGAGCTATCCGCTTACCACTCAGTTTACCGAAGAGCGACACAGCCAAACTGCTACCTATACAAGCATTGTAGCTGCCGATGCGGCTCGCACCATGGGCAGTGCGCCACAAATGATTGTTTTCCCGCGCACCGACAGTGTGGATGGTAACTTCCTCTTTCGCCTAAGAGCAGCCGGCGACTCGGCGCTGTTCTTCTCTTCTTCAAGACCAATAGCAGCTCTGTCATCAGCTTCGGTTCGCTCACTGAGAGAGTTTCGCCAAGGAGACAGCCCGCGCCTGATTCACTGGCCAACTAGCGCCCGCACAGGCAAATTAATGATTCGCGAATTCGAATCAGAAGGTCTACCGGGCTTTGACGTCTTACTCGACTTAACTTCAGCCTGGCAAAGCGAAGAACAGTTTGAACTAGCTATCTCTATAGCTCTATCTCTGCTTCAACTTGGCTTCAAGCTCGGCGGCTCACCTGAACTGTTCATCATTCCGAGCTTAGATGAAGACTTAGAAAAACTTCCTAGCATTCTCTCTGACCTGCCGCCTCTGGCCAGAGGGATTGGGTGGGCCGCTCAGATTCTTGCTAGAGTGGATGCATTGGTGGTAGACAATTCAGACTACGAAGTAAAGGTTCCACAAGTGGGCGAAGCAGACGCACTAGCACTCTTGACCATTCGTCCAGCGGCGCCGAGCGCGGATGCGGTAGAAGCTTACCAAGCCTATCTAGATAGTCAAAACCAAGACCGCACAGTGCTGATGGAGCCCGAATTACCAGTAGCGTCGCCGAAACAAGTAGACATCTGGGTAATGTCGAGACAGTATCTAGAGGCAGACTCAACGCGCATTCAAGACACTGCCAATCTAGATGATGCCATGGCTGTTAAAGCGCGCATACCGATGCACGCTCAAGGGTCTGGCGATCGCCGCCAAGGCCCTATAGTCGGCAGCAATGCCCCTCCCGGCCGTATTCTAGCGACACTCTCTGAATACGAGGAGCTGTCTCAACTATGATTACCAGGCCTAAAATCAAAGCCAAAGCAAAAGTCGTCACTGAAGACAAAAAAAAGAAAAAAGAATCTAGAGTTGAACAATCGCTCGGCATCAGGGTCGTCGCCCTGACCATGAACCTCTTGCTGATACTGGCCTCGGCCAGCTATGTTCCCACTCTGCCTATCGCTACGTTTATGTTCGCCACCACAGCCGTTCTTGGGAGTTACCTCGCTTTTGTTTTCAGGAACAGTCGACCGGCTTGGGTAGGAACAATTCCTACTGTTGCCACCATTTTATTATTCACCAACTTTTTCTTCGAACTTTATACTGGCTACTCAAACGGCATGCACACTGCAGTGGGTGCCTTCATTCATATGCTCACAGGCCTGCTCGCCTTACACTGTTTTGACTTGCGTAGTCGCACAGACTTTTCTATTTCAGCTCTAATAGGACTTGGCTTACTCACCTGTTTAGCGGGAATGGCCAAAGATGTAATTTACGGCTTCTATATTTTCACTTATACAATTCTTGCTGGACTTCTGCTCTTTTACGACAGTTCATCACGCTCGCACGAGATTGGCCCCTCACGCGCAGTGCCGTCTTCAAACGCCGCTGCGGCAAAAGCAGTTCAAAAAGAAGCCCAAGCAGCCACCCAAGTAAAGCCACCCGAGATGGTGATAAGGAGACTACGGATAGCCTCCTTAGGGCCGCTCATTCCAGTGTTTCTGTTGCCCTTTCTCAGTTACCTTGCTTTCACTGGAATGCCAAGAATTGATTCAGTAATCGATATTTTTCGCGACAACTTTGTCAGAGCACAGTTTCCAATTTCGGCCACTTTGGGCGACCAGTTAGGTAAAGGGGGTCGCAGCCAATCTATCAGAGGCGGAGTACCGGACAGCAAGACCCAAGGCGGTGCCAGTTACACTGTCAACAAAAGCAACCAGGACGGCACCGCGAGCGGTGGCAGCACCAAAGACGGCGGGAAGGGCGGAGAAGGAAGTGGAGCGCGGAGTCAAGACCCGAACAATTTAGACATTTCAAAATCGGGTTCTAACGGCAAGAAAAATGGCGCTGACGGAACTGGTGGCAAGGGTGGCAAAGGCGGCAAACTTGACACACCAAGCCCTGAGCAAATGAAGACCTGGGCCAAAGAAAAATTATTGACTGAAGCCTATCAGCGAGAAACAGTTGGCTTAAGAGGGTCAGCTAATCAACTCGAAGAAATCGTTTTAAAAGTTTCTTCGCCGCAACCAGCGTACATTAGGCGTTATGCTCTCAATAACTTCGACGGTGTTGAATGGACAAGAGCATTCCCTGTACTGACCACCACGATCAGACCCACACCTGATAGCAAGATTGGCTTTGACCTGACAGCCAGTGACGTAGTCTATGTACCACCACGCTTGCCGACTCTAGAACTAAAACAAGATTTTAGAGTCGAGAAAGACAATGTTTTCGGCCATATCTTACCGGCCAGCTGGATTCCGCAACTTGTCAAACAGAAGGGTAAAGAAGATAGTGAGATAAGAGTAGATGGAGATGGCACCATCAAGCTTATCAACCCCTTGCAGCGCGGCTCAAGCTACTCAGTGGTTTCACAGCTACCAGTTTATGATTTTGATCAAATGCGTCACCTGCCACTTGAGACCATTGAACAAGTCTCAGACGACCGCGAAAACGAAATCAAAATGGCCCGGTCTTGCCAAACGCCGTACACCGCCGGCGGTGACGAGATTGTCAAACTTGCTAACGAAATTGCCGGCAACGAAGGTAACTGGTTCTACCGTTCTGAAAAGATTTGCGAGTATCTGCGGAAGAGCTACAAATACGATCCAGGCAGCTTCTATGAAGAAAAGGAGACCGACGTAGCGGCCCTCCAACCTGGTGAAAGTTCTCAGGCAGATCTCGAAAGCAGCAAACCGACAAGCGAAGTTAATGACTCACAAGATTCAAAGGTCTCACAAGACTCAAAGGTTTTAAAAGATTCAAAAAAATCGAACGAATCGAAAGAGTTAAAAAAAGAGTCTTTTGTCCAAGATTTTCTTTTTGTCAAAAAGCGCGGCAACTGCCGCCACTTTGCCACAGCTTTCGTTATCCTTTGTCGTTCACAAGGAATTCCCGCCCGGCTTGTCACAGGCTTTTTACCGGGTCAACTCAACAAGACCACTGGCTACTGGGAAGTAAGGGGCAAACATGCGCACGTCTGGGCTGAGATTTATCTTCCATACTGGAACTGGGTGCCATTTGACGCCACACCGAATGGCCAACTTCCAGCCCACGAAGAGGGCGGCAACACTCTCACTCGATTTGTCAAAAGCGGCTTAGCCAACCCATTTGGTCAAAACTACTCGCCCTCGCGTAAAGCTCGCCATCAACGAGAAAGATCGCACAACGACAATAACGACTTAAAAAACGGCAAACCCGGCTTCTTTGATTTTGGCCTACAAAAAGGTAAACAACAAAAAGTACAACTGCCTATAGTCGGCCCCGTAGACCAAGGCGCAATGCAGCAATTCTTCAAATATTCGATTGTGGTCTTTGCCCTTCTAGCACTAGCAGTGATTCTGTACGTTTATATAAAGCAGCGCAAAGACTCGAGAATCAAAGAATATCTACAGACCCACAAGCCGTCCACATTGATTTTCTTAGAAGTATTGTCAGACCTGAAGCGCTACGAGCTGCTTAAAGGGCCAACAGAGACCGCAGACGAACTGTCACTGAGATTAGAAGAGCGCATTAGCGAACTAGCCCAAACTGGCCAATACATTCCGGATGAACTGCCAGAAATGGTAAGCAACTTCATGGCTATCTACAGCGAAGATCGCTTTGGCGGAACTGACAAGCTCGACGAGCTGACAACCATGTCGGGAAAGATAAAGTCACTGGTTCAATCTAAGGCCCGCAAATAAGAAGTTCTTTACCTTTCTACTGACTAAGTCAAGAAAAGCTCCTAAGAGCTAGTAGAAACTGGCTTAACGCGCTAAAGTGAATATACTTGCATGACTTGGCTCTCTCATTGAGTTTCAAAGAGAGTAGATAAGAAGTCAAGTCTTTAGGTTATCAGACAATTCGAATGCTGAGCAGCTGAGACCACAATCGACAAGATTGCCCGTCAAAAGCGGCTCTATGAGGCTAAAAAAAGATATGCAACAGGTTAGAACCGGAGCACAGCAGCAACAGGAGTTCGTTCCTCCATACCCTTCAACGATTCTCGAAACCGGGATGAAGGAAGGCTTCTTAGAAGAATTGATTCTCAAAGATATTTACATGGTCAACTTTGCCCTAGGTCGCGAAATCGCCTCCAGGACAATGCTGCCATTCAAAATCATCGAAGAAATCTTAGAGGTTCTGAAGAAGCAACTTCTGATTGAAGTAAAGAGTTCTGGCGGTCTAGCCGACTACGAATACTCACCAACTGAAAAAGGCCGTGACCGGGCCCGTGCTTACTTCGACCACAATGCTTATGTTGGTGCTTGCCCAGTGCCATGGAGCCGTTATATCGACTCTTTGAAATATCAGACCATCCGTCGCGAGCACGTCACACCTAGAGACTTAGAAGTAGCCTTCTCAGACATCATGGTCAACCGTCGCACCATCAACGCTGTTGGTCCGGCCATTAACTCTGGCAGAGGGATGTTCTTGTTCGGCGAAGCCGGCAATGGCAAAACTTCAATTGCAGAAAGAATCGTGCGTTCCTTCAAAGGTCACATTTTCATTCCATACGCTGTTGAAATTGACGGCCAAATCATTCGTTTGTACGACAACCACAACCACGAACAAGTTTCGGCAGCTAACTATCCCCGCGATTATGACCACAGATGGGTACGCATTCAGCGCCCATGCGTAGTGGTTGGCGGTGAATTGACTATTGACATGCTCGAACTACAGTTCGACTACGGTACCAAGTTGTATGAAGCTCCTATTCAACTTAAGAGCAACTGCGGCCTGCTGCTGATCGATGACTTTGGCCGCCAAAGAATTGATCACAAATCGCTTTTGAACAGATGGATTGTTCCGTTGGAAAAACGGGTCGATTATCTGACACTGCACACTGGTAAAAAACTAGAAGTGCCGTTTGAACAGTTGATTGTTTTCTCTACAAACCTCAACCCTGCTGACCTTGTAGATGAAGCCTTCTTGAGACGGATTCCTTATAAAATCAACATCACCAATCCGACAGAAGATGAGTTCAAATGGATTTTCCTTCAATATTGCCAACGCACTGGCGTTCCATATAACGAAGAAGCGGTGAACTACCTAATTGAGTCTCAGTACCGCAGCGGTAAGCGCATGATGCGTTGCTGCCACCCTAGAGACATCGTCGACCAAGTAATCAATCTCTGTGCTTTCTTGCAGACCGATCCTAGACTCTCTAGAGAGTATCTAGATCACGCTTGCGCTGTGTACTTCGCAGCAATGGGCAAATAAACACTATAAACACTTAGGTTACTTGAACTTTCTAATGACAATCCCGTGCTAGCATGGGGTTGTCATTTTTTATAGAGAACCCAGTGGCAGAAAAGACAGCAGTCTTGCACTCTAATACTGACTCGCTTACACCTAGCACCACTGGCGGTGAATGGGCCTATCGCTCGGCGCCGACATACTTAAGACTAGAGCGCCAAGCAAGGTCGCAGCTATCAATTGCATCTAGCTGTGGCATTTGGTTAAGCTATTTGATACTAAGTGACCACTGCAGCGAGACAGCCTGGGTTATCTTATTGGGCTGCCTGATGCTCTGTTCTCTAGCACGCTGGCTTGAACTGCGTCGAGAACTAGAATTTCGCTTAGCGCCTCACCTACAGCCATCTTTGTCTAAGTTCAGTGCAGATAGCGAAATAGGCGAACTGGACGAACTAGCCGCACCGGTTATCGCAATCATTTCGATGGCATTACCAGTGGTGCTAATTGCACCTTATCTCAATTTTCAGATCGATTTTGATCGGCTGCAGAAGCCAGCAATGCAACGACAAATTGTTGACATTGAGTTAGTGGCGCCAAAAGATACTATCGATAGAAAAGATATTCTGCCAAGCAATAGTACAAAACAATTAGTGAAAAAACACAGGGGGGCACTGCTGACAGTGGCAAGCCCGTTATTAATAGGGGCGGCCGTACCTCGCTCACAGAGCTATATTCAGCCTACGACAGAGCGGCGAGAAACGACCACAGCAAAAGCAACGAAGAAAGCCGACCAGAAAAACATTACAGAAACCATTGCAGAAAATATCACAGCAGCTACAAAAGTCGATGGTCTCCCTTCGAAGCCCCTGACATTTAAAGCACCAGACAACTGGAAGACCATTGTAGTCAGTAAGGTACAAGACAACACCATAGCGTTCTCAAATAACTCTGCGACTGTTGCAAAAGATACAAGAGCAAAGTCAGCAATCAAAGCTTCGGCATTTCTAAGTGAAGTGGAAGAAGCTAATATGATTGAATCAATCGACAATGATGGCCAGAGCACTGCACTAACTATTCAGGCAGGAGGCCGCTCTGCAAGCGGCAAAGGCGCTGCCTCAGACTTACACAGCTATCTCAAATTGCTCAATCATAAAATCAAGAGTCACTGGCTTCCCCCGCGCGGTGTTGACCGCATAGCGAATATTGAATTTCGCATTAGTCGAGACGGCAAACTTCTCTCAACTAAAGGGCTTGCTGAAGACGGCAAGTCAGACGAAGAAGCTGAAGCTGCGGCCATTTTAGCCATCAACAGAACTTTCCCGTTTGAACCTTTACCAGCAGAACTAGAATCTGCCTATCTAGACGTTAGGTACACTTTCAACTACAGACTCAATAAGTTAGAAGTTATGAATGCAGTAAATTGAACTTATTCTGCAACTTCTTACGAAAAACTGGACCTATCTGTCCGTCATTGGCATACAATGGCGGTGGAATCCCTCGGAAGCCTAGGCCTCCATTTTTAGAGCACGCCTTTGCCACACTTACTTTCACCTCAACTGAGCATTGTTGTTCCGGTTTATAACGAAGAACCGTCCAACTTGAGGAACCTCCTGGCTCGCTTGGCTCAGGTTCTTGAGCCGACACTGATTTTTACGAAGTAATTTTTGTTGATGATGGCAGCCGCAGCCAAGCTAATGAAGCCTGTCGAGCGTTGGTATCAGAATTCGAGTATGTCAAATTAGTTGTGCTCTCGCGAAACTTTGGCGAACTGGCAGCCATCTGTGCTGGTCTCGACCACTCTTGCGGTGAGGCTGTCATCAACATGGATTCTGACCTACAAGATCCACCAGAGTTGATTCCTACAATGTTGCAGTACTGGAGAGAAGGCTACGATGTAGTCTTCACACGACAGGCTTCGCGCAAAGAATCTTGGTTCAGACAGTTTTTAGCCTTTGCTTTTTACCGCATATTGAATGCCTTCTCATCGGTCAATATTCCCGTAGATGCTGGTGAATTTAGGCTTTTGAGCAGACGAGCAGTAGAGGCATTATGCGCCGCTCCTGAGAAAACAAAATTCTTCCGCGCTTTGGTACCTTGGGTTGGCTTCAAACAAATGGTTATTCCATTTGATCGCTCGGCAAGAAGCGTCGGTCAAAGCAGCTACTCAGTAAAGAAGTTGATTAAGTTAGCTGTTGAAGGGCTGATTTCATTTAACATGCAGCCACTCTACTTTGTGCCAATTTTGGGGCTTTCGATCATTGTCCTTTCACTATTCGAATCGTTGTTTGCTAGTGGCTCACCAAGCGCCGTATTTTTCGGCATGTCTCTTGGCTTAATTAGTTTCCTCACTTTCTTGACTGGCCTTCAGATAAGCTGCATGGGCCTTCTAGCCATGTACCTAGCAGAGGTTCTCAAAGAAACCCGTGGCAGACCAACCTATATTGTTGGAGAAAAAATCGGTTTTGAGCGCCGTGAAGAAACTAGCACTAAAGAATCGATAAGCAAAAGTGCAGCAACTGGAACAGCAACAGGAGCAGCATCAGCAACAGGAGCAGAACCAGGAAAAGGACCAGCCATAGTCGAACTAAAGGCGCGGAGCTAACAACAAAGTAATGGAAGCTGCTGAGTACCGCAACATATTTGCTAGCGAAGACGATCATTTTTACTACATTGCAGTACACGACTGCATCTTGCAACTAATTGAAAAATACGTAGCAAACAAAACCAATCTTGAAATACTCGATGCCGGCTGTGGCACTGGCTGGCTCGCCCAAGCGATGTCTAAATATGGCAATGTACGCGCCATAGATGCTCATGATGAGGCTCTCAAGTTCACCCGGCAACGTGGCATAGATGCCGTTAAAAGCACAGTCGAAAGCTTACCTTTTGCGGCCAATACTTTTGACTTACTAACCTCTATTGACGTTATTTATCACAAGCTTGTAGCAGACGATCTTACTGCTCTGCGCCAGTTCTACTCAGTACTCAAGCCTGGCGGCACGATGGTATTGCGAGTGCCTGCTAACGATAGCCTGTATACCAGCCACGATCGCTATGTGCACACAGCCAGACGATACTCAAAACCTGACCTAAAAGCAAAGCTGCTTGCTGCCGGTTTCGAGATCGAACGCCTCTCCTACTGTCAGTTTCCACTGTTCTTTCCAGCCTGGCTCAAGGCTCGTCTCGACGCCGGCAATAGTGACGAGCACTCGGTTATAGAGAACCACCCGCGGTGGCTCACATCGATCGTCAATGCCGTTTTAAAGCTCGATACTAATATGATTGTTGGCGGCCTTGACATGCCAACCGGCATCGGCTTAGTTACGGTCTGCAAAAAACCTCATTAAACTAAGATTTGGCAGCTTGCTAACTGGGTATGAATCGTTAGTGAGACCATTAGTAACAGGCAGTAACAGGCAGTAACAGGCAACAATAGGCAGGTACCATGGCAGGCGATAAAGTCGAAAGAACCGACCACGTAACTCCGGCTCAAGTGAACCAAGACGTGCAAGACCGTCTTCATAACAATGTCGATATGAGAAATCCGGTTTTTAACCACATGGAGTACGAAGGTAAATCGAAGCAAATTGACGGTCCAAAGTTGCAAGATTTACACATAGTCGGCGACGGCAAAACAAACGAACATTACCGTCAAATTGCCAAAGATGGTGCAGCCTTCATCGCCATCAATGGCAACATTAATCTGGCCGTAAAACACGCTCTTGACGAAGCAAACGATAACGACAAGCTGCACGCCAAAGGCGGCAAAAACGATCACGCCACTGTCGACAAATTACTGAGCTATATGAACAAAGAGCTGTTTCATACTGTCTTTTCAGTAAACCGAGACGGCAATAAGTTCATTCTGCTTGATTCTCGCGACAATCATGGTTCTAGGCCAGCAAACAAAGAAGACCTCAACGCCAGCGATCGCAGCGTAAGGCATGACTCTAGTGGCAAAGCCATTCTTCAGACCAGAGAGCAGTGGAATCTAGACACCAAGCGCTATGTACCCTAAGACCCATAAGACCGAATCTGAAAAAGCTAACGGCTAAAGAGCTTGCGCATCTTCAAGAACTGACGCTCAAGCAAGTGCCAGCTTAAAAAAGCAAATATAAAAGTCATAGAGAGCGCTAATGCACACTTGGTTGGCCAGTGTTGCAACTGCCAGGCGGCGGCAATCGGGGCATTGGCCTGCCAAATTTTCTCAGCCATGGCAATAGCGAAATAATGTACCAGATACATCGCGTAAGTGAGGCGACCGAAGGCAGAGAGAGCCTTGTTGCTAAAGAATTTGGCAAGGCTGGGAGACAGCAGAGTAGTAGCCAGAAGCAAGAGACAGGCAAAGGAAACTAGGCTGAAAGTGGCAATGTTGTAGTAGCTGTTGTAGACCAGATCGGGAAGCAGAAGCGCACATGGCACCACTAAAGCAATCAGGGCGACGCCAAGCAAAGGGACAAAGCGCTTGAGACGGCTGACTAGTTCAGGGAAATAGAAAATAGTAACAGCACAAGCCGCTCCGGCCATAAGTGGCTCTAAATGCGCGAAGGTTGTCTGGTAATAAAGATTGACCGGAAAAGCAATGTGATATTTGTAGCGTGAAATATACCAAAGAGCGGCCCGAGCCACCAGTGAGAATAACGTCAAGGCGGCGATGGCCCGATAAATAGCTTTAGGACTAGGCAAAACTTTGAGTAGAAATGGCCAAGTGAGGTAGAACTGTTCTTCGACAGCGAGAGACCAAAGGGGCAAGAGCAAGAAGACAACGGGCCAAGCCAGCGCAGCTGTGAATTTGAGCAAAATATTCGTAGCGAAGGTCAAACTATAATTACCGGCAAAGAAGGCCAGCGGCACTCCTTGTTTGGCTAAAAATTCATAAAACAAAGGCCAGTTAAGGCTTTGCCATTGCATTAATGGCACGGCGACACAGGCAAACAGCAATACAAGGTAATAGACAGGCCAAATACGCAAA
The DNA here is from genome assembly GCA_038231015.1 of Candidatus Obscuribacterales bacterium. GTDB lineage: Bacteria > Cyanobacteriota > Vampirovibrionia > Obscuribacterales > Obscuribacteraceae. The sequence continues at coordinate 13,661 of JBBRMD010000042.1, forward strand.
GCTCGGCGGGCAAAGAAAAGCTTGAAAGAGATGCTCTGGAAGCGGCTTTTCTCTGCAATTAGCAAATGAGTTATGAGAAAACCACTGAGCGAGAAGAAAATATCAACACCAACCCAACCCCAGGCGCATACAGTATCAAGCAGAGGCAAAGCTGGCGCCAGAGCCGGGCTAATTGCCCCACGCTCAAGGTCGGCCACGCGCCCTAGGTGATGAAAGAAAACCAATAGAAAGGCAAGAGAACGCAGACCGTCTAATTGAGGCCAGTAGGCCGCCACAGCGGCCTTAGGCGCAGCAGTCTTACTTGCTGTTAAAGGCACGGGGGCAATTGTCTGTTCAATCGACATTAGCTAGGTCACAAGCCCACAAAAGTAGTAACCATATCACGCAGGGCTATCCCAACTCCTTTAAAAGATTCTGACAACCGGTCAAAGCCTTAATGTGATTAGGTATGCAGACTTTACAGCTTCGACTTCAGCAAGTAAGGGAAAGCTGCAGGGCATTGCTAGACGGCAATATGGAATGAACATCGGCGTAACAACCTCACCTCTGATAGCGCAGTAAGGTGGCCCTGAAGAAGACGGAAGGGCAGAAAGCTCACTGTGCTGATTAGTTAGCGATTCAATCTGCACACTCGGTAGCGAATAGCGCCGCCCATATGCTTTTGCTATTTGAATTTTTAGAGACTCGCAATTCAGCATCAAATGGCCACCCATTGCTGGAGGCGGAGCGGCATGAACTCCCTTGGCCACAAGAGAGCGCACAAAGTTCTGACCTAGTGCGGTTTGCGGCCCACTAGAACTGTTCTGGCGCAGCTCATCGCCATAAGAAAACACGAAATATTCACAGTTACCGCGGTTAACGATCAGCTCGCGACTGGTGCACAGCACCTGCAGCAGCGGGCTTTCGATATACGAAAGCAGCGACAAGAACAGGAAGGATAAGCAGAGTACAAGGAGCGCTAGACGCGCTCTAAGGTGACCCCAGACTAGCACCAGCGCCATCACAAAATAGTAGCTAAAGATGAAGACCACAGGCGGTTTTGCCACGCTGAGAGAGACAAAGGGAATATGCGCTAATGAATTTGCCAAATAAGTAAGCCAATCAAGAGGGAACTTAGCCAGCCAGTCTATTGCGTTAGACAAACTACTACTTACGTTGAGTACGGGTTGGCAAAAGCGCAATTGTTCTGGCATATGAAGTGATGCCAATGCCGCAAAGATTGAGGAGACAAAACCCATAATAGTGAGAGGAACAACCACTGGTTCTGCCAGCAAATTGGCTGGTACTACAAGAATAGAAAGCTGCTGAAAGACTTGCAATTGAATTGGCAGCACAGCTATTTGAGCAGCTACAACGACAGCCACTAAAGACGACAAGGCTCTTAACCAGGCTCTTTGAATTGATTTAAGCCAGGCAAGTTCTATCAGTGGATAAATATAGATGATACCAAATGTGGCACCATACGAGAGCTGCAAACCGACGTCTGAAACACTCAATGGGTCTAAGGCTAGGGCAAGAAGTAGAGCAAGTGCTAGTGCGGCACCATGGGCGAGGCGAACAAAAGCTAACCTGGCCCAAAGAGCCACTAGACACATTATCGCCGCTCGGCTGACAGAAGGCCCGGCGCCGGCGAAGGCAACAAAGAGTATGACGCAAAGAAAGGGAATGAAGGTGTCTAGGCAATTTGCTCTCTGATTCTTGCTTTGCCTCTGGTTCTTGCTTTGGCTCTGGTTCTTGCTTTGGCTCGGCTTCTGCCCCGGGTGAGACTTTGGCAGAGAGAATCGGCAGAGCACCAGGGCAGCAGTGACAATAATGGTCAAATTGAGACCCGATGCCGCAAGCAAATGCGATAGGCCAACTAACGAAAACTGGCGCTTTAACTCTGGATCGATGCTCACTACTCGATCACCTAAAACCATAGAAGAAAACAAGCCGCCTTTAACCGTGCCAAGATTCTTGCTATGAGCCGACACTATCGCTTTACGCAGCACAGCAATGACACGGCCTACACCCGCGCATGCTCGCTCAATCTGAAAGCCAGAATGCTCGCTCGGACAGCGAGAGTCAGCGGCGTCCTCAACCACATGAAAATCGGCAGCCCTTACCTTCAGGCGGGCAAAGATGCCTTTGCTGGCCAACCAAGTAGATTCATCAAATTCGAAAGAAAAACTTTTGGCCCGGGGTTTGCGCAAAATACCAGACAGTTCAATCATGTCTCCCGGTAGTGGCAAATCAGATAAGGCAGCAGGGAGAGCCTCTATATCGACTAAAACCTTGCCAGTAAGAGGTCTCGACTCAGGATACAAAAGTCTATCGGCCCTCACGATCAAAGAGAGATCATGATCTGCTCTATCAGCCGAAGCTATTCTTTCTCGCACTTCTTCTACTTGGCCAACGATACCAACATGGCTATTTGATTGCAGGGGGTGAAGAAAATAGAGATCATTTTGTTGCGGACCACTATTCTCTTTGCGCACCACTCCCCAAAGAAAACTAAAAACAAGAGCCAGGCTCAAAATCGCCGCAACCTTGAAGGGCCAAAGGAAAAGAGGACGCAGCAAGAGAAGCAGCATTGCCACTAGCACAGCGATTGCCCCATGACAGTTACAACTTGCTAGCAGTGCCCCACTGAGAACGGCCAATGAAAAAAGCGAAAATGCACGTGCTGCGGTATAGCCAGCCGGCTGGCTAGCAGAATCTTTTTCTGACATAAGGTACTCTCTTTTACAATTACTCAAACGAAAATTTGCTGCATAACAGCAAGACTTTCTCTTCTTCAATAAACGTACTGAACTCCGATAAAGTTCAATCGACAAAAATTTACCGATAGCAAAAAGCACCAAGCCTACTGGCCTGATGCTTTTAAATTTCTTACGGTACAACCAGTCAAGCTAGAACTAGGCGCTATAACTTCTTACATTAAAAGTAAACTCAAGAACTACTAGCCGCCTGGTCTGGTGAACTGGTCGTGGAAGCCCAGAATGTTACTTGAAGAGCTTGTCAATTGCAGCTTGCGTTTCTCTTGCATTTCTTTAGCCAATTCTCCAAATATCGCACCGAGCTGGTCGGTATCAGGATTACCAGGCGAATAAGTATCGGCGATGCGCAGAGCCCCTTGTGCTCCGTTATAACCCTTTTTCTGACCATTAGGGAAGATATCTTTGTGATTGACACCATCATCGATCAGCAGATCATAGGCACCACCGCCATCATTGCCATTCTTCATCTTAGCTGCAGCCATAGCCATATAGGCTAAAGCTTCATCGCGATAGAGTTTAGCAACAACTTTTGCATATTCTTGAGTCTTCAATTCTGCTTCTTTACGCAATGGCTCATTGCCTTCGCTAGCTGCCTTTTGGGCGGCTGCTTGAGCCTTGGAGGCCTTGTCGTTGTAATAGAGAATGAGATTATCAGGCCCTTTGATATAAGTTTTGAGGAACTCTTTATCGAGAACTTCGGCCTTCTTCACGAGCTCATCAAAAGCACCACGAATGTCATGCTTGCCATCGAGCACCTTGGTGATATCGACCTGAGCTTCAGCTGAATATTTGCGCAAATCGTCTGCTTCACTCTGCTTAGGCAGCTCACCTTTGATAGTGACTTGCTGTTTGCTTGGGTCGGCATTGTCGCGAATAATCTGCTCAGTTAGAGTTGCAGCCTTGTCTGCGCTATTGCGCTCGCGCAGCATATAGTGCAAAGCGCGACCACCGACATCAAGCTGATAGCCGTCTAGCATATGCTGAGGCTCGCTGCCTTTGTCAGAAATGCGGGTACCTTTTTCAAGCAGACTACGAGAAAGAGCTCCAGTAGCACTAGCATCATCACGTAAGCCCAGAAGTTTTTGTTCGGTAGTGAGGCCGCCTTGGTCTAGAGGTTTATTCCAGCGGTCATTCATAGCCTTGAAGCTTGAGTCAACACTGTCAACAATCCAGTCTTCTTTCTTGTCAAGAACAGTCTGCATCGAATTATCTACTGAACGCAATGAGCTGTAAGAACGCTTACTGTGATCGTAGTTGAAACTATCTCTGACGTTCTCTACGCCACCCTTAAGGTTGTTGGGTAGGTTGTCTTGCATGCCGTGCCACAACATTGGTGCTACAGCACCAACAGTAGCGATGGCAGCTTTAGCGCGCCAATCTTTGGCATAGGTAGCTAGAGTCAAACTGCCAGCGACAAAGGCACCATTCCAGCCATCATAGACACCGGTAGCAGCATTGACTTTGTCAGGAGCGGTCAATCCTGTCATGCGCGCCAAACCATCAATGGCCTGAGAACCACCAATAGCAGCAATCGGCGCTAGCAATTTCATTTTGCCAGGTAAGGCCGCTAGAGCCACTGGACCGATGAGCTGACTAGCATTCCATGAATCATGCAAGCCTACTTGGCCTGCTACTTTCTGGGTCATACTGCGATCAGCCGAGACAATTCCGTACTGCATAGCTGAAGACAGCATTCCGCTGCCAGCACGCGACATCCAGCCAGGCATATTTTCTAAAGTCTGGGCGATGCGACCGCTCTGTTTAGCAGCAGCAGCATCAATCATTTTGCCAGCATTGGCTCTCTGTTCAAGAACAAGCAGCTCATCTTTGCTGAAAAACTCGCCGCCTTCTTTAGCAGAAGCTTCCATCCAGTTTTGGGCAGTAAACTTGCCGTCAGCGGTTCGTGCTTTCAAGAAATCTAGTTTTTCAGCGGCCTTAGCAGCATCGTCTCCACCAGCTTTGACAGCCTCAGCCAACTTTGTCTGTAATCCTTCAAAATTCTGAAATGCAGTGGCGTGTCTAGGATCAACCTTAATTAAGTCAGAAGCACCAGCCTTGGTTGGGTCGACATTGTTCTGCCACCACTTAGCGAACCTACTAGGCTCAGCACCGCTTTCAGCAGCGCGAGCAACACTTTGGTCGACACGTTTGGTGACTTGCTCGTGCAGAAAAGGAATTGGCACACTGGCAGCGCCAGCGAAAATGGTTGAATTGAGCAAATCACGATGCTGTCCGCGCAACATTATTGTCTGTTGCACTCTGGGGTCAAAGAAGTCGGCGCCCTGCCAAGAATAGCCACGGCCATTATCTTGCGGCTTACCACCATTTTTTACCTGTTCTCCAATATCGCTTCGCTGATATGGTTTGGTTGGATCTACTTGCTGATCTTTATGGCGCTCAGTGAAACTCGGTACTTGCTCGCCGCCAGTAGTAGTAGTCGGCTTGCCACCCGGCACCAAGGTGCCATCTGGGCCATAGTGAGCCCCCTGGGGCTTGCCGTCAGTTGGTCCTTGATAATATGGATCTCGGCCCTTGTTTGACTCTGCCGGATTGAATCCTGGCTTTACTCCGTAATTAGCCTGAACGACCTGTCTGCCAAGACCCTCTAGCAACTTTTGGGTTGCTGCATCTTGAACTTCGTCAGTTTTACGTCCCTTCTCTGGTGAGTCAGTCATGTGGACTTCCTTCAATGTAGGCCCGCAGGCCGGTAGAAAAATGCGCTGAGTGAAGTGGATACTTCTATATGCCACGCATCTATCCATATTAATTAAGACTTAGACATCAGTAAATTCGTAGAATTCCCACTGTCGAGGGCAATCTTAGGCTTTTTAATTATAATCTCTTTCCTCCAGAGCCAATTGATGGCGATTATGCGGGGAAAAGCAGTAGGCGAAACGGTTGCCAAGAGGTATCCTTAAAATACATTCTCTTTCATTTTGGGAAGGCAACATGAACCAGGACGAAAAATGGAGCAGTTACTGGGAGTCTGCCGGCAAGGCTATCCAGTTGGGCAAATTCGATCACGCAGAACCCTTACTAAGCGCCGCCCTAGATATTGCAGAAGATTTTGGTAGTGAAGATCGCCGCCTGGCCATGACCTTGGAATGCTTGGCCGAGATTCACTTCAAGCTCAAGCAACTCACCCAAGCAGAGATAGTAGTTAAGCGCGTAATTGCCATCTACCAAACTCGCTATGGGCCAGACCACTCTGATGTTGGCGTTTTTACCAACAATCTCGGGCTCATTTACTACAGTCAAAAGAAACACTTCATGGCCGAGAGCGAATATCAGAAGGCGCTCCGCATTCAGACCAAAGCACTCGGCAATACTCACCCGCAGACACTCAATGTGATCGCTAACTATGCCAAGCTGCTCAATGAAACCCATCGCGAGCGCGAAGCCAAGCATTTAGAAGCGTGCATTGAGGGCGCCAAGACCGGTAACTGGAAGCGCTCAGGGGTCTACAAAGCCTATGTCGCTGAAACCCCGGCAAATATCGCTGTAAGTGCTGTACCGCCTATTTCAGACCCAGCTGCCACTACTGATATTGGCCCTGTAGACATCGTTTTGAATGTTTCGGATCCGACGGCAACCACCGATATCGGACCAATTGATGCCATGCCCAAAGCCAAACCCAGCATATTTATGAATTCGCGCGCCGGTGATCAAGTGAACGAGAGTGGTCACGGGCCAGTACGCTCAAGTAGAAAGAACTACCGCAACGCTCGCGAAGAAGACATAACCCTGCAAGACGCCCTGACTGTCTCACCACTATCTGGCAGCATCACCAGCGCTGAGAATCCAGCTGTGACAGTCAGCAAACAACCAAACAAAGGCTCTTTGATGCAACGACTAGTGCAACAAAGACGAAGTACCGACTAGCTTATAGCTGATTTGCAGCCAATACCTAAACAGGGGCCTACCGCAAGACCATCTCTCCATGGCTCTTGATCTCTTCGTGCATCGCGTCTGGTGCCAAATCCAATTCACCTGGCCAAGCCACCGCTCCGCCCTCAACATACACTTGCTCAAATACTCGTTGGTCTTGCAGCACAGTGAAAACGCCGGTCAGGTAGCTTGGCTCAATACGCACCTTGCCCGTCGTTCCATCCTGAAATCTCACATACAACGACAACGGCAACTCTGGTTTTACTTCTACAACTTCCCAGTCCATGGTCAGTCCCCTACAGTAATGGTGCGATTTGTCTCGGCTGCTCTTTTACCATACACAGTCGCCAATCTTCTAACAACTCGTGCTGATGTAATTCTGCCCAATCTAAGACCAGTTGTTGCGCTCGCCGGGGCAAACTACCCTCCACTACTGTCAAATCTTAGATATTTACCACTGCTTTGAACTCGCCGTATTCAGCGTGAAAGTGCGGCGGCGCATGATCATTGAAGAACATTCGAATTAGAATTCCGTAAAATCTACTAATTGTCGGCATCTAGCTTTCTTTCTCTTACTGCGTGACTATACAATCGCTGAAAAACAGTCATTAAACGTCCGCTCAAATTGCGTATCTTCAAGGCCAGCGATTTCAAACTTGCTATCGTTCTTTGGGTCAAATTAGTGGTAGTTGGATCACTGATTATATGTTCTCGTCTTACGACAAAGAAGAGCACCTTGAGCTTTTACAGTCAGTATTTGTGACATCCAAACAGTCACACCTGTTGCGGATTTAGGTAATACTTGCTGTGAGCAGCAGCGGCTTGACCGTTGTACTTAGCGCCGGGTTTGCGGTGATACGGTAGATCGCAAAATGCTGTGCGAGTGAAGACCATTTGACCAATGCTCATGCCAGCATGAAGGCGAACTGGGCGATTGCCCACATTGAGAATTTCAAGAGTAATTTGCGCTGGCGGATGGCTGAAGCCAGCATCAATAAAGCCTGCTGTAACGTGCACCATGACACCGAGTCGGGCCAGGCTAGACTTACCAGTCAACTGGCCAACAATGTCGTCAGGGAGGCAGACAGCCTCAAGTGTGGCCCCAAGAATAAACTCGTAAGGCTTGATGACAATGCTTTCAAGGTTGACCTGCTCAACCCCTTCAAGAATAGATTGTGACTCGTAAGGGTCAATTACCTGATCACCTTTGAGGTGCCAAGAGAATCGATCAGACAAACGTACATCATAAGAATTAGGCTGAATCAAACGATCTTCAAAAGGTTCAATTATGAGCTTACCGCTGGCAATCTCTTCACGGATTTCCCGGTCGACCATAATTGACATAGCTATTGTCCTCGGCTGAAGCAGTGATCAGCACTTAGTATAACCGCAGGCAGAGCAAAGTCGGCAGGCCTCGTACTTGAGGAAACTTTTAGCGAAAGCGCCACAGTCAGGGCATTTCTCAGCGAGCATATCGGCCGGCGCCATCAAGATACTATCGATCGATATAGCACGCTTAGCAACATTGCTTGGCGCCACAAGAGCAAGAGCAGAGGTGCCATTAACCGGAGGACTAGTCACAGTCCCCGCGCGGCCAGCAGAACGTCGCTTTTTTAGGGAATCATCAAACTCCCTAGTGTGTTCTAAGGTGTTGTTTTTATTCAAAGGATCACTTTTGCCGATGTTAAGAACTTGCGACTGCCTAGAGGCATCGCGATAGACAGTAATTCCTTTGAGACCAAGATCGTAGGCGGCTAGATATGCGGCCTTGACCTGCTCAATCGTGGCACTATTGGGGAAGTTAATTGTCTTCGATACAGCATTGTCGGTGTGGCGCTGAAAGGCAGCCTGCATGCGAACATGCGAAAGGTAGTCGATATCATGAGCACAAACAAAAACCTTCTTCACATCGGCAGGCACTTCTTCAAGGTGGCTAACTGTGCCCTCTTGAGCTATTTTGCGCATCAGTTCATCACTATAGAAGCCGCGCTCTTTTGCAACTTTCTCAAATAGTGGGTTTACTTCAATCAGCTCAGTGCCGCCGAGAACTCTGCGCACAAAAGAAATAGCAAAGAGTGGCTCTATACCAGAGCTAGTGCCAGCAATGATAGAGATGGTACCTGTGGGAGCAATGGTAGTCACTGTAGCATTTCGCCGAACCAAACCAGACTGAGCAAAATCTGAATAAAACCAGTTGGGAAAATTGCCGCGAGTATTAGCTAAGCCAGCCGAGGCCTGATGAGCTTTCTCTTGGAAGAAGGCCATCAGTTTTTCACCAAGAGCAATCGCTTCATCGCTATCGTAAGCTATTGAAAGTTTGATCAACGAATCGGCAAAGCCCATTAACCCAAGACCAATTCTGCGGTTGTTTAAGGTAGCACGAGCGATAAATTCAAATGGATAGACATTGGCATCGATAACATCATCAAGGAAGCGCACACCAAGCTCAATCATTGCAGCCAAGCGCACCCAGTCAAAAGTGCCGGCAGCTTGATCTACAAATTGTGAAACATTGATGCTACCTAGATTGCAGGCATCGCCAGGGCCCAAGGGCTGTTCACCGCATGGATTGGTCGCTTCAATATCTTCTGTTCCGGCAATTGTCTGACCTTGATCATCGACAGCTAGTTTAATCGGATCGCTATTATTGATTCGATCAATGAAGACCATTCCTGGTTCGCCAGTGGCATGGGCATTCTCTACCATCTTGTCAAAAAGCGCAGTAGCACTAACCTGACGGACAACTTCAGGACCGTCATCATTACTGTTGCGGCGGCCAGGATGCAATAAATCAAATGGTAGATCGGCTTTGACAGCCTCCATAAATTTGTCAGTTATGGCTACTGAAATATTGAAGTTATTGAGCTTACTAGTATCACGTTTGCAGGTAATAAATTGTTCTATATCTGGATGGTCGACACGCAACATACCCATATTGGCACCACGCCTAGTACCACCCTGGCGAATCGCTTCGGTGGCAGCATCATAGACAATCATGAAGCTGACCGGCCCTGAGGCTACGCCCACTGACGAAGCAACACGATCATTGAGTGGACGCAAGCGCGAGAAAGAAAAGCCTGTTCCTCCGCCTGTCTTGTGAATCATGGCGGCATTCTTGCATGTCTCAAAGATGCCTTCGAGGCTGTCGGGTACAGGAAGAACAAAGCAGGCAGACAGTTGACCGCCGGGCTTGCCAGCATTCATAAGAGTAGGAGAATTGGGCAGAAACTCACGGTTTAACATCGCTTGCTTAAAACTTGCGGCAAGGTCTGCAATGGCGACTTCGTCAAGCCCATAGCGCTTCTCACTAGCTGCCACAGCTGAACCAACTCGCGCAAAAAGAGACTCTACATCTTCTACAATCTGACCTTGGTCATCTCTTAAGAAGTAGCGCTTCTCTAGAACCTTAATAGCATTGTCGGTAAACATTGACATTCTCCCGCTCATTCATCGTAGCAATTTCTTCCAGAAATTGAGCCAAAGACATAAAAAACCCATCTGCCTCAAAACGAAACCCAATAGCATGGATATCAGAAGTAAGGCAGAGCGGTAAGGCAAAGCTGTGTGGCTAAATTTTCGGCAGTAGAACAACTATACTACATCCGTATGGTATCGTCCACTCTTTTTACACGGCCGCTAAGCAGCGGTTATTATTGCCTCCGCTATCTTGTGCCTGGCGCAAGCAATAAATGGAGTCTCTCTTGCCTGGTATAGTCGACTTAGAATCTCAAGGCCAAGACTCTCATGGCAATCTAAATAGTGGTAAAGCTAATGGTAAAGCTAACGCCAAAGAAGTTTGGATCGGCCTGGCTATCTTTGCTTTCTGCCTTGTAATCGACCTCATATACAACACCTTAGTGGCCGAACCGGGTCGCCTCCATATTTTCGACTCTTGCCACTATATTCAAGCAGGGCTCTATCTAACAATCGCTGTCGAGCACGCTCTAGGGGCAGCCAGCGCACCACCAGCAAATCTTGGACAAATGCTATTACTAGACGGCTTTGGCATGCCTTTTTGCGCAGCAATAGCAGCTCTTATATCGGCAAACAAGATGACCTCTTTTGCTCTGATATTTGTTCAGAGCACAGTAATATCGCTCACGGCTGCCGCTACTTACGCGTGTGCCCTAAAGATGAAATTGGGGTGCGCCTGGTCTGCAGCCGCAGCCCTTCTGTGGTCACTTTATCCAGCTGCCATTGTGAGCGCCGGAACCTTCTTATCAGAGCCGCTCACAGGGCTTCTAGCGACCTCCCTAGCCCTCGCTGCCTTGCTTTGTCAGTCACATCAGCGGCCGAGAAACTGGTGCGCCTTTGGATTAGTCGCCGGGGCCATTGTGGTAACCAAACCAGCCCTCCTAGTCTATTTAGCACTCGTTCTAGCAATTATGGTCGCCAGCCTAATCTCAAAATTAAAACAGCTGGGGCAAGCACGCAAGCAAATAACTCTCAACGCTATAGCCTTAGGCCTCGGTGCCTTTCTCTCAATATTGCCATGGGTAGTGGTAACCGCTGCATTTGCTGGTCATGCCGAAATAATGCCCTCTCGGCTGCCATCAACAAATATGGCTCTTGGTTGCGACTATGAAATCGGCTTCTGGGAAACTATGCCAGTACCGCCGCTAACCTTGCAAAACTACGCACGTAACCCCATCAGAGTGTTCTATGAGTTGGCGACTGAGCACACTATTGAAATGCCAGCAATACTTGGCAAAAAGTTTGCCCGCCTTTATTTTGCCCCGTTCAATGATTTCCACGACTCTGTCTTTGGAATAGATTACGACGCTCAGCGGCTCGCACACTCACTAATATTAGCCTTGGCATTGATGGCGATACTGACCATTCCCACAAGTAAGAAGGCTTCTAATGAGGAGAAGTTCGGCCTGGCTGTCGTTGCAGCAAGCCTAGCTACACACTGCTGCTACATGGCCTTTGAGTCGCTTCCACGCTATGCCTTTTCAGCCATGCCACTGCTAATTATTGCTGCTATTTGCACAGTAAGAGAAATTGTCATTGCCCGCAACAGCAAGGCTATTGCCATAGCGATGGCAGCATTACTATTGGCAGTAGCTGCCGCCAATGTGCAGTTTGATGACGTCCAAACAGAAAAATATATGCTCAAACAAGGTGAAACGGCTGAGCGCCAAACCAAAGCAATTGATAGCAATTACAAACCCGCTTGGATTGCACTCGTTACCGATGCCGACTTAAACAGCCAGAACTGCAAAATCAAATTTAACGGTCACGAGATAGCAGCGCGGCAAACAAGCTTAGGCCGCTATCCATCAGGATTTCGTTATCAAGACACTATCGATGATATTCAAAATCTATTGAGCAGAATCAGAAAAGTAAAAGCAGAGCAACTTGCACATTACTCTATTATCTCTTTGCCTCTAGAACTTTTAGAAACCAATAAAGCGAACACAATAGAAGTGACAGCCTTAGAACCTCTAACAATATTTGGTCAAAAGCTCCAAACAGACAAAGAGTTTCGTGTTATTCCGGCTTTGCGTTATTTTAGTGTGACCAAAATGTTTGCGTCTGAGAGCGGTTTGGACGGTCGTGTGCCCGATCATCGGCTTGTTATTGCCTCGCAAGCGACAAACAAAGTGAACAGAAAAGCACTTTCGGCCAACCAAGAACTGAGACTATTTCTACTGGTGTCGACCCAGCCGAGCCTCAACATCGATGCCCAAGCGGGTCATGCAGACTCGTCGCTTCGGCTCTGGTAAACGAGTATAATCAGCCAATGCTACTTAGTTCTCGGTCTAGCTCCAGCTCTCGCAGCGAATATCTAATCATCGCAATTTGCGCTGCTGTAGCGGTTTGCGCATGCCTCATTCAGAACATCATTCATCCTTCTGGCACCACATTAGTATTCGACTCAGGCCACTATATGGGCACCATACAGCTGCTCTGCCAGGCTATTCAAGCCAATGTAGCCGGTCTGCCATTGACAGAAAGCGAGAAACTCAATGCTTTCTTATTGCTTGACGGCCCATTGGTGCCATTGGTAGGAGCCTTTGTCTTCACGCTGCTAGGCAAAATTCCGCAGGCCTTAGACTGGCGCACTTTCATACATATAGAGATCTTTTTTCAGGCTATCGCGACAGCGTCACTAACATATTTAGCTTTCAATATCAGCCCTGGCAAGCATGCAAAATATTTGGCCACAGGAACAGGATTAGCCTGGGCTCTCTATCCTCCGGCAATTTTGAGCACCGATAGTTTTCTCGGTGAGCTTCCGGCCACTGCACTTTTGCTATTGGCTATGTGCCTAATGACACGGATGATTAAACTCACAGCTGTAGCAAATTCTGCCAATGCATCCAATATTTTCGCACTAATTATTGGTTTGCTGCTCGCTGTTATCTTTATGTCTAAACCAGCTCTGGTACTCAGCTTGGTCTTGCTGGCTACTCTCTGGATAACAGTACTATTTGCTGCTCTATTTATTTTGCAAACGAGAGATCATCAAGCTATACAGGCAGACAAACACAAAATAATAAGTGTGCTCGTCAGTTTCGGCCTTGGTGCAGCTCTGGCACTGACGCCATGGCTACTCTTTACTCATAGCACCAGCGGCCACTGGCGCCTATGCGCCTATCGCGTGCCAATTTACAACATCACCCGCGGGATGAGTTGCAACTCGGACGGCTGGGGAACAGTGCCCCTTGACCAGACCATGCAAAGTTATAGCGAAGACATGGGGGCCCTCTCTTGCATGGCTGCCATTTTCAAAGAGCAACCGTTAGCATCAGTCAATCTAGCAATCCGCAAGCCTGAGAGATTATGGTTATTACCATGGAATGACTATCATCACAAATGCCTCGGCCTTGGCTTAGGCATTCAAATTTTTCTTCATCAGCTTGCCATAGCGTTGGCCGCTGTTGGCTTAGTATTGCTACCGCTAAGCCTAGCGAAACAACATTCTACTGCTAAATTTATCGCTCTAGCGGCACCGCTGGTAATACTAGGTCACATCACCTATATTCCATTTGAAACTTGCTCACGTTACGGTTTCACCGGTATGCCAATGGTGTTCTTATTGTGTGCCATAGCAGTTGATTTCATTGCTAACAATTGGCGCCACCATTTAAAAAGTAGGCTGCTCAGCATAGGGCTCTGCTTCTATATTATTGCCACGATTTTGGTAACTCGCATAGATCTGCAATCTCTGCTACAGGGCTTATCTCTGCCAACAGCTGCCGCCGTCGGCCTCGAATGTTTAGGCAAGGCGGCCGTAATCATAGGCAGCTTCATATTGGCGCACAAGATAGGCAGCTCTGGCCAGCCCCATAAACGTCTCCTTCTACATTATTCGAGCAAAGCAATGGCAGTCGCTCTCTGTGGAGTAGTCATTGTCTACTTGATGGCCCATTTTCTCTACAACCGCGAAGCACGAACCTGGAAGTGCAATTTAGAAGCAGGTCAATCGATAAGCCGCAAGGTTAGATACACAGAGAACTCCAAGGCCAGTTGGAGAATATTGTTAATAGACTGCGAAGCCAGTGGCAGAAAGAACCGCGGCAGTGCTGACCACGACAATTTGTTAGAAGGCAGCACTGTCTCAATTAATGGCAAAGAGCTTACTGAGCCATGCTTCAACCCAAGTAGCCTAATTCAAACTTGGGCCAAACTCGACCAGATGCAGGCAGACTTCGCCAGCATCTTCGGCAAAACACCAGCGAGCTTAAGGCAGTGGAGAGCTTTCTATATTCCACAAGACTATCTACAAGACAACAACGACATCAAACTAGAAGCTGGTCGCCCCCTCACCATATATGGTGACAGCAACCAATTAAATGAACAGCCAGCCTTTATTCCAGCCATCGAGTATCTCAGCGCGGTAAAACTTCTATATGAACAAGAAAGCCCCGATGGCCGAGTTGTCACACCGACTTTCGCCGGTAAACCATCGGTCTGCTTACCGGCGACCAAAGAATTGCTAGAAGGCGATGATCTCTCACCAGCTCTAGGGCGCCAATGCGGCACTTATCGCATGTATATCGTCTCGGGCAATAATCAATTTTGGCAGCGCCAGAGCTTGAACACGTCGGGGTTCGCTGAAGCTTTCTAGCTTGAGCGAGAGTGAGAGTGAACGAAAGGCCTTAAAGCAAAAAGTCGCAGCTTGCGCTGCGACCATTTGTTCTAGATAGATAGAAGCTCTACCTATACTTTTATAAATCAGCCTGAACTACATGCTCAGATTGAGATTTGAACTGTGACCAGGGAAGGCCTTGGCCGATGGATTGATGAAGGTTACAGCGAAGTTAACGGCTGTGGCCGCTTCAGCTGCTCCGGTTGCAATCAATTTTAGCTTGGCTGCGTGGGCGCAAATATCACCTGCGGCGTAAACGCCAGGCAAACTAGTTTCCATCATTTCATTGACGGTAATAGCATTGACGTCCATGTTCAGACCCCAGCTCTTCAAGAAGTCTAGGTTGATGACAAAGCCGATGTTGATGATGATGGCATCAACCGGAATGGTCTCTTCTTTACCAGTACGGTTGTCGAAGATAACCACGCCTTTGATAGCGCCAGCGTCATATTGAATTTCTTTCAATTCATAGAAGGTTTTGATATCAACTTTGTTGCGCTTCATCTCTTCAACAGAGGTTTGCACAGCTCTAAACTGATCTCTTCTGTGAATCAAAGTCACTTTAGTGGCTAAGACTGAAAATTCGTTGGCCCAGTCAACAGCAGAGTCGCCGCCGCCAATAATCAGAACATTCTTGCCGCGGAATTTCTCTTTATTCTTCACAGCGTAGAAGATGCTTTCGCCTTCTAGCTCTTTCGGATAATCAAGATCTAGCTTTTTGGGAACACAAGCGCCAGCACCAAGAGCTAGCAAGACAGTCTTGCTGAAATGCTCTTCAGAGAAGTCGGTGGAAATTTTCCAATGACCATCTTCAGTCTTCTGCAAATTGAGTACTTTCTCGCCTAGCGATATGGTTGGCTTAAAAAGCTGCGCTTGGGTGCCAAGATTTTTTGCTAAATCTTTAGCCAAAATCTTTGGGTGACCGGCCACGTCATAGACATATTTCTCCGGATAAAGTGCAGTTAACTGCCCACCGAGTTCAGGAAGAACGTCGATGACTTTCACCTTGAGGCCTCTAAGACCGGCATAGAATGAGCCAAACAATCCTGTCGGCCCACCACCAATAATTGTAATATCGTATAGATCCATGAGCGAATCCAAGTCTCCAGCTTAACCTTTCAAGTGGTTATTGTAGTACACCTAAGTTGCAATGTGCCCCACTGTTCAGGAATAATGAAGGAGCTGAAACACCCGGCCCCGTAGGCATTGCAATGCATGAAGTATAGAGACTTCGGAAACACAGGTATAAAAGTATCGGAGATTGGCTTTGGCTGCTGGGCTATAGGGGGTAACGACCATGGAAATAGTTACGGCCCGACCACTGACAAGAGTTCAACAGATGCCGTTAACAAAGCCATAGAACTTGGCCTAAATTTCTTCGACACGGCCGATGTTTATGGCTGGGGTCACAGCGAAGAACTGCTAGGCAAGGCTTTGAGGGGCAAAAGAGACCGGGTAGTAATCGCCACTAAGGTTGGCGCCGACTTTTACCAGGGCACTGGCTTTCAGACTTTCACGCCTGATTACATCAGATTCGCCCTTGAGAAGTCTCTCACCAGGCTAAATACTGACTACATTGACGTCTATCAGCTACACAATCCTCCCATGAAGCTAATCTCGAAAGAAGAGACCTATGCAGCTTTACGGGAATTGAAGAAAGAAGGAAAGATTCGCGCCTTTGGTGTTTCTGTTTTTACACCGGTTGAAGGAATTACCGCGATTAATGTTGGCCAACCAGATTGCGTACAGATTACTTACAACATTTTTAGCTGCCGACCAGAAGAGCAACTTCTTCCTCGCGCCTATGAAACCGGTTGCGCCATAATCGCCAGAGAGCCTTTGGCAAATGGCTTCCTTACTGGCAAATACGACACTGCACCGAAGTTTGCTCAAGGCGATTTTCGCAAGAACTGGCCGATGGAGTACGTTCAAGCTCGCTCAGACGCGACCAGACAGCTAGCATTTCTCAAGAAGACCGGTCAACAGAGCATGGCTCAGGCCGCTCTAAAATATCCATTGCTTGACCAAGCTATCTCTACAGTCATAGTTGGGCTAAAAGATGTTGAAATGGTTGAAGAAAACCTAGCGGCATCCGGTGCTGCATCTCTGACGGCAGAAGAGATTAAGCAAATTCGTGAGCTACAGGCTCTCGGGTTCAATCTCAAGACCTAAAGTTAAGAAATAGAATCAAGTTGTAAATTGAGGTCGTAAATTCAAGTCCTGGAATCAGGTCGTGAATTCATACCTATATATGCAATTCTATTTTTTGATTTTTGATTTTATTTTTGATTTTCGGTCGGACTACCAAAACGTGAATCGAATTGGGCTGGGTTTTGCGAGAAACCATCTTTAGCCAAACTCCAGCCAGGTTGTATTACCGGTTGGATTACAGGTTGATTTACAAGTTGAGCTCCCTGCTGCTGGGGGCTGGCCGCATTGAGACCACCACTCGGAGCTCCGAGTTCATAGCCAACCATGCGACCTGGAGCTCTTCCAGGCATAGCCTGATTAAGACCACCAGCGCTGACCTGGTCTCTATGACTGAAGAGTCTGGCACTGTGACCGATGCCACCAGAGACTGGCATCATGGCTGGAGCAGCGTAGTTAGGTGCACCCTGAACATTCGTGGACGATGCAGGAGCGTTCATTGCACTCGATTGAATAGCCAAATTTTGGCGGGGGCTGGAAAAACGCACGCCTGAAGAATAGGTCTGCATAGGTGCAACAGGGTTAGGAGTTGAGCCTGGGGTATAGACAACACCAGAGCCTGCCACTGTCTTAATCGGCAAGGCCTCACGGGCACCGTTAATCAAAAGCCTGTCGGCCTGCGAATGAGAAGTGTATGCAGGACCGGAGCCAAGCATATGGTTAGCCATCGGTTCGTGATGACGAATCCAATAAATCACACCAAGCCAGCCGGTAAAGCCCGCAAACATGAAAAGCAAAAGGTGATTGGGCGTAATGCGAATGCTTGAAATAAAGTCGTTGAGCTTCAGCCCCTGCATTGCCTGAGACCAAATCGGGCTCTGGTCAGGGTGACCGCCCATATCGTGGCCATGATGACCGTGATCTCCATGGTCGCCATGATCGTGACCGTGGTCTATACCACCGCCATCTCCGCCACCACCGCCATCCATGAATACTCCGCTCATACTAAGCATTGTATATAAAGATCTACATCTAAGTAAATGGTGAATTCACGAATAGCGAATGGCGCCTAGCAACAACCTAGCGTGTTTCGATGCCTTCAAGCTCGGCTACTCGCTGACGCAAGGTTTCAACAACTCGCGGAAGCTCGTAAAGACCAGGCAATTTCTCTTCGATAGTGGTGATGTGGCGAGTTAGCTCAATGGAGCGCTCCATCAACTTAATCAATATCTGCTGAGTAGCAACCAATTGCCTTTGATTGTCAATAAGCTGACTGGCAATTTTGCTTGTCTCAACGCGCTGGTCAACGCTCAATGACATTAGCTCAGTAAAACGGTCGAGCAGTTTCTCAACTTGAGCCTGCATATATGGGTCAGTAGTATTCGGGACGCCATTTGCTTCTTGGGCATTGTCAGTGAAAAACTGGTCAAAACCATCAAGTCCAAGGTTTGATTCGGGCCGCTCCTCTGGAACTCGCTTAGCCTCTGCCATTAGTTAAAATCCCCCACAGTAGAAGTCACCAAGCCAGGGCACCAACAGCAGTGCTGGATGCTCTCCAAAGAGACACAGTTTATAAAGTGAACGCCGCCATCAATGGTGGCACCGATTAGAATTATAACGAAACCCTTTAATAAGGCAATAGGAAATCGCAAGATTTTATGAGCAATTTTGATACCACTCAAATTTGACCTTCGAAATCAAATCTGATACCGCCATCGGTATTTGTCTTGCCCGCAGATCAAAGGCTCAATCTGATACCAGATCCCAAAAGCCTTGATACCACCAGCGCACCACCGATGAAGCCTGCTAAAACAGCCAGAACCAGCCTGATTAGCCTTTATAGACCGAATGTCCTTTCTTGATCACTTGGGCCACGGAGTTCCACCCGAGGTTATAGGGCACCTCTTCTAGAGTAGCGACATTCCACATATTTATGTCGGCTTGATAGCCGGGCGATAGTCGACCGACTTTCTCCCCCATACCGATGGCATAAGCAGAGTTTACCGTAAGAGCAGTAAGGGCTTCTTCAACGGTTAACTTGAGATGGAGACAGGCTAGGCCCCAAATTAGAGGCAGAGAGAATATATGACATGAACCTGGATTGAAATCTGAGCCGAGTGCCACCGCTACGCCAGCTGCGATCATAGTGCGAGCTCGCGCATGCTCGTGCAAGTTGAGATAGAAGGAAGTGCCAGGTAGCAGCACCGCAACGGTATTAGATTGAGCCATAGCCTCAATTTCAGGGTCAGAAATGTTGAGTAAATGATCGGCACTATGGGCACCAACTGTGGTAGCCAGCTTGGTGGCACCAAGATTGACGAATTCATCAGAGTGCACTTTCAGTTTGAAGCCATGAGAAGAAGCCGCGCTAAAAATGCGGGCCGTTTCTTCAAGAGTAAAATAGCCACGATCACAGAACACATCTGCATATATCTGACTACCATCAGTCACCATAGATGATGCCGCCGGGAGCATGTCCGAAATCAAGTGGTCTACATAATGACCGCGCTCTTCACCTGGTGGTATCGCGTGAGCTGGCATGAAGGTTGGCACGATATCAATGAAGTTAGCGCAGCTATGCTTAAGTTCGAGAATGGCCGCCAGCATACGTAGTTCGCTGTCTTGGTCTAGGCCATAACCGGTCTTGATCTCACAGGTGGTGGTACCAGCCTCTAGCATTCTTTGCAAGCGCTGGCGACCAAGATCTACCAGCCGCTCTTTCGAAGACGAGCGAGTTGCCCTCATGCTAGCAACGATGCCACCACCAGCTTCAGCGATTTCGGTGTAGGTTTTACCTTGGCAGCGCATAAGAAATTCGTTGGCGCGGTTACCGTCAAAAATCAAATGCGTATGCGGATCAACTAAACCAGGGGTAACTAACATGCCACCAGCATCGATTACCTCATAGTCACCAAGCTGACTACCTTTTAGTTTTTCGAAAACATCGACCTCTCTACCAACAGCTACAATTTGGTCACCTTCTACGGCTATGCAGGCATCTTTTATGCGCACCACATCTTGCATAGCTGCGCCTTTTACCAAACCCTTATCTGAAGCTTGCGTAGCTAGCTCACCTATTGATTTGATCACAAGATTTACTGACACTTTTGCCCCTTTGATAGCCGCCGAGAGTAATTGCCCACAAAAAATTGGCGATTCATCTAATGGAAGATGAATCGCCAATTTTATATCACTTAGGGAGGGCTTATGACTGACCGTTTTCAAGCAGTCAGGGTGACCTGGTCAACCACATTGTTTTGCTCAGCGGCAATTTTGCTCTCGATCGCTTTGCAGTATGGGCAATCTCCGTCAACATGCTCTTCAACTTCACCGAGGTCTTTCATCTCCTCTAGATTCTTCACTATCTCAGGCCAATGAATGCGATAAAGACTTTCTTCTAGGTTAATCGAAACATCTTTACTTTCACTTGGCCCCACTTTGGCCATGGTCAAGGTGAGCTTCTCGTAGGGCCAACGCACTTTGAGCCTTTCAGCCAAATGCTGCCGCACCAAAGTAGCCGGCGCAGGCCATGAGGGATCACTTTTGCGAAGGGTCTTAAGGTGGAAAATGACCAGCTCTAAGCGTTTTTCTTCTGGATACCAAAGAATCAAGTCGAAAACGTCTTCTAAGTAGAGGCGTTGTCCCGGCACCCGGGCACGGACCTTGGTGGCCACAGCGACCACTTCAGAGCCTTTGGGCTTATAAGGATTAGCAACATAGCGCAGCAGAGTTTTATAAGCGTAAAGGAAGGCTCGAGTAGCCGAATCTTTACCACCTGGTTGGTCATGGAGCTTATCGAGGGGCCAATGCTGCCCCATAAACTTTTGCACCTGCGAGGGGCTCGCCACTTTGCCACGGTTCACATCGGCCAAACCACGCAAAACGAAGCGCTTACAGATTGCACTTGGGCTAATCCTTCCAGATTCACCAGCGTGATTCTGAAAAGCGAGCTTGTAAGCCCGCTTGCAAGCGCGAAATGTTTCTAGCATCGCTGGCGTAAATAATGTGCGGTCCATAGCTTGACCCCCCTCTTGGAAGTACCATATTTTTGTATGTGATACTAATATATTGTATGACAACCGGGGCCGTCAAATGAAACTTGAGGCCTCTATATAAGTAGATGTTGATCGTTTGGTTTAGCAGTTACTGCTTGTTAAGACAGCTCTGTACTTATAATGTTCCCAAGTAGCAACCCTTGAAACCGGCTTGACATCAGGGTTTCGGAGGATCTACAAGATCATGCATTTTATATACAATCGCGCAAAGCTAGGCCCCGGGCCAGATATACAACAATAGCGCTCTTTCTATATTTCGACCTGCACAGGAAGACCCCGCAAATCTAAAAAGGTCGATAAAATTAGAGAATCAAAAAAAATATTTTCAATTTTTTCGAACTTTGAGCGGCAAAATTACGTTGTACTAGTTAGAGAAAGTCTACCGACCGAGAACACATTTATGTACAGCCTCAAAGAAGCCCATTCGCAAAATACAGTTCTCACAGTATCGCAACTAACCAATCGCATTCGCGATACTCTCGAAGGCGAGTTCGATGCGGTGCAAGTTGTCGGCGAAGTCTCAAACGCCAAAGTATATCCATCTGGTCACTGGTATTTTTCACTCAAAGACCAAGAAGCTACTCTTCCTTGCGTTTGCTTTAAGAACTCCAACTCAGCTTTGCGCTTCAAATTAGAAGATGGTTTGCAGGTTGTCGCCAAAGGCAAGCTGAGCGTCTATCCACCCCGTGGGGCCTATCAAATGATAGTTACCGGCATTGAGCCAGTCGGTGTGGGCGAATGGCAGTTAGCATTCGACCAACTCAAAGCCAAACTAGAAGCAGAGGGTTTGCTCGACCCGGCTCGCAAGAAAGCCATACCCATGGTGCCTCGCCGTGTTGGCGTAGTAACCAGCCCAGTTGGTGCAGCACTAAGAGATATACTAAGCGCCCTCTATCGCCGCAATCGCAACGTATCAGTATTGATTGCACCAGCCAAAGTGCAGGGTGAAGGCTCAGCTGAAGAAGTAGCGCAAGCAATTAGAGACTTGCAAAAAATGCCTGATATCGACGTCATCATCGTAGCCCGCGGCGGCGGCTCAATTGAAGACCTTTGGTCATTCAATACTGAAGTGGTGGCAAGGGCGGTAGCAGAATGCACCGTGCCAATAATTTCTGGTGTGGGTCACGAAACTGATACCACTATCTGCGACTTGGTAGCTGACCTGCGCGCACCGACACCAACTGCAGCAGCGGAACTTGTTGCCAGGGGCAGTGCCGAATTGCTCGAAAGATTTAGCTACCTCAACACCCGCATGATGCAATCAATAGAAGAGCGCATGCACTACGCCAGACGAGAATTATTGAGATTCTCGCCAGTTAACGCTTTGAACCGCTATCAAGATCGCCTTGCACTAGCCTCGGTAAATGTCTCTAGGCGCAGGCAACACATCACCAATAGAGTTGAACGTTTACTGGCCAACAGCAGTCATCGCTTCTCTGAGCTGCGCGAAAAACTACATGCCCTTGGGCCCGACAATGTCATGAGTAGAGGTTTCTCTGTACTACGCACCACAGAAGGCAAGATTATTACCAAGGCCCAAGATCTCAAAATTGGCGACGTGGTAGAGGCGCTCTTGCGCTCTGGCAAAGTCAAACTGAAAGTGGAGTCAATAGAAATGGGGTCAAATAAAAATGACTAACAATGAGTCACCACCCAATAGCAATGACGACGGGTTTCAGCAGCTCTCGTTCTTTGCTGCCCCAGCCACTAGCGAGGGTGAAGCAGAGCCTGTCAAAGCCGTAGCATCCGCGGCAGCTGAGCCAGAACTTGCAACCCTAGAACTAGCGCCTACAGAGCCAACACCAAAGAAAACTAGGGGCAAAAGCAAAGTAGTAAAACATAATTCTAACGACTCCAGGAGAACAGTAATAATGAACGTCACTGAACCGGAACTAAAAATAGATTTCGAAGCATCTCTTGCTGAGCTTGAAACTGTCGTCAAAGAATTAGATGGCGAAGTAAAACTTGAAAAAGCATTACAACTATTCGAGCAAGGCATCAAGCTTTCGGTTGAATGCGAGCAATTTATAAAAGGCGCCGAAGCAAAAATTGAGATATTGAAAAAGCAGGCTGATGGCTCACTTGCTACTGAAGTGTTTCAAGGCGAGCGCGTTGATTTAGATGATTAGTAGGGATATAAGCGTTGCTGGCACTGTGCAATTTCGCGTAGACGAAGAGACGATGCTTCTTTTGATGGAAATAGCCGACAAAAAGAAATTACCTCTCGGTACAATGGTGCCAAGTGTGGACAGTGGAGCGGCTAGCTTCAGAGACCACTTAATTAGTAATTGTAGCGATTCAGCGTGTGACATCCGCTGGGCAGGCTAAAGCCCTAAGTTGGCGGACTTTGGCCCCACGTTTTCTGTGCTTCAAATCTCGCACTAGTCTGCCTTAAAACCTCAGACCAGTCATGCTCCCTACTCTTATGAGGCACCACTCCCAATTCGACGATGGCGAATCTAATAACTTCTTCCATCGAAACCCTCCCCGACGGTATATGAAGACCATGAAGAGTGCTAACCTTCAATCCAATTTTCTTCTCCGCTTCATCCAGCCTGTCATACACGTGAAAGTGAGGGAAAGGAACATCAAGGTCGGGATGATAGTGCCAAGCAATTAACGGTGTATCAGGATCTGTCCAAATGCAGTAGATGTAGCGTAATGTCGAAACTCGATATCGGTCTCCTCTCGGGGTGGGAATCTTTAAGACTTCTATATGTTGGTCCAACTCAAAATAGAGCTTTGTATTGCCCTTACAGCGTAATTGTATAAACTCAGTGTCCTCGGACATCGAGCCAGAGGCCACCATATCTTTGTTTCGCCGTAGAGAGGCAACTAGAAGCCAGCGCTTCAAGCTAGGACTCCATTTCGTCAATATACTCACGTCGGCTAAGCATGAAATCGCTAGACGCAAATCTCATTCGTAGCAATTCCGTGCCGCTTTCTCTGTCTTTTCAAAATTGTCCGAGCCGAGCACTACTACCGAACCAAAGGCAGCAGAGATAGAATCCTGGTAAGCCGGGGATCCTCTTCTTGGCCCTTAAAGTCGCCAGAATCGAACTTAGAAAGGAATTCGGTCGCTGAAATCTTAAGCCTGCGAGCAACGGCATCTTCAAAGAGCTTCTTTGCCTCTTCTTGCCCTAACTCGCGAATATCATCTTCCTGAGGTTTAAGTATTGCGGCCATAACCACCTCAACTAACTCGAACACCAATTTTTAACAACATCAATTCAACCAATATAACATCAAAAGTTCAGAAGCCAACAAAATGTTCCCACAATGGTGCGTCATGGCCTGATTGGCATCAAGCCAAATGATCATGCAGCAATAATTGGATGGTCCAAAATCTGCGCTGCATACTTCAATGCAGCCGAGAGGTCTGCCATTTCGAGATCAGGCATTTCATCTAAAATATCTTGAGCACCTAGGCCAGATGCATACAAATCGAGGATGTCGATAACCCGAATTCGCATACCACGAATACAAGGACGACCACCGCATTGCTCTGGATTAATCGTAATACGCTCTCTGAAATCCGACAACACTTCGCTCCCTACAACACATCGATGTGTCGAGTCTTTTTATCAACATTAGCACAGTCAACCGTGGACCTCAAAGCGGCACCTCTGACGCTTCTAAATTTCTGTTGGTTAGATTCACAATATTCTATGATTTCGTTTATGGCCGCGGCTGATAGATCCCAGTTGTCCATTGCTTGCTCTAAGCTCAAGTTATTTGCTTGAATGGCACTCCAAACCGCAGCTGCCGGTAACTTGCGGCCTTTTACAAAGAGCTGCCGTTTCCATGGATGCTCGTGCGGAACCAGGTATAGCAGGGGTTTCAGATCGGGTTTCTCGATTCCAACCATGATAAACCTCCTTAAGCCCTCGAAATACTAATCTGGGAGAAACACTTTAGGGTTAACGTTGAAGTATTTCGCTAAGGCGACAACATGTGCCTTGCTCATTCCTCTAGCGCCGCTAAGCATTTCCGATATGCGATTCTGTCTAATGCTCAATGCTTTCGCCAAGTCGCATTGAGTCAAATCGTTTTCTTCCATTAAATGCTGCAGCATATCTGCTGGTGGAATATTTGGCGCCGGCATCTTTGAATCTCTCTCGAATTTGTTTACCAGAACCGCCAGACAACAGCTTCGTAAGCCATGGCTACTGGAATGAAGTAACGATGCATTCGGAGCTTTAAATGCGATTGGTTTCTGTCGACTGAGCCACAAATACAATATTGTCGTCGCCGGGAATCACGACGTTGCTGCAGCAACAAGCTCAACTTGGAAGGGAATTGAGCCGACCACGTTTCCATCAATTTCAAGGGTGACAATATAGGTTCCTTCAGCAGGAAAAATCAGCCCAGAAAAAGCGCTTATGATTTTGTGCAAAGCATTTGGTGAACTTAATGGTTCAAATTGCCCCAGCGAAGATGCACTGACTATTGCTCTATACGGATCCCCGCAATCCGTTTTCCATTGCCGCCGGTCAAAAGTGTGACTGTGATAGACGGCGACTGCTCATACCCTTACCGGCAAAGGCCGTCACTGCAAGCGACACGGCAGAAAAGATACAGTAAGACAAAAGCAAAGGACGTAAGTTTGTGCGCATTGACTCATCAAAAATATTAGTTTCGCATCAACTGTGCGACCAAAGTTCAAACCTGACAATGAGAAATTTTTGCTTGGAGAATCAGCAAAAAAAAGCACCAGAAGGTAGTCCGCCTAAATCGTCATCATGACTCATGTAGGTATCAAATTACTTAACCCCAGCAACAATCTTTGTATAAACAATCAAGTTCGTGCCGTCACCTGCAATGCTATGGCTATTTGCATAGAATTCATTTGATTTCAACATCATCTTTGCCTTCTCAAGGCTTTCTCTGCTCGTAGAATCTGCTACCTTAAAGCCAGTATCATCGCCAGTTTTGACCACGAAACAATCGTAATAGTCTATCTGCTCAGGCGTTAGCTCAATAACATCACCGTTCAAAGTAAACTTTCTGCATGTCGAAAACTCGACAGGCTTTCGTAGCTCTGACGCAACCACGTCTAAGGTATGAACATTCAATTCGGCAGTATTTGCTAAAAGAGTAACCCTTGCAGGTCTATCTTTCTGCAAACCATGGCAGAAATTTACCAACCACCGCTGCGCATAGAGGTCACCTGGCGGCGTTGGGTTGGTTGGCACGGCCATCAAAGTCTCGCTATTCTCTCTCATGATTAGGCTCTTAATCTTAATGGACTCGGCTGGTGAAATAGAGAGCGGATAAGGTGTGAAATTGAAAATCAGATACTGAGCAAAGCCACTAGCCAGAAGAGCAGCTCCAGCTACCTTTCCTACTACATTCAGATCAAACAATCTAGCAACGAAAATGGCAGAAGCGATTGCCATTGGCACCGCTAATGGTATTACATATCTGGTTTCAGGACGACTAACTGCCATAATGGAGAGACAAATGATACCGGTGAGATACCCGGTCAACAAAAGATTTCTCTCTAAACGAACGTCCCTAAAAGCCCTAAAACAGAGCGGCAATGAGCACAAAGCTACTATTGCCCAGAGCGGAAACAGAAAAGCCATTCGGAGCTGCGAGTGCTAGTTCGAATTACCAAAACTCCACCAAATTCAGATGGTGCTTGCTCACCAAGCAAATCAGTCAAACTGCGACTGGAGGCGACGACCTCAGAACGCTCATCAAATGTGGCAGCGAGCTGTGTCACTATATTTGAACGAGGCACAGAGCCAATAAAATCCAATTTGCCCTCGCTCAATCTGGCGACACCGCAGCAGGAAAATACCGCGATCAGTTTTTCAGCGTACTTTTCCTCATTTTTGCTGAGGAAAAGTATGCTGCATGGTCTTCGATGCCTTCAAGGCTTCTGCAAATTGCTTGAGAAACTTGATTGAACCGACCTTGCTTAGGTGGCAAGAGTCCTTAAAGTCAGAAGCAACATATGGTTTGCCGCTAGCATCCATGATGTCAATTTCCTCGACACCGGCCTCTCGGCAAGCCTCACTGGTGACAGCTCTAAATTTACTTACAAGTTGAGGTTGAAGAATCGCTAAATTTGATTGAGCAATGGGCATGTGCAAAACTATAATTGGAACAGAGTGAGCCTTGCATTGCTGAAGAAGCTGTCGAAAGCTGAGCAGCTGCTTATCGAAATAATCCTGGCGAAAAGGAAGGTATCTTTCCCGATAAACTGCCAGATCTGCTTTAAGTCTTTCAGCTGGCCCTAGTTCTTTGCTCACCGCCAAGGGCATCAGCTGCTTATCGAGATTTGCAGCCTCCCAAAGTGAAGCCGACCGGCCAATATACTTAGCTACGCTTGAAGTGACTTCGTCTTTTGCGTATTTCCGCACCAGCACTAAAAATTGTTTCTCACGCTCAAATATATCTAAAACATTCGCGTGAGATTTCCCATTGTAAACCTGAGCAAATTGAAACGTTCGGTAGACTGGATTTTCCTTTGGAGCTCTACCCATGTAATTATCAATTAGGTCTCTTGGGGAAAAACCGTAGACAACAAGTTTCGGTTTGACTGCCGAATTGACGACAGCATCCATAATGATTCTTTGATCTTCCGCAACAGCAGCATGGACCGAAATATTATCAATGTTATACCGCCTACCAAGGGCTGTCGTCAGCGCATCCTGGTAGCATTGAGAGAGAAATTGCCGGTTGCCGGCAGCCAACATTCTATCCCCATCCTTCTCATCAGCTAGTAAACGAAATGGTGGAGCCAGTGCTAGTGACGAACCAATCAAGAGAATATCGGCAGACTTTTTATCATCAATATAGACCAAAGGACTAGCCAGATGTGCGGCTATCCATTTAGGAATACCTACCGAAACAAGCAGACGATGAGGAAAGAATATGCGCAACGATAACCACCCAAGAGAGAGCATGGCTATCAAAAGCCAGACCGTTCCTCTTCTAGAAAGTAACCGAGCGCGCTTCACCTTGAATTCCTGGACAGCCATAAATAATGTTGTTGACGAAACTTTCGTTGAGCAGAATACCCTAATGAATAGTTGAATCAAGCATCTACAACCGATACGCCGAGGGTGAGGCTGTTTAAGATTACTTCATACTGGAAGGGTGACCCATAACCGAGGCGTTCAAAAGAAATTTGAAATTCGGACCACTCAATTTTAAATCAACTATCCATCTAGAAATAACAATCAAACCTTGGGCACCAATAGTGGTGACTAGAAAAATCTCAAATAGGAAGAGCACGATCAGTAAATTTATCATCACAGCGACAGCCATCGTCGCTTGATCAAACAAGGCAATCACCACGCCAGCGTATGCGAATCAAAAAGGTCTCTCTGCCTACCCAGATTTGCGAGGGTAGAAGCGGGAATGAGAAACCCCCTATCTAAGATAGGGGGTTTCTCTAAAATTTCAACAATTGAATTTCTGTTTTCAGTCTTAAACTGTTGCGGCTTCAACTTCTTCTTCAAGAGCTGGAGCATCAACCTTAGCAGGGGCGCCTTTACTAGTTGTAGGTGTGGCACCTTCGCGAAGAATTTCAAGATTCAACTTGGTTTGTACTTCGTTAGCCAATTTGACGGTTACTTCGTATACGCCGAGAGCATGAATCTCTTTATCGGTTTTAACTAGACGCTTGTCGATAACAAAACCAACTTCTTTCTCGATCAAGTCTGAAATTTCTTTGTTAGTGATTTTGCCGTAAAGCTTGCCGCTCTCGCCGACCTTAGCAACATAGTGAATAGCGCCGAGGTTAGTGATTTTCTCAGCCTTCTCAACAGCAGCTTGGTGCATTTGCTGAGCTTTCTTCTTCAGGCCTGCCAAATCTTCTTCACGCTTCTTGAGCGTGCCTCTGGTAGCTTCAACACCCAAACCACGCGGTTGAAGGAAGTTACGGAAATAACCGGGGGCGGCCTCAACAATGTCTCCAGCTTGTCCAAGCTTTTCAACAGAGTGGTGCAAAATTACCTTCATGACATCTCCAAGCGCTCTTACGCGTTGCCTACAACATATATACGGTAGGCTAGATTAGCACGGTCGACCGGCATTGCCAACTTTAGAGCCAGCAATTAGAAACCTTCCGAAATATCAATTTCCTAATAATTCAAGTAACCGTTCTAAATAGACCTTAATAATCGTTCTTCTCTCTGAACATTCCACGCACCCCGGACGGGTCAGCAAGGAAGCCAAAGCGCTTATAGAAACCGTCAGTGCCAGGGTCGGCGTAGAGTGTCACCAATGGAATCGAGTACTCATCTAACTCTTTCAAAAGCTCTAACATCACCAAACGGCCCACACCAAGGCGCTGGTAATCGGGCCTCACCACCATGTCCCAGACTGTGGCGTTGAAGACTTTGTCGCCGGTTGCTCTGGCAAAGCCAACCAGTTCCTCTTTATCCCATATTGAAACTACCGCTAAAGAGTTCTCCAAGGCCCGCACAATGAGGTCAGGCTCACGCCGACTCCAGCCCACCGAAGCACAAAGTTCTTGGACCGCATTAGGAGGCACGGCCTTGTCATGAGAAACACTCAAATTATCAGGCAGAGGTTCCTTCGAATTCTCGTTTCTCCTCCAAATGCCTGAAAGAACCATCTACAACCTCTCAAGTAACGCTATCGATTCGACATGGTAAGTCTGAGGGAAAAGATCCACAGGCTGTACTCGCTTTACTTTATACCCGGCCATGGAGCTGTTTTCTCCACTTTCTGGGGTCTGAGAGAGAATTTTGAGATCCCGCGCCAAGGTGGCGGGGTTGCAGCTCACGTAAATTAGGTGCTTCGGTCCACGCTCTCTAATCAAAGACAGAATATTAGGGTCTATTCCTTTGCGGGGCGGATCAAGCACGATCAAGTCGATGTTTTTATTTTCGCGCTTTTTCTCGACCATTAAGACAGCCATGGCTTGTTCAACCCGGCCTTCAATGAAGCTAACATTGGTCAAATTATTGAGGTTGGCATTTTCTTCGCCGTCAGTGATGGCATCGCCTACTTCTTCTATGGCAATTACTTCATCGGCTAAGGGGCTGAGCCACATAGCGATAGTGCCCACACCGGCATAGGCGTCTACCACTACCGGTTTGTCAATGCCGGCTAAATCTTCTTTAGCGGCCAGAGCAATAAACTCAAGCAATTTGACAGCTTGCAGACTATTTACCTGGAAGAAACTCTTCGATGAAAGCCTAAAACGAAGACCATCTTGCAATTGCTGCGGCAAGTCGGCTCTAGTGGTGGCTAATTTCTCTTCGATGTAGCCGTCACCAACTAAGGTAATGGTGTGTTCTCCGAGAATGCGATTGCCTTTGTCTTGGTTAAAATTGACTACAACTGATTCTACTTCGCTGTGCAAGTGCTTGAGCTCTTCACCAAGGGTGGTGAAAGCGTGCAGATAGTCAATGTTGTTGAATTCTTTGATTTTGATAGCAGCGTGATTTACCACAATAGTGACGAGTATTTTGCCAGTGGCAAAACTCATACGAAAATTGAGATGGCGCACCATGCCCCGGTGACGCTCTTCGTCATAGATAGAAATGCGATATTTTTTGAACAACATTTTTGTTGTCTTCAACATGTCATCCATAACACTTGGCTGAATAGGACACGAATCGATGTTAACCAAGTCATGGCTGCCGCGTTCATAGTAGCCAGCCAACACTTGGGTATTTTTATATTTGACAGGAAACTGTACTTTATTGCGGTAATGGAAAGGGTCATCACAGCCGACGATTGGTTGTACAAGTTCTTTGGCATTACTAATGCCACCAATATGAACCAAGGCATCAACTACTAAACGCTCTTTGTGTTTTAGCTGGTGCGCGTAGTCTATATGTTGCCACTGACAGCCACCACAGCGCTCATAGTGAAAGCAAGGAGCTTCTACTCTTTCTGGTGACGGTTTGACGATCTCTTCAATGGCACCGCGAGCGAAGTCTTTGCGTACATCAAAGAGATGAACTGCTAAACGGTCTCCTTGAGCGGCTCGCTCAATGAACACTGGCAGAGAATCTATTTTTGCTACACCATCGCCACCATTGGCAAGCGATTCTACATTTACTTCTACTTGGTCCCCACGCTCAAGCGTGTGGGTGTATTTTACCTTGGCCACAGAGTCCTCTCGTTAGCAAGCCTGATTTTTCCTGGTGCATCATAGTTTTGCAAAGCAGTTTTCTGCAGAACAGACTCGTCTAAACATCTGGCTAGGGCGATGCTCGCCTCTGCGCATGCTACTTCGTCTTTGTTGCGTGCCAAGTCTTCCATCTTGAGAAATTGCCTTTCGGCAGCTTGCACATCATAACCACTAAGCTTAAGAGAGAGAATTCGCTGCTTGATTTCTTTACTATTTTGATTGTCACTGTAATTAAGAATCTCGTCGTAACTTAAGGCCTGATAACGACTTTTCAGACTATTTACCAAAAATGGCTCAAGAGTAACGCGGGCAAGAATTTCGTTATTTGTAAGTTTGCGAGCAGCAAAAAGATGCAAATCTCTCTTGGCAACAATCACTTCTGTATAAAGGTTTTGCGAGACCATCGGAAAATATGAAAAGACATAGCTGTCAAAAGCAGATGGAAAAGCATCACTTAACTCTTTGCCAAGCAAGATTGAATTGATTTTGAGATCTTTGATTTGGGCGCGCGGATCTTGATAGAGACTTACTCTTAAGCTGCTACCCTCTATTTTGACTTGAGCCGCGGCAGCTTGTGACACATACTTGCTAGCATGCAAGCATTGAGTAATCTCAGTGGCTTCTTGGCAAAGAACTGGCCGTACCGACAAGTTGCCAAGACAAAGTAGGATGGCGACCGTAAGTCGGCTAAGTCGACAAGATAGAGCTACGAGAGCATTTGGCAATGACTGTGGAGGGCGCACTATATTTACCGCTTTTAATTAAGCAGAATAAATCTATCATGCGCTTCACCGCAGTACATGAACTTCTCAATTAACCCTGAGCCGACAAGGCTATAATGACATCTATGACAATCAACCTAATTCACGTTTCAGACATTCACTTTGGCTCAGGCGAGAGCCATGGTCGAATCAACCCCGAAACTGGTCTAAATGTGCGCTTTGAAGATTTCGTCGCGGCCTTGACCAAAGTAGTTGATTACTCCATAGAACAAAACTGCGACATATTTCTTTTTTCGGGTGACGCCTACCGAAACGCTTCACCTGAGCCGATTTATCAGAAGATGTTTGCCGGTCAACTCAAGCGTCTGAGCGATGCTGGCATCACTAGTATTCTCGTTGTAGGCAACCACGATCAGGTTTTACGGGCCTCTCAAAGTCATGCCATGTCTGTATTTCAGAGCCTTGAAGTGCCTGGCGTACTAATGGTTGACCGGCCCATTTCAATGGTGATTAATACCAAGAATGGTGCCTTGCAATTAGTAGGCCTGCCTCACATCACCAGGCACCAACTAATGACTTTAGACAAATACAAAGATTTGTCGGCTGCTGAAATAGACAAAGTTTTGAAGGAGCATATTCGCGACTTACTGCGTGGTTTCTATCTCAAGCTAGACCCAAGCATTCCCACAGTTGTAACAGCTCACATGAGCACCGATACGGCCCTTGCAGGAATAGAAGAAGAACTTCTTGTGGGTTATACCCTCACTTTTCCTACCGACATGTTTGTGGACGAACGCATCGATTACGTTGCCCTCGGCCATATCCACAAGTATCAAGTCTTGCGCCAAGAGCATCCAGCTATTGTCTATGCCGGCTCCCTAGAGAGAGTCGACTTTGGTGAAGAAAAAGAAGACAAAGGCTTTGTGCACGTAAAGATAGATAGAGACGGCACTGGTGCCAAAACAGAATTCAAGTTTATATCTATCAATCCGCGGCCCTTTATTACGGTAGAAGCAGATCTAATTGATTGCGAAAACCCACTTGAATTGCTTACAAAAAAAATTACAAAGGTGATTGTGCCTGGCTGTGTACTGCGTATACGCTACAAAATCGGCCAAGAAAATCTCAATCAAGTTGACGAAGATGCTCTGAAGAGACTGTGTGAATCGGCTTTGACAGTAAAATTCAATGCCGAAATTGTGCCATCTCACCAACGAGCGCGCTTACCTCAACTGACAGAAAGTGCAGTTCTCAACCCGCTTACGGCTATAGACACGTATCTCACAGAAGTAGCACCAGAGCGAAAAGATAGGTTACTCTCAAAAGCCAAAGAGATCATGGGGAAATTAAGTGCCGAAATTAGTGGTAGCGACAACAATGGCAAATAGAAAAGGATAACTAGTGCGTTTTACTAAAAAATTGCTGAATAACTTACTGGTTCTGAGCATATGCGCAATGAGCTTAACGGGCTGCAGCCAAGCCGAAAACAATGAAGTTACACCACAAGGCACAATTGCTCTCGAAAAAATTACACTCGGCATGCCAGAGTCAACACTAAAAGAAGCAATGGTCACATTTGTCAGAGACCCCTCAGCCGCGGCCAATTCAGGTGGAAAGAGACAATATCTCAGCAGAACCAAAACGGCTGCTGGCGGACAGTATATGGTTCAATGCAAAGACAGCACTGTCTTTCAAATAAGCGAAATCTTTGCGGAGCAACCAACAGACAAAGAAGCAGCAGTGATAGAACTGCGAAAGCTATTGCCAGTAGGAGCTCCAGAACAGGCGCGGGTTGAAGAAAAAGCAACGTCTGATATCTATTATTATGGCTCAGGCTACACTGGTGAGCTCAGTTTCAAAGATGCCAAGAAAAGCGCAGTGACTAGCTTAACTTCAACCAACCTGCTACTCACCGCTAAAGCGGAAGCTGCTACCACAGCCGAAAAAGAAGCCCGTAAACCAATTGTAGAGAAAGCCCGAAATACGAAATAGCAACGCCAATTGACTAAAAACTAATGCAACCAGAAGCGATATACGAAAGAATTAGCCTTTGCTTTGGTGTCTAATAATAGTAATGAGTACATCTTCAATTGTGAACGCCCCCGCTCATCCTCAAAGAGAAGCAGCGAGCGGTCTCTCAGAGCTGTGGAATCAGCGCCATCTTTTGGCCCTGATGGTCAAGCGCGACTGCCTCGGACGCTACAAGGGTTCGCTACTAGGTCTACTTTGGCCTCTAATTAACCCTCTAGGCCATCTTGTACTCTATACATTCTTGTTTTGCATAGTCCTAAAAGTAAAACTCGGTACGAACGACAGCACTAGTAATTTCGCCCTTTACTTAATGGCTGGTTTACTTCCCTGGGGCGCCTTTTCTGAATCGCTGGCACGTTCATCTACCGTTATTCTAGAGCATCCAAATCTAGTCAAACGGGTTGTCTTTCCTCTACAAATTTTGCCACTGGTAAATGTTCTTTCGGCACTCTTTACTGAGGCTATTGCGTTCACCATACTTCTTGCAGGTGTCTTGATTTACAAGCATGGTCTGCCGCCAACTCTGCTATTTTTGCCGCTAATAGTGCTTTCGCAGTGCCTTCTTACTGCAGGTATCTCCTGGTTCGTCGCTAGCCTTAGCGTATACATAAGAGACATACGCCATTTGATGGCACTAGGTTTGTCAGCCTGGATGTACGGGACACCGATCGTCTATCCAGCTACAGCGTTGCCAGAGAAGATTCAATTTATTCTCTGGCTCAACCCGATGGCTGGCATAGTAATGGACTACCGTCGGGTCGTACTTGAGGGCCTTGCCCCTGACTGGCAACACTACGCGGTTTACACGGCCATGGCCTTAGTTGTGAGTTTTCTCGGCTTCAAATTCTTTGAAGGAACTAAAAAATCATTTGCCGACGTCATGTAATAGCGCACGACCTTCTGGTGTCGATAGCGTATTATAGTTAGCTGAGTAAAACCTAGGCATAGAGACAATCCCGGATGACTGATCAGCATAAACTTTTCGGCGCATACGATATTCGCGGCATATACGGCAAAGGATTAGATGAGCCCTTTGCTAAAAATGTCGGCTTAGCGTACGGCCACTACCTCAAACCCCAAGGTGGCGGTAGAGTCTTGGTTGGCTGCGATGCCAGAACTTCCTCACCGGCTCTCAAAGAGGCTTTTGTTGAAGGCATACTTAATAGTGGCAACGATGTCTTAGACATCGGTATTTCCTCTACGCCGATGGCCGTGTGGTACGCAGCACAAGCTGGATTTCACGGTGGAGCAGTAGTAACAGCTAGCCACATGGGCAAGCAATATAACGGCCTAAAGCTTTACGCCGGTCAAGCCAAGCCATTGGGTGCTAATAACGGTCTTGGTGAAATTCGC
The DNA here is from genome assembly GCA_038231015.1 of Candidatus Obscuribacterales bacterium. Taxonomy (GTDB): domain Bacteria; phylum Cyanobacteriota; class Vampirovibrionia; order Obscuribacterales; family Obscuribacteraceae. Next base: position 48,841 of record JBBRMD010000042.1, read on the forward strand.
ACGAAAGTAGAGATTGGTGGTTCCGGTCAATCGACAAATACAAAAGGAAAACTTTCTACAGTAGATATCATTCCTGAATATGTCAGTTTTCTTCTGCGTCATGTGCGGCCAGAACGTCGCTTAAAGATAGCTCTTGATGCCGGTCACGGAGCTGCTGGCCCAGAACTAGAAGAACTAGCAAGAACAGCCAAGCATCTAATTGATTTTATTCTTTTGAATAGTACTCCCGATGGCACCTTCCCAAATCGCACACCAAATCCGCTTGACGAAGGCTCGCTCACTGAATTGAGCAAAACAGTTGTCGAACAAAAATGTGACTTTGGCGTTTCTTTCGATGGCGACGCAGACCGTGCAGTATTTGTAGATGAGCACGGCGTGCAAGTTGATACAGGCTTGATGATTGGCTTGATTGGCGCAGAATTAGTGAGACGTCACGGTGGAGGCAAAGTCGTTTACGATTTACGTGCTAGTCGAGCCGTACCAGAATATATTGTTTCTCAAGGCGGAACAGCCATTCGCACTGGCGTTGGTACACAGTTCATGATGAATAGCATGAAAGATCATCGCGCCCTTTTTGCAGGCGAACTATCAGGCCATTACTATTTTGCCGACATGTATGCCACCGACAATGCTTTGCGCACCATGCTTGAAGCTGTAAACGTCGTGGCTCGGGGCACAGCCAGTCTTTCAAAACTAATTGAACCGCTGATGGTCTACTCTAGCTCTGGTGAAATTAACTTACGCGTAAGCGACATTCAAGAGACCTTGGGCAAACTCGAAAGTAGTATCGCCGGTGGCACCAAAGAACATATCGATGGCCTATCTGTAAACTTCGATGACTGGTGGTTTTCTGCCCGTGGCTCACAAACTGAACCAGTGCTAAGGCTAACTATCGGCGCGGTAACCAAAGAGATTCTGGCAGAAAGAAAAGCTCAACTCTTCGAGATCATCGAGGGCTAAGCTCTGGAAATCGGCAGCAATTATGTCTAGCATCCAACACAGCACATCTTTTTGGTTGGTTGTTAATACATTTGTTTTAGCACTAGCTAGCTCATATGTTTTAGAATTCACACCATTTGGCTTTGAAATAGCCAATCAGTCTGATCGTCTTGATGTAATCGATAAAATAGACCAATTTCCCAAAAACGATGACAGCACAATCCTGATGCTTGGCTCATCGCTTGGCATATTTCCGGCAGCTCTTTCTGATTTCAAATTTTTCGGCGAGCCAAAGCCTGGTGCCGATAAATTCTTACATTATTGCTCATATCGCTATCTAGACAAATTGCTGAGCGCTTCTAGTAACCAACCATTTAAAACGCTGAATCTTTCGCACCAAGGCGGTATGACCTCCGAAGATCTGCTTCTTTTGAAAGGCTCACTTAAAGCAGGCATACGACCTCGCTTAGTTATTCTTCTCACTGGACCCCGAGATTTTCTTGATCACCAAACTAATAAAATATGGGAATCAAAATTAGCCAAAGCGCTGGTTGCGAGGATATCTGACTCAATTTGGAATTTTAAAGCTAGCCCAAGCTCAAATCTTGAAACTCTATCTAGTCGAATATTACCTATCTATGATCAGCGAGATGCCATTACAAAGCTTCTCTCAACAAAGCTCAAACAAACCATCGCTCAGATTTCACACAAACCCTACCGAGAAAAACCAGCACTAACTGGCGGGTCGCTAGAAACTATCAGGGATGAGCCAGGCACGGCCGAGATGATGGAGTTTTACCAAGCCAACTACAAAATCAGATACTTACCAATTGATTGGCAACGTTGGAATGAAGAGAGTGCAGCACTCGAGCAGATCGTCGCCGTCTGCAAAAGAGAGAATATTCCTCTTTTATTGGTAGCAATGCCTTTAAGCGATAGCAACAAACAACTACTGCCTCAAGAATTTACCGACAAACACCGCGCCATGCTACGAACACTGACAATTGAAGGCCCTAGCACAACCGCCAGCGAAGTGGTGCTGTTAGATCTCTTCGATGGTCAACAATTTGAACTAGACGACTATATGGACTCAGTGCACTTGCGCTCATGTGGTGGCATGAAACTAGCTAAGCAAATCGCAACGCAAATAGAGAAAACTAGCTGGCTAAAATCCAAGAAAAC
>JBBRMD010000043.1:0-50742 GCA_038231015.1 Candidatus Obscuribacterales bacterium
ACGCCTCCTTCCAGCTGGTCAACGAAGTCTTGGTGGGCAACCAAGAAGACCCGCTGATCAGCCACAAGGAAGCCTACGGCAGAGACGACTCGATGCCGCACTACAACTACCCGTCGGTCCAGGACCGCTGCCCCCATCTGGAGGTGGTGTTCTAAGACTGCTGTCTTAGCAAGAAGAAGAAGGAGGCCTAGATGGCTCAGTTGTATTACATCGCGACATTCCAGGAAAGGAACTGGATTGTCGAACATATCAGCGCAGAAGGTGCCCCGGTTCTCAACGCCGAGCTTGGAGACTTGGTTCACACCGATACGGAAGCGGCAGAGAGACTCGCTCTCAACATCGCATCCGACATCGAGGTGGCCAACAAGGGCATGGACATCTTCTGCCTGAACGTCCCCGACGATATCTACGACGGCTTGCGCCGCTGTGGAGACCTCGTCGTCAACCAGCAACCCGACGCCTTTGGTGCCGAGCTTCTCCGCGTGTCTGCGGCGGGGGCCAGTATCATCAACCGATTTTGCGACTTCGACACAGTGCGCCGCTTCATTCCCGAAGCGCTGTATCTGAGTTTGCGGTCGCAGAACATTTCCAGAGCGCTGAACTAAGCAATTAGGTCGGCTGGAAAAAACAGTGATGTCTCGGCTTCGGCTGTGGCCTTGCTGAAATAAACGGACCTGCTCTAGGTCTGTGTTTTGTGTCAATCAGTTAACCCGGTCAACAGACCAAATCAAACGGAGAAAGCATATGAATACCAACATGAGCAGCGCCATCCTCGGCAACAACGGCATCAACGCCATCGCCATCATCGGCAACACCAACGCAGCCCTGCAGCTGCTGATCGCCAGCAAGAACGAAGCGCAAGTCGCGGCGTTCGAAGCGGAGACCGGCTGGACCTGGCAGACTGCTTGCGAGACCTCCATCGAAGGCCAGACGGCTACCTTGCTCGCCAGCAAGAGCGCCGAAGAAATCGCCGCCTTCGAAGCGGAGACCGGCTGGACCTGGAGCGACGCTGTCGACGAGAGCATTCTCGCCGATGTGCAAGCTCGCCTGCAGGCCGAAAGCACCACCAGCGAGGACGTCAGCACGAGCGAGTCGGACGCCGACGAGTTCGAGCGCGAGACCGGCTGGACCCTCGGTGATGCCACCGACATGGCTGCCGAGTGCCGTCGCGACGACCGTTTCTTCGGCCGCCGCCACTAACAGTTGACCACGCCAAACAAGAGGCTGTTCCCACAAGGAGCAGTCTTTTGTTTTGGCTGGCTCGGCTGTCGTTCGTTAACAAACGTTGGCCTGCTGCATAGGCAGAAGCAGACCGACGTGTTTAAGACCCTGCCTCTTGTATTGAACAGAAACCAACATCTACGAAAGCAAAAGGAAACCAAGCCATGCATACCAATCTGAACATGATCGAGACCCGCACCACCGCCAGCAGCTTCGGCCGCACCAACTTCGGTGGCATCATCAGCAACGCCGCCCTCAACATCCTGCTCGCGAGCAAGGATGCCACGGCGGCCATGAAGTTCGAGTCGGAGACTGGTTGGAGCTGGCGCGATGCCTGCACCACCGCCATCGAAGCCGGCACCGCCAACCTGCTCGCCATCAAGACCGACGCGGAAATCGCGGCGTTCGAAGCGGCGACTGGTTGGAAGTGGAGCGACGCCGTCGAAGAAGCCATCACGGCCGAAATCGAAGGCGAACAGCGCGCTCTGCGTTCGCCGGTCACCATCAGCCTGGACAGCGTCACGAGCGAGTCGGATGCCGACAAGTTCGAGCGCGAAACGGGTTGGACTCTCGGTGACGCTGCCGACATGGCCGCCGAGTCGCGTCGCGACGACCGCTTCTTCGGCCGCCGCCCGCACTACCTGAACTAAGTTCGCTTCGTTCAGTTCACTGGCGACACGCAGAGAGACTGCCTTTCACGAGGCAGTCTCTTCTGCGCCGTCGACAACTTTCGTATCAACAACAACTTTGCACGGCAGGCAAAGGTAAGGCGCTTCTTTGTTGAAACGCTTTACCTGTGCCTGTAGCAACAGACACTCTAGCTGCTGATTTCAGCAACTAGGTCAATTAACCCGGTCAATAGACCACATCGAAACGGAGAATGAAAATGAACACGAACACGAACCGCAACATCAGCAACGGCACCAGCAACCTCGGTGTCATCAACAACACCGCCCTCAACATCCTGCTCGCGAGCAAGGATGCCACGGCCGTCGTCACCTTCGAAGCAGAAACCGGTTGGAACTGGCGCGACGCCTGCACCACCGCCATCGAAGCCGGCACCGCCAACCTGCTCGCCATCAAGACCGACGCGGAAATCGCGGAGTTCGAAGCGGCGACTGGCTGGAAGTGGAGCGACGCCGTCGACGAAGCCATCCTGGCCGAAATCGAAAACGAGCAGCGCGCTCTGCGTTCGCCGGTCACCGTCAGCCTGGAGAGCGTCACGAGCGAGTCGGATGCCGACAAGTTCGAGCGCGAGACCGGCTGGTCGTTGGGCGATGCCATCGACATGGTCGCCGAAGCGCGTCGCGATGACCGCTTCTTCGGCCGCCGTCACTAAACGTTGTTAAAAGCGGCCAAACAGAAGGTTGTTCCCCACAGGAATAGCCTTCTGTCTTGGTCGTTTTTTTCGACAAATGTTAAGTGAGTGAACTGTCAAAAGTTCAGTCACTGACACAAAAACATCGGTCTGCCACTAGGTAGCAGCAGACCAGTGTAGTTACCACGCTGCCTCTTGTATTGAACAGAAACCAACATCTACGAAAGAAAAGGAAAATACCATGAACACCAATCTGAACATGATCGAGACCCGCACCACCGCCAGCAGCTTCGGCCGCACCAACTTCGGTGGCATCATCAACAACGCGACCCTGAGCAACATGAAGTTGCAGCAGTTGCTCGCCAGCAAGAACGACGCCGAAATCGTCGAGTTCGAGGCCGCCACCGGCTGGAGCTGGCTCAGCGCCTGCACCACCGCTCTGGAAGCCGACCCGAGCCTGACGGTGACCGCCGAAGAAACGTTCGAGCAGCGCTTCGAACGCGAAACCGGCTGGACCTACAGCGACGCTGCCGAAATGGCTGTCGAATCGCGTCGCGATGATCGCCTCTTCGGTGGCCGTCGCTTCACGAGCCGTCGCAGCAATGGCGCCGCGAGCCTGTCGTACGCCGACAAGTTCGAGCGCGAGACCGGCTGGTCGCTGGGCGATGCCATCGACATGGCCGCCGAGGCTCGTCGTGACGACCGTTTCTTCGGAAACAGCGCTCACGGCAGCCACTATCTGAACTAAGCGCCAATAACGCCTAGCTCAAACGGAAGCTTTACGCAGAGAGGGCCTCACCTGAGGCTCTCTCTGACGTAGGGCAATTTCACAAACACCGAGTTCTAGCTGCGGCAGACTCGTCTGAAAAGAGAAGAGAAGAAGATGAAAGTAAATCTGAAAATTGGTGACGTAATCGGTGCCGAAGTCATTCGCATCGTTTCTGGTGCTCTGGTTCTCGAACTGGACAACTGCCAGGAGACCGTCATCCCCCTCAGTGGCCTCAAGGGTCGCGACAGCAAAGCCAAGCTCGACCGCTTCTGCTCATTGAGCATCGGCAGCGAGCTCCAGGTGGAAGTGACCAACGCCTTCGTCGGCCAGGCCTTCAAGAGCAAGATCGAAGTCAAGGAAGTGGGAGCGCCTGCTGCTGCTTGCACGACAAGTCGTCCGACCGGTCGCGTTCTCACAGCCACACGTTAATCAGGGAGGTCTATGAAACCAATCGAAGTCAAAAACGGCGTTCATCACGTCAACAGCGGCTTGGTGATCGCCAGCGGCACAGCCCACATCGAAGCGAGCGGCAGTGCCACTGTCATTCTCTTCGAGCAAGCCACTGCTCGCGCTGGCGGCCAAGCACACTGCACCGCCATGGGCGAATCGAAGGTCATCTTGCTGGAAAACGCTGAAGCAGTGATGCACAAGCGCAGCCAGCTCGAAGCCTACGATGCCACCACATGGACGGCACTGGATGACAGCTCGGTCACCGCCAGCGATACCAGCAATGGTTTTGTTGGACACCGCGCTGTCTTCCATGGCAAAGGTGCGGCCAAGGCCTACTCGATGAGCAGCGGAGACTTCACCATCGAAGGTGACGCTGTCCTCGAGGTCGTGCAGAACGGCAAGTTGGTTGTTTATCCCTAGAAGTTTTCTTGGGGCAATCAGCTTGCATCGTCAACCAGTAACAACAGCCAAGGAGCTGCCAACCAGCAAAAAATCATTGACTGCAAAACCAACGAGCCTCGGCTCATCTCATAACATCGGCGTGCTCAAAGCTGGCGCTTTGACACGCTCTTCTGAAGAAACCGGAGAAATAAACATGGCGAAGACCTTCATCCAGCTGAACAGCGGCCGCACCAAGGTGCTCAAGGGTCGTCACGGTGGCAACGATTCCCGCAACCGCGCCGACGTCGACGACAACATCAAGATGCGCATCATGACCCGCGCCGAGAACCGCTTCGCGGCCTCCCTGGTCGACGACTGCGACATCTCCAGCATCGCCACCGAGGTGTTCCGCCCCGCGGTGTCCAGGCCCCTGGGCATCAACGAGCAGCTCTTCGACGGCGAGGCCCGCGTCTACGGCAACGCCATGAGCTACTACGGTGACGACATCAGCGTCACCATGGTGCTCGGCGCCGACGGCCGCGTCCTCTCGGCGCACTGCCGCAGCTAGGTCGGTCCGACAAGCTAGATGTAGTTGCAAGATTTAGAAGTCAGCAGAGCAGCGGCCACAAGCCATCGGCTATACCGCTGCTCTGCCCTTCTGCTCTGTCACTGCTGAAACTTGACTGAAACTTAATTGAGACTTCGACGACGAAGTCTTATCTGAAAAACATTTTCCGGAGAATATAAAATGGCGAAGAAAATCATCGAGCTGCACAACGGCCGCATCAAGCGCACGGGCAACCGTATCGGCGGCGATACCAACAGCCTCGAGACGCGCCACCGTCGTCACGACAACGAGCATCGCCTGCACGTCATCCGCCGTCAGCACAACCTCGACGCTCGCCAGGCGATCGAAGACTGCGACATGATCGGACCGCGCGGCATCATCAACAAGGCCTCCGCCGACTACCTCGGCCAGCAGCCCCGTCGCGAGAAGCAGCCGCGTCAGCGCAATCGCAACCGCAACCGTTACAACGATTCCGGTCGCAACGACTACGGCTACCACAGCAGCCACTTCGCCGCCTCGACCCTGACGACCACCGTGGTCACCGTCAAGAAGTCGCGTCCGGCCTTCAAGGTGGTCATCGACAATGGCGGCACCATGCGCGCCATCCCGTTGAACTAGGCTCGTGTAAACAAGCTTGATTAACATGCTCGATTAAACAGAAAGGAAAACATTCATCATGCACGGAATCGGAACCATCGGGTTCTTGGTGATTGTCATTGTCGTGGCATTCCTCATACTCCCCACGCTCGGTCTCTCGGGCATCCTCGTTGTCATCGGCGTGCTGGCCTTGCTCAAGGGTCATCTCATCGCTGGCATCGCCTGCATCGGCATCGGTGTCTACATCAAGCCGCGTCGTTACTGAACGCCATGTCAGTCAACAAAACAGCCGCTGCCGAACCCGTAGCAATCGACGGCAAAGCGCTGGCGGTCGAACTGTTCAACATTCAGGCTCAGCACAACAACGGTCGCGGCATCAGCTGCGTTCGTGGCTTGTGCAGTGAGCTCGAACGCGAACAGATCGCCGGCGCCAAGGCCTTCATCAACACCGACTCTGACAAGATGCGCAACTACCCCGATGTGGTGGCAGTGCTCAAGCGGGTCGGTTTGTGGGAGGAAATCGACTGGGCCAAGTTCGGCTCGTAATCTACCTGCAGCAACCTTTTTGTAGAAGGAGATATCTATGAAACTGGTATTAGCCAAGCCTCCGGGCAAGGGTTACATCCTCTACGTCAACGAGCTGAAGGGCGACGAGAAATACGTCCCCTATCGCAACTGCTTCTTCGAGTTGCCCGACTCGGAACGCTGGAACTGCGACAGCACCATCCGCGATGCCTGGGAGGAAGTCAAAGCCTCCGGTGTCAGCGGCAGCATTTTCAACCAGTGCCAATGGGTCGGCACCACCGGTTGGGAATTCTGGACGGCAGACGAAGACGCCATCTTGGCCACGGCCACGAAGGTGAGCGAACGCCTGGGCATCGAACTGCAGCTCGAGTAACACTCGCTCCGCAGTCAGAGGCACAGCAATTTCTCTTTATCAAACAGTGAAGGAAATCAAAATGTCGAATCAGTCGAATCAGTCGAACGTCGCCAAGGCCCCCGCTTTCAAGGCCACCTTCGTCGCCGCCAACAACGGCCTGCAGACCGAGCAGCGTGTGCACGGCCGCCGCGCCTTCCCCAGCAACAAGGGCCCGCAGCCCCAGCTCGGCGAGACGTGGATGGTCGAAGTCGCCGGTGAGAACCCCAAGGGCACCGTCCACTTCGTCAAGTGCCTCGAGCTCGTCTCCGCCAAGCCGGTGGCCGCGGTCATCGAAGCCAAGGTCGAAGGCAACGTCGCGGTCCCGGCACCCGCCCTGACGCAGTCGATTGCGGCGAAGCCCGAGCCGGTCAAGCACATCCACGTGGTGCGCGCGCCCGGTAACGACGTCTTCGCTCGCATCCACGCTTGGGCGGCGCCGAGCAAGACCGTCGCGCTGGGTGACCTCAAGTTCGCCTTCGCCAAGAAGCGCGTCGAAAGTGACGAGACGGCCCGCAGCATGTTCACGCAGCTCGGCAGCACCATGGCCACGGTCAGGGCGTTGCAGGAAATCGCGGACAGCGCCGAGGGCAAGCTCAAGCAGGTCAACAGCACCGACCACGACATCGGCGTCGCCATCTTCGAGGCCCGCAAGGTGATGGCGCAGATGGAGGTCGACAAGGCCAACTTGGCCAAAGAGACTCTCGCCTACGCTCGCTTGGTCGCCCGCTTGAATAAGCAGCTCAAGATCGCTCCCGACGACCAGCTCGCCCAGCTCGTCGCCACCACCAAGGAAGCCCTCGACAGCAAGCGCGCTGCCCACAACGTCGCCATGGACACGGCCAAGGAGCAGGTGAACCACGCCAACACCGGCGTCTTCTTCTGCTACCACGAAGACACCGTCAAGGCTGTCCTCGAGCAGCTCGAAATCAAGGCCAACTACTCCGAGCAGGCGGCGAGCAATCGCACGCAGCTCGAAGCGGAGCTGACGGCTTTCGAGCAATACGTGTCCACTCTCACCTGAACGATTCCTTCCGCTTACCGTTCAGCGGCAACCGAAAGGACCAACCACCAAAAGTGGCTGGTTCTTTCCTCCATATAGGAGGCACACAATGCCCAACCTTATACCGGAGGTTGACTCCACACTTACCGCTGAGATCGACCGTCTCGTGGCCTTTGACAGGGCTCGTGCGCAGCAAGTCATCAGTGAAATACCGGCCTTTGTGCAGCAAGTCTCTGCAGCTACTGTCGACCAGGCAGCGGCTCAGGGCTTGAAGCACTACACGGTCAGCGCGCTGATGATGCGACTGAACTGGACTGACTCGAGAGAGAAGCCCGGTTTCTTCGACAACATCTCCGACAGCTGGCCCGAAGATCGCCTTCCAGACCCGAACCAGTTTCTGGAAGCACCATGGGCGGTGTTCGAATACTGCCGCAAAGCAGGTTATGAGCCGTTCGTTCAAAGAGGCCTCTACCTCGATTGCGGACTGGTGAAAGAGCCTGACCACGATGCGCCGCCTGTCTTCAAGCGCATTAACAGCGACTTCCGCGATTACTTCTTCTACATCGGAATTCGCTGGACCGTCAACGTCACCTAAACATATAAGGAGGTCAAATACATGAGCACACTGCAAGACCTTGGGCAAGCGCCTTTGGTGCAGTTCGTACGGCTGCCCGAAGTGACACCGACCAAGCCCCAGAAGAGCATCACGCTCAAGCAAGGCCAGTCGGTCACTCTCATCGGAGATGGCGTCACTATCAAGGTCGCCAACAATAAATTCCACTCGCTCAAGGCCACCACGTTCGTGTTGGTCAAGTTCGACATGGTGGACACAGCCGACGAGCAGCAAGATACGCACCAGGTGGAACCGGCTCAGGTCGGCACTTCCATCACCTGCAACGGCAAGACCCTGGGAGTCGTCACGAAAGTCGAGAGCAAGTCGAAGCTGCTCACCATCGACCTCGCCGACGGCGTCCAGGTGCAGAACGATATCTAAACAAGGAGCATCATGTCCACAATCTTCGTACTGAGCCATTGGGGCCAAGGTGGCAAAGGCAGTGGTTATACCATTGTCGTTGCCAGCAGCCGCAACATGGCCCGCTTCATGGTGCGCGACTATCTCAACGCCAAAAGCGAGGGATACCGCCAGTTCCACAATATGAACAGCTTCGAAGTGGAGCTGCTCGAAGACTCGTCGCTGTTCTCCGACCTCGAAATCGGAACGAACGAACACGGCGTGCACAGCGAGTACTGGCTGACGCCAGAAGCGCAAGAAGAAGACCTTGCTGTACAAGACGGCTCGACCGACACCGGCAACGCTGGTGGCACGCTGGTTCTCGTCTACACCCGGGCCTAGGCCCTGGTGCAGCGAAGCCAAAGAAGCCCAAGAAACGTCAAACAAAAACCGCGAAAAACGGAGACTTAATGCGAAAGCACTTCTACCTGAAAATCATCGGCTTGCCTCACTCTCGTGGCTCGCCTTAACCTTGTTAAGGAGTTCATCATGAACACACTCATCAAAACTGAAAAGCGCAGCATCGAGGTCGTCTTTGGCGCCGGCGGTGTCAAAGGCTATCTGCACATCGGCCTTCTGCGCGCACTCGAGGAACTCGGATTCAACATCTCCAAGTTCACCGGTGTCAGCGTCGGCGGTATCGTCGCTGCCCTCGCCTCCAACGGCTGGCCGTCGACGCGCATCCTCGAACTCTTCCTGGCCTCTCACGATGCCTCGAAGAACCCGATGCTCATGGCCAGCGCCATCGTGGTGCCGGACATGCCGAGCTTCATGCACGGCATGTCGTTTCTCTCGCTGGAAGGCCCCTGGCAGGAATCGGTGAAGAAGCTCGACATCAAGCCCAACGATCGCCTGCGTATCGTCGCTTGTGATGGAGCCACCAAGAAGCCGGTGCTCTTCGAAGGCGACGACTACAACCTCGGCACCGCATTGGCTGCTACCGGCGCCTTCCCCGGCGTCTTTCTGCCTGTGCACTACAAGGAAATGCTGCTCGAAGACGGTGCCTGCTTCCACCGCAACCCCGACCAGTTCTGCACCGAACCGGCCGTGGTCTCGTCTTTGGGCTTCGCTACCAAGTGGCCCAAGGAATACCTCGACCCGCTCTCGCTCTACTTTCACTATCGCGAGGTCTACTTCCCCATCGTCAAGCAAGAGACGGCCATCGACGAAACTCGCAACCTCCTGATCAACCAGGAAGCCGACGACGTCTGCGGTCTCTCCTTCGCACTCAGCAAGAAGCGCTGCCTGCAGATGTATATGGAAGCACACGAGCACTCGAAGCGTGTGTTGCTGGAAGCGATCAAAGACGGTCGCCTGCCCAACCCGATGGGGTAAGCAGCGGCAATGGCAGCTGCACTGGCACTGGCAGCGGCAATGGCAACAGCAATTGGAATTGACTAGGACGGAGAAACCTAGCAGTTCCAGAGTTGTTGCAACTGATCAGTTTTGGCCCCGCCGTTCAACGATTAACATCGTCAAGAACGGCGGGCCAACTATTTCTTTTCATTTTTATTTTTATTTTTTCGCACGCCAACTACACTTAATAGTATCTACTGGAAAGTGATTAGAAATAGCCAACCAGGCTCAAAGCGCGTAAACCAATAGCATCAGTCTATGGAAGCAAATCAAATTGGTGCTATCGGCATTAGCTTTAAACTTGTACAGCGTGCTATGTGCTCGAAATCCTGATCTACAGTGAGCAAATAACAATTCTTCTCAATGGCAGTTTGTGCGATGAGGGCATCAACTGTGCCACTCTGTATTCCCTTGCTGCGGCATTTTGAATGAAGTGAAGCTGCATTTATATAGCCTAAGCGATCAAGTTCAAGCAAGGGGAAACATTCTAAATAACGCCGAATCTTAGAAGCCTGCTGCACTTCTCGTACACCTTGAAGAATCTCCATCAATATGACACCAGTTAGAAAAACCTGATGCTCTTCCTCTATAATCTGCACAAGTTTTACTGCCGCTGCTTGATTAGATTGGGTCTTTCTCCTCAGCGCAAGCGACCAAACGCTCGTATCGACAAGAACTCTCAACGAGACTTACGTTCTTGCTTATAATCGTAGGAACAGTCCATCTCGATTTTGCCAAAGACCTTGAGAATTTCCTTTTGTTTGCGCCGCTGAATGAACTCTTCTAAAGCTTGATTGACAGTCTCTCGCTTGGTTTTTTTGTTACCCAAACTTTGAGCTTCATTGAGAAGATTATCGTCGATGTTCAAGTTGGATGCCATTGTGCCTCCGTTCCAATCAAACTTTTACGAAATTCACACAGATCTTCACACAAGCACTCACACAAGCCTCTACACATTTTAGCACATGGACAGAACCCACTCACCTGAATCTGTAGCTCTCAAATCTGAATCTAAAAATGTCATATTTTCTGCAGAAAATATGACATTTGCCAGCAAGGCAATTTAAACTCTTACCTGCTTCAATTTTGTCGGAATACTAAACTCTCAGTAAATTAGGCTCTCTGCCCGACCAGCTTCACTAATTTCTCCTCAGCCAGAGGCGTAACATACAGTGTGTCTGAACCTTGATAAGAAACTAAAACAGCAGATTGCTTACCAATTTTTCCTACGCTGGCAATCTTGCCATTTTCTAAAACAACTTGCCGCATAGTGGTTTTTTTCAACGAAAGCAATCCAGTCGGAGCTTGATAGCAATCGATGCAATCAGTGGTAGAACCATCGGTGCAGTTGAAACACATACGCACAAGAGTCTTACCCTGACCCGCTTTTACAACGTCAGTGCCGTATAGAGCGTAATTAGCAAGTTTAATTTGTTGCATTGCAAAACCAACCTTAGGGATCAATTCGGCAGCATCTTTTTTGCCCACATAATCAACCAGAAAGCTCTTATCTTCAGGGCCAGAAGAATGATGGCCAATACTAGCGACTAGATCTTCGCCAACTATTGCAGTAGCAATTTGGCCTTCACTATTTGGTGTTAGCTTTTGACTTTGCACTTCGGAGCCTTGCTGTGCCCTGAAAGCTGGAGAATAAAGAGCCAATGAAACTAGCAGAACGGTGGCTGCCGCACCGATAAAAAAAGTACTCATGTACTTCACCTTACTAGCTTGCTGATCTTTGTGCAGTGCTGAAATAATGCGCTTTTCAAAATCATCGCTTGGTCTTTGCGCACCGACAATTTCATTTATTCCAGCTCGAACCGAGAGAATTTGATCCCACTCTTCTTGGCACTGAACACACTTGCTAATATGACCAGCCACCATTGCAGCAGACTCATTTGCAAGCTCATTATCGGTAGCCGGCCCTAACAGCTCACGGGCTTGTTCACAGTTCATCTGGGCCTCTCTTTAATTTTGCATTGTGCCCTTCAGCACTTTTTAGTTCCTGTCCAGTCATCAAATCGAATAAGGCCTTGCGAGCACGCGATAAGCGCGACATCACAGTACCAACTGGCACACTTAAATAATCGGCGATGTCTTTGTACGACATATCGCTCACTTCACGCAAAAGCAGTGGGGCTGAGAAATGTTCAGGTAAATTAGCAATGCCGGTAGCTAGAAGTTCATACTCCATCTTCTTCGAAGCGACTATATCTGGAGTTTCTCTACTGTCGACCAATAGATTCTCCCAATCTTCTTCTTCGTCAATGATCTTCAACTGAGGCCCAGAACTTTGCCTCACTAAATCTTTGATGGCATTAGCAAGAATGGCATAAAGCCAAGCTTTTTCATTGCTGCCTTGCTTGAAACTAGCAAAAGAACGAAAGGCTTTGATGAAGGTAGTTTGCACCACATCCTCAGCTTCTTCATGCTTGCGCAAACGTAGAAAAGCATAATTATAGAATTCACGCGAATAAGCCTTAGCCCAGCCCTCTACGGTCTTTCTCTTGAATGCATTCTCTTGGAACAACATAATTACTTGTCTCTACAGATGTCGGCGCGGCACATGGCAGCCTTGACCGGGATGCTTAGCAAAGTAATCTTGGTGATAGTCTTCAGCAGTGTAGAAGGTCGTCAGTGGCTCAAACGAAGTTACTATTTTGCCATCAAATTTGCCTTGCAAGGCAGCCACAGTATCTTTCGCTTGCTTCAAATCGGCAGCGTCACTATAGAAAATCGCCGAGCGATATTGGTCGCCAACATCAGGGCCTTGGCGATCTTTAGTGGTGGGATCATGAATAGATAGAAACTCTTTAACTAGAGCCTCATAGCTAATTATCTTGGGATCAAAGAGCACTCTTACGGCCTCGGCATGCTTGCTTGTATGACTGCAAACATCCATGTAAGTTGGATTTTTGGTGATACCACCGGTGTAACCAACCACTGTGCCTTTAACTCCTTTAACAGCCTTCAAAGCATCTTCAACGCCCCAGAAACACCCGCCAGCAAAGTAAGCCACACCAAGCCCCTTAGTTTTTTCTGCCTTATCTTCAACTGCAGAGTAAGTAGCTAAATCAAGTGAATCTGTTTTTTTTGCAGCATCGTTAGCTCCTGCCTTAAGCGCAGAACCCGCTTCGGCTGTAGACTTTCCAGAGTCACTAGCTTTAGGGTCAAAAGCCAAAGAAGCAGAATTGATGCAATAGCGTTTGCCGCTTTCTCCTGGTCCGTCATCAAAGACATGGCCCAAATGAGCTCCACAAGTGGCACACATCACTTCGTTGCGATCCATACCCAAAGAATTATCCGAAGCAACAGTGACATTGCTTCCTTTTACTGGATCTGTAAAGCTTGGCCAACCGGTACCTGAATCAAACTTTTTAGCAGATGAAAACAAAGTGCCACCACAGGCAGCACACTTATAGCTACCCTTGTCGTGGTTGTTCCAATATTTACCTGTAAAGGCAACTTCTGTGCCCTTCTCGCGGGCGACGCGATACTGCTCAGGAGTAAGACGAGCGCGCCATTCTTTATCTGTTAATTGCTTCCATTCAATTTTTTCGCTACTTGGCACTTTGGTCTCCGATGCTGATTTAGGCGAAGCATTAGTTGAAGAGTTAGGAGTAGCTCCAGTCGACGCTCCAATAGAAGCTCCATTAGAAGCTCCAATAGAAGGGCTCGAACACCCTGATAAAAAGATAGTGGTGGCAATTGCCCCGAATAAAGTTCTTTTATAGATAGTCAATTTGATCACCTGGTTCAATTTTGGTCATTCGTTTGAAGGAAGCTCCGAAGACCTGTCAACTCTCTATACTGGGCGGCCATGAATTTTATTCCAAAAGATTTTGCATACCAATACTTTTGGGTCAACGCTCTTTTAAAAGCTTGCCAGAAATTTAAAAGCTTGCCAGACATTTAAAAGCTTGCCAGACATTCTAACCAAATTGCCATTTCTCTGCGGGAATAAAATTGGCGACGTCGCAGTTCAAGGAATATCACCCTCTCACTAGGAGATTTTCCGGATGCACGACAAAACCAAAACAGTAGCCGCAGCTCTAGTAGCAACCCTAGGACTCGCCCTCCAGAGTTCAGCCAATGCTAGCCCCAGTCAGACACTACGAATCTTTGAAAAACCAGCACTTCTAAAGGTAAACCAGGTAGAAACACCTGAACAGTATTTAGCTGACGATAAATCGACAGAAAAAGCTAAAGGAAAAGAAGGTTCGTGCAAGGGCAAAGAAGGCTCCTGCAAGGGTAAAGAAGGCTCCTGTAAAGGCAAAGAAAAAGGCAAAGAGGGCTCGTGCAAGGGCAAAGAAGGTTCTTGCAAAGGCGCTGAAAAAGGCAAAGAAGGCTCATGCAAGGGCAAAGAAGGTTCGTGCAAAGCTAAAGACGGCGCTCACTAGTTCACCAGAGATAGACACTAACTTTCTCATTCGTCTTAATGAAAAGCTCGGCCGTTGTTACGGCTCGAGCTTTTCATTTGCGCAATAACCGGACAAACTTAGTTATCGAGCGGTTAAACTGTCTTGTTCTCTCCACCCAAGGTATGACTATGGTCGGCAAGTCGATATGGCCAGTAATAATATTCACAGCATGCGCCTTAAACATTGGCCCGTTAACGGTTGGCAACTACATTGATGAAGACAATCCAGACTTTGCCCGCTTACCAGTCTTTCCACTTATCGCTGAAGGCAAGTATGACCAAGCGGTAGTTTGGCTCAATAGCGCTATTGTCAAAGATCCCAAGAATACTATCCTGATAGAATGTCGCGCCAATTGTTATCACGCACAGAAGAAATATCAGCTAGCTATCGACGACTTTAGCCGCTGCTTGGTTTTTAGAAAACTAGACTTATACCTGCACTACGACCGTGGCCAAGTCTATGCAGACATGGGCAATTATGAAAAAGCACTAGCTGATTTTGAGACCGTGATCAAAATATCTGGCAATAAAAAAGACAGCCTTAAGCGGTTTTACCGGCTCAAAGTAAATGCTCTTGAGCACTTAAATCGCACGGCAGATGCTGAAATTTGGTGCACAAAAATTCTTGAGATTGAGCCCACCAATTTTGAAGTCTTAGCCAAAAGAGCCGCGTTAAAAAGAAAGCTCGGTCGCAACCTCGAAGCCATAGCTGACTACTCGTTGATTCTTAAATCGGTACCGGACGATGCAACAGTGCTAAAACTTCGAGCAGACACTTACGGTGAAACTAAAGAATGGACCAAGGCAGTTAAAGACTACACCGCCGCCATCGCCGAAGAGCCAGAACTCGCTCCTTCAATTTACGAACCGCGAGCCAAGGCCTATCTAAAATTAGGAGATAGCGCCAAAGCCAATGCTGACATGGCAAAAGCGAAAACAGCAAAGTGATCTGCTAGCCGATGGCAGCTTCGCGAACCTTGCTATCTTTGCCACCTAGTTTCAGAAAGAGAACCTTTCATGGCAAGGAATTTATTAGAATAGCGTTGTTTCTTTCCCGCTCATGCGCGTAAGTTAAAGACCTTATTTCTTTTAACTCACAACAGAATTACTTAAAAAACGCCGCCAACCACCCATCCCCGTATCGATAACAATGCTTCAACCACCTTTTCTCAAGGCTCGGACCTTAACGTCGAGCTTCTAACCTAGCAACCGCTTAGCATTTATGGAGCCCCTTATGGCCGATATCCACACCGCTACCTTGGACTATGAACGCTGGTTCGCCAAACACACAAAAATTGTGCAGGCCGACCTCGATCAGAAGCACAAGCTCAGGCACACAAGCCCTTTCATTCTGCTCAGAGGAACTTTCTACCGCTGGGCGGAACTCTTTCCGGCAGCGCTTCCTGAGCTGATGAAAGCCCCGATTGTTCTCTCTGCCGGCGACCTGCACATCGAAAACTTTGGCACCTGGCGAGACGCTGAAGGGCGACTGAACTGGGGTGTCAACGACTTCGATGAAGCTCATCCCTTGCCTTTCACCAACGACCTCGTTCGCCTAGCCACTTCGGCTGCTTTCGCCATCGAAGAAGGCAAACTGTCACTCTCTCTCAAAGACGCCTGCAACATCATCACAGCGGCCTACAGAGACGCTCTGCAGCGCAAGGGTCGCCCCTTTGTGCTAGCCGAGAAGAACCGTGACCTGGGTAAGATGGCGCGCAATCGCTTGAAAGACCCACGCGACTTTTTCGACAAACTCGACACCCAGGCTAAGAAATCTGGCCCTGTGCCGGCTGCCGTTGTCGCTGTCATTAACGTCTCGCTGCCGCGCAATTCCTCCAAGCCTTCCTACTTCCAGCGCCAAGCTGGTGTGGGCAGTCTCGGTCGGCAACGCTATCTGGCAGTGTGCGAACTGGGCGGCAGCCGTATTGTCAGAGAAGCAAAGGTGATGATGCCGTCGGCCTGGTCTCTTCTTCATCCCGAAGAAGGCAAAGAGCCGACCATCTATCTCAATGAGCTCTCCGATCGCTGCCTGCGTTCTCACGACCCGTTCTTGCGCGTCGACAACGGTTGGGTGATTCGTCGCCTGGCCCCTGACTGCGCCCGCATCGAACTGAACGAACTGCCCGATGAACGAGACGAGCGCGCTTTGCTCGAAGCAATGGGTGCCGAAGCCGCCAACATTCACATGGGCACCCCCAAGGCTCGTGCGGCCGTTCTGCGCTTCCTCGACAACAACAGCAACTGGCTTTTGCCAGCGGCTAAGACGATGGTGCGCTTGACCAAGCAAGACTTCCGCGACTGGCGCGCCGGTAGCAAAGAATAAATTCGACCTGACAGCTTGCCTGACAGACTAAGAGAACAGCAGAGTGGGCTTCGGCTCACTTTGTTGTTTTTTTGCCCTTAGCCACTAAATGCTGTAATAGACAATGAGGCAAAAAAATCTGCAGCAGCTTTTCAGCATGTGCAGATTTCTATGGGCCCTTATTTGCTCTCATGTTATTTCAATTTAGCTGAGCCAAAAATTGCTTAATGGCACTTGTGAAAATTTCCACATCAGCAGGATCAATATTGACATGACTTGAACGCGGGCAAACAACAAAACGTTTGGGAGCAAGGGCACGACTGAACATTTCACGCGAATGATCAATGTCAATGATGCTATCGACAGCACCATGCATAATCAAAAGCGGCACGTGGGGCTGCTCTAAGATGGCCACATTGTTTAGTGCAGGTCTTTGAGGAAATAGCCAAGCCGGATAGATTTTCAGAAAAGGCACCTTCTCGTGGGCGATGCGAGGCAGTGAAGCAAATCCGGATTGCAAAATCAAAGCTTTGGCACGACGAACTGAGGAGACATGGCAGGCCACTGTGGTGCCCAGAGAGATGCCGTAGATGACGATCTGGTCTGCCTGGTAGCCGAGCACATTTACCAAGTAATCATAGGCGCTAGAGCCATCCTCACAGATATTAGCAATTGTTGGCACACCTTCACTTTTTCCAAAACCGCGCGGTTCATAGGTGAACACAGAAGCACCGGTTGAGAGAAGCAATTTGATAAATTCCAAACGCTTGGGTATGTCGCCGGCATTACCAGGACAGACAAGAAAAATGCGACTTGGATGAAAGCGGCTCGCGCTGTCAGAAGCTCTGAAAATCCAACCACGCAAATTACTGCTATCGACAGCTTTGAAGAGGAAGGCCTGATTGGGAAAGGCTTTGTAACTGTTCAAACGGTCGATGTCGAACTGAGTGCCTCTCTCTTTGTCAGGGTGGAAGAGTTTGTGGGTGTAGAGCCCAGGCAACATACGAGGAGAAAGTGCGAGGTACAAAATGACCAGAACTACAGAAGTTCTGATCAAGCGGCGCAGCCAAACGTAAACACGCATTGGCCTAACGCCTTGAGATTTTGATTTCATAACTTTAGGTTTTAAAATGAAAAAATGAGAACGCTTAAGAGTTACGTTCGTCTTTGAAAATAGCGCTGATCAATGCCCACATTGTGGCGGCGCAAAGAATAATCACACCAGTGTTAGCCCAAAATCCGGGTTTTAGATAAGCCTGGATGGCCAACATCAACACCATGCAGATACCTACTACAGTGAATTCACGTTTCATAATTGTTTGGTTTTTGGTGAAAGTAGTTATTATTTCCTAGAAATTGAAGAAGTGAGTATTTAAATAGAGATACTCTGACCTTATGGAAGCCTGAACGCCAGAGTCAAAGCAATTGGGCCTTGGTGCTGAAAAACCGGCACCTACATGCCTCAAACAGTTAAGTTGGTACAAGGCTGGCAAGCCTCGCGCGAGGCATACCAAAACGTCAAAATTGTCCTAATTTGGCCGATAAATCTGTCAAAGATCAGAAGAAAGTGGAAAAACCGCTAGATCAGCGCTAAGATCTGGCAAATCAGAGCAAACAACATTGATCGGGGTTACTAAGTTGAAAAACGAAGCCAACAGCAAGAATCTCACTTTGGCTCACAAGGTCGCTGATGAGCTGCAAAAGCTTGACAAGCATGCGCAATATCTCGGCATGCAAGTGAAGCAAATCAGCCCCGGTTATGCCGAGCTTTCATTAGTTGTTCGAGAAGACATGGTTAACGGATTGGGCCTGTGCCACGGCGGCGTCACTTTCAGCCTAGCCGACACTGCCTTCGCTTTCGCCTGCAACTCACGCAATAACCGTACCTTAGCTCTTAACTGCTCCATCACTTATAGCGCCCCTGCCCGCACCGGCGACGTACTGACAGCTGTCGCTCAAGAAACAGTATTGAATGGTAAGACTGGTGTTTACGACGTAATCATCTCAAACCAGCATATGGAAAAGATTGCACTATTCCGCGGTGTTTCATATCGCACCAGATCGCAAATCGTTAACGGCTCCGCTGGCGAATAAATCAAATCAGTAGGCACTAGCAATTTTAGTTTAGCGTTGCTTTGCTCGTCGATCTTTGATCCAATCAGCATCACCACCACCTAATGGCACAGTCAGTGGCCCGAAGCTATTGCTCGATGTGAATGACTGGCCGGCATGAACCATCCATTTGAAGCTTTCTTCTAACGATTTCGGCCGTGCCGCATAACCGTTGGTCAACTCATAAATAGCCCAATCTCCTTCGCGGAACATCTCACTAAGTTTGAGCTCTGGCCGGGCGGCAAAGTCTTTCATATGTTTGTCATCGCCGATGATTAGCTGCTTGCGCCCTGATTTGGTTGGACCATAGGAGAGTCCATCATTGGGAATAGGATCGCTTGCAAGAATAAACTGATCGATGTGAGACATGGTATCAACAGGTCGTTTTAAATAAGTCATGAGAGATGGCTTGAAAGCGCCATAAAGAGCCACTTCTTCTTGGCAGTTAGGAATGTAAGAGGCTACTGCTTTCATATTATCTTGCTTCTGAGCGGCGAAATATCGAAAGGCAGTCGGTGTGACAAACGTCGCTAAAACGCAGATGGTGAGAGCCGCAGCCAGCAAATTAGCACTATAACGCTTTGCCAGTAATTCTCGAATTTGTGCCGCCGCACCTATAAGTGTCACCACCCCACCAAGGGCCAACATAACTTTCTGAGCAATGCCAGCAGTCACAAGAAAAGCTAGCACAGGCAGCCCCAGAGCGGCTCCTAACGTGAGCAAGCAAACTAACCAAGAGACAATTACTAGCCAGAGCCTGTCCCACTTAGCTTGATCATCGAAAGCAAATTTATCATCGCCACTGGTGCTTCCGCTATCGGCCAAGCGTGTCATTGCGGTGGCGACCAGCACAGCAAGCGGGGCAATCAATGGCATTGCATAAGTGTCAAGCTGCGTCTTGGAGAAACTAAAAAACAGCAATACTGCAGAAACCCATGAAGCAAGATAAAAAACTGAGCGATTTTGCAGCAAGTCGAAATCTACGTATTCGGCTTGCAGAGCGTCTTTATCATCTTGAGCTGGGTCTCGCGGCTTCATCTCTTGAGCATAAGGTCGATACGATGACTTATAAGAAAGCTTGGTGCCACCGAGCCAGACTTTAGCCAGTGGCTGAAAGAATGTCAGCTTGAATGTCTGGGGCAAGAGCAAGAACCATGGCGCGATTCCATAAGCCAAAACCGGCAAGTAGTACAAAAAACTGCCCTTGTGTATATTGGTTTTGCCCTGGAAGCGCGCCAGATTTTCGTAGATGAAAAACACTTGGAGAAACAGCCCTTTAGTTGCCTGCCAAACCAACACGTACCAGGGTAGAACAGCGACAAAAAAGAGGGGAATGCCCAGCATGGGCTTGGTAGTGCTGAACCAGAAGCGCAGGCGTTTCCAACCTGGCTTAGAGAGAAGCAAATAAAGAATTGTGCCAATGGCAAATAGAAGAAGGCCAGCCGGCCCCTTCGTCAACATGGCTAAAGCGAGCGAGAGCCACAAGACTATCCACCACAGTCGCTTACCGGCAAAGACGCACAGTATGAATGAGTAAGCGCTAAGATTAACAAAGGTGGTGAAGGCCACATCAATGCACGAGAGCTTAGAATATGCCACTAAAAGCGGTGCACCAGCAGCGAGCAAGCCAGCTAACAGTGCAGCTTTTTTGCTAGCAAACACGCTAGTCACGTAATAACTAGCGAAGACAAGCAATGAGGCTAATAAACCGAAAGGCAAGCGTGCCGCAAACTCGGTTACACCAAATAGCCTGTAAGAAGCAGCAGTAAGCCAAAATGTCAGAATTGGCTTTGAATAATAGGTTTGATAATTGAGGTGCGGAACAATGTATTCACCACTCTCAATCATCTCGCGAGCGGCTTCTGTGTAGTATGTTTCACCAGGATCAACGAACGACCAGCTGCCTAAGCTGTTGCAATAAATGCCCAGACAGACAACAGCAAGAATTATCCAAGGAACGTAGCCCTCAGTTAACTTGCTAACGGCAGCACCCGCTGCTTCCTCATTGATGTCAGGCGCCGGCGCCTCACTTGGTTTCACCGCACCATATTAACATCAGCGGCCCCTTACCATGGCAAATCATGATCAAGGAACTGGCGGCGTAACTCTGTCAAATCAGTCAGCAGCCACTCTCTCTCAGACTGACCACCACAAAAATGCGGAACGGAAATGTAAATCTCCGAAGGGAGTCCAGGATATTGATTTTTGAACGTCGACCTAGCAATGACCTTAAGAGCATGGTCATTGAGCGAAAGACTACCAAAATACGAGCAGGCATCGCCGTCATGGCAATAGCTGAACAGCTTTTTCGTGGTCTTTTGTCCAGTAGCCTTGTCTAGAATCGAAAGTAAGATTTCTCCCCCAGTCGGGTAGTCGCCACAAGGACGAATTAGAAGTTCGGCACTAAAACTCTTTCGCGATATTGTCTTTCGAGGAATCGCCAAACACTCTTCACCAGAATCAATAGCAGCCATAACCGAGGCGATTTTACGCAGTGCGTCTGGATCTCCCTGGCTAACAATCAGAAGGCAGCGCCATATACACTCGTTCGCTAAAACCGGCAAATCATCAGTGTTGCTGGGAATATGCGGGACAAAAACGTAAAAGTCTCGCCAGAAACCTATCGCAGGCGAAGATTGCAATTCGGGCTCCACAGCAGTCACTGACTGATTTTCAATCATTAGAATTCGCAGCTCAGCATAATTTGGCAAACAGTATTTTTCGTTTCTGAGCAAATATGTCCACCTGAGAGCGGCCTGCGAAGCGCGGGATCTGGGTACTAAGTTGTCCATCGGCTTGTTGCAGTAAACAGCAATATCTCTAACTATCTGGCTCATAAAAAAACACCACAAAATATGCATGCCAATTCAACAGCTTTTATTTTAGTCCGTCAAACAACACATTCAAGATATTACGCAGTATATCTTCGCGCTCTTCATTGATGTACTGCGAGACCAAAATAGGATGATGGAAACTCATAGTCGCTTCAAAGAATATTGGAATCAATTGCTTCGGCTCGCCCCGCAAGAGCTTACGTTCAACAGCTTCCTTGAGCAGAGTGTTTAGCTGCCTATCCATATTTTGCATATGCATTCGCACAAATGGTTTTTCAATCAGGGCCGAAAAATTGAAGGCTCTATATAATTCTGGGTCATTACGAACCTTGGTGCATTTAGCTCTATGTAGTGTTAGAAACCACTCAGTCAAAAGGGCAAGGCTATCCAACTTTTGTTCGTTGGCGCAAACCGCATCTAACTCACCGTCCAACCCCCTCAACCAGCGTTCGCTGACCGCATCGAACAAGGCAGCCTTGTCAGCGAAATGGCTATAAAGAGCGGCATGGCTCACGCCAAGGTCTTTAGCGATGTCGCTCAATCGTACTTTCTCATGACCAAACTTGCGCATGCGAGCAATCGTGCACTCAATGGCACGGTCCTTTATCTGCTCTGGCGTTAATCCGGTTTTGGGCATGCTTTCTCTTTATTCTATTTATAACTTACAAAGCTTGTTTTTTGTAAGGTGGCTATGATAATCTTACATCTAACATAAATTGTAAGTTGTAATTATCCACAAAATAAAGAGGAAGGGTCATGACGAATAAACTTGGCGGAGATTTCCGCTTCCCTGGCACCGATTTTACCGTCAAGCGCATGGGCTACGGCGCCATGCAACTATCTGGCCCAGAGATTTACGGTCCACCCAAAGACATGGACGAAGCCATAGCAGTTCTTCACGCGGCTATGGAGAGTGGAGTCAACCACATCGATACCAGCGACTACTACGGCCCGCACATAACCAATCAGATTATCGCCAAAGCTCTCCATCCATACAAGAAAGATTTGGTGATCGTAAGCAAAATTGGTGCCAAGCGTGGCACCGATAAGTCATGGCAGAAAGCTATGGCAAAAGAAGAAATAATCTCAGCAGTGCACGACAACCTGCGCAACTTAAAAATCGAAACAATTGACATCGTCAATCTGCGCCTTGGTGATTTGATGACAGCAACTGATGAGCCATTCCAAGAGCAGCTCACAGTGCTGATTGATTTAAAAAAAGAGGGTTTGATTCGCCACCTCGGACTGAGCACAGTAAGCGAAAAGCAAATTGATGAAGCTCTCAAAATGACCGAAATTGTTTGCGTGCAAAACATGTACAACATTGCCAACCGCGCAGACGACGAGCTGATTGATTCACTTGCAAAGAAAAATATTGCTTATGTTCCCTACTTCCCTCTAGGTGGATTTGTGCCACTACAAGTAGAGGCGCTCAGCAAAATTGCAGCCAGCCTAAATACCACCCCGATGCAGGTTGCACTAGCCTGGCTTCTAAGGCGTTCACCAAACATTTTACTGATTCCAGGCACAAGCTCAAGGAAGCATTTGCAAGATAACTTGGACGCAGCGAACATTGAGCTAGCAGATGAAATTTATGCAGCTTTGGCTAAGATAGGGCGAGCCTGAGCTGGCTTTGCTATTATCCCTCAATATGCTTAGGTGGGGAAGATTGTGAAAATTATAGTTGCCATCGATCAAAGCGCCTTCGCCGCAGATGTTCTTGAATTTATCTCTAAACATCGCTGGTCGGACGCCGATCACTTCACGGTGGTGCACGCAATAGAGCCTTTGCTGATAGGAAGCTACCTGAGCTTTCTCCCTTCGCCTATTGTCGACGAAATAAAACAAAAAGCCCGTGAAGAGGGGCAGAAGAGTGTTCACAAAGCAGCAGAGACGCTACGGGCTAATTTCCCGCAAGCTACTGTCGATGAGATGCTATTAGATGGCTTTGTGGTTGATTCTATTGTCGAATTGGCCACTACACTGCCAGCTGACGTTATAGTGATTGGCTCTCATGGCCATAGAGGCATCAATAAGTTTACGCTCGGCAGTGTGGCCCGCTCGATTTCGTCGCAAGCCCATTGCTCAGTATTGATTGTCAATTCTTCGAATTCTTCTAGCGATAAAAAGAAGACTCAATAGGCTTTATACCGATCGCTTACTGAGTCTTAGTTTTTTACTCAAGCACTACTATTTTAGTAGCGCAGTGCTGCTGCCATGCCTTCGAATTTTGCCAAACTATTGACTGGAAGAAACACTACTTCGCCACCAAATTGTAGGGCCTGAGAAATTAGGTGGTCGTTGGTCGTCAGTTGATTTAGTTCAGTATCCTTTTCGTTAACCTCGCCTGATTCTTCGACGTAGAGTTTCTCGACTCTACCAGCCTTAATCAGCTCCTTAACTTCGTCAAGACCAGAGCCTAAACGCTTTTCGTGCACAAGTTTTTCGATTTCTTCTAGTTCAACGGCCGCTTTTGCTGTTTTCCAAATCTCCATTTCTTCTTTAGCCACTTTGAAAATTTCTGCAGCAGTAGCGTGCTCAAAGTTTCCTTCGTGAGTCGCCAGTACGTATTCTGATAGAGCAGAAGTGTCGCCGAAGTGCGAAGTGCCAATCAAAACAATTGGCCATTGCAAGGTCTTGCATAACTCGGCAAAAGCGTCATGCAGTTTGTGTTCTTCGCTCTGGTTGGAATGGTCATGGGTCTTCAGAATGTGGCCGACATGAATCAGTTGCTCGTTTTCTTTCACTTCGACAATTTGATCTGCAGCAACTTCAAAGAGTCGAATTAGATTGCCACCACCGACAACAATGTGAAAACTTGGGCAATTAGCTTCAGAATAGGCTACTTCACTGGCGGCAAAGCCATCACCCAGTACTACACGCTCCGCAGCACGATAGTTGAGAGGTACAACTTTGCCGAAATCTTTGGCGACAAAGACGGCCACGCTAGCATTGTGTGTATCAGATTCTAACCCTTTAAAAATTAGCTCCAAGCGCGTCAATAAGACGTCACGATCTGACTTAGATATTTCGTCGGGAATTAGCTTCACAGCTTCTTCCATAAGGTGTTTCAGGTTGGCCGCATTGTCGCGTTTTACAATTCCTAGATCGACAATAATAGAAAGTATAGGAGCTTCCTTGGTAGAGACTAGTTCAGCCATTGCGTTTTTCATTTAGTTGTTCCATTTGTTGAATTCGTCCTCGAATTCGTTTTTGTATGCGTATTTGTATGCTCACTGGAATGTTCTATTCGGTGTTTCCTACATTACAGATAAACTCTGGAGTATGCTCCCTTCCAGCGGACTAGCTCAATCTGCTATTAGTTCCCCAACGGGTTGATTTAAATTGTAATCAGGCAATTGTTCACAATCAGCTGGCAGCATGATGCTTTTTCTGCTTAAGTGTGCAAGCCTGAGAATACTGAAGAGATTCGTCAAAGACTGACGTGGAAGACAAAATAACCGTGTTAACCGCAAAGACGCTCTAAATGCTAAAAGACTCAATTTCTAGGCTGACCAAACTGCGGCCTGAATTTGCCGCTCAATATGAGAATAAAGCGCCTGACAAATATGGCTTCAACCTTGAAAGCTTCGCTCAGTGGGAGGCTTTTTTCCGCTTCTTCTATGATGATTACTATCATGTAAAGACCATTGGCATTGAGAATATTCCGGCCAGCGGCCGAGCAATATTAGTAGGCAATCACTCTGGTGGCCTACCTATCGATGCTTACATGACCAACTGTGCTAACTACAATCTCCACTCACATCCGCGCAGGATTCGCTGCTTGGCCTTAGATTACCTCCTCAAGTTACCTGTGATCAAAGAGATAATTACGGGCATGGGTGGCGTTCCCGCTAGATATTCAGTGGCCAAACAGTTACTCGAGAATGACGAGTTGGTTTTCTTCTACCCAGAAGGAGCACGGGGCACAGGCAAACCTTTTAAACAGCGGTATCGGCTAATTGACTTCGACCCCGGATTTGTAAAAGCTGCGATTGCTACTGGTTCTTCGATAGTGCCAATCACAGTTGTCGGGGCAGATGAAATCTATCCGATTCTGGGCCGCTTGAAAGGTCTGGCTCATTTTCTGGGAATGCCTTATTTTCCTTTGACACTGGGCTTTCCGTGGCTTCCTTTGAGTACCAGCGCACTGCCACTACCGATCAAAATACTGATAGTGGTGGGCAAACCAATCCATTTCGATTATCCACCTGAGCGAGTCGGAGACAAGCGCTTGCGCCTTCGTCTAACCAAAGAAGTTCAATACACAATTCAAAGGCAACTTAATTATCTCTTGCGCCATCGCCGCACGGCTTTGACAGGCTGGGATGAAAACTGGCTAACAGCCTTTGAGAATGACTTTAAGACCAAGTAGCACAATACTGGCAAACGCTTTTCCGGCTTAGGTCAACCCATAGATTGATACGGCAGTCTTGAAAAAGGTTTAGATTAGCAATGAGAGCTGTTTGTTCGGTGCAAAGCAATTCTTAGTGTTTTTAGTGCACCTGAGGTTAGGCGATGAAGATCATTATTGCCGTTGACGACTCCCCTTCATCTAGTGAATTGGTTCGCACTGTTGCTAGCCGAAAGTGGCCAGCAGACGTGAACTTCAAAATCCTCACCGTGCTTGAGCCGGTCTGCGTCTCATATGCAGACCTATCAATCTCAGAATATGCACAGACTGCCACTGAAATTCACGCCCGGCGCAAAACAGCTTCCCGTCACCATTGTGAAGCTATTCGCCATAAACTTGAAGAAGCAATTCCCTCTTCATCGATTCACTATGAAGTGCGCGAAGGAGCGCCTTGGGCAGAAATCGTAACAGCGGCTGTTGAATGGTCTGCCGACAAAATAATGGTTGGTGAGCACTCAAGAGATGTTTGCCCTCACAATATGCTTGGCAGTGTCTCTCACGCTGTAGTCAATCAGGCTCCGTGCTCGGTGGAAGTGGTTTCAATCGCTCGTCACAGCAAAAAGCACGAGCATGCGGCCGCTATTCTTGCTCACGACAAAGCAAAAGTATAATCAGGGCGGAGAGCCCTGCGTTGACGCGCCAGGACTGTTAGAGCAGTCTAAAGCCAGTTGCAGCTGCTTGTGAATTGTTGATTTCAAATCGGCAATGGCAGCATGCTTATTTTCGCCAAAGCTTGGCAGATAAGAAGATACCGCGATCGGTTCACCAAAGAAAACCGAGGCTACTTGCCTGCCCTTGCTAGAAATTCTGCCAATAGTCTCGATTTCAAGGAAATCGACTATGCGGCATATTTGAATAGGACTAGCCGGTTGCTGCAAAACGCGATTGAAGATCAGAAGATTTTCTACTCGATTCAAGTCAATATTGAACTCACGGTAAATTTGAAAAGCGCCCTTCTCTAGCCTCGCTTGGTGCGACCCCCCGGTCTTACTCAATGCAAATTTTTCATCGATATTATTACGCAAGGAATATTGCATTTGCTCTGGAGTTTTATGCGTAATTTCAGTGCCAATAAAATCAGCAATGCGCTGGCAAATATGATCAGCTAAATGATAGGCACGCTCGCTCATAGCCTCACTCTCGTCTAGAGTAAATCTGTAATGCCTTGCTAAATTGTGGAATAACTCTTCTGTTGCTCTGGAAATTCTTTTGTCGATTTCGCTGCCAGATGACACTAGTTTCAGAGCGCGTTCAATTGCTCGCAATGCTTTGTCGACACTAGGCTCAAGAACTGTTTCGAGCCTATAGCCAACTCCAACCGGTAGCACCCAAAGTGTTTGCGCAGAGTCTGATGCGCTAGGCTCGAGACAGGCACCGTCCACTTGCGAAACTTCTTCTTGTATTTCAAGAATAAGGTGTACAAGAGCGGTGCTAATATTGTGCACCGTGCGATCATCGCCAGTAATTTCGGCTTCAGGAAAAACGACTAGTTTGTGCTTACCTTGCCGGAGAATCTCTTTTGTTGTTTCTATTGAAGCCATGTCTCCCGCTCCGCGGTTGACAGAGTAGCAACCAAATTTTTGAAAGAACCAGCCTAAAATTCCGTGATACCAGTCGAAAACTTCTCGAGCCACCATGCAGTGAATTTGCTCTTGCAGATACTTAGCAAGAAAGACAACCACACTTGGATCTTGGCGATCAGAATGGTTCAGTAAGATTATGGTGCGTTTATTCTTGAGCGCCTTAACGGTACTATTCCTATCATGAAATTCACAAGTGAAGTGCTCAATATATCGACTGTAGACTGGTATCAAAAACTGACATAAAGAAATAACAACGAGATTGGGTTCAGGAGCACGAAACTGTGACAAAGATCTCAATTGCGCGCCCCTTACGGAAGAGACATTAGATAGTCAGTGATACTCTCCACTTGTTCTGGATTTAAATCAGAAGGTGGCATGACAGTGCCACGCTCATTGTATTCACTGTCGCCACTCTGATTAAAGAACTCGGCAGCAGTTATGCGATCTGATATGAATACCCGCTCGCGACGTGTAGATATACCGTCAAAGGCTGGCGCAAAGTGGCCACCCATGTTGCGGATAGAATGGCAGACAAGGCAGCTGCGCTCGTTGAAGAGCAGACGCCCTTCGGCGACTTTAGGAATTCTCTCGTTATGACAATCACCTGCTTCTTCGGTAGAGTGGAAGGGCGTCTTTGTGGTGATTTTGTGACCAACAATTTTAACGCCACCCGGCATGTCGCTGAGCGTCATCAGATAAGAAGCAATATCATTAGCTTGAGTCGCTGGCAGCCGAGGGTGCTCTAACAGTTCTGCAAATGGATAAAGCTTGAGGAAACGAGCCATCGCCTTTTCGTCTTTCGTGATGCGCGACTCGACAAATATTTCATTGCGGCGTCCACCGATACCATCAAGCGGAGGGGCAAGACAACCACCTTTGCCCTCGATCGAATGGCAGTTAGCACAGTTATTTTGCCTGAATAGCTCTGCGCCTTTACGAGTTCTGCTTGAGGCGGGCTGACCTTTGTACTTGCCATGCTCTATATAGACTACATCTTTGACACTTTCAGTCGGTTTAGGCCCTTCAGTCGACTGCGGCAAACTTTTTTTTATATCAATTGCATGAGAAATGTCAGCCCCAATTGTGCCCGTGAGACCGACTGCAACTAGCATGGCCAAAAGCTTTCTCTCAAATCTGTTCATATTAGGCCCCGAGTAATCTGGTCGCTATTTCAGATTTGATGATTTAGACACAACCCATTACAGCAGGTTTTTAGCAAACTTGAACCAATCGGCAGAATGATTTTGCTTATAGATGAGGTCTTTAGCCGACCGACTCTAACGCACATCCGGAGCTATTATTTCATCTTTCTGGGCTTTCGCTTGCTGCATCGTTAGGCGCCCTTTCGAGCAAATTAATCTGTCCGGACCACAGTATGCGAGTCGGTTATACTCGGGTGGAATTATCCACTCGCCTTTGCGATTGACTAGGCCATACATGTCATCTTGGGTGCGCACCAAGGCACGATCATCAGCCACTGTTACTGGTACCACCTCGCTCGGCAAAGTTCCTTTCTTCTTAATATCAATAAACTTGACTGGGGCCGCTGATGAGACCGGTAGGTTGTAAAAACAATCAAACGATTTAGGGCCATCGGCAGGTTGATTTCGCCTACTGAAAGTGCCCGGCAGATGCAGTGTAGGCGACATCAGACTGTTGGCTCGTTTGTCGTAAATGCAGTAACCTCTTCCGGCAGTGAGAAAGACAAGCATGCCATCAACAAAGTTGCCATCGGCCATCATCACACCCTTAGGCAATGTCGCTATTTTGCGCCCGTCCTGATCAAGAAGCTTTAAAGCTGCTGGCAGTGCCATTGGATTGCCCAACACGATTGAAGGAAAGATTTTTTCTTGTGTTGTAGCCTCTTCATCACGACTTGGGGTTCCGACCCAGACGTCTTCACCGACATAGGTTAATCGGTGAAAAATAATGGGACTTAAAGCTCGCCCCAGCGAATTGTTCAACTCTGCGCCGTCTGGACCATTCGTCACCATGGCATCGGGATAGACACTAACACCCAAAGCCTGCCTGGGCGGCCATTCGCGCAAAGGTTCATGCCCAGCCCGCAGTTCGCTCGGTAACTCACGTCCCTCGCTGTTAAATAGCTTCCAATGGTCGTTCTTTCCAAGACTGTTGACGAACGCCGGTGGCCAGAAATATTTTGCATTTGAAGGGTTGAGCTCTTTAACCCAGAACCGATTGGACTTTTTCAGATAAGCAATCTCGTGATAGAGCGGCGGCACAACCCACTCGCCTTTGCCACTGATGACACCCAGCGAAAGCGGGTCGTTTTTTACATCTTTAGGAATAACTGCTGGCGGTGACCAATAGGTGAAAGCAGCCGTAGCAGCCAACACTACAAGCAGAGCGCCTCCAAGCCCGATGGCTATGTTCTTGTTCTTGTTCTTGTTCTTGTCGCTCGCTGGGGAATTCAAACTAGCTTTCCTTTTATTTCCACAAATCTACAGTGATAGTGTCTCATCCGAATGAGCTTTAGGGAAGCGCGAGTCATTCAACTACTGCTTATAATATAAGCGGAGAAAAAAATAAGTGAAAAGAGCCCGAGGGCGCTAATCACTCACTTTCAACTTGTACTAGAAATAGCTCAGCACAAATTCAGCACTTCAGCCGGCCATTACAGCTTGCTGACGAAGTGATGCTGATTGAGACCAGCGCCGCAGCGGATGACGTTCCAGCCGACGAAGCGCGAGGTGCGCGGCAGGTACGGAGTGGCGGTGATGACATCGAGGCCGAGCGACGCCAGAAGCTCTTTGCGAGCAATCTGGGAGCCGTAAGAGCGCTTGATGAAACGCACAGTTTCCGAATCCTCCAAGTCGGCGATCAGAGTCGACTCATGGAAGTTGCTTTCGGCCAGGGCAGCAGCGAAACGCTCTTCATCGAGCATATGCTGCCAACCTTCGCTCGTGGCGACGAGGATGGTCGACTTGCCCTTTTCGGCGCGCATGCTGAGCAGCACGAGCATGACGATAGGAGCAGCTTCCAACCAAAGATGCGAGTCATTGACGACGAGCACATCGCTGTTGAGCAGGTCTTCACGATACGGCCGCGCATTGCGCTCCCAGCCGGTGAAGGCATGAGCGCGCGGCTGCAGCAGTTCGTCGTGGGGCCACGAATCGTGCGAGAACGGCAGCACGGCAGAGGTCATGCCCAGTGCATCGGCCACTTTGGCGATGTCGCGAGCGAGAGGCTCCATGCCGCTGCCAGGGCCGCCGAGCAGCATCAGATTTTCACTGCGCTGAACGAACGAGGCCGTGACGATGTCATCGGCATTGGCAGGGGTAACGCCGAAGATGGCGAGGGTGGCGAGATGGACATTCAAATTCACAGTGGCGTGTGCCATGTTTTCCTCATTTGCTGTTGATGGCTTGAATGCATTTGAAACCCCAGGAGAAATTCTCCTGGGGTTTCGGCCTGCAGGGGCCTTACTTCTTCTCGACGGGCACGACGGCAGGCGGAGCAACCGCCGAGGCACCGCCGCCGACCAAGCGCAGTTCGCGCACGGCCACTTGCGGCTGATGCGTGTCCACGAAACTGCCGGACACATGGTCACCGTCGCGCAGCAGCGGGGTGCCGGGGAAGGTCTGAGTGGACGCATCGTAGTAGTGGTTATCACCCACCATTTGGAAACGCCACGACGTACCATTCGGAGCGATACGCCAGATCTTGCCATCGAAGTTCACGACCTCGCTTTCTTCGGTTGCTTGCATGCCGTTGTTGCCCTGAGCGAGCTTGGCGGCATATTCGCGCAGCGCCGACGGGAGGTCGGTGCCGTAGGCGACGTCTGAAACTTGCTGCGAGCCAGCATCCATCAAGCCGATGGCCGCACCGGTGGAACCGAGCGACTGGCCCTTGGTGTAGATCGCCACCCAGGTCAGATGACCGTAGATGTTGTAGAGCTCAAGGTTCTCGACGTCGTACTTCTGCAGGCCGTTTTCCTTGGCGCCATACATCGTCTGTGAGACGCTGCCGCCGTGGTTGAAGCCACGCAGACCCGGATAGTAGACAGCCTTGTTCTTGTCCGTCTCGAAGGCCAGCACGCCAATCACACCGTGATCACTCGAACCGAGCGAAGTCATCGGCACGATGAAGATGCTGTGCTCGTCCTTGGTGTACGAGAGCAGCTGACCCTCATCACCATCGGCCGGTGTCATGGCATCCTGCTTGGAAATGCCAATCCAGACCTGCAACCAAGCACCGAAGCCCGACTGCGAGTAGGTCTGGCCGTAGAGTCCCCAGTCTTTGGCGTACTGGCGAATCAGGCTGCTCGAAACCACGCGGTCAACCCACTTGATCTCAGGCGCGCCTTGCTCATAGGCCGTCAGCTTGGGCTCAGCCGTGGCGACGTCAACCAGCAAGACCTTGGAGATCTTGCTGCCGACGATGTTGCCGAACGCCGGGGTGACGTAGGTGATGCTGTAGTGCGGCTGCAATTCGTCGTCAACTTCGAAGGTGGCATTGGTTAGCTCACCCTTGTCGTAGCCGGCCTGGTAGGCGAAGCGCGACAAGTTCATGCCCCACGGCATGTCATCGAACAGGGTGATGTGGAAACCATCCTTCAGCTGCGGATGGGCTTCCTTGTCCTCGGCATCGACCAGCACATAGCCGGGGCTTTCTGTACGACCGCCGAAGAGCGGAGTCCAGAAGGTGTCGCCGCTGTTGGTGGGAACGAGAGGCGCCGCGTAGTAGCGGTGGCCCTTGATCGCCTGCAGCGTCAACATGCCCACCGTGAAGCGGGTGCTGTAGTTGCCCTTGCTGGAGAGCACGGTGCGTGCCTTCAGCTGAGCCATCTTCGGGGTCACCTGAACGAGATGCTGCTCGTCGGTGGGCGGGATGATGTCGGTGTCCTTGGCGATCGTGATGTTCGGCAGCTCAGCAAAGCGCTTGGCGTTGTCGGGGCCGACGCTGTTGAAGGCGATCTGCACCACCGGAACGATGAGGAGCACGAGCACGGCCAAGATGGACCGCACGATTGCCTTGCCAGCTCCGCCAGAGCAGATCAAGCCGATGGGAATGGCAGGGATCAGAGCGACCAGCAGCGGCGAGAAGTAGCCGAAGAAGCTGCCGGTGAAGTTGGGCTGGAAGTAGTAGAGGTTGAAACGTTGCAGCAGCAGGTCGGCCACGAAGGTGATGATTGCTGCGGTGATAGCGATGCTGCGGCCGGAGATTTCCTTGCCATTGCGGCCGGAAGTTGGTTGCGCAGTGCTGCCGAGCCAGAAGGCAAAGGCGGCGGAAAGCGCGGCGAAGAGCAAGGCCGTGGGCCAGAAGTGAGAATCGAATAGCATGTTTTTAGTTCCTCTTTCAGGTTGATAGACTGACAAGGCTGCGCGCGACTTGGTCGTGCTATGAACAGCCAGAACTCCAAAACCCAGTTCAAACTCAAACGCGACAAAACACCTTGGCTTCCAGCGTGCAACAAAAGTTGCGTCAATTGAAGGTTCAATTGGTGTTGCTGTTTAGCTAGGTGTCTTGAAGTACTCGAAATTTAAAAAGGGAAAAGGATACTCTTGACTACCAAGAGCTAAGCCTTCAGAGCAAGGGTTGCTAAGAGAGGTAACCTTAAATATGCCTGCGCGAAGAAATAAGAGCTAGCTCATCTAGCGCTAGGCACATAGGTATGGCAGACCAATTTCCAACTTTTGGGCCAGGCCGTACTTTCCCGATTGACCAGACGCCGGCGAAACCAATAATGGAGTGATGGTTCACTAGCCACAGACTCTTCCAGGCAAACGGCACTTGAGGGTGTATGACCGAGCAAGAAGCACTGACAAAACCAGAAACCCTTAGCACGGCCTCAAGCGTCACACCAGTTTTCGACGCTGCGGCTCTCTTCAATCAACATAAAAAAAGCGTGGTTAGAGTAAGTGACCAAGTAAATTTCGGCGGCAACCTTCTCGAGAACACTGTCGGTTCCGGTTTTGCCATCGACTACCTAGCGAATTCCCCAAAAACTGAAACCGGCGACCAAAAAGACAGCGCGGCCTGCCGTTTTGCCACAGACAACCATGTCGTTG
Organism: Candidatus Obscuribacterales bacterium; assembly: GCA_038231015.1. Classification (GTDB taxonomy): domain Bacteria; phylum Cyanobacteriota; class Vampirovibrionia; order Obscuribacterales; family Obscuribacteraceae. Next base: position 33,289 of record JBBRMD010000043.1, read on the forward strand.
CCCACACTTCAAAAGATGCCGCTCTTGAACTAGGAAACGGCAATAAATATCCATTCACCGTCGAACTTAGAGACGAGGCCAACGACCTAGCAATCGTAAGAGTTGAAAACGTCAAAAAAGACGATTGTCACCCCCTCGAAATTACTGACCAAGAAACCCCTCTTAAGGCCGGCGACCCCGTATTAAAAATGGGTGCTCGCTATGGTACACCCGGATTTACCGAAGGCAACGTCGAAACATACTTTAAGCGAGAAGAAGCGCGCGGACTGCCGCTGCTTCCTGGCGAAGATAAAAACCGAACTATGCTCTCAGCTCTCACAAAAACGAACCAAGCTCAAGGCGGAGACTCTGGTGGCCCAATGCTAGACGCCACAGGCAAAACAATTGGTGTTATGGACGCTGAAGGTCCGAGTGTAATGGCCGGTACCCCAGCTCATTTACTGCTGCAAAACTTGCAAAAATTGAAAGCTAATGACAAGTAAGATTCTTGCCCGAGGCATGGACATTTTTTTCTTGTCGAAAACGAAAAACATCGTGGCCACTATATTTTCAATTCTTTTGATTGCTACCATTTTCAGGGCTGTCTTCGACCCGTGCATTTATCTCAGCGAGCTTCCGTACAAAGATTTCAAAGCTCTTCTCGAATCCGCAACACCCAGTGCGCAAATTGAAACACTCTATCTGCAAAAAGGTCAAACTGACTTTTGGGGCAGACCAATAGTTGAGGTAAAGATGCGTTATCAGTGTGGTAGGAAAGTTGTACATTTACCGGAAGAGGACGCGTTATCCACAACTATTTCCGAACGAATCAGAACTCACGGCGTCTCAGCTACCGCGTGCGACTCAGCAGAATGGATTGTCCAAATCTTATTAACATGGTTTTTTTCGGTTATTTTCCTGGTGCAACTTAACCGATTTAAGCCTAAGGCAGCTCACCAAACAAAGCCAACCTAGCCCGCTTGTAGACCGGCGAGGTGTGCATAACGTCATCTCCATGCAAGGCGCCATTTATACGCACATAGTTTTTTGGTTCTATCACCGCCTCATTCAAAGCATCAGACTGGCCGATAGAAGTGACACCATCTGAGGTGCCAACAGCCATCACTAACGGTGGATGCGGTTTGTGCAGTGCGACCGAATTATCCAGTTGCTTGCAGCTCTCCGGCCAGGCCCAATCTGGATACTCACTGAGAAAACCATAGTGCTCGCAGGCCACGCGCCGAAGCGAATGCAGCGGGCACTCTAATATCACGCCAGCGCAAGGCACTACCGAAGCTAATTTACCCGAAACAAGAGTGCCAAGCGATTCGCCAAATAAAATGACTTGGCTCGGTGTGTATTTCTGTTTCTCAATCAAGAAATTATAGGCAGACCGCGCGTCTTTGTAGAAGCCCGCAATAGATGGCTCTCCTTCACTGCGACCAAAGCCCGAATAGTCATAGATGAACACATCATTATTCTCATTCAAGAAGCGTTCAATAATATGGTTGCGCATCGTGAGGTTGAACGCATTGCCATGACTAAGCATGACAACACGCTTGGCGCCTGGTTTCTGAAAGAGCCAGCCGTGTATTTGATTACCACTTTCAGATTTGAAGAAAACATCGCTTGGCGCTAAACCATTGATTTTGATATCAGAATAATATCCGCCCGGAAACTTGAGAGGAAAGAACAAAATATGCGAGTAGAGTGCTTCAGCAACAATCGGTGCCAAAAGTACATATGAAACCACGCGAATGGCTACAAGAGTACCTACCAGACGTAGACAGAACCGGCGCCAACTATACTTTTCTCGGGCAGCCTTTTTATTTCGCGGCAATTTAATAGCAAGCATGAACACCTTGCGGCTGTTTCGAGCAGAGACAATTCTCTAAAGCTACCAGTCCAAAACATGCGCAAAATTGGCAACAAACAGTTGCTCAACTGTTGGTTGCGCTTGGTAAATGTTTGCAATTTTCAAAAAGGGAACTCCTCTAACTTTAGGCAGTCGAAATCGGTAAGGTTCCTGCGCCCTACTACTCTTCTTACTCTGCCGCCAAGCATGGCGTAGTTGGCTTAAGCGCAGCCCTAAGACAAGAGCTATTGGCCCAACAAAACGACAAGATTCACGTCTGCACCATCATGCCAATGGCCATGAACACTCCATTCTTTGAACACTCATCTAATTACACTAGGCACGAAGCCACTCCTGTTCCGCCACTAAATGATGCTCAAAAAGTAATTGACGAAATTGTCAAAATGGCCACATCACCAAAAGATGAGGTAGCTGTTGGAATGACTGGCGGCTCCAATCTCCTGCTTCACAACGTAGCTCCAGCAATGAGCGAAGCAGCGATGGCAGCTATCACACACAAAGTGCAGATGATCGATGCTCTAGCAGCTTCAACCACGAGCGGTGCGCTGCAAAAACCTTTGGACAAGGGAGCGGGTATTCGGGATTTGAAGTTGAAGAAATAAGAGCAAGTACAAATATATAAGCCAAAAAAAGGAGGAGTTTTGTACTTCTCCTTTTTTTGGTCAAATTAGAGCTGCTGAGCCGTTTATCGTGAAATTGAATGGAGCGAGCCTAATTCAATGAATACTTAGCGGAGCTGAAGCTGACCGGTTATTGCTTCTTCGCGCACTTCGGTTCGCTCATCTTCCATCACTTCTATTCGAGCAAGATCCAACCTAGGTCTAATTTCAGACGACACTCTATCTTTCACAGCCAAAATGGCGGCATTCTGAGGAGCGGACCAGAAATAAATTTCGGCCTGGCTGTTAGTACCTTCTTGTGAGCCAAGATACACCTGTGGAGCAGGGTTTTGCAAAACCCCTTCGACCGATCTAAGAACATCACGAATGATTGGGCGAGCGATGTCGAAGTCTAAAGCGCCATCGAGCTTGAGAGTTAAATGCACTCGTCGCTTGTTATTTGATGTAAGTACAACTATCGGATCGCTATAGATCTTGCCATTGGGCAAGACGACGCTCTCACCAGAGTACATGCGCAGTATGGTGGCGCGGATGTTGATCTCTTCTACCTTACCTTCGTACTCACCAGTTTTAATCTCATCACCAACTCGAAATGGTTTCTGCCAAAGTAAAAGAATTCCAGCAAAAAAGTTCTTGAGAATATCCTGAAAAGCAAAACCAATTGCAACCGATGTCACACCCAAGCCAGCCACTAGACTACTGGGGCTGAACCCCGGAAGTACTACTACAGCAGCGACTAAGAAGCCAGCTATTGAAACTGCAAGCCGTGTAAGGCTTCCCAAAACTACAGATAGCGCAGGATCAAAGCGCGCTTTGTGAGACAATTTTACAACGACTGTTTGAGCATATTTAGAGCCAAATAAGAATGCCAGGAAGACGAATAAACCGACAATCATATTAGGCAACGAGAGAAAGAACGCATCTATACTGGTTTTAATTGTGTGCCAGGCAAGCAGTAATGCATGCTCCATTTTGAAATACCTCACATTTGTGATCAGAGTGGCGATATAACTATCAGCCCCCCGAGCCACTGAGGAGACCGCCAATGTCCTCAAAAGTTCCCTCAATCGGGCCAAGGCTTGTCAAGACAGCCAAAGCAAGTTAGTCTATATGCAACACTTTGACGGAGCCTTCGTGGGCCAACAATACACTCAGTCAAGCATAGCCGTAGCTTTCAAGCAGTCAAAACTGCTTAAGGCTGCTCTGTCTGTGCTTTTAGCTTTGCCGGCATTCAACAGTCACAGCCAAGCTTTGGCGTCGGAAGAAACACGAAATCTAATAAAAGAGAGTTTTAGTCAGTCATCAGTCGATGCCTTTAGAAGCGGCAAAGCCACGCAGCTAGCGGGGTTTGATTCGCGTCAGGTATACAGCAAGCAGGGCCCAGCTCCGGCGAATACCTTAAGTACTTTCGGTACCCCAGAGCCATGGCCATACCCGATTACGACTCCCGGTCAAAGTACCTTAGTGCCTGGGCCATGCCCGATGACGACTCCTAGTCAAAGCACTCCAATTCCTAAAACTTACCACCGCTCCATAACTGTCGAGTGGAAAAACGGAAAACAATATGTCTACACGCGCGACAAAATTGAGCCATACCCTGGGACGGTCTATCAATCGAATTCCAGCCGCAACGAGATACTCAAGAGCAAGCTCCGAAGAGCTCCCGCTCCAGAGCAAACAAGGGGTAGCAGGGAATCTCGCTTGAAAATTTCCTCGCCAGCAGTCCATTAGTTTTCGCTTGGGGCCACTAAAAACACGAAATGGCACAATCAGCAAATCGACATCTGCTCCAGTTTGCGCGCCGCTGCATAATTGTCGCTCTTTTGATTTCTTTGCCTCCTAGTTTCGCGGCAGAACCTGAGCGCGATGATTGGCGCTAACTTCAATCCAGAACTCAAAGATCGCGTTGGGCTTAGTAACATAGTTCCAGTTTAACGCGATTTTTAGGCAAACTATCTGTACAACAAATCTGACATTTACACGGGCACCACGCGTCGCGAAGAAGGCGTGTACTGGAAAGTAATTAAAGAAAACTTCAGTGATTTCATCGACATGAACGAGAAACAGATACACGAAATTATGGGACCTGAGCGATGCAAAACTACGATTCTGTTTTGTTGACAGCAAAGTGCGCGTGTAAAGGATCATCACAGACCACTATCTGCCGAACACTTAAGCGAGCATTGACGACGCAACCTAATCCAAACCAAACCAAACCACGCAAGCCGCGGCTTTGCTCTTGAAGGAGAACGAGGAGATCTCTTGATGTCGCAGTCAAGGCGTTATACAATCTGTTATACACAGAGGTGCGCTGCCCGAGAATACGAAAACCTGTATAGGACAGAACCATGAATCGAGAAGAAATCAAAAGCAGTATGTCATCAGAGGAGCGCGCAAGACGCCGCACAGCCGTTGGGAAAGCTGCATCCGAGAAGATCGGTAAAAGCGAACAGCTGAATTTTCGCATTGAAGAACAGTCGATTAATGAGTTACAAGAAATGGCACTCAGAAAAGGTGTACCCGTTGGAGCTATGGTCAGAGACTGGGTATTGGAGCGGCTGTCGATAGAGAAACTCGGAACTCCAGAAATGACGGGCAGAGCTTTACACGTTCTAGACGAGATTCACGGCAAGCTGACTGGCTTATTCAATAACAAAGACCAACCACAACAAGAGAACTGCTATTTAGCACCGATTCCACCAACTGGAGTGTATAAATATGCATCTAAATCTTCTGAAGTTAACGAAACACCTTGCTTTGAAAACTCTAGCTATTTGCCACGCTCGAATGATCAGCAGCTGGAGCACTTAAAGGCTTGGGAGCACGTGCTTGCAGATCAGCTCAATACCATTCGACAGCAACTTGACGCGACCAAACACAGCCAGCTGTGAGAACTCTCTAGGCTTTTGTCAAAGGCAGAAGCATTTATATACATATACTTTGACTGCCGTCTTTGAGGCCAGCAGCAAGCAATAAGCTCAGCAAAAGTATTTGCAGTTTAGCCTTAGAGCAGCAAACTAAATAGTACTGCCCTTTGCCGGTCGACTCGTCAACTTGCTATTGTCTTTTCCAACCGTCCACGAACATCCCGCCAAAACTCGGCATGGCAGAGTGTAGCGAGTACCCTGGAAAGGGCTTCCGGCATTAGCAAGCAACCTCTGATTTAAGGCATTCTCGACACGCACATCAATCGAAGCTGGTAGATAGGCATACTTTTTGTGAATTTTCTGAGGTATTTGCCAGCCGCCACTGACACCGACCATCGTCAGAGTTGGGGTACGGCCGCTATGCTGGCCGAAAAGTTCTTTATCAATGCTGTTTTGTAGACCAGTCAAAACCTGCACGTCACCCAACACCCACCAGTTGGTACGGCCACGATAACCGAGACCAGCTGTGGCTTGGAAGCGTCTATCATGGTCCGGATATTTAGCCAGCGGCGCTTCAGGATAATCATAGAAACCACCGGTAACACCATGGGTTCCGCGCAGATAGGCGACTTGAACAGTATTTGAAAGGAAGCCATTAAAGCCATAGCCATCTTTGGCAGGCTTAAGGTCCATACGAGTTTCAACACCATAAGCTTCTTGGCCGCTGTTTGTCAGGCGATTGTATATCGGCAAATTGCCAATAACACCAGAGTCTCCGAAGTTACGCAACTTTTTATAGAAAAGATTAGTACGAGTGACAAAGCGAGGCCCCATCTGAGTTTCTAAGCTTATGTCAACCAATTTACCGCGGGTTGGTTGCAGTGGCCGCGGTGTTCCTTGATAGACGCCATTGACGATTGTGCCTGTAACCGGAATAGGAGTAAGGAAATAATCAACCGGAGTTGGAGTAAAAATATCAGAGTACGACCCGCGCAAAACAGTATTTTTGTTGATGACAAAAGCGAGACCGTAACGGCCACTGGCCTGAGCTGCAGTTATACGCTGAGTCTGAAAGGGCTTCAATGAAAATTCTTCGACGCCGGGAGTTTGCGAGAGAGCCTGTGCTAAGCGCAGAGAATTTCCAAAAACGCTGTGCTGCACATCAAGGCGCACACCGGCATCTACAGTAAGGCGTTTCCAGAAGCCTTTCTCAGGCTTCCAGCGGTCTTGCACGAAGGCGCTTTGCAGGTAACGAAAGCCCTTGTAGTTACCAATATTGCCCTGCATTTGGGGCCCAGCAACTTGACCGGTGAAGGGGCTTAAGATGCCACCATACGGAAACGGATTAGTATTAATGGCATTGGCACCATCGAGATCTCCAGCAGCCTGCAGCGCGGCTGCTTGGCCAATAGCATCGTTTTGCGCTTGGGCAGAACCAACATAATCGGCATTAAAATAGGTGGCTTGATAGCTAGTCTTTACAGGTCTAATTTCGCTCAAGAAGCCAGTCTTGAGATGGTGTGTTTTAAAAGCAGTTTTAGTAAGGTCGCCTTGTGCAGAGAAAATATAATTGAATCTCTTTGCGTGAGCAGCAATCGAAACTAGCGGTTGGTCGGCATTAAAGTCAGGATTTGGGTCGAATACATTGGTCGAGCGAAACGATTCAGAATAAAATCCGTTGAGCAAATGCAAATTGAATTCATCAAAAAACTTAGAAAACTTATGCTTGTAGCTCAAAGTAAAATAGTCTTGGCGGTCTTGCTGAAACTGTTTTACACCGAATTGGCGCGACAGATTTGAGGTAGGAACACCCAAGAAACTTTCGTTGATAGCAACTGTCAGGCGCAGAGTATCGCGAGGAGTTAGCAAGTATTCCAAACGGGCTAGAACGTTAATGTCAGCGCCACAATTATTGGCAAAGGTTTTGGTTGGCGGCGCAATACGAATACTGGAACCACGGAAAGAACCTGATGAATCGAAGCGCAGGCGATTGAGCTTGCTATCGGGCTTTTGACTGAAGGCGCCACTGGTGTTGTAGTAAATACTTCCGGCCAGGGGTCCGCCGATTTGTTGACCAATAGTAAAATTGGGCTTCGACAAGATTGGCAAAGTCTTCAAGTGTGCCACTGCCCCTAGTGGCCCACCGCCATCTTGGGCCTCGTAGCCACCGATATCTATCTGAGCCGACTGTAGCGAACGAGGGCTGACAGGCTGAGTTTGCTGCAACACTCCAGCGGCTTCAGGAATAACCACGCCATCGACAACATAGTTAATGGCGTTGTGTTCGCCTCTAGTAATGATATTGCCGTAGCTGTCATTCATTACACCAGGAGTGCTCTCAATTAGCTGCTTGAGGTCATTGCCGCTTTTGTATTCTTGGATAAATCTATGATCTAGATTTGTCTCGCTACCGATTTTCTCAGGATGAATCAGACTGCGTTTGCCAGTGACCCGCATCACATCAACCGGCTCGATATCTTCTAAAGCGAGACTGAGATCTTGCACTTCACCACCAGCAAGCTTTACAGCCTGAGTGTGGGAGAGCATTTCTTTGGCAGAGGTCGTAATGTGCCAATTACCGGGTTCAACATTATTGAAGTGAAAGAGGCCGTTGGCATCTGATTCTGTTTCGAAGCGTTTATGCTCATTGCCGTCTTGGGTGAGAACTAGTTGAGCATTGGCAACCGGAAGTCTGCCTTCAGCCGACAGCACTTTTCCTGAAATAGAGGCGGTATTAACAGATTGGCCGCTGCCAGCTTTAATGGCGTTATCAACCTTGGCCTGAGCGGCAGCCTCACGCTTTTCAAGGAGGTCTTTGACCGAATCTGACTGCCCTAGGGCCTGGCTACCCGATAGGGCCAGAGAAAGGGCGCAGAAGACGCTTAAAGTTGCGTTGAGAGATGAAAAGCCTGTCTGTGAAAAAACCATGAGACCACCATTTCAAAAATGGAAACCATTTCCATTCCCAAAATGTTAGCAGCAATACAGAAAAATGGAAACGGTTTCCGTTATAATTTCTGTTATGAACTCAAAACGAAACTACTTTGCAGCCACCGCTCTGGCAATGCTTACAGCACTTGCGGCTAACGCAGTGGCCATAGGGCCTATAGATGGTCTTAGCCTGGCCGCCTCGGCCGAGACGTTCAAGCTGGGTACTCAAGAGTCCAATCATCTAATTCCGGCCGAGCCTTTCGACTGCCCTCAACCAGCAATCACCGAAGAGATGCTTGAACAAGGCATTAAAACCAATTGCACAGCAAAATTTGCTATCGCACCGTCAGGCAAAGCAACTGTTGAGCTGCTCTCATCGACAGGCTCTAGCGAAGTTGACGAACTCACACTGGGCACATTGCGCACTTGGCGCTTCCACCCAGCCAGCCTGAGCGGCTCACCTGTAGCTTCTGTTCGCAAAATCAAAGTTGAGTTCGAAGTAGACTAGCCAGACTAGCCAGCTAGACAGACAGACAACTACCCAATTAGCTCGCTCGCCTAAACATAGCGCTTGGTCATGCCAATGCAGGGAATTCCAACCCCGTTGCGTTCTTCGCTTTTTAGCCCGCCAGTGCTCTGCCAGCCGTATCTCTTATAGAACGGCTCGGCAGTCAAAGTAGCGTTGAGATGCGCCTCTTCCCACCCAGCGCCTTGAATCTCGTCTTCAACTGCTTGCAAGAGCATGGCTCCTATGCCGCGCGCCGTAAAGTTTGGATGTACATAAACAGAGCAGATTTCATCGTCGTAACAAGAGGAGAAGCCCACGATTTTGTTTTGACTGACAGCCACAAACATTGTCTCGCCGCCTTCTTCCATGGCCCAGCGATAGCGATCAACTTTGCGGTTGGCAGACCAGGCTAAAATTTGTTCGGGCGTGTAATCAGGCGCGCAAGTTCTGCGAATTGCCGCAACATGAAGGTCTCTAATTTTCGTGGCATCTTCAACTCGCGCCAGGCGCAACTTCACTTCCATCCAGCACATCCACAAATCTTGCTCTAAGTCTTTCAAGGGTAGCAGGCTCAAGGCTGTAGAGCTAGTCTATACAGCCTTTTGCGGTGGGGTCTGGAGCTGCGACAACTCTTCTAATATAGAAGTTCTTTCGAGTTCTTTTTGCCTTTGGTCCCGCTCGCGCATATCCTTCATATTTTCGAGAGAGCGCCTGCTTTCATTGGCCATATCTTCTGATTGCAGCTTGATTTCGATTTCATCAATTAGCTCACCATCTTTACGAATAGCCTTCTCTGCAGCATCAAGTTCTAGCCGCTTGAAATAAATCGCTGTCTCTAACCGTTTCTGTTGCTCCTTTAACTCCGTTTGTTTAATCTGCTGAAGGGCAATTTCGCTGTTCGACTTGTCCTTGTCTAGTTTGTCTTCAGGAGTCGGAGACTGAGAGTGATACTGGTTCGCAGCCACCGGAGTTGATTCGCGCCAAGTGGCTAAATCGGCCCTCTGTCTTGCCAAGTTTTCTATATAGCCAGTAGCGACGACATCAACAACAATAACGATGGCAATGGCGTACCATATGCGCCGAAGCTTAGTTTCACTAGTGAACCTAAACGGCTTGTCTAGCTGTTCTAGCGCCTCATCGAGAGGTGTTTTAGACGCGGCCTTTGCCGCCGAATTAGACTGCCGAGGTGGCGCTGATGACGCAGAACTGGGCTTCGACTTTGGTGTAGATGCAGACGAGCCAGATGCACCTGACGCTGATGCACTGCTCTTGTTAGCACTTGGTGCACCGCTCGGAATCGGATCTGAGGCTTTTATTTTTGCCTCAAACCAATGTTTTTGAATTACCTCCTTTGCCTCGTTTATTTGCTTCAAACGAGCTTCAGCTGAAGCTTTATCGGCAGCATTTGCAAAACGATCTGGGTGATATTTTTTTACGAGTTTACGATAGCGAACCTGAACAACTTCAAGCGAACTGCCAACTGGCAGATCAAGAATATGATAGGCCGCTGGCAGATTCATGATCATGCGCAGCTCCTCCAGGAGGTCTTCCTGGTTTAGATTGTAGATTTGGAAAAAAGAAAATTACGGTGTGGCAAACGGCCAACAACCTTTTCCATATTACTACTTTCTGCTATTTGCGCAATAGAGTTTCATTGGATTTTTTTAGATTGCCAACTCCCTATATCCAATTCGATAAATCTCAGTACATAACAAAAAAGTCGCTTATGCGCTCAGAGATGGCGCGAATAGCAAGATCTTGAGCCGAATCGACACAATCGAACTGACTGTCAATAGCGCCAATAGAAACGCTGCCAAACTCAGAGTGCCGGGCCCAAAGACGAACTCCTGAAGGTTCCGTCTCGTGCCACTCAATAGCGACAATCAAATTGCAAGCATCTAACACCCTCTGGGCTCCAGCCACTGCGCCCTGCAATTCCTCATGAGTGAATGTGCTGGCAGCCACCAATCTGTTTAAGGCAGCTATATCGCCCTGCTGGAAGCCGTTCACCAAGCCGCATGCAAACTCATTCTGCTCAAGTGTTAATCGACTGGCCGTCTTCAGCACACGCAGCTCAGAAAAAAAGCGCGCTTGCTTTTTTCGGCGCATATCGAGAGGTTTTGCCGTGCTGGGCGCTTGAACTGCGGGTGCTTGAGCTGTGGGCGCTTGAACTACATTTGGTTGGGTGTCTATGGGTGTCATCACTAATCTCCGTGTTGAGATCAGTGTATGGACTAATTGTGACCAACTTATGACGGCAAAGGATTATCTTCAAGAAGACTGTTTTTTCTACTTAGACTGGAGGAACTGATCTAAATCGCTATCTTTCAAATCACCGTTGGAGGCATATATCAATTCGCCTTTGTTCTTCACTTGGTGATACTTTGGATTTAGTGTCATCATATTTGGTGTCACTTTTACTTTTCTGATTGAAGTTACCGTAAGTCTCTGACTAGGATAACCATCTTTGACTAGAGTGTCGCTCAACGGCAAATATTCAGACACAGGCGCTCCGCAAATTAGTGAGACTGTTCTGGCGAGCGGCTTGACGATAGCAATATCTTTAGCCAAAGCAACCGTCTCATAAGAGCTTTCGCCAAATTCTTGGCATTTCAACTCGACACAACTCTTGCCGAGAATGGTTTTGTCACCCAGTTTAATGACCTTGCCAAAACGACTCTCTCCAACCTTACGATTGCAATGATCTAGCATCATCGCGGCAATGGTAGTCTTGAAATAATTTTGGCTCTCGTCATTGAGAAGAATAACCTGGTCATAATTGGGCGGGCCAATAATGTACTTAACCACACCTGTATCGCCCACAACGCGATCGCTTGTCATTATCATCTTGAAGCGTGGAAAGCAATCGGTGCCAACCATAATTTCGTAGGCATAACCAGCGGGTAGAGGCTGCCTAAATGAAAATTTCATAGTACTAAAAGTGGTGTCATACTTGGGCGGATGTTCACTCAAATAGGCAAATTGGCGAAGACTTTCATCGGCCACCTTTTGGCTGTGCAGGCGGCGATTGATAATTAGCATCCCCCTAGCTGCCTCAACTGATTGGGGAAATTTCTTGAGAATCTTCAAGCAGGCATCTTCTGCCTTTTTAGTCTCGCCGCAGCGAGAGTAACTATCCGCCAGAAAATAGAATGGCAAATAATAGCTTTGACCTTTTGCTTCGGTGTCTTTGATGAGATTTTCTAGGGCATGCAAGGCTGGGCGAACAAAGCCACTGTCACGCATATCCAACGAACGTCTTAAGACGATAGCTGGGCAATTAGGATGCAACTTGAGCAATTTATCCCACAGTACGATGGCATCTTTCCACTTCTTCTCTTCACTGAGAGCATCAGCATTTTGAAAAATTGATGCCTCGTTGTTTTTATTTAAATAAAGGCTTGAACCATTTACATCTGAAGGGGTGTATTGCGGTCTTCCGTTAAATTGAGCCGCGGCAAAATCACCGCCAAAATTACACTCAAACAAAGCAATACCGGCAGCCAGGCCCGTAGTCATAGTTATAGACGAAATCACCGTGACTAATTTTGAAAGGCTACTGATAGTAAAGGTCCAGATAGTGGTGGTGCAGATAGCAGATATCTGATTAGCCTAACATAGAACTGTGGCAGCGCTTAAAGGTGGCTCGAAATCAAGCGACCATTAACCTTTTTCTGACCAGTAGAAACATAAGAACTCGAATAGGTGGCTGGTTGACTCAAGGTGGCCGAGCCATAAGTGCTTACCATTTGCCCTTGAACGTTTTGAGTGTTCTCTAACCTGCGGCTGTTGCCCAAATTATATTCAAGGCCAGTGTTCTTCGAACTCAATCGGGCACTAACATCGGCATTGCTCATGCGAGCGGCAGTTACTTGAGCAGCTCTTTGCTCTTGCATCCTCTGAGCAGCGCGCATTTCGGCATAGCTCAACACTTTAGGCTTGGCATAGTGATATTGCTTGGTGCTAGACTCTTGCCCAGGCTGACGAAATACCAATATGCCAGGCTTGGCGGCAGTAATTGGCGTCCAGTTGAAGCGTCTCAAACCGGGGTTGCGCCTGACTAAATCTTTTTCCCAGCCCTTAACAGTGACTGTACCGTTAACGCAATAAACCGAACCGGTTACGCGACCAGCGGTTTTGTGAGTGGTTTTGATTGTTTCAGCTTGAGCGGCATTACCAGATAAAGCCAGACCACTGAGAACTAAAAGCGAAACAACAGCCTTAGCTAGCTCGGCAGAAGATTTTGTTTTGAAAAGCGCTGAAACGTTCATAGAAGCATTCCTTGTCACCTTGGGGGATGATTTATGTTTATACCCAGAACAGCTTTTCTGGACAACCACCATCACTTTTAATTAAACCCCAACAGCAATTAATCTGCTGGCAAAATTGCCCAAAGCGATGGCTTGCCGGCATTACAGTGAACGGCGCGACCAAGCAAGCCAACTCCTACCACCGAAAGAAACACCGCGTATCGGGCAGTTTGCCATGCACCCTTAGGACTTTGCCCTTCAGCGTGTTCAAGGGCACGAAGACGAAAATCGATGGTGGGTACCGGATGAAAAATCGTATCAACAGTGACTGAGCGAACAGCCTCGCCTTCAAGGTCAGAGTCAATCTTGCTGACTGTGGCGAGCAGTAGCTCTTTAGATACACCACTTGCCAAAGCTAAATTGTCGGCTTCGTAGACACCGATATGGCTGAAATATGGCATCACCAGAAGGCCCACAAATGACCAAAGAGTGAACAAGCAAGAAAACACAATTAGACCGGCAGTGCTATCAGGAGCCAGTAAAAATGCAAAACGCGCCAAAAGAGCAGCAAATAAAATGCCTAGGTTAGTAAAGCCAATTGCCAGCAGGATTCCCCTGAGACGCCCACCAGACGCGATAATGGAGCTTCTACGCAGTAGCTCAACTGAAAGCTCATCTTCACTAAACTCGCTCGTCCAACGCTTCGGGATGACTATCGATTCGCTGCCAGGCCAACCTACGATACCGCCACTAAAACAGCGTTCTGCAACTTGTACCAACAATATCACCGGCATTTTCACAGCGAATTTAGACCCAGGAACAAAATTTTTCGGCAGCCGTTGCACTGAAAAATTACTACCGCCATACAGACGAGCGAAGTGAAATTGAGTACAAATTAGAACGAGAGAAATAGTTATGCTAACAGATAGAAGACCAGCCAGCGAGCCATAATGATAAGCACCGGCCACGGCAAGCGCCATGGCCAACAAAACTACACCATGAGCCAAGCTAGCTCGCAGCAAATCAGACAGAAAAGCTGAAAAAGACTGTTTGCTGCGGTCGAAGTAACATTCTATTTTATAACCAGCAATATCAAAAGGCAGAGAGCACAGCGAAAAAACCAAAATTGCGAACACCAGATCAAGAGCGATTGTTTGCAGATTTTGACTGCTAGCAAAGAGCTTCTGAGGCAGTGAGAAAATCAAAAGCAAAGAGCAGGTGGTCACGATAGTGCCGACATAAGAAATCCCGAGCCAGCGGCGAGCGCGCGCATAAGCGACCGCTGGTTCCTGCTTGTTCAGAGTAGACTCAGCAGAATTCAAGGACGAGTTTGAATGAGACAGCATCAGAGACCGCCAAGTGGTAAGATTTTTGAGTTGTTTCGATTGAGAAATCGCAATTTTGACTTCTTCAATCTACAATCTATGCCAGTTATATGAATTAGGCGTGAACATCGACTTAGCAATTCTGCAAGACTGTATACCCGCAAGACCGTATACCTGCAAAATCGTTTAACTGCACGGTCAGGCTGAACCTTTTGCCTGAACCTCTCACCTGAACCTCTCACCTGAACCTCTCACCTGAACCTCTCACCTGAACCTCTCACCTGAACCTTTCTCCGGAGATACCTTTTGAAAGTTCCATACGGTTGGTACGTAATTCTAAGCTCTTCTGAACTCAAGTCAAAACCGCTCAATATTGAAAGATTTGGTCTTCAGCTAGTTGCCTGGCGCAGCAGCGACGGCACCTGCAATGTCATGGCAGACCTCTGCCCCCACCGAGGGGTGAAACTGAGCCTGGGCGAAATCAAGCACGATTGTATCGTCTGCCCCTTTCATGGCTTTGAGTTCGATACAAGCGGAGCTTGCCAACTCGTTCCTGAAACTCAGAAATCAGCAGTAAACCTCAAGGTGGCAAAATTTACAGCAGCGGAAAAGCATGGGTTTATTTGGATAAAAATAGATGACAGCGAGGCAACTGAAATTCAATGGTTTGAAGAGCTGAACAATTCCAAACTTGTTTATTCAGAACGCTCAGACACATGGCCGATTCACGTCAGCCGCTGCATTGAGAATCAGTTAGACTACGCACACCTTCCATATTTGCACAGAGACTCGATAGGCAAAGGTTTCGACGTAACACTTAAGCGCGAATTTAGCCTTGAAGACAGGCAGATTACTCTACCTCTAAAAGACGGTGCTGGCTTTCAGTTCAAGTTTCCCAATATTTGGCGTCTTGAAATTATGCCAAGCAAGTTCTATCAAATGTTGGCATTTGTGCCGGTCAATGAGCAATCTACAAAAATTTATGCGCGAGCCTATCAAGGCTTTATCACCACTAGAGCACTTCGGCCGCTTACTAATCTTGTGGCAAACTATCAAAATTCAGTCATACTCAATCAAGACAAGTACGCCGTAATAAGCCACAGTCCGAACTCTTCAATAGACGCCGTCGATGAAAAACTTTATCCCAGCGATATAGGAATTGATTGGTTTAGAAAGAAATGGTCAGAGCAGGCTAAACTTCTAATATGACTTTGATTGGCAACAAATACTCAAATACATTGAAGAATTTCAACCACAGACCCTTTGCTTTAGAGCAAAGTGATTGGGTGCTCAATCAGAGCTGGAGTAATCTGCTGTTCGCCCACTGGCCAGTCTCTACTGAAGCCCTGCGAGCGCTCGTTCCGGCAGCTTTAGAGCTAGACCTTTACGATGGTCAAGCCTACATTGCTGTGGTGCCTTTCGAGATGCGCGAAGTTAGCCCACGCTATTTGCCATCGGTTCCAGCACTTTCATTCTTTCTAGAGTTAAATGTACGCACTTACGTGTGCTACAAGGGCAAGCCCGGTGTCTACTTCTTTAGCCTTGATGCGAGCAACCCCATAGCAGTATGGCTTGCTTGTAACCTCTATCACCTACCTTACTTCAACGCCAAAATGCTTTCTCAAAAAAGCGAATCGGTAGCGGCACCTGACCATAAACAGTTCACTTATAGCAGTATGCGCTCAGCTTCAAGCGTCGGTAAAGCAGGTTCAAAAAATTCAACAGATTTAGCAGAACTAGACGTAAGCTATGAGCCATCAGGGCCAGTCTACCGCAGCCACGCTGGCAGCCTAGAACACTTTCTCACTGAGCGCTATTGTCTATTCACAGTCTACGGTAGCACGGTCTACCGCGGTGACATTCACCACGGCCCTTGGCCCCTCCAACAGGCCAAAGCTGAATTTCGCAAAAACACAATGACTGCACCGCTTGGCCTTGAGCTAAAGGGCGAGCCTATACTGCACTTTGTGGAAAATATAGATACGGTTGAGTGGCCCATAAAGAGCGTTTGAATCTAGATCTGATAGTTCCAAGAATAGGAAAAACACTTCCAAAATCAATACAAGGTACGGGCAGGCTCATGGCAGACAGAAAAGCTATCAAAATAGCATTTGAATTTTTACTCGCCACAGCAGCTTGTCTTTTTTACGCTTCGGCATCGTGGAGCCTATCTCCCACTGACAAAACTATGATTCTCCTCTCCGCCAATGGTCAACGCTGGGGCGGTTTAGAAGGAGCCTTTGCCAAGCACTCATTTAGCTTGCGCTCTTCCAGAGGCAACGCCATTTGGAGAGATAGCGATCCGAATTCTATCTTGCTTGTAAATACAGAAAATGAATCGTACATAAAGGTCTCGTTAGTAAATTATGCTTCTGATTTCAGCCACTTCGACAGTTCAGAAAAAGGATTCGAGACTGACACCAAGCTTTGTAAACTGGCTGGCCGCTTTGTCGGAAAAGAAATTACGATATATAAAAATCAAGGCGGGAAAAAGATCGTCTGCTTATCTGTTGTCACTCTGCCAGAAATAAAGCTCGGCCCGTCGATGGACTCTGCTTGGGGCTACATAATGTCAAGCCCGCCGGGCAGTGGCTTCCCCGTCAGTCTAAGCTCTTCAAAAGGACATCGCCGGGCGAGGCAAGAAGCTAATAGAACTCTGGCTAAGTTAGTCAACTATCACAAAGTGTCGATTATTCCGATAGAAAAAGATCGCTTCGAAATTCCCAAATCTTTCAAGCTTGCCACCGACAGTGGTGCTTTCTATTTCTCTCCCAATGGTCAACCATTGAAGAAACAAGATATAGATGATCTCTTTAGAGGCTCAGTAAAAGATTAATCTCGGACTGGGCTTGCGCCAAGAAAGGTTTTTAACTAAAAGCCGAATCTCTGCATTCCCAATGGTACCCCATCGGTACTTTTGCCAGCTAAAGTGTCGTAAGTCGGCAAACTTACTAGGGCAACTCGAAGTTCACTGTTACGTCAATGTTAGATAGCAAAGCTACAAATGACCTGTGGCTTCTCCAAATGGCGCTTACCAATGTGGAAAGGATTAAAGTATGTTGCACACCGGAGACGTATTCGAGCATAAACTACACCCT
>JBBRMD010000044.1:0-48828 GCA_038231015.1 Candidatus Obscuribacterales bacterium
AATCGCCGTATGCGGACCCGCACGTACGGTGGTGTGGCAGGGAGAAGTCCGCGAGGACTTCCCCTATGCCAATTGCAGATATATAGATAGTCACTACTTGTCTTGTTCAATCTCTCATTAACGAAATCGTGGTTTTGTTGTCAGGATTCTACTTTCTCAGGCACCACCATGAGTGGCACTTCATCATCGCTTTCTCTGGTTTTTTTTGGGCAACCAGATCTATATCTGATCGATTTGCAATCGATGCTTCTTCGCTTCAAATATGAAGATCTTTTGGACATTTAGAGTTTTTTCGTTGAACAAATATATTTCGAAGATGTATGCTTAATGCCTCTCTCAGGCCTTGCTCGCGATAGAGATCAATTACATGAATAGTGGTGCAACACCATCTGTGGTGCTCATCATTAAAACTGATCTGACCCTTTGATCAGCACGCAACTAATCTCGTATAATGATTCACTGTTAATAGGACGTGCCGCTAGTTCATCAAGGCAAGCTCCTCTACAAGATATATCCGCTCTCAACTCGTGCGTTAGCAAGCGAGAAGTGCTGAGCGCGTCTTTGACCTGGATTTTTCCAGACATACTGATAAGGAAGAATTGAATGTCCATATGTGTTGCACCCGCCCTCCAAGCCAAGACTGAGTATTTAGCTCCTGCCACCCAGGCTAACGTGCTGCCCTTTACCTTTAGCGCTCGTACTATTGCTCTGGCTAGCGAACCAGCTGTTGATGAGCTTAAGTACCGCAAATTGATTGATTTGGCCGTCAGATATGGTGCGCGCCTTCTTGCCTTGAAAAGACGTGATATTGCCGAGCGCTTTGAAAAGTGGTGCCTGATCAGCGAAGCTCAACCTGGTGCGATCAATCGCGGCCTAGAGACTGAATCTTACTGGCGCAACAAGAATTTGTTTGTGCGCCGAATTTCAAGAAAGTCGGAGACTAGTTCGGCTTATCTACCAGTACATACTGAAATAGCATGTAGCTTTTCTGGTGGTTCTAGTTTGCTAATTACAATCAATGAAAGTGAGCATATCGCTCGTTTTGACGTTATCGAGACTCGCGGTAAGACAGGCTATTGTCTGGATGGCCTTGACTACGATTTGGCTCTCAGTCAGGTCTTTAGTCTATTAAAAGAAATCGAAGGCGTTTAGGCAATCTAACCTAAGCCTAATAAAAGTGTGACCGCCGGCCATTGAGCCGGCGGTCTTACTTTAAGCACTTTTTTATTGCCTTACTTCTGATTGTCTTTCAAGTTAGTTTGTAGTTCGCGCACTGTTTTGTCGAGGTCGGCCAAGTCTTTCAGGCATTCTTTTAAGTCACGATCGCTCAGTATTGGTTTTGGCCCTTTACCTTTGTTTTGTAGGCGCTCTTGCTCTACTTTCTTCAATGCCATGCGTACGTTATCGATATCCTTTAGGCTCTTGCCGAGCGATAGACCGACTTTTTTCTCAACGGCGGCACTGCGAGCAAGAGTAAGGTCAAAGCGCTTCTCGAGGGCAGCAAACTGCTTGCGATCGATATTTTTTGCTGTCTTACCTTCTAGTTTGTCCAACTCTGCATTTAGTTTGTCTAATTCGGAGGCTATTGTCTCTAACTCAGTGCTGCTTGCTTTGACCTGAGCCGATATTTTCTGCAATTGGCCGACTGGGTCAATAACAGATGGGTCAATTTGGCCAGCACTTTTTACTTCAGGCTTGGCCGGCTGGGCCAGAGCTGGACTATTGGCGCTGCTCAGTTGAAGAGCAAGTAGGCTCGCTGCAAGCAGAATCGTGGACTTGGTAAGTGATATGTAAGTGGGTGTATGCATTTTCATATTGAAATAATAGTGCTTCAAGCTCCTACACGGAAGCTGGACGGCGACCATGAATGTAATATTATGAGCCCTATAAACATTTGAGGTGGCAGATGATCAAGGAGAAATTGGCCGAGATTGTGCAACAGGCATTTTCTGCTGCTTGCCTTGATGGCGCCATGGGCCCTCTCAAGTCTTCTGCTGATTGCGCTGTTGCTGTTGTTATTGAGAAGCCTAAATCAGCTGACCATGGCGATTTCGCCTGTGGTATGGCTCTCAAGCTGGCTTCACATGCTAAGTTCGCCCCTTTGAAAATTGCTGAGACTCTTGCTCAGTACATTACAAAGAGTGATGCTTACTTAGCCTACCTCGATAAAGTAGAAGTGGCAGCTCCCGGATTTATCAACTTTACTTTGGGCCGTGCCTGGCTCACCGAAACTATTAGCCAAGTGCATAACTTGGGCGCCGATTATGGACGCAGTGCCGATAACGGAAAAAAGGTCTTGGTTGAGTACGTATCGGCTAACCCCACTGGCGAATTGCATATCGGTCATGGACGCAATGCCGTTTTTGGCAGCTGCCTGGCTAACTTGATGAAGTTTGGCGGCTACCATGTCGACCAAGAATTTTATATTAATGATTACGGCGAGCAGATTTTACAGCTTGGCCGCTGCACTTGGGCTCTCTATCAACGTATACAAGGGCAAGCAGTAGATTATCCAACTGGCGGATACCCAGAAGAATTTCTGCGTGACTTTGTTCAAACGGTCGTCAATAATGTTGGCGACAAATATCTAAAACTTAGTGATGAAGAGGGTTCTAGCGTAGTTGGTGATTTGGTCAAAGACCTTATCATTGATAACCAAAGATCTCTTTTGAAAAGTATCGGAATTGAGTTTGACCTCTGGTACTCAGAGCGCAGCTTGCACGAAGGCGTCGATTCTAAAGTTGCTGAAGTCTTGAAAGAATTTGATAAGCATGGCTTTACTTACGAAAATGATGGTGCCTACTGGCTCAAAGCGCAAGAGCTTGGTGATGAGCGCGATCGTGTACTGCGTAAATCTAGTGGTGCAACTACTTACTTAGCAAACGATGCTGCTTATCACTTAACTAAGTATGGCCGCGGCTATGATTTGATGATCAATATTTGGGGCGCTGATCACCATGGTCAAGTGCCTGGTCTAAAAGGCGCAGTGCGAGCCCTTGGTCAAGATCCAAGCAAGCTAGAAGTAATTTTGACCCAGATGGTCAATCTCTGTCGAGATGGCCAGATCGTAAAAATGTCAAAACGGGCCGGTACTGTGATCATGCTGAGCGAAGTAGTTGAAGAAGTCGGAGCTGACGCTACCCGCTACTATCTGGCCGAGTCGAGCCCACAAAATAGCATTAATTTTGACCTTGACCTCGCTAAGAAAACTGGGCGGGAGAATCCGGCCTTCTATATTCAATACGC
The DNA here is from genome assembly GCA_038231015.1 of Candidatus Obscuribacterales bacterium. Taxonomy (GTDB): domain Bacteria; phylum Cyanobacteriota; class Vampirovibrionia; order Obscuribacterales; family Obscuribacteraceae. Next base: position 3,247 of record JBBRMD010000044.1, read on the forward strand.
TCACGCTCGTTGCTGCGCTATTTTGCGCAAAGCTTTAGAACCATCGACAAATAGCGAAAGCGGTCAAACTGAACAAGCACCAATATCTCCTCAACAGTGGCAAGAATTTTTGCAAGAATACAAGGCTGATAAAGAAGGTAAGGTCTTTGCTGCCCTGTTCGACCCCGATGCCACGATTGCTGGGCACCAAAAAGCGCTAATCGCGCGTCTGGAGGCTTTCCCTGCTGAAGTAGAAGAAGCCGTGCAGGCCCGTAACCCTGGTCGCATTGCTCGTTATGCCTATGATTTGGCCAATGACTTGCAAAAATTCTATGAAGTATCTCGGGTGATCACCGATCAATTATCAGTCTCGAAAGCAAGACTAGGACTAATTTTTGCCACCAAGCAGGTATTAGCTAACGCACTGGGCATAATAGGCGTGTCAGCTCCTGAGCGGATGTAAGTTTATAGGTCGTAAGTTATTTTTTGACTCAAGATTTTCATCAGGACTTCACGGTCTTGGCATCCGGTGCTAGGCTAGAGCTAGGGCTCCAGCGCATCAATTAGTTTCATTCAGAAGGCGATTAAATGCACGATAGGGCAGAGAATAATAACCGTGATAGCAGCAGGGACGAGCTTTCCGAGAAGTTTACCCTCGAATTCACTAAAGAAGAAGGCATGCTACTTCTCACTAGTGCAAAACTGCTTGATAAATTGGTGGCCGGCGTTACTATTCATGCTCAAGAACGAGATGAGCTGATTAAAGAAATTATCGAAAAAATCGCGCTAGCGGTTTCGCCTGAGGTGGTTAAGGTATCTGGCGAATTGGCTGAAGCGATTGTTGATTCAGTTATGGGTGCCGATGAGTTAGAAGACGATTACTCATACGTTTCAGATGCGCTAGGCTTTAATTTGGTCGAGGGTGATTCTTTCCTTGATAGCTATTCAGAAGAAGAGCTGCAGTCTTTGCGCCGCTCGATTGCTGAAGACGCCGACCGGGATATCAACCATGATGCAAACCGCGAAGATTTTGCTTTTGAACGGGCTGGCCAACTTAATCTTTTCGAACCAGAGTCATCTTTAGACGCTGCTCAATATGCACAAATTGATTTTCCGATGTATTCGACTGATAAGACCTTGCCGGTTTTAGAAAATGCCATGATCAATCACCTCAGCGTGCGAGCTCAGTACTACAGTTTTGCCCGTGAGTCAGTCGACACCATTACCCTTAATCCGCTCGTCATTATTCAAGAGCAAGGTAATTGGCGAATGGTGGCCTACTGCCACGAGCTCAGTGAACTCTTGCTCTTTAGAGTTGATCGCATTAAAGAGATAATTGAGACTGCTGAGACTTTCGAAGCGCCAAAAGACGTCAGTCAAATTAGCTATAAGCGCTTGCCAGTTTACTCTTAGTAAGGATTGTTGTGACTAATCAAAAAGATTCTCAAGCTATTGCACTAGGTAGCGATCATGCCGGTTTTGAACTTAAGCAAGCTATAAAAGGTCTCTTGATAGAAAAAGGGCTCAGTGTCGAAGACTTCGGTACTTTTTCTTCTGAGTCTTGTGATTATCCAGATTATGCCAGGAAAGTAGCTGAGGCTGTTTCGCAAGGCATTAGCCCTAAGGGCATATTAGTCTGCGGTTCAGGAGTCGGCGTTTCTATTGTCGCCAATAAAGTGCGGCGAGTGCGCGCCGCTCTAATACATGAAGTAGCAACTGCCGTTTTGTCCCGACAGCACAATGATGCCAACGTACTCTGCTTGGCCGGTCGCTCGACTTCGCAAGAACTGGCCCAGCAAATCATTACGGCCTGGCTTGCTACTGAGTTTGAAGGCGGCCGTCATCAGAAGCGTCTAGATAAAATTGAAGTAGCGCGTCAAGGCGAATAGTGTTTATTCTCAAGATATAAAATATTGAAGTGAAGATTCTCGTTGCCCCCTGTGCTTATAAAGGAACCATTCAAGCATCGGCTTTGGCCCAAGCTATTGCACTAGGAATTGAAGAATCGCTTGAAGAGTCGCTTGAAGAATCTCTTAAAAATAGAGCCCGGCCAGTACAAGTTAAACTTGCACCCGTGGCCGACGGTGGCGATGATACTCTCGCTTGCCTTAAATTGGCACTGCCAGGAGAGTTTGTCTCAAAGACAGTAAGCGGCCCCACTTCAAAACCTGTCAATGCAGCCTTTTTTTTACTCGATAAACTAGCTGTGGTGGAATTAGCTCAAGCTAGTGGCATCGCTCACTTGCAGGAAGAGCAGCTGGCACCGCTGCAGGCAAATACGTTTGGTACCGGGCAAATAGTTGAATTAGCCATTGAAGCTGGTGCTCGTGAAATTGTAATTATGCTCGGTGGTAGCGCGTCTACCGATGGTGGCAGCGCAATACTGTCGGCCCTTGGTGCCAAATTTACTGATATTAATGGTGCTCCACTGCTCACTGACAGCACTGTATGCGGTGGCGGTCAATTATTGAGCATAGCCCATATCGATCTTGGGCCTTTACGGCGCAAAACTGCTGGCATCAAGTTTCTCATCGCAACCGATGTAGTTAACCCTTTACTTGGGTCTGATGGTGCCGCTGCTATATTTGCTCCTCAAAAAGGCGCCACTAGAGAACAAGTGCTTTACCTCGACGAATGTCTTGCTCACTTTGCTGGTGCTCTTGAGCTTGCAAGCACTCAAAAAATTTCTTTGCGTTGCCACGCTGGGGCCGGAGCGGCTGGTGGAGCTGGCTTTGGTTTAGCCTTGGGACTAGGTGCTCAGTTCACATCAGGATTTCACTGGTTGGCCGCCAAAACCAATTTATCAGAAAAACTAGAGTGGTGTGATCTTGTAGTGGTGGCTGAGGGATGCTTGGACGGCCAGTCTCTATCTGGTAAAGCTACAGGCGAAATATTGTCACTAGCAAATGCGGCAGGCAAGAAAGTGATAGCGCTACCAGCTTGCTCGCAACTAAATGCTGAGCAAGAACAACTCTTTGCCGCCATAATACCCACAGCTAACTCTTCTGAGTTGGCTACTTTAGATAGTGTCAGGCAAGCGGCACAACTAATAATTGAGCTGGCCAACATTTAAGTTTGAAATTTAGCGGCGTTTCTTCAAGAAGTTGAGCATGTCATTAGCCAGGTTTGTATTGACGGCTGACTTGCCTGTTTCAAACTGACCTGGAGTAGCAGCGTGAGCTGGCTGAATTAAGACATCAGGCTGAGCTTTGGCTGGAATAACTTTTTCGCCAAGACTGGCCGGATCAGGCAAGTTATTCATGCGCTGAACTGGCATCGCTTCATAGTTGCTCATGGTCGAGCTTGTTTGTTGCATTTGCTGAGCTGGTTGAGTTGTCTGAGCTGGCATAGCTTGCTGCTGCATTGATTCTTGCGGCATGCCGTCAGCGCCATAACTTTGAATCGGAGTTTGCACTGCAGTCTGCACTTCAACATTGGTCTGAGGCATCTCACCTGATATTTGTGCTGGCACCTGAGATGGAGTAGCCGAAGCGAGAGTCTGACCAGCAGGCGAAGCGCTTGCCAGTTGAGCTGACGGGTCGGCTGTTCCGAGTGAAAGTTGTTGGCCGGGCTGAATCATGCCAGGGTTTGAACCAATTAGTTCGCTATTGGCTTTGTAGATATCGCCCCACTTGGTGGCATCGCCAAGTTGGTCATGAGCGATGTCCCACAAAGTATCGCCAGATTGAACGGTATACGACCCTGATCCTGAGATACCAGGAGTGGTAGCCGAAGCTATATCAGCGCTTTCTGCGCCAGGCAATTGAATGGTAGTACCAGGTCTGATTAGTTCAGGATTTGCCCCTAAAACATCAGCGTTCAATTTATAAATATCATTCCACTTGGTGGCATCACCAAGATTATCTTTGGCGATATTCCAAAGATTGTCGCCGGTGCGAATTGTGTAGCTGCGTGACTCTAAGGCATTGGCTTGCCCCGGAGCTTGGGTTTGATCAACCGGTTGATTGTTCTGAGCAACTTCTTGCTGTTGTTGCATTTGTTGCTGCTGATCTACCTGCTGTTGCTGCTGTTGTTCAAACTGTTGTTGTTGACTGACTGGTTGCTGAGCTTCTACTTGGGGCTTAGCACTAGCATTGGCTGGGCTAGTTTTAGCCACTTGTGTTTGATGATTGCTAGGTTTGGCCGAGTGAGTAGTGCGGTCGAAAGTTTTGTGTGTGCGGGCTTCTGGCTTAGCTTCTGGCTTAGGTTCGGCCTTTGCAATATGCTCAGGCTTGTGGCTAGCGGCCTCTACTTTTGTCGAAGCATCATGCTTGATGTCGTGCTTCACGGCCATCTTGTCACCGAGAGCTTCAGCTTTGAGATTGCCGTTGTTGCCGTCTAAGCTCAGTGATTTGGCTTTCAATCCACCTAGATTCTCGGCATTGCCAGCCTTAAGATCTAAGCTTGGTTTAGCACTGCCCACGGTCGATTGGAATGAATCTGATTGATTGCCCATGGCGAGCAAGTCATTATTGAGTGGCTCACCAAAGGTGGAGCTTCCAACGTTGAGAGAGGAAGCACTCGGAGTCTGCATTGGCAGTGACTGAGCCATACTCTGAGCATTGAGATTGTGACCATTACCGATGCTATCGCTAAATAGTCGATTGTTGCCAGCTATTTGAGCAACTGGTGAATTAGCCTGTAAGCCAGGGCCAGAGAGGTGACCTTGACCTTCAAATTGAAGTTTGGCCATGTTGCCAGAGCCGCTTACATTGAGGGCGTTGCGACCAAAGGCGTGCTGCGAGAACGGTTCGCCACCCTGACCGAGAGAAGTATTCAATTTGCTAGAGAGCAAATCAGAATTGAAGCTGCCGCTGAGATGCCCAGGTAGTTGACCACCAATTTGGCCAAAGAAAGGAGCATTGCCAGGTAGAAGTGAAAGGTTGAGACCAAAGTGTTCTGGTTTGAAAGCATTTAGGGCAGAAGCTAAGTGATTGCCACCCAAACTTCCTAATATGGAATGGTCTAGACCTAGGCTCATACCCAGGTGGCTACCAATCTGACTTAAAGCTTCTAGTTGCGGGCCAAAGAAGGCGCCGAGAGCTTCAAAAAAGCTGCTGAACAAACCAATGTGGCCAGGCATCTTTGTAATCATATTGATCAAAGGTGAAACTGCTTGCTCGCCAGCACCGGGTAGAGCACCCAGGCCGGCCATGGCATCGGTGCCAGGCATTGCTGCCATGGCTGCGTCTTTGCCGACAGATGCTACTGACGAGAATTGGTTCTGCACTTCACGGGCAATCGAATCTGATCCTGAGTTAACCTGGCTAGCTGCCTGGTCGAGTGGTTCTGAAGATCTGAATTCGAGGGATGACATTTGAGTATCCTTGACTTGAAAGCCGTTCTTTCAATCTACAGCCGGGCTCGACGCTTGTCCATGGGGACCATGGGAGGATTCCCACGGTTTTTAGCGAGAAATCGTCAATTAGTCAAAAGTTTTATCTTTGCCCCCTCATTCATAGGTTTTTGCTCCATCCTTTCTTAGTTTCGTATTTCGAGGTCAAGCGGTTAAAATTCCCAGTAATTTAGTAGGGATGGTTATGTTCGTGAAAATGAGAAACTCAAACATGTCTTTGGCTATTTCACTCAAGCTTGCCTGCGGCGCCGCGCTATCATTGGCAGCTATGGTCTATATACCCTTGGCACTTGCGATAGACCATCCGCCAGCGCCAGAAAGCGATAAGGCGTCTGCTTCTTCAGTAGCTCAATCAGCGCCAACCGTTTCTTTGGCAGCCGCCAATCTTGTCCAGCTTGCCAGCGACTACCGCAGCAGTGCCGATGAACTTACTTGGGCTCGTTATGCCACTTATGTGCGTGACCTGCTCGCTCTGCCTCAGTACGTTAATGCTGAGCCAGCTCAAATTATCGCCGCCAATCCCTCACTTTCTGAGTTTAAGGTGAAAGTAAGTGAGACTGGCATCGCTAGTTTTCGCCTTTGGAGTTTCCCTCGTATAAATGAAAGCCATGCTGTAATTTTTCAGACTCCGGCTCGCACCACTGCCATCCCTCTGCCTCAGACCGTGTCTTTGCGTGAAGCAAGAATTGTCGGGGGGGGGATGGCGATGGCCGCTTCACCTACTTCTAGCCCAGCCGCTCATGCAGGCATCAAAGGAAAAGGTCATGGTGCTGCGCGTCCAGTAGCGCGCCCGGTATCACATGCCGTGGTTCATGCTGCAGTTGGTCCTAAGTCATTAGTATTGATTGGTGCTGATCGCACAAGCGGCACTCTCTGGTTTAAAGGTTTTCAATTAGTTGAAGGTATGCCTGAGGCGACCGAATTGTTCGCTTCATTGCCGGCATTCTTTACGCAAAATGTCACCGGTAAAGCTGCTTTTGCTGGCAATGACATTGTCTTGACCATCCAACCGACAGTTGTGCGTAAAGAAAAAATAGATGAAGAGAAGCCTGCTGGCGTTGTCAAAGATACAGTGAGCAAGCCAGTTTCAGCTGCTAGTACAGCGGGCTATAAAGTAGTTCTCAAGTTTGTTGGCGGCCGATACACATTGTCTGGCCACACTCCTGATGATGCACCTTTCTCTATTGCTCAGAGCTTCGCTCAAGCTGTGGCCTCTGCCAAACCAGAGTTGGCAAAATCTTGGTTGGTAGACAGCAAGCTTGTTTCAATACCAAAATATCTTGGCCTCTTCGGCCGTGTCAGCCCACCGATGCGCTTAGTGGCTATGTCGAATGCTGGCGGTGCCAGTCGTTATCGCTTGGTCACTTCAAGCAAAAATGATTTGATTATTGAAGTAGGTAGAATTTCACAGGCTGGTCGTCTAAAGGGTCAGCTTGCAATTCGCGCTCTATTTATTGCTCCTTCAGATCAAATTGCTCAGCGTCTAAGTGGCACCATGATTGTTCCTGCTACCGCTAATCCGGCAACTTCTTCAAGCACAGTAAACGCCGCTACTGCCGGTGCGCCCGTCGCTAAACCGGCAAGTAAGCCAGCTCCTCCTGCCACGCGCAAGAATTGAGGACATGGCTGACTTCTCACCTAGTGATTTACCTAGAGTCTCTCCTAGCGCCAATACTGAGCGCGAGTCGGGTGAAAGTTACCTTAACTCCTCACTGTCGTTTCTCACTTTTTCTTATCGCGAAAACTTGTATAGCCAGCTCGACAAACTTGTTGAGCAAGGAAAAAGTCTTGACGGCTTGATTATCGATTTGATGCAGACTGGTTTCTCTCTGCCACTCGATGCTTTAGTGAAATTTTCTATGTACGCAAAAAAACTATTAAATCCACAAGGTGTGCTGCTCTTTGTCAAAGGTGACGGCGCCATTACTCTTACTAAAGACGATCCGGCCGGTGGTCTCACTTTTAATATTTACGATAGTCCATTTGGAATTTTTACGCGTTATCCGTTGTTGGCTGATTATGCCTGTGCCACTGTCAGTGGTATCGATAGAAGACGTTTGAAAGGTGGAGGCAGCACGCTTGCCAATCACATTCTCTCAACATCAATTCCGGTTTTGACGAGCGATGGTAAGCAAATTAAAGGCGACTTCACTTTACCGGCTCCGCAAAACTGGGTCATGCAGATGGTCGAAGACTATGCCTCTGTCGAATCAATTGTGCGCAATGTCGAGTCACATCACCAGCTGCCTTCAGATGAAGCATTGCGCATTCTGCAAGAGCTTGAAGCGGCTCATTTGATCTTTCCGGTTTTTTCGCGCATTCAGTTTCTCTCTAATTGCTACCATAATCGTAAACCTTTTCGCTTAGGGCGCTACATGGTAGCCTGCGGTATCGTCTCAGAAGCGCAGCTAAGTGAGCTTCTTGAGCGTCAGCAAGAAGAAGGTTGGGGCAAGTCGCAACGTACTTTTTTAGGCCTATTGGCTGTGCGTGCTGGTTATATTAATACTCGTGAGCTAGAAGTTTTGCTTGACGACCAGTATCTATATGGTGGTTATCATCGCCGCACTGAAGATGAGTTACCTGGTGTTTCGCGTACAGTCAATATCGAGACCATGCGAGATTCGATGATCGGTAGCCTTGGTGCAATCGATACGGCTGGCTTGTTGCAATCTTTAGCGACAGCTAAGAAAACTGGTCTTTTAACTGTCGAAGATCGCGACAAAATTTTGATTGTCGCATTTGTAAATGGTAAACCGACTCACGCTAAGATGAACAAACTTTTGGGCTACCATGCCATGGTTGAGTTTCTCACTACTTGGGGCGAAGGTATTTTTGTTTTCAGAGACAAGGGTGTCTCGCAAGAGTTTGACGAGAGCTGCCGCATCACCCAGGCTCTTGAGAGGCTCTTGCTAGATTCGGCTCTGTGCCAAGATCAAGTCAATCAAATATTTGCCAGCTTTCCCCAAGGGCGCGACTCTATCTTAGAGCGAGTTTGGAATTTTGAGATGCTCTGGCAGCAAATGGCAGGCGTGCCTCTGCGCCTCATGGACGAAACGGTTCTCAGCAACGACGAACGCTTTGTCATTACCGATTTGGCCGCTCAAATTGATGGTCTATCGACCTTAGATGAGGTAATTAAAGCCACTGATAATTGGCCTACTCATAAAATTGTCAAAGCGCTCTCAATGTTGGTCGATCTCAAGCTGGCTAATATTCAGCAGGCAAGTCTGTTTAGGCCATTGACTGTTTTGCAAAAAATCGGCTCTGAGATGCAAGAGCTGATTGGTCGCGAAGACAACAAAGCTTTGCTGCATTCATCACTGCATTATGTTCATGGTGATTCGCCAGCCAAAGCTCGTTTTCATATTGATCACGAAGGGCGCATCTCTGTCAATCTCTCTCAAATGAAACGTGCTGGCGTGCCTGTCTCAGCCGTTCTTTTAGAGTTGAGGCGCTGGATGGAAGCTTACCTGGCCTATTGCCGTCGGCAAATTGACGCAAAAATTGTTGATGAAATTGTTTCTCGTGTAATTAGTAGCAGTACTTAAATAGATATCTCGATAGGAATCATGGCATGCAAGTAAAATTGGCAACTAATATTGGCTCTACCAAGTCAGATTTAATGGTCATCGGTGTTTTCGCCCAAGAGAGTGTTAAGGCGGCTTTAGAAGAGTCAAAGTTGACTGCTAGCGATAAGCACCTAATAGACTCGTTTGCTAACATGGCTGCCGAAGAAGGTTTTGCTGGTCGTACTGGCCAACAAGTAATGTTGCCGAGCTACGATAAAGCACCGTTCAAGCGCCTGCTACTGGTTGGTCTGGGTAATGCTAGCGAGCTGACAGTTTCTGTTTATCGCAAGATTGGTGTGCAGGTAGCTAAGCGTATGAGCACCATAGGCAATGCTTCTAAAAGTAAGAGCGTCGCCAGTTTAGCTCTCAATGTGCGGGTTGCTTCTAGCGCTAAAGCGGCAAAACCAAAGGCCAAAGAAAAAGAGAAGAATGCCTCTTCTACTCTCAATGCAGCCACAGCCCTAGAAGCTTTTATCGAAGCTGCAATTTTAAGCTCTTTCAGCTTTTTAAAATATAAGTCTGTCAAAGAGGATGACAAAGCAACCAAGAAAACTGATAGTCAATCTTATACATTGACAGTGCAAGCCAGCGCCCTCGATGCGGCTACCTTGAAAAAAATCAGTGAGAAAGCAATTGCCATGGCCACGGCTACTAATATGGCGCGTACCTTGATTGCTGAGCCGCCATCCTACATGACTCCTACCAGATTGGCTGCTGAGGCCCAACGCATTGCTTCTGATCACAATCTTTCTGTCAAAATTCTTCATCCAGCCCAAGTAGAAAAACTGGGAATGGGAGCCTTGTTAGGAGTAGCAAAAGGAGCGAAAGAGCCGTTACGCTTGATTGTTCTCAAATACAGTGCGCCTAAGTCTAAGAAGACTATTGGATTGATCGGTAAAGGCATTACTTTCGACTCTGGCGGTCTCTCGCTGAAGACGGCAACCGGTATGGAGCACATGAAGTATGACATGGCTGGAGCAGCTGCTGTGCTGGCTGCCATGCAAGTTATTGGCCAGCTCAAGCCTAATGTTTCGGTATTGGCTGTAGTGGCGTCCACAGAGAACATGCCCGGCTCTAACGCCTTGCATCCTGGTGATGTCTTGAAGTCGATGAATGGCAAGACCATTGAAGTCAATAACACTGACGCCGAGGGTCGACTGATTTTGGCAGATGCAATCACCTATGCCATCCGCGAAGGGGTTGATGAACTAATAGACATCGCTACTCTCACTGGTGCGGTGGTTTCTGCTCTTGGAAGAGTAGCTGCAGGCATTATGGGAAGCGATCAGACTCTCATTGATAATGTCATTAACAGCGGCAAGATTTGTGGAGAGCAGTTCTGGCAACTACCTATGTTTGTTGAATACAAAGAAGGTCTCAAGAGCGACATTGCCGATTTAAAGAATGCTGGCTCGCGTGGTGAGGCTGGTTCTAGCTCAGCAGCAATGTTCCTCAAAGAATTCGTTGAAGGCAAGCCTTGGGCCCACCTAGACATTGCCGGTGTTGGTTGGAGCGAGCGCGAGCGCGACGAGATGTGCAAAGGCGGCACCGGATTTGGTGCCAGGACTTTGAGTAATTACGTTCTATCGCAAAGCAAGTAATTAATTTACTAGCTGAGTAATTGTTCTCATAAGCGGAATTAACGAGTCTGTGTCTCTGCCATCGGTGACAGTGACTAACAAGCCGCCGCCAAAATCAGCAATGACGACATAGCCGCGTGGTGTTCTTGACACAACTTGGTGGACGCGATCATGGCCCATTTTCTTGGTGACATGTTCAGTGTTCATATAAACACCGAGTGCCCATACACCAACTGATTCAGCGTCCATATCTCCAGGCATGGTGTTGGCAATCAATAGACCATCGTGGCCAACGATTACCGAGCCAATTACTCCTTGTTGAGTGCCAATTTGACTGAGCAACGATTGTAAGTCTTGCGAAGCTTCTAGAGTAAGAATTCGCATTTTGCCTTCGTTCAAGTCTGAACTAGTCAATTTGCCGATCTTGTCTAAATCTTTTTGATCGAGCAAGAACTTACCAATTGAAGCAATTCTTCCAGATCCGGCATCTTGGTTCTGATCACCAGAAGCATCAAGTCGGCCGATACCGGCAATCTTAGGAGGTGCTGCTTGTTCGCCGCTCTGAGCTGGAATGGCGTAAGCATCTGTCGCCTTAGCGGCCTCTTCTGGAATGCCGAGATTATCTGAGAAAATACGGTTCATAACAGTGTCGTCTACCGCGAACAGACCTTTGGCTGGCTCAGGGGTAGAAGCAAAGTTTGCTGCTGGTGCGGCTGCCGGTTGATTCCAGGCTGGTGGAATAGGTGCTGTTGGAGAACCCCAACCACTTGGTTGAGCATCAGCAGCTGGAGCTGGTGAGCTTGACCAACCGCTTGGTCCGCCTGCCGGTTGCTGTGGAGCGGCTTCCATGCCCCAACCTGATGGAGCTGCTTGTTGCGCGCCAGACCAACCGTTGGCAGATGCCGCGGCAGCAACAGGAGCAGGAGTAGGGGCTGCTACGCCCCAACCTGATGGAGCTGCTTGTTGCTCTGCACCAGTACTCCAGCCACTAGCAGATGCAGCGGCCGCAGCTGGAGGGGCGAAATTGTTGGGTGCAGCTGCTTGAACTGGTGATATAGAAGGCTGAGGGCTCACTTGGGTAGATGGCTCGTCGACACCGAGGTTGCTACTGAAGAGCTTATCTAGATCGTTATCTGTCAACTGGAAGAGGCCATTCTTAGCAGCATTTGGATCGGCTGCAGGCGTACTTGGAGTACTTGGCGGTGGTGCGAAGTTATTGGTTTGCGCTGGTTGCTGTGCCACTGGAGCTGGTGCTTGAGGTTCAGCACCGTTGTTTACCAAAGCACGGCCAAGCGGTTCACTCACTCCTAGATTGTCGCCAAATATTTTGTCGATATCTTGGTCACCCAGATTGAACATGCCACTAGGAGCTGCGGCTATTTCAGGTGCTGATGGCGTAGGAGCTAAGGCCGGAGCCGCTGCTTGAGGAGCTTGTGGTTGACCCCATGCTGGTGGCTGACCCCATTGATCGCCGCCGGCTGCAGGTGCGGCCGGTGCAGCAGGAGCTTCATTGCCCCAACCCGATGGTGCCGCGGCTGCATTGCCAGCTGAACCGGCATCCCAGCTATTGGCTGCGGCTACAGGAGCTTCAGTGCCCCAAGCCGTTGGTGATGGAGCTGCTTGAGCGGGTGCTGCCCAGGCTGCTGGTGCATCTGCTGATGCTGCGGATGGTGCCGCGAATTGCGCTGGAGCTTCGACGTTGCCCCAGTTGCTCATACCAGAGGAGGGCTCAGCCGAAGCATTAGGAAGTGGCGCATCAGCTGGGGCACTGACTGCGCCCCATGGTGTAGTGGTTGGTTGGTCAGGATGAGTGCCCCAAGTATTGGTTGGAGCTGGAGTTTCTCCCCATGCTGGGGAAGCTGGCTGGGCAAATGGTGCAGCCGCTGCCGCAGCTGGAGCTTCGTTTTGAGCTTCTTTAGCCCGTTCTTGAATTGGTAGATCCCATCGGCTATCAGCAGCAGCGCCAGCCGGGCCGCCAAGTACAACACCCATTTTTTCGACAATTTGATTGACAGGAATACCAGATGAACCCACCGCAGCGACTGGGGCTGCTGCCGGCACTTCAGCGCTGGCGGTACGAGCTTGTATCGGCACGTCCCAACGGCTGTCTGCACTAGCACCGGCAGGGCCACCGAGAACTACACCCATTTTTTCAACGATTTGATTGACAGGAATACCTGATGTTCCTACGGCAGCCACTGGGGCTGGCGCAGGTAGATCGGCAGCCGTGCTACGAGCTTGAATTGGTACATCCCAACGGTCTGCTGCGGCAGCTTGAGCGCCATCTTTAGGGCGATCTTGAATTGGTTGATCCCATCGATCACCACCCGCTTGAGCGGCCGGCGCTGGCGCTGCAACTGGTGCTGCGACTGGTGCTGGTGCTAAAGGACCGCTTTTCGGAGTAAATGATTTCCATACGCCAGTCTCCATCTGCTCACCTTCTGGTGACCAAGATTGAGCGGGAGGAGTTGCCGCAGCTGCGGCTGCCACTGTTGCAGGAGTGGCTGGAGTGCCCCAGGCTGCCGGTTCAGCTGACTGCGCGGGGGCGGCTGAAGTACCCCAGCCCATAGCCGCTGGAGCTGCATCGGCTTTCACTTCTGGTTGAGCTGCTGTACCCCAGCCATCTGTGACCGGTGCTGCAATAGCTTGAGGAGCTGCCGCGGCGGCGGCCCAAGGATCATTTATAGGTGCATTTATAGGTGCATTTATAGGTGCAGCCGCTGGAGCCGATGCTGCCCACGGGTCATTAGTCGGTGTCGAAGCAGTCGGTGTCGCAGGAACAGCCGCAGCAGGTGCTGACTGGCTGGCTCCCCAGGCGTCATTGCCGGCTGGCGAAGCCGCTGGGGCGGCACCCCATGGGTCGTTGGCAACTGGTGCTGGAGCGGCCGCTGCCCACGGGTCATTTATAGGAGCATTTATAGGTGCATTTATAGGAGCACCTGCTGGCTCTGCAGCAGCGCCAGCCCAAGGATCGTTTATAGGTGCGTTTATAGGTGCTTGAACAGCAGCAGGTTGTGCCCAAGGATCTGTTGGAACGAGAGCCTGAGGAGCTTGAGCTGAAGGGAGAGAGTTGGAAGTGCTAGTTGGTAGTGGAGTGTTTGGTGCGCCCCAGCTAGCAGCTTGGCCCCAATTGCCACCATCGCCTGCTGGCGATCCTGAACCTTGCTGTACTCCTTGCGGAGTACTGGTCATGGCAGACCAACCGCCAGCTTCTGGTGCGCCTGAGCCTGAACCGGCAACGGCAGCGCTTCCCCACGGATCTTGACCGCCTTGAGCTGGTTGAGCAGGCATATTCGGCTGCACAGCAGCTTCCGGAGCTTGTATGGCACTTGATCCCGGAGCGGCCGCGGACGCCGCTGGTTGACCCCAAGCATCAGCTGCTTCAGAACCCGGAACAGCCCATGAATCGGAAGATTTAAGAGGTGCACCAGCTACTGGAGCACCCGGAGCTCCGGAAGCCTGTTGATTTTCGTTGCCCCAACCTGAACCCCAACCGCCATCTGATTTGGCTGCCGCTGGTTCGTTATTTGAAGTCGGTGCAAAAGCTGGTGCTGCAGTCGGTTCCATTGCTGGTGCTGAGCTGCCCCAACCACTCTGAGTACTGCTGGCACTGCTAGTTGATGCGGTGCCGCCGCCCCAATCAAGGCCACCGCCTGATGGTGCGGGCTGGGCAGCTGGCTGATTCGGTTTTTGTCCGGGTGGTGCCAATCCGATAGCTGAACCAGGATGTTGGTCAAAGCTACTAGCCTGAGCGCCAGCTGGAGCCCCGCTCCAGTCTAAACCTTGGGCTGTTACCGGAGCACCCATCTTCTGTTTAATAGGTAGACCAATTGGTGTTGGTGAAGTCCAAGCGGAATCAGCGTCTTGAGATTCTTGTGCTGGGCTTGAAGGACGGCCAAAATCACCGCCAGTAGCAGGCATTTCTTGGCTTGAATAATCATCAGGGTCCATCTCTAGTGGAGATAGTTTCTGTGATTCGGAAACTTTTCTTTTGATTGATTCAGCTAAAGTCAGCGGTGCTTCGTCTAGTGGATTTGAAGTAGCACCACCAGGCATACCAAATTTTTCACCAAGAGATCTGGTGGTTGATTGATTGTCGCGATTTTCAGCAGCATCGTTTGCTCTGGTGCTGATTGATTTAAGGCGGGAGAAGGTACCCATTTGGTCTTCGCGGTCTTCAGCGGAGATTTCTGATTCTTTGTCTTTGCGACCAAATTTAACGCCAGGCTTGCGTCTTTCGCTCGCTGCATCAACTTCTTCGTCTTCGAAGTCGTTGCCTTTTTTGGCACCTTTGTTGAGGCTGCCTCTCTTTACGGCATTATCACCCTTGTCTGCTTTCTCAGGTCTGCTGCCCTTGCCGCGCCCGGCATCTTTGCCTTTAGCAGCCGGCTTGGCCTTCTGTGCTCCGCCACCACCAAATAAATTGGTGAACATAGCGAAAATTGAGCCTTTTTTCTGAGGAAGTTGTTCCATGATCATTCTCGCGAGTGCTTCCGGGTTCTGAGGACGCAAATCGTCAGGGAGCGGGGTATCCTGAGCAGCTTGAATCATTTGGTCGAGTTGGTGGTGAAACTTCTGACCTGAATCTGAAGTTTCAAGATGATTGACGAAAGCCCGATGCTCTTGTTTAGAGAGCTCTTCATCGAACGATCTTTGAATCAGTAATCTGTACTCGGCGTCAGACATTAGATATCAACCTTTTAGCTGTAACATTTTCGCTGTAATACTTTGAGCCATATTAGTCATCACCCGCGACCTAGACATTTGACTACTTGAACTCGTGATCTGTAGAGCAAAGCCATACATCTCTCAGTTCTCTGGTTCGTGACAATAGAAATTTGTTCGTAATTAAGATCGAGGCTGTGACGGAGAAGGAATATTCGCTTCAACTCTTGCGGCAGAGAGCCGATGCAGCGCTTAACTCTTTGCACGCCTAATAAAACTGTCGTTTCCCAATCCATACTGGCTGAACCATCTTGGGCCGGGTCGGTGTCTTCTTCATCAGGAGGACCACTGTTTTGGCTATGATATTCACCCATGGCCTCAACTACGTACTGAGAAAGCCAATCCCAGATGGACATGTCGGGATTTTTTGGTAAGCCTTGATTGAGCGCACTAAAAGCGTTATTAAAGGCCGAAATTGTCACTTCAGAGGCGTGTTCATGGTCGCCAGTGCCAAGTAAGGCCACTGCGTAAATGCGCTCTTGGTGCACCCAGATAAATTCATTCCGCTTGTCATTGCCACCTTTCTTGAGATCGGTAAGCACTGCAACGGCAGACTGGTCAAATTCTTTGGAGTTATTCTTCGATGGAAGCAGAGGCATACTTGATGGTCATCCCACAGGAGCTATTAAACGCGCGTGCTCAGGTTACCTCGCGGTGCCTGAAGGCTGCCTCTGTGAAATAGTGTGATTTTTGAATGATGCCGCTAAGATTGGTTTGCTTGCCGCTCCTGCGAATTCACTTACCACTACTCCAGATTGCCACTATTCTGAAACTAAGCTGCAACCGCCAAGACGCCTATTTATCAGTTTACCTGATATACGGTATTACGAAAGTATCTAAGAACATAGATTTGCAATTTCAGTCTTGAACTTTTGTGCACCTCCCAATCGACTGAGTGCTAGCATGTCTCAAGATGAAACTCGCTAAGATAGATGTACCACGTTTGCATGGTGCTAACCCCTAACAGGACTGATAAATAGGCAATGTCTGTTGTAAATAGTTTTTCTGTGATTGTAAAGAATGCCCAACCTGAGGCATTTAATCTTGGCTCGATTACACAAGCACCCCGCAATGCAGCCGCCCAAGATTTGGATGCTGCTTGTAAAAATCTCGTTTTCGAGCCTTCTGACAACAAAATTCCTGACCTGGTGCTAGCCGCTATCAAGTTCATTATCACCGGCTATTTTTCCGATGCTCATCAAAGTGGCCTCTACAACCGACAGTTAAGACTCTGGGAAGCCATTTCTAAGATTACTGTGGTCGAAGTTCAGCAAGTATCTAAGGGCTTTTTTCAGAAAGTTGGCTTACCTATTTACGAAATGTTATTCAAGACAGCGCACGGCAAAATTCCAATTGCTGCCTTAGTGATTGAACCTGCCAGCGGCGCCAATCATCTTGAAATAATGAAAGATTTTTTGGTCAAGGTTGCAAAAATTCAGGCCCAGTCAGGTAATCAGCTTAAGGGCGTGTTTGTTGTTTGCGATTCACCCTTTCCGCCAGCCGTTTTGAGCTATGTAGAAAAAGCAATTGGAGCTCAAGATCCAGTGGCCAAATTTGACTCTATTTTGCCGCCGCCATATCAGGTGCACATCAACTTGGTTGTCAATCTGCACCGAAAGAAAGAGGCTGTGGAGGCAGGCGGCGAACCAGAGCTTCCCGCAAGTGGTCTTGTCACAGGCCGACTACTTTTGCTTCATCCTCAACTGCGAGTGAAGAAAATAAGTGATGAGAGCGAGCCGAAAAGCGCTGTGCAAATTAGCTTTCAGTAGAATTTTTCTTGATGACGTTAAAGAGGTATGTTGCCGTGTTTGCGCTTCGGTCTTTCTACTCGTTTGTTAGCTTGTGCTTCAAGAGCCGCCATAAGTTTTGAACGAGTTTCGTCTGGCATAATGACATCATCTATATAGCCATTTTGAGCGGCAATGTACGGGTTAGCAAAGCGCTCGCGAAACTCGCTCACAAGTTCGGCACCGCGCTTACCAGTAGAGTCTTCCTTTAACTCTTTGCGGTAGAGCAAATTGACAGCGGCCTCGGCACCTACTACTGCTATTTCAGCGGTGGGCCAAGCAAAGTTGAAATCGCCACCAACGTTTTTTGAACCCATTACATCAAAGGCACCGCCATAAGCTTTGCGGGTGATCACTGTAAGCTTAGGCACTGTCGCTTCGCAATAGGCATAGAGTAGCTTGGCGCCGTGTCTGATAATGCCGCCAAATTCTTGTGATGTACCTGGTAGATAGCCTGGCACATCAACAAAAGTGATTACTGGAATATTGAATGCATCAAGGAAACGAACAAAGCGAGCCGCTTTGACTGAAGCATTAATATCAAGACAACCAGCTAAGCTCTTTGGTTGATTGGCAACAATACCGACAGAACGCCCGCCTAGTCTGGCAAAGCCGGTAATGATATTGGTGGCAAAATGTGGTGATATTTCAAAGAAGTCACCCTGATCAAAGATGAGCTTGAGCACTTCGTACATGTCGTAAGGTTTGTTAGCTTCTACTGGTACCAGTTGATTGAGAGCGGCCATGTTCGCTGGTTCAAGCTCTGCCTCTTCAGTGGTGCCAAGAGGGGCGCTGTCAAGATTATTGCTAGGTAAGTACGACAACAATTTTTGCGTTAGCCAGAAAGAATCTTCTTCGTCTTCCGCTAATAGTTGTGCTACACCTGAGCGTGAGTTGTGAGTCATAGCGCCACCAAGCTCTTCTAGGGTAACGTCTTCACCAGTAACTGTGCGGACAATTTCGGGGCCGGTGACAAACATATAGCTTTTGTCTTTGACCATGATCGTGAAGTCGGTTACTGCTGGGCTGTAAACAGCACCGCCGGCGCAGGCACCATAGATTACTGAAATTTGCGGTATTACGCCTGAGCAGGCGACATTGCGATAGAAAATATCGGCGTATCCTGCCAGTGATTTCACGCCTTCTTGAATGCGGGCACCGCCGCTTTCATTCAAGCCAATCACTGGGCAACCGGCTTGCTTAGCGAGGTCCATGATTTTGCAGACTTTGCGGGCAAAGACTATCCCGAGGGCACCACCAACAAAAGTAGCATCATGGGCGAACAGATAAATTGGGCGACCGTCAATTTTAGCTTGTCCGGTAATCACGCCATCACCGAGAGCAACTTTGCTGTCCATACCAAATTCTTGACACTCGTGCACCGCATAACGGTCAATTTCTAGAAAACTACCAGCATCGACTAGCTGTTCAATGCGCTCACGAGCCATTAAAACGCCGCGTTCATGGCGCTTTTCTTTCACTGAATCGGCGACATAACTTGCTTCATTGCGTTTGTCTTGAAGCTTCTTGTTTGGGTCTGACTTAAGCGTTTCCATCGAAAATAGACCTATGGTGAGTGGCGAGTAATTATGGGCTAGAAAGCGATGCCTTTTGTGGCAACTAAGAAGAAGTGCACTATTGTAAGGTAAATCGACATTGTACAGACATCTAGAATGCTAGTAATAAAAGGACCACTGGCATGGGCCGGCTCTACACCGAAGCGGCGGAACAGTATGGGCATTAGGGTGCCAATTACCACACCAAATGTCATGGTGATGAAAAGAGAAACACCAACAACCACACCAAGTTGATAAGAGGATTGGTGTAAGAAGCGGCTAATGAGATAGGTGGCAAAGGCGCAGAAGAGGCCGAGCAGCATGCCAACTTTTAGTTCGTGAAAAATATTTCGCAGGGCGGCTTTGAGGCTCAAGGCCGTTTTGCCACTACTTTGAATTTGAATACAAGTACTTTGAGTGGCCACTCCGCCGGTAACTCCCGACAAAAGAGGCATGAAAGAGGCCGCCTGCACCATGTGCTGAATCACTGAGTCGAAATGGGTAATGACTGAGGCCGAGCCACTTTCGATAAGCAAAGTGATGATTAGCCACGGCAGTCGTGCTGAAAAAGCACTACGAACATTGTAATTGAGTACGTCTTGATTTTCTGGGCCGGTGGTAATACCAGAAGATTGGAAAATGTCTTCGATAGCTTCTTCTTTTAAAACGTCGATGACATCATCGGCGGTGATGATCCCAAGCAATTTTTTTTCTTTGTCAACTACTGGCAAAGTGAGCAAGTCATAGCGACTCAATATTTCTGCTGCTTGCTCTTGGTCTTCGTCTGCCTGCACAAAGACTAGGTCTTCGTCCATAACGTCCTTGACGAGAATCTCAGGAGAAGCAGTTAGTAACTCTTTGAGGGTTACTTCACCGACAAGAACTTCTTCTTCGTCAACCACATAGACGTCATAAATTTCTTCTTCTAAGTCTTCATACTTTTCACGCAAATAAACTAAGGCTTCTGCCACTGTCATTCCGGCATGCAAAGCAAGATAGTCGGTCGACATGATGCCACCGGCAGTATCTTCTTTGAAGGTCATTAGCTGAGTTAGATCTTCTTGCGCTTCAACGTCTGAGACCTGACTGATCAAATCGCGTGCTTTGTCTTGGGGTAATTCAGAAAGTAAATCGACGGCGTCATCGGGTGACATGTTGCTAATTAGAGCAACAATGCTGATGTCTCCGAGGTCTCGCAAAAGCTCGGTCTGACCATCTGGTTCAAGTTCTGCCAAAAGAGCTGAGGCATTGTCAAGGTCGAGTAGGCGAAAGCAAGAAATGCGGTAGCTCGGCCCTAATTCTTCAAAGCATTCGGCTAAGTCGGCCGGGTGCTGGTCGTTTAGCAGCAAACGAAGTTTCTGGCGTTGGCCAAGGTCGACCAACTCCGTCAAAACATTCGGTGCAATTAGCTGCTTTTCTGTCATAGCAATAACCCTACCAAGCCTGAGAGGTTGACAGAAGGGCTTTTGTCTAATTAGTTAACAGTAGATAGTCTAGAAGGCGATTATGAGAGCGAATTAGCCATATTCGCCCTATTCTAATCGTCTAAGTAACCGGCCAAGCGACTAGACCAGTTCGGCTGACGCAATTTCCGGAAGGCCTTGTGCTCGATTTGGCGGACGCGCTCTCTAGTGATATTGAAAAGTCTTCCTACCTCTTCAAGAGTGCGCTGCCGTCCATCTTCGAGGCCGTAACGGAGGTGCATAATGTCGCGTTCACGGGGGGTCAGTTGACTGAGCATGCGACTGAGGTCTTGACGCATCAGTTCTTCTGCTGTTGTGGCATCAGGTCTGGTTGCTTCATTGTCTTCGATTAGATCGCCAATATAAGTTTCATCGTCGCGGTTGAGCGGCATTTCCATCGAAACTGGTTCGCGGTCAGCAGCCATAATTTCTTGAACTTTGCCTACTGGTATTTCAAGAGCCGATGATAATTCAACTTCGTTTGGCTTTCTGCCAAGTTCTTGAGAGAGTTTAGAACTAGTCTTCTTAAGCTTGTTGATTGATTCAACCATGTGCACTGGCACACGAATGGTGCGGGATTTATCAGCTAAACCGCGACTGATAGCTTGACGAATCCACCAAGTGGCATAAGTTGAGAATTTGAATCCTTTTGTATGGTCAAATTTTTCAGCCGCTCTAATGAGCCCGAGATTTCCTTCTTGAATCAAATCTTGAAAAGGCAGGCCGCGATTTAAATATTTTTTTGCAATAGAAATAACTAAGCGCAGATTGGCTTGAATGAGCTTCTTTTTTGCTTCGCCATCGCCTTTAGCAATACGGCGAGCAAGCTCGATTTCTTCGTCGGGCTTGATCATTTTTACGCGACCAATTTCGCGTAAATAAAGTCTTACAGAGTCTTCAGTAAAGCCAGCGGCTTCTACTTCCTTCTCTTCCGGCTCGTCATCTGCCTCCGGCTCATCTCCGGCACCGAAGACGTCGGTATAATCTTCTGAAAGGTCATCGGTAACTTTTGCGGCCAACGCGAGTAAACTCCATAAAGCAGTAACGACTTACAATAATCACTAAGAAAATTCAGCAGTACACTTGAGAGATTCGGCCAAACCAACTTCGCCTCATCTCTCCCTGCTATTTACCCAAATCTAAGTCAACTCTAAGCAGTCAAGAGATTGATTAACTTTTGTAAATTTGGTGGCAAACTCTGCGAACCGGGTTCAACTATAAGGGTCTAACTATAAGAGACTAGAATGTACAAGTACTGCGGAGATAAGGGATTCATTCATGATTGAAGGCGATTTGGCCGATGTCAGCCTGCCAGGCTTACTGCAATGCCTTGCCACCGAATCCAATAAGAGCTTCCGCGTGCAGCTAGTAAGTGGTCCGCAGAAAGGCGAGCTAATCGTCTGCGAAGGCGAAATTTTAGCAGCCAATTTTGGCCTTTTAGAAGGCAACGATGCTCTCACCGAATTTCTCTTTTGGGGTGAGGGTTCCTTTAAGGTTGAGCGCTTTGAACTGGCTGACGACGCCACCTTCAGTCGCAGTTTGACCATTGCTTTGAGACAATTGAATAGCTTTGCTGACCAGATTCTTTTCTTGCAGAAAGCCAATGTTGGTCTAAATACTGAAATTGTGCCGTCACCCAAATTTGGCACCCAAGAGTGGCAAGAAGCTTTGCAAAAGCTGCCCCTCTATAAAGAAGATTATGTTGTACTTGGTTGGGTGACCGATGGCCGTACAATGCGCCAAGCCATGCGCGAATTCAATTTTGATGTGGTGCAAGCCACTAGCTCACTCTTTCGCTTACTCAGTACTCAATCGGTCGATTGCATTAGGCCCCAATTGGTTTCGGACATTGAGGTTGTGGTAGTTGAAAGCGCTACTCCTACAAAAATAGAAGAATCACCAGTCAAAGAAGTCGTCAAAGAAAAAGCCAGTAAGGTTAAGACAAAGACTGACTCTACTAGTAGTGTCAGTGAGCAGAAAGGCACTCCAGCTGAAGAGCCTCAAGCAGAGCCCGACTTGCTGCCAGAGTTTGACATGATCGACGAGGCTGTAGAAGATAAGTCTGTAGAAGAAAACTCTGTAAAAGAAAAACCACTTGCAGAAAAAGCCATTGACGAAAAAATTATTGACGAACTGCTGCCGCAACCGCCTAAACAAGTAGCAAAAGCTGAAGTATATAGCCAGAGCGACGACGTGATTACTTCAGACAGTTTGCCCGCTGTGGGCAGCCCTGAGTTTATGGAACTGATGACTAAGGCCCAGCAGGTCAGTTCGCTCGAGGCGGCCAAAGCCGCAGAGAATCTCGCCGCCCCTACCACTGTTTTAGAGAAACCTAAGGCCGAGAGCAAAAGAAGTGAGAAGCCAGTAGTAGTTTCTGAGCCCGAACCAGAGCCAGAAAAACGCCCTTTTGACATTCGCCGAACCGATCCATTGCCATTGGTGGCTATCGATATTGAGCGCCTATTCCAAACCAGTTTTCACGTTGCCCCTTTTGGCCAGGTGGCGTTAAACAATAATGCTCTTGACGACGATATGAAAAAAATTGTGTCTGCCTTTAAGTCAGGTAAAACATTTATCAATGTTGCCACTGATGGTGGTCATGGGCGTGACCCTGCCCAGGTGTTACATACTTGTAAATATGCTTTAGAGCGTGGCTATATCGATCCCCCTGACCAGGTTGTCAGCTTGACTGCCGATCTTTTACTTGGTCGAGTTGAGCTAGAACAGTATCTATTGCAGCGTCGCCGCCTCAATGGCGATGAATTGCGCGATGTTATTGAGTTGGCCAAACAGAAGGGGATAAAGCTAGTAGAGCTCTTAGTTAAAATGGGCTTCATGACCGATTCTGACTGGGATCGCCTCAATCAAGAAAAAGAAAGGTTTGCACCTCGCTAAATTTCCTGAAATTAGAGCGCCTATTAGGTAAACTCAGTTTCTGGTAGCTAAATCATTGAAGAGGTTATATGACCGATAAGTACAATCGCCGCGAAAAGAAATCCCGCCGCAAAGCCAAAGTGAACAGAAAGAAAGAAATTGTCAAAGCAAACATTGCTAAGTCTCAAGCCGGAAAATAGTAAGAAACTAAAATGACAGCAAAGCGAATAATGTCGGGTATGCGCCCCACCGGGCGTCTTCACCTGGGACACTATTTTGGCGCACTCTCAAACTGGATTCAGTTTCAAAGTCGCTATGAATCATATTTCTCGATCGTTGATTGGCACGCACTGACAACCAAGTTTCAGAACACCAAAGAAGTGCAGGGTCATATCTGGGAAATTGCCTTAGATTGGTTGTGCGTCGGCATCGACCCCGAAGTATCAACGATCTACGTTCAGTCTGCTATTCCTGAAATTGCCGAGCTTCACCTTTTGTTGTCTATGATTACGCCCCATAACTGGGTTGAGCGTGAACCCACATTGAAAGATATGGTTAAAATGCTCGATTCTGACGATCAAGCTGCTCATGACAAGATCACTTATGGTTTGCTGGGTTATCCGGTCTTGATGACTGCCGATATTCTCTCGTTTAAGGGTGAATTAATTCCGGTGGGTAAAGACCAAGAGTCGCACCTTGAGTTTGCTCGCGATGTCGCTCGACGCTTTAATCACCTCTATGGTGTTAGCTATTTCCCTGAGCCCAAGCCAGAATTTACCGAGACTCCTTTGCTCAAGGGCCTCGACGGCCAGAAAATGGGCAAGTCATTCAATAACGATATCAAAATTGCTGATACCGATAGTGATACCGAAAAGAAAGTAAAACAGGCGATTACTGATCGTACTCGCATTGCTAAAAGCGACCCTGGTCACACAGAGCTTTGTGAAGTTCCATGGCCGCTCTACAATGTCTTTGCTAAAGATAAAGACTATCTAGCCCAAGTAAAAAATGAATGCGAGACAGCCCAAATTGGTTGTGTTGATTGCAAAAAACGCTTGGCCGTTCATATCAACGATTTCTTCAGACCGTTTCGCGAAAAGCGTATAGAGCTGGCCAAAGACCCAGAAAAGGTGCGCAAAATTTTAGAACACGGCAATTTGAAGGCTCGCAAAGTAGCTAGTCAAACCTTGACCGAAGTGCGCGATATCATGGGCATGGTTAACTGGTAGAAAGTCACTGGTAGAAAGTCACTAGTAGAAGAACTGGTAACAGTCATTCCGACACTTTTAAGCAGCAAAAATATTGAGCGCTTCTTTGTCTTGGCATTGACTGTTTGCCTCTGCTTTTCGCAAACCGGTTCTTGGATCTGCTTAATTGCCTTATTGCTGCTAGCCCTTGCTAGCTCTGACAGAGAGGAACGACTGGCTGCTTTGAAAAGGGCACCATTGTTATTGCCACTGGCTCTTTTTGTGCTGGCTGTGTTGCTTTCTGGCCTCTTAGCGCCTGGCGGGTCACTAGCTGAAGGATGGCGAGCTGTGGTGTCATTGCGAGGTATTCTGGCTGCCTATCTGATTGGCTACCAGATCTTTGCTCAAGACGCTATCGCTCGCCTGACAGGCCCTGCGCTTAGTTGCCTGGTCATATGTGGTGCCATATCTGGTATTTTTGGCTTGATCCAGCAAGTTTTCAATTTCCATCCTTTTACCTATCCTTTTTTGCAGGCTACTGGTTTTCTCAACGAACCTATGTCGTTTGCTGGATTGATGCAGCTCACTAGTTTTTTAAGTCTTGGTTTTCTCATTCAAGGTGCCTATAAACAGCTGCCTCTTCTCTCTCATCGTTTCCTTTTTGTCATTGTGGTACTGGCAAATTTTCTTGGTTTGCTATTTGCCAGCGAGCGCAGTGCCTGGCTTGGTATGGTCTGTGCCATCCTGGCTATTTCGTTCTATATATCTCCGCGAAGATTTCTTGAAGGATTGCTCGCTTTGGTAGTGTTGTTTGCCTTGGCTTGGTTTACTGTGCCGGTAGTGCAAGCGCGCCTCACTCCATTGCTCAATGCTCAAAGCGATGTTGGTGTCACTGCTCGCATTCATATTTGGTCGCAGGCCTGGCAGCTCTTTCAAGAGCATCCAGTGAGCGGAGTTGGTGCTCTGCATTTTCCCCGTATCGATTTGCCGCAAGCGATTGTTCCAGGCCATTCAAAAGATTTGAATCACGCTCATAGTAATTATTTGCAGATTCTCGCCACCACTGGCATCCTCGGTTTTGTCAGCTTCATCTTTTTATTGACAACAGTAATGCTAACTAGTTACGGCCAAGCGAAAGCCAGTAACAGTTTCTATGCTTCCATCGGCCTTGGTCTTTTGGGGGCAATGATTTCGCTTGCGGTGGCTGGTATTTTTGAATATAACTTTGGTAGTGGTCAGGTCAAGCTAATACAGTGGTTCTTACTGGCACTTTTGCTGCGTCCTATACCCGCAAATTCAGCCAGCGCTTTGACTGAAAGCGCCAAGCAATCAGAAAGCCCTGAATAAATATCGAAAAGACCATGGCCGACCAGACGCCGTTTGGCCCCATATGCAGTACCAAAGCCAAAACATAGGCAATCGGTATGCGAATTAGCCAGTTGCATATCAGAGTAAACCACATTGGCGTTTTGGTATCGCCAGCTCCTTGCAGGGCGCCTGTTAAGACCATACCGAGGGCAAGAAATGGTTCTGCAATTGAGTTGATGCGCAAGTAGTCTGCTGTATATAGAACTGTGCCTGGTTCTTTGCTCATTGATTGAGCAATCGGTGTAGCTGCAAAGAAGAGTACGACGCCTAGTACAACCATTGACCAAATGCCAATCCAGGTCACTCGCCAGCCAGCTTCAAAAGCGCGGTCAATTTCGCCAGCACCAAGATTTTGCCCGACAATCGATGCCACCGATAGGCTCAGGGCCATGAGCGGCATGAAAATAAACGATTCAACCCGCATGCCGATAGTCCATGAAGCAAGGGCGCTAACTGAATCAGGGCAACGGGCCAAGATGAAGAAGATAACGAAAACAGATAGTGACCAAGCCATTCTTTGCAAAGCTGATGGAATGCCGATGCGGGCAATGCGCATTATTTCAGTTCGGTCGATTGGGTAAATGGCTTTCAGGCTGGCTTTGAGCGGAGAGCGAGAAATCGCCAATATGGCCAGCAGTGCACCAACCGTGCTAGCTAAAAGGGCTGCATAAGCAATGCCAAGTACCCCTAGATTGGGAACAGGCCAGCCGTATATCACGGTTAGAAGATCTCCACCTATGTTAATTAAAGTCATTGTTGACACTATATATAGTGGCGTCTTGCTGTCACCGATTGCTCTGAATGAAGCATTGGCTATGGCCGTAAAGCTAAAGGGCAATAGCATATAGCTATAAGCAATCAGGTATTGCCTGCCAGGATTGAGCACTGCGGCCGTGGGTGTAAAGAAAGGCAAAACATAATGTCCCAATAAAGTGGCAGTTATTGTCATCACCAGGCCGAGCATAATCGAAAGAGCAAATGATTGCCCAGTGGCTTTGATCATCGCTTCTTTGTCGTTAGCACCAAAGGCTCTTGAGACAATGGCAGTCGAGCCCACACCGACCGAAAGGATGAAAAGGAGAAAGAGAAAAAGGACGTGCTCAGCTAAACCTACTGCGGCCTGTATGTTAGAGCCAAGAAAACTCGCGACATAGACGTCGCATAAACCAACAAAAGAGTTGGCAATGGTGGTGAGCAAAAGGGGCCAACTCATGATCCAGATGGCGCGCCATAAGTTGCCCGTTACTAAGGGTTGTTTTTGCTTTTCTTCTAACTGAGGGTCGACATCTTTGGGCTGAATGGTCACTATTTTCTCTTGTTTTTTTTAGACCATGACCCTATTGAAGTCGTTTTTTAGTCTAATAGTCGTTAGGGTAGATAGTATTGAAGCTATCATCGTCGTCTATCTTAGCCGAATTGCGCTTAGTTTTTTCTATCAGGCCTTGAGCCCGAGCCTTTTTTAAAACGGCATCAACAATTGGTTTTACAGCAGCCAAATCAGGATTGCCCTTAGAGTCGAACTTACCCTCGACAAGAGCGGTCATCATTTGAATTTCTTTGGCCGAGAATCCTTGAGTAAATTGTTCGAGAATATCTTTTTCTTTGGGGCTGAACTTGTCGCTGCGCATGGCATCTTGGCGCTTAATTTCGAGATCTAAATTAACTTCTTCATGAGCATGAGCATTATCTTCAACTTCACTCTTGCCTCTTTTTATGGCATCGTTCTCAGCGTCGTAGGCTTCTTCAACGCGCTGCTTGCCGCCGCGAATAGCTTCGAGTGTTTCGTTGCCTCCTCCTCGCTGAGAGACTGATGGATAGTCTATAACGACTAACTCACCAGTTTCTTTGCTGATGCCAACTTGGCCTTCAATACCAGAGCCGACATCGGTAATTTCTAGATTCTTGGAGGCGAGTTTGTGAGATAGACCGTCAACTAGATCGGGTGCATAGCGGCTCTGAACTTGGGCCAACTCTTGTACATAGAGATTGGCTGTACCAGAAAAGTCAGAGCCCGATAGCTCAACTTCATGCACTTTGCCGTATATTTTGGCATCACCAGGGCGTTTGCCCCAGATAGCCTCCCAGCCGCCTTCGGCTATGGTCACTTTGAGAGCGCCACCATGAGGAAACTGTGCACTCTTCGCAAGTTCTAAGACTGCTGGCGAGTCATTACCATGGCCCAAGCTTTTGACAATCGTTTGATTTTTTAAGATGCGATCACCGCGCACAAACTCGGCTACTTCACCCAGGCCCATTTTATCCAAAACGGTTGACGCTTTTTCGTAGCCTGGCTTGGCTTTTACTGTCTCAGATAACTTCTCTGCTGCTTTGTCGGCAGCTGCTTTTCTTACTGAGCCAGTTGCCCGCTCATAAGCATCATCGGAGAAAGAAGATTCTCGCTGTTTGCTTCCTCTACCAAGAGGTTTGGCACCACCTTCGATGGCATTATGGTTGACGCTAAGGCTGCGATTTTCTAACTGGGAAGGCCTGAGTTCACTTAGAGTGGCTTGCATAGCGCGATTGCCAAGACTGTTCGAATGGCCGCCTCTGGCATAGGCGAAGCTGGGTTCGAGTTGTGAGCTGTGTAAGAGTGGATTAATAGATGCCATAAACTGATCAAAGCGTTGATAACTAGTACCAATTTTCTCTTTTATCGTTTCTCTTATAGCTTCAAAAGCCGGCCTATTAGAGGGTGTTTCAGCAAGTGCATCGATTGAGCCCCTTGTTCCTTCTGATTTGTTAGCTCCAGCTCTGTTTGTCTCGGCTTTTCCTGCTGGCATCAAGCCACCTAGTGCTCCACCTACAAGAAACATTGAATAAGCCGCTTCTACCCTTTCTTGGTTGGTTGCACTGCGACCCTCAATTATTCGAGCATGAGTCTCTGCGCTAATCACGCCAGTGGGTATACCGGCTACAGCTGCACCAAAGGCATTGTTTGTGAGCAACTTACTCAGCAACGGCTTTTCTACAGCCATGCCTAACTGCCGCAAACCTAAAGTACCGGTAGTCAGCGAAGCAAAAGTGATCGCACCGACAGCTCCATTTTTCAGGCGGCCGCTCAAAAACTCACTGTTGCTCATTGGCGAGTCAGTTGAGTTGTTTAGGCCGTTTAAGCCAGTTTTGCTTTGCAACGGAGTAAACAGTGCTTCGGTACCAAAGCCAGCTACTGCAGTTTCAGCTACGAGTAAGGTGTTTTTGCCAAAAAATCTGCTCGCCCCTTCGGCTCCAGCTTTTACTTCAGCCGTTAAACCGGCAGCTCCGAAAGCTTTGTGGGTGACGGCGTAAGCTGCAATAAAAGGAACTAGTTTGGCCGCTGAGCCAAACTGTTGGCCGTACCAGGCAGCCGAATTGAATTCTGCTTTGACTGGGGCTTCCATAAAAGTAAGACTTTTGGCAAGCGAGCTGCCAGAGGCCTGGTCGACAATCTGGGCTACCCCTTTAATAGGGGCTTGCAGACCCTCGTAGGCGGCTGTCTGCAAGAAAGAGCCAACCATACCGTGGGTCTCAGGTTCGGGTTTGGTTTCTTGATTGCGCTCTATGGGCATGTTTTCTCTACATGAATACCAAGGTTGTATACCCTCTTATAGACTTTATTTATCGGCTGTCTTCAGCTGTGATTGAATAAGTGAGTACCTTGTAGTGCCAGAAGAAATGACAAAAAAACGAATATTTATTACCGGTTCGGCTGATGGTCTCGGTCTTGCAGCGGCAAAGACACTGATTGGCGAGGGACATGAGGTTATCGTGCATGTTAGATCAAAAGCTCGCCTCAGCGCAGTCAAAGAGCTAGTCGATAAAGGCGTCATAGCTGTTGCTGGAGACTTGGCAAATTTTGCTGAAGTCGAAGAAATTGGGCGCCAAGTAAATCAACTAGGGCATATGGACGCCGTCATTCACAATGCAGGAGTTTATCGTGGGCCAATTACAGCCGTTAATGTTGTCGCACCCTATGTGCTCACTGCCTTAATCAAGCGACCAAACCGCCTGATTTATTTGAGTAGTGGTTTGCATCGAAGTGGCAGCCCAAAGCTTGACTCGGTAGATTTTAGCGATCGTACTGCTGGTAATTATTCTGACAGCAAACTTTTTATTACTACCCTGTCGTCTGCCTTAGCTAGAAAATGGCCTGATGTTGTTTGTAGTGCCGTAGATCCCGGCTGGGTACCGACCAAGATGGGCGGCCCCAATGCTACTGACGACTTGCTACTGGGGCACACAACTCAAGAATGGCTGGCCGTGAGCGACGAGCCAGAGGCCCTTGTAAGCGGTGCTTATTGGTATCACAAAGAGCGCGGCGAGCCGCATACTGCGGCCTCAGATGAAAACTTCCAAAAGGAGCTGTTAGACAAACTAGAAAAAGTAACAGCTTATCAGCTCAGCTAGCGGTTTCTAGTTTGGGTCTTGCAGACTAATCGATTCTTTTGAGAACGGTTTGCGCGCACCGCAGTCGATGGCACGTTCAGTTCCTTTAATAGAGCCTTTGATCACTCCACTTACTACACCGTATGCCATTCCGGTGTACGAACCAACCGTGCGTGCAAATAGATCGGGTTTGTCGCCGCCCGCTACGTCGTCGGTCATTTGATCGCGCATGCGTAGAGTTTCGTGTGAAACATCTCGGGCGATTCGCACCGGTACTCCCACGGTCATGCCCATGAGCACGCCGCCGAAAGCCATTGGTGCTGTCAATATCTTGCCAGCCTTCTGCATTGACGAGGCTGATTTGCTTTTCTCCTGGGTAGAGCTTTTTATAGCTTTTGGAGTTTCTGCTTTTACCGCTGGGTCAGGTGTAGTGAGAATGCGGTAATCGTTTAAATCAACTTCTTCTTCTAGTTTCTTCTCTTGTTTAGCTTCTGATTTAATTTCAGAATTAGCTGAGGGGTCAGCAAAAGCTGGTGCCGCTGTAATACCTGCTACAAGTGTAATACCTGCTGCTAGTGCAAGAAGAGAAGTTAAACCGAGAGCACAACTTATGTTGATCAAGCGCATAGAGCACCTATGAGATTGCTGCTTTTACCTTTTTACCAAAATGATCTGTCAAGCGCCTTAGAGTTGGTGATATGTCATCGTTTTCTATTACTGCATCGATTAAGAACATTTTGTCGCTCTTCTGAGCGGCACTCAAAGCTTTCTTAAAATCGGCTGCTGATGTGGCTTGCATGCCATTTCCGCCGACTGCCTTTGCCAACTCGATGTAGTCCCAACGAGGAAGATCGAAGTAGTCGCGTTGCTGGTCGATAAAGCGCAACATGGCATAGCTAGCGTTATTGAAGACGATAACAATTGGGTTGAGACCCATTTTTACCGCTGTGCTGATTTCCATTCCGGTCATTTGGAAAGCGCCATCGCCCACTAGGACAATCGGACGACGACTAGGCATCGCAAGTTGGGCGCCGATAGCCGCTGGCACGCCGAAGCCCATGCTGACATAATAGCCTGGTGCTAAGAATATGTCAGTCTGTAGGCTCATTCCAGCATACATGCAGTCTCCAGTATCGGTTACCACTGAAAAGTCGTTGCTATTTTCAAGGACTTCATTGAGAGCACTAATCATCGCTGCCACAGTCAAGTTTTTGCTTCCCGCTGGAGCTTCAATCACTTCTTTAGCAATATTTGGTACGGTGAAGCGGCTGGTTGGTTTAAGTTTAGCGGTGGTCGTCTCAAGCAAAAGGTCGAGTACTTGATCTAGCTTTAGGCCATTGTAGTGATGGTAGCCAACCATCACTTCGTGATTGTTGATTTGCACCAAGTTTTCTGATGTCAGTTTGGCAGTATAGCCACCACTTTCCATCTCAGTCATAACAGCCCCAAGAGCAATGACGCAGTCGGAGTTTTCTACGTATTCTTTAACTTTAGGGTTGCCGAACTGGCCAAAGTAATTGCCGATGAAATTAGGGTGTGTTTCGGGAAAGGTTGCCTTGCCTAAAATAGATGTGACAACAGGAAGATTGAGAGCTTCGGCAAAGGCAATTACCTTGTCTTTCAAACCAAAGCGTCTTACTTCGACGCCTACCATTAGAACTGGTTGCTTTGCCGCTTTAAGTAAGTTCGTAATTTCATTGACGGCGATATTGAGAGCGGGGTTAACTGCTGGAAGATCAGGCAGCTTTGTTTCGCTCAACTCTAATTCTTGATTGACCATGTCGCGGGGCAATTCAATATAGCCTGGGCGCGAGAGTTTGAGAGTGGTGTCAAAAACGCGATCGATTTCTGCTTGAGCAGTTTTGATATTGTCAACAATGCTGGTAGCTTCGGTAACCTCAGCGTAGACATCGTGTTGGGTATTGAAGTTTTTCACGCAGTGGTGCAAGTGCGGCTTGTCGTTGCGAAAGCGAGTTTCGGGAGCGCCACTTATTACTAGTAGCGGAGATTCTTCAGCGTAGGCCAAAGCCACTGGGTTGACCATGTTGAGGCCACCGGCACCGTAAGTGACAAGTGCCACTCCGAGACCGCGCAGGCGGGCGTAGGCATCGGCGGCATATCCTACTGACGGCTCATGGGTTAGCACAACAGTCTTGAGGCTGGTTCGCGTTTGCGCAGCATAGAGCGGCAATACAAAATCACCAGGTATGCCAAAGGTGTGCTGCACGCCTGTCTTTTCAATGCGCTCAAAGATGTAATCGGCTAACTTCATCATTCACTCTCTTTTTGCAAACACTTAAGGTTAGCTCCAATTGCGCCTTTTGTCATATTGGAGAAGTATAATATCGGCAGATGAGCACCCTTGAACCAAATAGTGATGCGTCCAATGTTTCTCCACCAGCCAAGCATTCGGGGCCGGTGGTAGAGCATATTTTTAGGCGGCGCTTGTTCAAGCACCTCTTACGCTATTTCTATCTGCTTATGCTGTTCGGGCTAACTGTTTCGATGCCGATGAGTTTTGTTGAAAGATTGCAGCTCCATCAGCATATCGACCTCGGCTCTGAGCTATTCTTGCTAGTTTTCATTGTCGGTATTAATGCCTTAATTTTGCCCTCAGCGTTTTTTGAGGTAAATGGCATCGTTTTTAGTGACGAGGGTCTGAAAATTGAGACCATGCTTCTACCAGTAAAGGTTCGCTTCGACGAAATCGTCAGCCTTGCTGTGCCCACTTACTTAGTTTGGGCCGTCTTGAGGACGAAAAGAGGTTTTTATTTGATTAATAGACGCGACATTGCTAATTTCAATGAGCTGTACGGCCTTTTGGCTCCTAAGCTTCCTTCTGAGGCTAACTAGATGACGAAGTTTGCAAAAGCAGTGGTCTAAACTGTTTACCTATATATAGCAAAAGACTTTGGGGCAAGATGAGTAAGGGCAAAATTCGCGTTTTAATTGGTAAACCGGGTCTCGACGGCCATGATCGGGGCGCCAAGGTTATAGCTAGAGCATTGCGTGATGCTGGTATGGAAGTTGTTTACACTGGCTTGCACCGCTCGCCTGAAGAAATAGTCGAGACCGCCATTCAAGAAGACGTCGATGCTATCGGCCTTTCGATTCTTTCTGGTGCTCATCTGACACTGCTTCCTAAGGTTGTTAAGCTCTTAAAAGAGCAGGGTGTAGACGATATTTTGGTCTTTGGCGGTGGCGTTATGCCAGATGAAGATCGCGAATCTTTGCTGAGCCAAGGAATTGCTGAAGTTTTTGTACCTGGTGGGGCCACTGTGCGCACAATCGAATTTTTGCGCACTAAGTTTCCTGATCGCGATTAAACCTTAAAAGCTAAGCTCCGTCCGCTTTACATCGTAGAACCACCATTGGCAGCTCGGTTGCAAGCGGCTATATTAATTTCGTGGCTGACCTCTCATTAGATCGTTATTCGAGGTCGTCATTCCGGGTATATCAAAGTGTGGACATAGCAGCCGATAAAAATATCGATGCTTAAAAGTGGGTTTTGCAGATTAAATCTGCTGGACTTATCTCTTGAAAGCCTGCTATACTAGCGTCAAGTTACTCATCTCCAACCAGAGACGGATATCAGTGGATAATTTTTTCTCAAACGATGAAACTGAAAAGAGCATTTTCGAAGGGGCACCTAGCTTCTGGGAAATGCGTCATGGGATTACAGAGTTGGCCAAATCAATGATGCCAGAAGCTCGCGACATCACAGTCAAAGGCATTCCTCAAGCATCAGCACAGGCTCTGTGTCGCAATGACGATCTTACAGACCGCGCCTACGCTTAATCGCTGATTAAGGCTGGCACGCTGTAAGGAGGGTCTGAAAGGACCCCTTTGTGTTGTTTACTTTTTGGCAGCTGCAAAAACTTTTAAACTTGCTACAATTAAGTCGTCTAGGTCTAACCTGGGCGGCTGTTTAGTTTTTAGCAGTCTTTACTAAGTAACAAGGATCATTTTCCTTATCCAATGAACTCGAAGCCGACAACGTACAGCAAAGGTGACGTCGTCTTGGTGTCCTTTCCGTATACCACCGATGACGGATCGACGCAGACTAAGCGTCGGCCTGCTGTTCTAATTTCAAATGACTACAATAACGCTCGCCTAGATGATGTGCTCTTGGTTCCTCTGACCAGCAATACCTCCCGGGCGGCGCGCGAACCCACGCAAGTGGAAGTCTTGATGAATACTCCCGAGGGCAAAGCTGCTGGATTAAGGCTCGATAGCGTAATTGACTGCACGGTTATAGCCACTATCCCTAAGACCCTGGTGGTCAGCAAAATTGGGGCCTTCCCACAAGAAGTGATGGAAAAGGTCGATCAATGTTTGATGATTGCTATGGCAATTGGTCGGCCGGTTGGTCAACCTGGCCCGTAGGCTAAAACAAAAGCTATAGCATATTCTTTTTCATGGCTCATGGTTAACTCAAAGCTAGTGAGACCAATGCTTTTGGCGCGCTCTTGCGCTTTGCCGTGGAGCACTATGGTTGGCGCGCCAGAGGGAAGGCGAACTACTTCAATTTCTTTCCAGCCAACACCAATAAAGCCGGTGCCCAAAGCTTTTGAGGTTGCTTCTTTAGCGGCGAAACGAGCGGCTACTCGCGAGAGAAAATCTTTGGGCCGAGACATAACATAGGCCCGTTCACCTTCGGTTAAAATACGCTCGAGAAAACGGGCGCCGAAGCGCTTGTAGACATCTTCTACACGTTTGATTGAACAGATATCAGAGCCGATTTTAAAATTCAAATTTATAGCTCAGGGGGCAGTTCTACTGTACGGGTGCCGAAGAGTACTACCTGCTCTGGCTCAGTCAGCTCTTCATGGAGTTGCGCCACGCTTTTCTCTAAGGCCGGGTGGCGAATGTCAGGGGCAATTTCAAGAAGTGGAACTAGGGCAAAAGAGCGCATATGCATTTTGGGATGAGGAAGTTTTAGACTAGGGCTGTCCATCACGCTATCGCCGTAGAACAAGATGTCTAAGTCGATTATGCGTTCTTTTATTCTATTAGGATTGCTGTGGCTATGCAGTTCAGTAAGCCGCTTTTCAATGTCTTGGCAAACATCTAGTAGGTCTTGAGCGCTCAGACTTGTCTCAATAGCAACTACAGCGTTGACGAACCATTTGGTGTAAGACTCACCAATTGGCTCAGTTTCGTATAGGCTTGAGCACTCTAATACAGTGATGCTGTGAATGTCTTTGAGGAATTGCATGGCTTGTTGCACATAACCGAGGCGATCGCCTTCGTTAGAGCCAAGGCCAATGTAGGCCTTTACTTTCCGCTTGTTGCCGCGCAACTTTCTTTCCACAGAGTGAATCCTTTTTATTGCCGTTCAGTTTGTAATTTGAACAGAACAATTATAGTATGACCCTCGGTTAACTCTACCTTTTCAGACGATTAGGCTCGCGGGCGATCTATGGATTCTTCTTCTTCTAAGCACACTGGGCTTCCCGCTAAACATATGCGGCGACTGCTGCCATTCATTGCGCTAGCTTTGGTCTTTATCATCGGTCTCTCGTTTCCTCTATCTAACTTTTTCATTGTCAGGGTAAAGGTGCCCGATCAAAGTGGCAATGCTGCTTTTGCACCGGTCTCAAAAATATTGCAAAGCAGCTGTGTTGATTGTCATAGTGCTAACAAAGAACTTGTCGCTTATCCCTTCTATGCAAAATTTCCTATCGCTAAAGATACTATTGCTCGCGACATTTTAGAAGGCCAGAAAGATTTTGTCTTGAGCAAGGCTCAACTACAAGGCACAGAGCTGATTTCGAATATTGATCTTGCAAAAATAACAACTGTTGTTGAAGAAGGTAGCATGCCACCAATCCGCTATAAGGCCTTGCATTGGGACGCATCACTTAATCGAGATCAAAGGCAAGCAATTTTGAACTACATTCAAAGCCGTCAGTAAGTTCGTCAACAGATCTACTTGAAAATGGCTTTGTAGACAGCTTCTGTGTCAGCTAAGTTTTTGAATAAGTGCTGAGGATTGCGTTCTTCTAAATCTTTCCATGGCGTTTTGCCAGTGTTTACTGCGATTACTTGGGCCCCATAACCATGGGCACAGGCGATGTCGTTGACACTGTCGCCGACAATGATTACTTCTTCTGGTGCAAATTGATTTGAAAAATGATCTTGAGCTCGCTTTACAGCAAATTGCGGGAGATCAAGGCGGTTAGCCGAATCGGAGCCGTAAGCACCGATTTCAAAATAGTGATTGAGATCGAAAAAATGCAATTTTTTACGTGCACCAATTTCGACATTGCCAGTCAAAAGACCCAAGTAACAGTTACTATCAGAGCGCAGTCGATCTAAAATTTGCACCACGCCTTCATGCATAATCATCGTCTGTGAGGCTGACAATTCTTGATCAAGGTAGGTCAGATAGAGGTCAATTAATTGATTGATCTTAACTGCTGCTGAAGCTTCTTCGCCAAAATCAAGACCCTGACTAGCGAATATCTCACGCATAATTTGTGGATCGGTTTTTCCTGACATTGAGATTCGAGTAGCTTCTTCAGGTATGTCATGACTTTCTTTAAGAGCGCGAGCCATGGCCTTGCGACCTGCTCCATTTGAAGAAATCATGGTCTCGTCTATATCAAAAAGTACTAGGCGTTTCAATCTCTACTTCTCTACTGCTATCTACTTATTCTAGACCTGTTTTTTTCAGAGTCCGCTCCATCTCGCGAGTGACGTTGGTGAAGGTTGGTCCAGAAGTTGACTGATAGTCTTCTTCAAAGACGCGCACCTGATCTCTGCCGCTGTTCTTCGCTACATACAAGGCTTTATCAGCTTTTTCTATAAGCTCAGAAGAGCTGCGCGCTTGCTTAGGATAGCAGGCTGTGCCCAACGAGGCTGTGATTTTCCCTAATCCCGGTACATGGGTGTTGCGAATCTGACTGCAAAGTCGGTCGGCGATTAAGGCCGCTTCGAGAAGTGAGGTTTCTGGCAAGATAATACCAAACTCTTCGCCGCCATAGCGGGCCGCTGTATCACCGCTTCGCAGAAGAGTCTTGAGAATAGCGCCGATTTGTCTAATAGCCGCATCGCCCACTGGGTGGCCATGAGTGTCATTGATAACCTTGAGCTTGTCGAGGTCAATCATTATTAGCGAAACAGGTGTACCTTTTCTTTCTGCCGTGCGCAGTTCTTCTGTAAGACGGTTCTTGAAGTAGACGTGGTTGTATAGACCAGTAAGGCCGTCAGTAATGGCCTGGTGTCTCACTTGAGCGAAGAGTTGGGCGTGGGCAATAGCCATTGCTAATTGGTCGGCAATGGCTGATACCATGCGAATTTCGTGTTCAGTCCATTGGCGCTGATTTTCGCATTGGTGCACAACAAGGACACCCATCAACTGATTTTCATTAAGTAGTGGTGCAGCAATAAGTGACTGTGAGCCAATTGTATTGAGATATTCACTGAATGCGGCACATCTGAAATCACCAGCAACCTGATTTACTACCGATAGTGAGGCCGGTATAGTTTCAAAAGTTAGCTTTGTCAGTGTGTCTACTTGTACTTCTACTTCTACTTCAGAACGATTCAATGACTGACTCAAGGCTATGCCAAGTACCGAATTGCCAGCATCGGTGACGACACTATTGACTCTGGCATTGGGATGGAAATCTATACTGCTTCCGTACAGGCTGAGACCTTTGTGGCACTCTAGTGTTTCGCGGTGGTGCTCATGGGTGACAATTAGAGGCCCTTCAGCACGAGGTTGAGCTATTTGCACACGATCAGCTCCGAGCGCTTTCGAAAGTTCGCTGGTGACTGTATCGAGAATGGTGTCGACATCAAGAGAAGTACGAACAGATCTGACAATGTGATTGATAAGCTGTTCTTTTTCGGCAAGGGTTTTTGCATGGCTGTATAAGCGGCCATGGGCTATCGCTAGTGAAACCTGGTTTGCTACAGCCTCTACTAGTTCAAGTTCTGAAGGTGACCAAGCACGCACTTGATCGCATTGGTGCACTAGTATCAAACCGAGGATGCCGGCAGCGCCTTGAATAGGGCAGGCAATCAAGGTTTTAATTGAGCGCCAGTCGGCAGCATCAGTGCCGCTATTATTGTCTAAAACATCTAGCCAAATGATTGAGCCTTGATCGATGATGCGGCGCAATACATCATTTTCAGAAATTAGCACCTTGCGGTTGTTCAACGAGTTGCCGTTGAACTCTTCATTCCACCAGACATAATCAAAAGAGAGTTCGTCGTCTTCTAATTCGGCTGTTTGATGGGTGTCAATCAAAGCTAGGCAACAACGGCTGGCGTTGAGATTTTGCCCGAGTTCTTTTACTGTGGTATTGAGAATTTCGTCTAAATCTAGAGATTGCCTGACCGATTCAGAAATGCGGTTAACCATGTTTTTCTGATCACGGTCTAGCTCTAGAGTATTAGCCATTTCGTTAAAGGCACGGGCTAGTAAACCAAGCTCGTCACTTGATTTTACTTCTACTCTTTTAGAGAAGTCGCCTTTTCCTAGAGAAAGTGCTTCTCGTACTAGGCCATTGATGGTCTTAGTGAAGTGTGAGGTGGCCGAGTATGCCAAGACAAACGAGATGCCGATGGCGCAAGCCGCTAGGGCAATCATCAAAATAAGCCAGTCGTGAGCTGTTCCATATATAGTACTGGTCGGCAGGCCAACCGTTAACTGCCAATTTGTATTAGGAACATGGTCAAAGGCATAAGCTCTCGGAGTTGGATCGGCGATGCCAATGGCCTCAAGGGTACCTTTCTGACTGTGCGAAGCTGCTTGAACAGTTTTGGCGTGAGAGAAGTCTTTTCCTTGCCAGAAGTCGTTTTCGATGGTGCGAGCAATAACGCGTTTTTCAGTGTCAACTACGGCAATAACCGCACTAGACTGGTCGGCCAAGCCGGTCAGTCCACTAAATAGATTGAGAACGGCCTTGGGGTCAATCACAGCTACCAGTTGGGCTTTGATTTTGCCGTTTTGTACAACCGGTGCTGAAGCCAATAAATAAGAGTGACCGTGATTATCAAATACAGTGGCCGGCCCCATAGAGGCTTTGCCCGAAGTAGCAGTTGCGGCTAGAAGGGCGCGCAAGGTGGCACTTTCAGAGAGAGTTTTAACAGCGCCGTGGTTGTCGCGCTCAGCTTGGGCCAATATTTGCTCTCCGCTAGGAGAAGTCAAAAACAGTTTGCTCCAAGAGGGCTGGGCTACTAGGGCTGTCGAAAGGGTGCTGATTGTTGGGGCATTAGATGCCAGAGAGCCTTTGGCACTTAAAGAAGCTAGAGCTGAAAGAGAATGTAGCTGAGATTCTATCCAATTTGAAACTGTGCGAACCCCAGTGGCGGCTTGAAGAGTGGTAGCGCGCTCTGCTTCTAGTTTGAGGGTGCGATATTCTTTGAAAAGCGAAAAGCTACCAATAGCAAGCAATGGCGCGGCTACACCGAGGCAGAGAATTACCATTCGGGAGCGGATATTCAATCTTACTTTGCCGCTACTTAACACGCTTTTGTCAGGTCCTCTAAAAGTATTTTGGGATTCCTGCTCACTGCATTATAGGCTTTATATAAAAAGAGGAAAGAGATTTTTCGTATTACCCGCAAAGAAATTTTGATTTAGTTTTTTAGAATCAGGTCACTATCAGCTTTTTGTGAATGCGCTAGGGCCGTGATGGCGACAATTTCGCC
Organism: Candidatus Obscuribacterales bacterium; assembly: GCA_038231015.1. GTDB lineage: Bacteria > Cyanobacteriota > Vampirovibrionia > Obscuribacterales > Obscuribacteraceae. The sequence goes on from JBBRMD010000044.1 coordinate 42,719, forward strand.
ATAGGCTTTTTCGATATCTAAGGGGACATTGTCTTTCAAGTCAAAGTCTAGGCCTAAGTGCATGGCCACCATGATTTCTTGAGCGGCCTGTTCTTTCTTGCCTTGCGCCAGGTAAGCATCAACTCTAACCATACGTGCAGTTAAGCAGGCATCTTCAAACTCAAGAGCACGGTCGCAGAGATTTAGGCTATTAACTGTTTCTCCTGCGGCAAAAGCTGCACAAGCAGCTGCAGCCAGTAAGCTCGCTCGCAGTTCACCATCAACACCTTGATATTCTGATGCTTGCACAAAACCTAACTTGCTTGCGGCATATTGCCTTTGGCGAAAGGAAAGTAGAGCCTTGAGAAAACAGGTTTGCATGCTGTTAGGGAAATTGTGTTGCAAGTGTTTGAGCATTCTTCTAGATTGCCTGCCCAAACCAGCTTTTGTGTATAGCAGACCAAGATGAAGAGTAGAATTGGCATCATTCTTTTGCTCTTGCCAGAGCGACATTCTTTCTTTCAATTCTTTCGAGCTATGCGGTCTGCTCAAATCTGAAAACCACATGCGCAGATATGAATTGCTCAAGCAGGCTACGTAGGCAACCGCCAAGGCGGCATGAGTGATGATGTAAGCAAGCAGATTGCCCTGCTCTGAGTTTTTAAGGGTGAGATTGGCACCAGCTGTAGTGCTAAAATTGTGGCTCAGAGCTGGGCCGCTATGGCCAGCCGTAGCAATTCCAGATAATGCCAATGCTGGGTGCAGGATAAAATTTAAACCAAGCGTGAAAGCGATAGTGTAGCCCAAGAAAGTAGCTAGAAATGGATGTGGCCGCATCACCAAGGCTGGTATCAATACTAAAGCAAACAATATCTGCAGCACTTCACCGGCATATCCGTTTAGAGTTTGCAGTGCTGGTATATCTGAAGCGCGCCAGTCGATCAAAATCAAGAAAGGCAATACGAGAAAGAGTACTAAGCGCCAGGCAAAGGCGCGATCGTCATCATTTAGAGTTTCTTTAGTCAGTCTGTGACGCTCTGTCCAAAGCCGAATAGAAGTATCGGCTGCCAGCATCAAGGCCAGTGCCATTAGGCACCAGGAAGCAAAGGGATGGCAGAGGAGCTGTTGGGCGACTGCACTGAGATTCAAAATGGATGCCTTTGTTGGTAATCTGCAGAATCTTGACGATTATATGGGGTATTCTACTGACAAGCCTGAGAGAAATTTATTGCTTGGCTCTTGTTTGCAAGCGAATGGCATTAATCTCTTGCTGGACCATAGATCCCAACATCGGGTCAAGCCAGCTCAATACCTCTTTACCTGCTTTTTGATTGTTCTGGCAAAGCAGTAGTTCAGCCTCTGCATCTTTCAGAAGCTCAGCTTTGACAAGTGTTACACCAAGGTAGTAATGGGGATCGGCAAGGCTACCATCAGCCATTGCAGCTTGCTTATACGATTTTAAGACTTCGTGCCAATCGGGTTTAGGAGCCCTTGAATTTTCGATTTGTTGGGCCTGGCAATGTCCACATGCCATCCAGGCCCGAGCCAGCAATACCTTGTCTGGGCAAGCGCCATCGCTTATTTCTTTGAAGCACAAAATGGCACTTTCATAGCGACCTTTACTCTGGTTAACGTAACCTCTCAAAAGCCAGACATCCATTAACTGATTATCTAATTCTTGTACTTTTACCAAGCTTTTTTCGCACAGTCTATCGAGGCCGACAAAATAATATTGCCAAGCTACTGCCAAATAGTTGATGGCATCGTTTTCTTGTTGAGCCCTTGCCAGCACTTTCGAAAACTCTTTGTACCACGCTGGCCTCGTTTTTTTGACAAACCACATGCGGCCGGTGGTGCTAAAAAATGTGTAGAGAAACAGAGCAATTAGGGCTAAATGTATAGCACCGGTGATGATGGCAATCTTTAAATCGGGTTGACCATAGATCATGGCAAAATCGTCATTCCAGGCCGTTAGTGAAAGCAGCGGATAGCCAATCAGGCATGCTAAGCCGTTGAAGAGGTAAAAATAGACTGCTAACGCTACTAAGGCTGGAGAGGCTTCAATGAATGCCAGGCCGAGAGCAAAGAAACAGGTAGATAACTGAAATAGATTGCCAGCCAGGGCTATCACGTAGTGTTGAAATGGTGTTAGCTTGCCGTCAATTACTACTTCACCCCAGAACATGCTCCAGTGAAAGGCTGTGATTGATGCGCCAAAATAACGTGCTGCCAAGGCATGGCCAATTTCATGAAATAACACCACCATTGGTAGCAGTACAAAGAAGGCGAATTGCTTCAACAAATTGCGATCTTTGATTGTCAAATCTTCATCAAAAAGTGTACCGACATTATCAACAACGCTTTTTACTGTATAGATTGAAACCGGCAGGGTGACAACGCCTAATATATAGTGTGAGATAAGCTGCCAGTCCATACTCTAAGTTATTTTCCGAAAAGTTTGAGCAGAATAATCGAGACAAAATATAGTCCGGTAAGAGCGGCCGTGACGATTAGCATCGAAAAAGCTGTGGGGTCAGGGGTAAGTACACATGCCACCATACCGCTGCCAAAAACAGCGTAGCGCCAGACTGACAATAACTGCTTAGAATTTACTAGCCCAGCCATGGCCAGTGTGAAAATAACAATTGGAATTTGAAAGCAGAGGCCCATATAGAGCAAGATTGAGCAGACCAGCGAGATGTAATAGTCTAAGCGCTGATTGATCGGTGAAATACCTTGGCTAAAATTACCAAAGAAATTGAGCATTGGTGGCAGCAAGCAATAGTAGGCAAAAACAGCACCACAGCAGAACAATAGGGGGCTACCAAAGACTACTGGTGAGACGATGCGCTTTTCTTGACTGGTGAGACCTGGTGCCACAAAGCGACCGACTTCAAAAAGTATAAAAGGCGAAGCTAAGATTAGCGATAGGTAAGAAGCTACCTTGAAAAACACCAGCAGTGGTTCTTCAATTGAGAGGGCTTGAAATTCTATATTGCCGGCTGGTTTCTCTAAAATGCGCAAAACATCTTTGGTAACAAAGAGAGCGCTGACAAAAGCTGCCGCCAAGTAGCCGACACTACGCATGATGCGCCACCTAAGTTCATCTAGGTGCTCGATCACGCTCATTGTATGCGGGTCTTGCGGGTCTTGCGGGTCTTGCGGGTCTTGCGTTGCTTTCGGCTCTTCTTGAGCGTCTATTATCGGTAAGCGACTATCTTGTAAGTCTTGCTCTGACTCGTCTGAAACAATGGCGCGTGGCGAGGTGCCAGAGAGAGCCGGCTCGAAATTGGTATCAGAATTCTGTTCTTTGTCGGCCATCTTTCAATTCTAACTTGTTCTCTTCGACTTATTGATATGAAAGAGAACCACGCTAGCAGCCACAGCAACATTGAGTGACTCTACCTGGGCTGAGATCTCGATGTGGGCTTCTTTAGTTGTTTTGGCGTCAGCTTCAGCTGTTAAACCGTTGCCTTCATTGCCGAGCAGTATGGCGACCTTGTGGCCATACTCTAGCGAATCAATTGATTGTTTTGCTTCAGGGTTGAGAGCAATTACTTCAAAACCAGCTTGCTTCAGGCTGATTAGAATATCGCCGATGGGCTCGCCATGAGTTATTGGCAAATCGAATAATGCACCCATGGCTGAGCGCACCACTTTTGGATTATAAAGATCGACAGAGCCTTTGCTCAATATCAGTGCTTGGGCGCCGAAGGCTAGGGTGCTTCTAATGATGGTGCCAAGGTTGCCGGGATCTTGCAGATTTTCACAGAGCACCACTGTTAGTGGTTTGCCCTGGTGTATGCCTTGGTCAAGGGCTGCCAGCAGTTCACTTGTGCTGCGACTGGCTTTAGTCTTAGCAATAGCAACAACATTGCAGGGCGAAGTAGTCGTGCTTAAGGTTTTGAACAACGAAGAATCGACGACGTTTAGTTCAATCAGGTTGTCATCGAATATTTCAGGAAAGCCCCGTTCGTAGTAGGCGGCATCCATCACTACAGCTTCGATTTCGATATCTTTGCTGAAGGCCGCAAGCAAAACTTTTTCACCCTCAATAAGGAAAAGCCCGGCTTTATGCCGGGCTTGACGCTCATGAAGTGAGCGAATCCTTTTTAAGAGCGGGTTTGAGCTTGAGGTGAGAGTGACGATTCTCATTATCACTCCCTAGATTTACTTGCTCGCGGCTACCGCTTTTTTGGCTGATTCAGCTAACTGTGTGAAAGCTTCTTTGTTAGTCACTGCTAGCTCAGCCAGCATTTTGCGATTAACTTGAATCTCTGCTCTCTTTAGACCATTCATCAGAACGCTATAGCTCATGCCATGAATTCTGGCTGCAGCATTGATTCTGGCGATCCAGAGGCTTCTGAAGTCTCTTTTTCTTTTTTTACGGTCACGGTAGGCATTCTTCCAGGCTTGCATAACTGCTTGGTTGGCAGCGATGAAGATTTTGGATTTTGAACCGCGGAAACCCTTAGCGTACTTGAGGATTTTCTTGTGTCGTTTTTGGAGGACGTTGCCTCTTTTTACTCTTGGCATTTTGCTCCTTCTTCTCTCGAAGTAGATTTACTACTGCTCTCTAGGAGATCAGCATCAGTCGGTCGTCGGAGAGGAGTAATCCCGTGGACCAGACTGTTGTTTTTTGTTTTGGACTAACGCAGATATTTTCTGTAAGGGAACATGGACAGTACGTGTTCCTCGATATCAGGATGCACGCCTGTGGACCCGCGCAGATTGCGTTTTACTTTGGCGCTTTTCCACTCATTCAAGTGGCGTGAACCAGCTTGAGTGCGCATTACTTTACCGGTTCCAGTAATCTTGAAACGGCGAGCGGCAGCCTTGTTGGTTTTCATCTTAGGCATTTCGGTTCTACTCTTAGTGAAAAAATACTATTGAAAGTGCTTACTTATTGGCTTCAGCTAGCTGAAAACCAGTTAAGCAGGCGATTTGCCCCTTGAAGGAAGGGGCGAAAGAATCATGATAACACTCTTGCCCTCTAGTTTGGCTTCTCTGTCAATCAAACATAAATCTTTCAGGGCTTCGGCGTAGCGATTCATCAAATCGATAGCCATGTTAGAGTGCTGCATCTCGCGTCCACGCAGGAGAATGAGTACTTTTATCTTGTCGCCTTCAATTAAGAACTTTTGCGCACTGCGTAACTTCACATCAAAATCGTGGTTCTCGATTTTGTAGCGCATCTTGATTTCTTTCACATCTTGGATGTGATGTTTTTTCTTAGTTTCGCGTGCGCGTTTCTCTAATTCAAACTTGTGTCGACCGTAGTCAAGAATACGTGCCACAGGCGGATTAGCATCAGGCTGCACTAGTAAAAGATCTAGACCTTTTTCTTTGGCCGCAGCTAGAGCCTCACGAGTAGGCACAATTCCCAGCTGACTACCATCCTCATCAATGAGTCGAACTTCACGATCGCGAATGCGCTCGTTTAGAGGGGGAAGGTCTCGTCTTGCGTCCGGACGACGGGGATCGATTGTGCTCAAGCGTACCTCGTGTATCTATCAAGTATTTACTAATAGAAAAGTAATAATAAAGTCTGCCGAAGGGGGGACTTGAACCCCCAAGAGATTGCTCTCACTACGACCTGAACGTAGCGTGTTTGCCATTTCACCACTTCGGCGTAGGCAAATAATCTTACAACAATAAGACTATTTGCTCCACATCAACCAGTAACTGTTAACCAGTGGTTCGATTTATCCCTCAGCCATGTAAGGCATAAGAGCGATGTCACGAGCCCGTTTAATGGCGACTGTCAAAGAGCGTTGGTGCTTAGCGCAGTTGCCGCTGATGCGACGTGGCAAAATTTTGCCGCGCTCAGTTACGAACTTCTTCAAGCGGTTTGGATCTTTGTAGTCAATAAATTCTACTTTGTCAGCACAGAAGCCGCAGGTCTTGCGACGACGTGGTGGTGCTGAATCGTTGGACATTCTACCCATTTAACTAACTCCTTAAAAATGCAACTTAGAACGGGATCTCATCTTCGGAAGAGAAGATGGCGTCGAGATCTTCCGGTTCTTTACCTTCAACTATGTTTTTCGCTTTGCCGGCTGGACGGCTGGCCACGGTAGCCATACGACTATCGTCGTCGCCACCCTTAGAGCTTTCTCCGCCCACTGTCA
>JBBRMD010000045.1:0-48615 GCA_038231015.1 Candidatus Obscuribacterales bacterium
CAAACCACGTAACAAAAAACAAAACAACAAAAATAAATTCTAAAAAAACGAACTCAAGAAAACTAGCTGCATGATACACTCAATTCAAATCCGCACCACGACTAGGATTGCCAATTTCAACTAAATATGGGACAAGCCCTCGTTTTAACTAGAATCGGTACCGAATAGTCGACAGCTTGGACGGAAGTATCAAGCCTGGCGGCCGTCGCCTACATCAAAGGATTTTGATACATGAACACTATTGCCAGGAAGCAAGTCCTGAATCCAGCTCTTCTTAACCAGATGGACTGTTATTGGCGCGCCGCGAACTATCTGTCGGTCGGTCAGATCTATCTGTATGACAATCCTTTACTGCTACTGCGCGAACCGCTTAAACTCTCCCACGTTAAGCCGCTTGTCGGCAACGCTTATATGGAAGGCAGCTACAGCGAAGTGTATCCAAACATAAGTGAGGATGAAGCTGGGCTCAGGAAGCTCTTCAAGCAATTCTCCTTCCCGGGTGGAATCTCCAGTCACGTTTCACCCGAAATACCAGGCTCCAATCACGAAGGCGGCGAGCCAGATGTAGTCATGGCCAGTTGCGGCGGTACTCCGACCCTTGAGGTAATGGCGGCCGTCTCCAACCTGCGTATGAATTTGCCCGAATTGAAAATCCGCAACTGGAAATGGGGCGACACTAGTGAGCCGAAGGACGCAGGGTGATCGCAAATTTATCGACGGATGTCTCCATTGCCGGAGTTAACTCACCAGAGCCAAACTTGGGGGTGGTGGCGGCAGTGCGTGGCAGTGTCGTAGATGTGCATTTCGACAAACATTTACCTCCGATCTACAGTTTGTTGAAAACTGGAGTCGACGGACAGATTGTAATCGAAGTGCTTGCCCAGAGTAATGCCACCACAGTTAGGGCAATCGCGTTGACGCCAACACAGGGTCTTGCCAGGGGCATGACGGTGGTGGACACAGGCGGACAGTTGAAAGCTCCTGTTGGCAAAGCTCTGCTTTCTCGCATGTTCGATGTATTCGGGCGGGCGATCGACCGCCTGCCTGAGCCATCTGACGTCGAATGGCGCAATGTGCACCGCTCTCCCCCACCACTAGATAGGCGTTCGACTAAATCGGAGATTTTTGAAACGGGCATCAAAGTCATTGATGTATTGGTGCCTCTTGAGCGTGGTGGTAAGGCTGGTCTTTTTGGCGGGGCTGGTGTAGGCAAAACAGTCTTGCTCACAGAAATGATTCACAATATGGTCGGGCACCAGGATGGAGTCAGCATTTTCTGCGGAATAGGCGAGCGCTGCCGTGAAGGAGAAGAACTCTATCACGAGATGGAAAAGGCCGGTGTTCTAAAAAACATGGTGATGATTTTCGGGCAAATGAATGAGCCGCCGGGCGCACGTTTTAGAGTAGGACATGCAGCCCTGACTATGGCCGAATATTTCCGCGATGATCAACATCGCGACGTGCTTTTATTGATCGATAATATTTTCCGATTTATCCAGGCCGGTATGGAAGTGTCTGGTCTGCTGGGACAAATGCCTTCGCGGCTGGGATACCAACCGACGATGGGCACTGAACTGTCTGGCCTAGAGGAGCGCATTGCTAACACCGATAGCGGTGCGATCACTTCTATACAGGCGGTCTATGTGCCGGCTGATGATTTTACAGATCCGGCGGCAGTGCATACCTTTTCGCATTTATCCGCCTCCATCGTGCTATCGCGTGAGCGCACCAGCGAAGGACTCTATCCGGCCATCGATCCTTTAAAATCGAGCTCAAAAATGGCTACGCCTGGCATCATCGGTGAGAGACACTACGCTCTCGCGCAGGAAATCCGGCGTACTCTGGCGCAGTACGAAGAACTGAAGGATATTATTGCCATGCTTGGGCTCGAGCAACTATCGCCCAGCGATCGGCAGCTAGTTGCACGCGCCCGCCGCTTGGAACGCTTTCTCACTCAGCCTTTTTTTACAACAGAACAATTTACAGGGATGCAGGGCAAGCTTGTCAGTCTCAACGATTCGCTTGATGGCTGTGAGCGTATCCTCAAGGATCAGTTTAAAGACCTCCCCGAGAGCGCGCTTTATATGATTGGGACGATTGACGAAGCGAAAGGAAAAGATCAGGCGAAAGAGAGAGTGCAATCAAAATGACTTCCGAGCTAATGCATTTGAAAATTTTACTGCCGTCTCAGGTTTTTGCAGAGAAAACCAGGGTGTCGAGTATCGTGGCTGATACGCGCGAGGGCTCGTTTGCTTTATTGCCGCATCGTCTCGACTGCGTTGCCGCTCTTGTCCCTAGCATACTAATTTACGAAATCGAAGGGCAGGGCAAAATCTATCTAGCCGTAGATGAAGGAGTGCTGGTTAAAACCGGTCTAGATGTGACTATCTCAGTGCGCGATGCCGTGGGAGGAGCCGACCTTGGGAAACTGCAAGAACTGGTTGAGAAAGACTTTCTTGTGCTCAATGACCAAGAGCTTAAGGTGCGAGAGATAAGCGCTAAATTGGAGAGTAATTTGATTCGTCGCCTGGCCGAGTTTCATCATGAATGAAGAATCAAAAATCAGCAAAGCAATCAGCGCAAAAGAGTCACGCATGATCAGGGCGCGACAAAATTCTGGCCAGGAGATCTGGTTTGGTCTGGGCACGATGGGATTAATCGGCTGGTCTGTGGCTGTTCCAACTCTATTGGGAGCAGCCGCGGGAATCTGGCTCGATAGTCACTATCCAGTCATGCACTCATGGACTATGGCCCTGCTTGTTGCTGGACTGGCAATCGGATGTTTTAGTGCCTGGCAATGGATTGATCAGCAAGCTAAAGAAATGAACAGAAGAGAGGAAGACGATGGTACAGAAAAATAAACATGCTGCTAGAAATCATGAATAATTTTGCCTCATTGATACTATCGTTGGTGGCTGGTCTTTTGCTCGGCTGCATCTTCTTTGCTGGGCTGTGGTGGACGATAAAAGAGAGCGTCACTTGCAAACATCCAGCGCTTTTGTTTGCGGGCAGTCTGATTTTGCGCACGGGCAGCGTCCTTGCCGGCTTTTACTTTGTCTGCGGCACTCATTGGGAGCGGCTAGTACTGTGCCTGATCGGATTTGTTGTAGCACGCTTGGCGGTAACCTATCTCACTCGATTAAAACAATCCGCCCAGTTGATTTGGTCAGAGGAGGCCCACCTTGCGCCTAAGCCCTGACCAATTGATTTTCTGGCAAGATCAACATGGATTTTTCAAAATCAATGCCACCCTGGCATACACCTGGGCCCTGATGTTTATATTGGTTGTCGGTTCATTGTTGATTACCCGCAAACTTTCCACTGGAGTAACCAGCTCCCGCTGGCAAGGACTTGTAGAAATCGTCGTGAGCGGAATTGAGTCTCAGATAGAAGCAGTCGGATTGAGTCAACCGCATAAATATCTCGGTTTTCTGGGCACCCTGTTTTTATTTGTAACTACTGCTAGTCTTTGCACCGTTATCCCATTCTATGAGCCGCCGACAGGTTCGCTTTCAACCACAACAGCACTGGCGCTATGTGTCTTTGTAGCCGTGCCGTTTTTCGGTATTGAAGAGCAAGGAGTGGTTAACTATTTAAAGTCTTATATGCAGCCGACAGTAATAATGCTGCCCTTTAACATCATCAGTGAGTTTTCACGCACCATCGCCCTGGCCGTCCGTCTGTTCGGTAACATGATGAGTGGAGTGATGATTATTGGCATTTTGCTTAGTATCACACCTTTCATTTTTCCTGTAGTGATGACGGTGCTTGGTCTTTTGACAGGCCTTGTGCAAGCCTACATCTTTTTTATCCTGGCGGGAGTGTATATCGCTGCTGCTACACGCACGCGCAGATCAAAGCCCGGAGCAAATACAAAAACTGAAACAAAGCCGGATACAACAACCAACTTAAAAGCGAAAGCTGTACCCAACTCATGAATCAAGAGAAAAGAAGGATAGGCTATGGATAGCATGACAATTATCGCGGTAGCATCTATTGTTATCGCAGGCATCACTATCGGCTTTGGCACGATGGCTCCAGCATTGGCGGAAGGGAAGGCCGTGGCCACGGCACTGACTGCTCTTGCTCAGCAGCCGGATGCCTCACCCACCATCACCCGCACGCTGTTTGTCGGACTGGCAATGATCGAGTCTCTAGCCATCTATTGTTTTGTGGTCTCGATGATTCTGATATTTGCTAATCCATTTTGGAATCACGTGATTGCTCATAGCGGAGGGAAGTAATCTATGGTTATCGATTGGTTTACAGTCGGTGCGCAGGCCATTAACTTTCTGATCCTCGTATGGTTGATGAACCGCTTTCTCTACAAACCTATCCTCCATGCAATAGACGAGCGTGAGAAAAAAATTGCCGCCGAACTAGCCGACGCTGCTGCAAAAAAGGCCGAAGCTAAGAACGAAAGTGATGATTTTCGGCAGAAAAACGAAGAATTTGACAAAGAACGGTCAGCGCTCATTGGCAAGGCCAAGGAAGATGCCACAGTCGAAGGACAAAGGCTTCTGAACGAGGCGCGAAAGGCTGCAGACGAAGTCACGTTGCGCCGTGAGGAAGCCCTCGTCAGCGAGGCGCGCAGCCTCAATCTAGCAATCATTCGCCAAACGCAACAAGAGGTATTTGGCATTGCCCGAAAGGTTCTGGCCGATCTCGCCAACACCAGTCTGGAAGAGCGTATGTGCGAGGTGTTCACAAAACGCCTGAGATCAATCAGCGGACAAGTAAGAGAAGGCCTCGGGGCCGCCCTTATGGCTTCCAGTGACGCGGCGCTCGTGCGCAGTACATTTGATTTGTCTGCTGCACAGCGCCAGGCCATACAAAATGCCGTTAACGAAACGTTTTCGATTAATGCCACCCTACGATTTGAAACAGCAGCTGATCTAATCAGCGGCATTGAACTAGCATCAAATGGACAGAAGGTCAGCTGGAGCATAGCCGATTATCTTCTGGTGCTGGAAAATACAGTGGGCCAACTTGTCAAAAAGCATTCCAACGACCGAAATTAAGCAAAATCCACAACCGGCGCAAAGGGCAAGTTGATGAACACCTCACCAGTATCAGCAAGATTAGAGCAATCCTTTGAGCATGCATTCACGGCAATGGCAAAGGCTCGTGAGCAATTTAAGCCGGCTTTATACCTGCGCGAGGTTGGTACTATAACAAATGTTTCCACTGGTATCGCCAAAGTTTCAGGACTGCCGGGGGTAGGCTTCGATGAGCTGGTAAGTTTTCCCGGCGGCGCCTTTGGCATCGCTTTTAATGTCGACGAGGACGAAATTGGTGTCGTGCTGCTTGGCGATTACTGGGATCTGCATGCGGGCGACCAAGTCGAGCGGACGGGGCGAGTGATGGACGTAGCAGTCGGTGAGGCACTGCTCGGAAGGATTATCGACCCGCTTGGACGGCCATTAGATGGCAAAGAGGCTCTAGGCGATTGTAATCGGCTGCCAATCGAGCGCCCAGCGGCGGCAATCATGGAGCGTGCACCGGTGACGGTGCCTCTCCAAACAGGTCTTAAGGTCATCGATGCCATGATTCCGATTGGTCGCGGTCAGCGCGAGTTAATCCTGGGAGATAGGCAGACTGGCAAAACTGCTATCGCCATCGACACAATCTTGAACCAGAAGGGAAAAAACGTAATATGTGTTTATTGTGCCGTTGGCCAGCGTGCTTCGGCCGTGGCTAAGACTGTGGCTGTCCTGCGTGAGAAAGGGGCAATAGACTATACCGTTGTGGTTGTCACTGAAGGCAACGATCCACCCGGTCTAACCTATATCGCTCCATACGCTGCTACCACTATTGCCGAGTACTTTATGGAAGCTGGTCGCGACGTTCTTATTGTCTATGACGACCTAACACAACACGCCCGTGCTTATCGAGAACTATCACTCTTGCTTCGCCGGCCACCTGGTCGCGAAGCATTCCCAGGCGACATTTTTTATATTCATTCGCGTTTGCTTGAACGAGCGACGCATTTATCCAAAGAGCGCGGAAACGGTTCGCTTACTGCCCTGCCAATAATTGAAACTGAGGCACAGGATATTTCTGCCTATATCCCTACTAACCTGATTTCGATCACCGATGGACAGATTTATTTGTCGCCGTCACTGTTTGAATTGGGCGTGCTCCCAGCTGTTGATGTCGGCAAATCAGTATCACGAGTTGGAGGAAAGGCGCAGAGGGCAACGTACCGGGCTGTAGCTGGCGATCTAAAACTAGCGTACGCTCAGTTTGAAGAACTTGAAACATTCGCTAGATTTGGGGCCAGACTTGATCAAAATACAAGTGCAGTTATTGAGCATGGACGACGCATCCGCGCTTGCCTAAAGCAGCAGGAATTTGCACCGGTTGCGGTGCCGGCACAAATTTTGATTCTATTGGCTTTGAGCGAAAAACTCTTCGACGAGGTGCCGCTTGACCGGATGAAGGACGCAGAGCTGGCCGTGCAAGAAGCAGCTTCAACAATATCGTCTGACATCATCTCTTGCTTTGAATCCTCTACTAAACTGGCAGATCATGATCGCACAACGATTGTAGAAATTGCGCGACAAGCACTCGTGCCCTTTCTGCCGAAGACAAATTCCTTAGACGAACCTCAGTCAAGCAATCTTAAGTCAAGCAATCTTAAGTCAAGCGATCTAGCAGCACCGAAATTGACACAAGAAGTAGCAGTCGAGGCGAGAAACTAACCATGAGCGACACTATTGCCGGTTTGAGCCGCAAGTTAAGCAGTGCGAGAGACCTACAGTCGGTTGTTCGCACAATGAAAGTATTGGCCTCGTCAAGCCTCGGACAGTACGAGACTTCGGTGCTGGCGCTGGCTGACTACTACCGGGCCATTGAGTTGGGCTTGGCCCAATGCACCCGGATAAGCGATCACGAGAGGCAAGATGAGAATCCGAGCGCAAGAAATGCAGTTAGTTTAAGTGGTGCCGTTGTGTTCGGTTCTGATCAGGGATTGGTCGGACAGTTCAATGACGCGATTGCCGATTTTGCCATACACACTCTGAAGTCTATGCCAGGAAAACAAAAGGTTTGGGCAGTTGGCCAGCGCGTCCACGAGCGCTTGCTCGACAGCGGACTGCCTATCATAGGAATTTTCAAAGTACCTGATTCAGTCAAGGCGATCACATCACTGGTCGGGAGAATTCAAATCGAAATTGAAGCTGACCGCGCCCGAGGCGAATATGAGTCGCTGTACCTTTTCCATAACCGTCCCAATGCTGGGGCCTCTTATGAGCCTATGTGCCAACAATTGTTACCTCTGGACGTGCAATGGCAAAAGGGCCTGGCGCAAGTTCTGTGGCCCAACCGTTGCCTTCCTGAGGTTATGGGCAGGGGCAACGAAACGCTGCGAGCGCTCATCCGAGAATACTTATTTATTACGCTTTTTCGCGCATGTGCGGAGTCCCTCGCTAGTGAAAATGCTAGCCGCCTGGCATCAATGGAGCGGGCCGATAAAAATATCAATGAATTACTGGAGAAACTACACAACAAATTCCACCGCCTCCGTCAAGCATCTATCGATGAAGAACTTTTTGACGTTGTGTCAGGTTACGAGTCGTCGCAGCAAAAAAAATGATGGCTCCCTCAGACAATAGAGAGCGAACAACGCGCATTGTCAGCTGGTGCTCTCAGGCAGTATGTGAATTGTAAATACATATCTTAGACGGATTCATTTCAAAGGAGAGCGAATAGAAAAAACATGGAGCAAAAAGAGTTTGGTATGTTTCCGTGTTCGCCAGAATTCTATATTCCCGAATTACCTTTCTCAAATATTTCAAGGCTACGTTATACACTTTCGATAATCATAAGAGGTCGGCAAATGACAGTATTGATAGGTCAGCACGAGTTTGAGGGACCGGTAACTAATTTCGCTAATATTCCTAGTCTGCCAGGCGTTTATGCTTTTCTCTTTGAAGAAAGCCATGGATTAATGTTGATTGATATTTACGAGAGCGGTAATCTCGCAATCACGTTTGCGAAATCAACTTCTGTCTTGGGCACAAAAATTCTTGTGTTCTTGATCTGCGAGACTAGAGAGCGGTGCAAAGCTATTCTTGCTGAAATTTCGCAGGAGTTTCCATATGACGATGGTGAGATCCTTCAGAATGTGCCTAACAAAAGAACTGAAACTAACGCCGGTGTTTCGTTTTCCATATAGGAACAAATCTAAACTCACTCCAAGGTGCTGGTTATGAGCACGAATGGCAGCAGGAAGAAATTAAGGCTCGTGAGGTATAAATGCTAGACTTATAACTCATAATGTGGTCTATTGTGAGTTATAAGCATGGTGGTTATGACGCATGAAATGGAACTGGCAGCAGTCAGATTGGCCTAATTTTCGATGGAATGGTGCGGCGTTAACCGCGCTTGAGGCCTCGTTCTTGCAGCAATCTGGCGTGCTGATTGGCTCGATCAAGCATTTGGGTGACGATGACCGCACCACCATCACTATCGACATCATGGCAGGCGAGGCGATCAAAACGTCTGAGATTGAGGGCGAATTGCTTAATCGCGACAGCGTGCAATCCTCACTGCGCCGTCAGTTCGGCCTAGAGACAGACCATCGCCGTGTGCCGCCTGCCGAGCGCGGTATCGCCGAAATGATGATGGCGCTTTATCGCGATGCAGCCATGCCGCTGACCGAACAAGCGCTGTATGACTGGCACCGCTTGGTCGTGCATGAGCGCACGGACATTCGCGCTATCGGGCGCTACCGTGACCACGAAGATCCGATGCAGGTCGTCTCCGGCGCGCTGCATAAGCCTAAAATACATTTTGAGGCGCCACCGTCGAGCGCCATGGCTGAAGAAATGGCGCGCTTCCTCGCATGGTTTGCCGCCACGGCACCTGGCGGCAGGCAGCCATTGCCTGCACTTACGCGCGCCGGGATTAGCCATCTCTATTTTGTCAGCGTCCATCCGTTTGAGGATGGTAATGGACGCATCGCGCGCGCTCTCGCCGAAAAAGCGCTGGCGCAGGCCATCGGGCGGCCAAGCCTCATTGCTCTGTCACAGATCATTCAGCGCAAGCGTTCCACCTATTACGCTGCGCTGGAGGCGGCCAACAAGCACAACGAGATCACTCCCTGGCTGGTCTATTTTGCCCAAACCGTGCTCGAAGCGCAATCTTACAGCCTTACGCAGATTGACTTCCTTGTCTCCAAGACCAAATTCTACGACAATTACCGCGACCGCATGAACGAACGTCAGGAACGCGTCATCGCCCGCATGTTCCGCGAAGGGCTAGACGGCTTCGAAGGCGGTTTGAGTGCCGCTAACTACATCGCCATTGCCGACACCTCACGCGCCACTGCGACACGCGACTTGCAGGAACTGGTAGCAATCGGCGCGCTCACCCAGAGTGGTGCGCTTAAATCGACGCGCTACTATCTGGTTGGGCCGAAATAAATTAATCGAATGAGTTGACCGTTACTTCTAGTTTTGATTGGCCAATCTAATTTCCTCGGGAGCTCGAAATGCTTAAAAATTTGAAAGTCTGTCGGTTGTTCACTGCAGCGATTTTACAATCGGTGCTCTTTCAACCTTTGATTTTCCAAGCTGTAGTAGCAGCTCCATCTGAATTCGAATCAGCGATTCAGAGTTACAAAGTCGGACACTACAATACTGCGCTTCCGTTATTAGAAAAGCATCTTAAGAGCAGTCCTTCCGATGCAGGAGCACATTATTACAAGGGCTTATGCTCGCAGTCTCTCGGTCGGCTTTCTGACGCAATTGCAGAGTATCAATGGGTAGCAACTTATAGCCGCGACCCTCAGCTAAAGGCGAATGCCGAAATAGGATTGAAACAATTAGGTAAGTATAGATCGGCCGGTAGCTCTGGCACCACTGGTAGTGTGAGTGAGGCACCTGCTGGTGCAGCGGGAGCTACCACTAGTTCACCTGGGACTGCCAGTGGTACCAGAGCATTAGGGGGAGCATCGTCATCTACTCCATCAGCGCCAGCAGTGCGCGACGCTTTATTTTCACCAAAGTTCAATCTAAAAGACGGGAGGAGTGTGGAGGCGGGCAAAGCCTGGTGTGCAAGGCTTTCTAACGGCCAGTCTGTTCTAGTAACTGCTCTTCATCTGCTTGGCCCAGCTGGCGGCCTTGATGCCCAAATACCCGCTGCAAAGCTTGCCGCTGAGGTAGACAATGTTGAACTGACAAGTCTTACGAATGGCAACTCCGCTGGAAGCACCACAACGGTGCTTTCTAAAACTGGTCATGTCAAAGATGACGATGATTACTCGGGTGACATGATGGTCTTTAAAGCACCAGCAAGCATTTCTGCTACAAAAGCATTTTCAATAGCAGACCAACGGGCCGCAGTCGGAGAGCGCTGTTGGTTTTATACCTGCTTGGTCAATGAATCGGTGCCACCTCAGTGTTTGCCTGGCACGGTTACAGAATCTTCAGATAAACGAATGCTGGTCAAGCTCGACCGGCGTGTTGAAACCAGGGCCACATCGGGTTCCCCAATTCTAGATCGCATTGGTAGAGTCATTGGAATGCTTAGTGGTCACTATGTTGACTCTGGTGATTTGCTTTGTAATCCCGGTTGTGCAATCTCCAAAAGAATAGCTACTGACTGCGCGAGATAAGCGTTTTTAGCATCTTCATATGCCCAAATTCCTAGCCCTCATAGGCCGCTACAAGCGCTGCCTCATCAAGCTTTTTCATTGTCATCAAAGCTTTCATGACGTTGTCGATTCTGGGCTGATCGCCCGTGTGCTCTAATTTTCGCACTGATTCAGGAACGATTTGCCACGACAGTCCAAACTTATCTTTCAACCAGCCGCACTGTAACTCTTCGCCGCCTTCCAAAAGCTTTTCCCACAAGTAATCAACTTCTTTTTGATCTTTGCAGTTAACCATGAGCGAGTTGCCTTGGCATGTTTCGAATTCATGCTTAAGCGCGCTGTCCATGGCTATGAACTTTTGACCTTCCAGTGTAAACGAAGCATGCATCACCGTATTTGGTGGCTCGCCAGATTCGGCCGGATAGTTGACTAAAAAGTCTTGACTGGAATTTTTAAATATCGAGGTGTAGAACTTTATAGCTTCATGAGCGCGTCCGTGTTGTGCGCCGATAAACATAAGGCAAGGAGCCACTTTCTGTGGCATGTCCACCATTATGATTTGCCACGAGACACCGAACTTGTCTTCTATCCATGCGTATCGTTCGCTGAATGGATAAGAATCGAGAGGCATCAAATCTTTGCCTCCTTTAGAAAGTTCTGCGTAAATACTATCTACTTCTGCAGCATTTTTGCAATTTATATAATATGAAATTGTCGGGTTTGGTTTGTAGGTGTCGCCAGCATTTAGCAGCATAAATTCATGGTCTTGCACCTTGAGATCAAATGTCATTAGCGCTCCGATTTGCTGTTCGCAACGTGGCGCAAAGTCGCCGTAATACGACTTATTCCCTTGCTTAACACTGGGAATAGCGGCTGTGTAGAACTCCGCCATCTCTTGAGCGTTATTGTTGCACCAGAGGCTCGACATGATTTTTTGCATGGTTAAATCCTTTGTGACAGCTGACCGCTAGCCTACCATTTTAAAAGTAAAAGTTAGGCGCCTTCAGAGCATACCTATCGTCTTCAGCCAAGTTTCAACTAGCAGTGGCCATTTTGATACCGGATATTTCGACGGACGCAAGCCAAAGGCATGCCCGCCCTGTGCATAGAGATGCATTTCGACTGGCACACCTGCTTTCTTCAGCGCTCGATAATAAACCAGTGAATGCTCTGGTGGATCAACTTTATCATCTTCATTTTGCAGCAAGAAAGTTGGTGGTGTTTTACTGGTAACTTGGATATCCGAATTTAATTCGAATTTGGTGCGGTCAATCCATAAATGTCCTGGATAAATCGGTGCGGCAAAATCAGGTCGGCAACTTACTTTATCGATGGCGTCAACTGGTTTGTATGCTCTCTTTTCGTAAACATTGCTGATCCAAGCAGCTAAGTGTCCGCCAGCAGAAAATCCGATAACTCCAATTTTGTTTGGATCAATGTGCCATTCTTTTGCTCGCGATCTAACAACACTCATTGCTCTTTGCAGATCTTCAAAGGCTTGCAGTGAGCCTCTTGCCGGATAGAGTTTCGCGCTTGGTACACGATATTTGAGAAGAATAGCCGTGATACCTTTTGAATTTAGCCAATCACAAATTTCCGTTCCTTCTATGCTCATTGCTAGAATTTTATAGCCACCACCGGGAATGACAATAATTGCAACTCCTGTATTGTTCTCTTTGGGCGAATATACTGTAATCGTTGGCTTGGTGACGTTGTTTATCGCCTCGGCATCTTCTATAAACTCCGGCCCTTTAGCTGGCAATGGGTCTGGCGGTGTGCCTGGCCAGAGCGGAATCTGCACATGACCGGGCGATGGTGCCCATGCTGTCAAAGGTTTTGATCTTTCTGCTAACGCTAGAGGCGCATGTATCACTCCAAGTGTGCACAACGTGACTAAAGCGGCTGTTTTCATCTTTTTTAGTGGATTCATCTGATTTATATTTTCAACAACATCAGCTTGGTGCAGCTTGGTTGCTTTTGAAGCCTCGTCGACGTTCTGGTTTCGAGCTTTTTGTATGTCTGGAGAGCCGGCCTTGTCAGGCGAACCGTGATCTGAATGGGTTACCTTATCACCGGCCTTATCTGCCACAGTTTGACCCTCAAACCCCTTAACTTTCTCTGCCCAGATTTTCACCAATTTACTCCAGATAATTTGTTTCGGCTCTGTTCTCCGTATATACTTTTGTTGTCTTGCCTAAATCAAGTCAATACTTCATTTTAGTAACAGTAGGGTTGAACGTCGGAGATAAAAGGGTCTATGCCTCTAGCCAACACATTAATGCAGACGATTATCAAGGCGCAAGAACAGCAAGCCGCTGGGCGAGACAAGCAGGCACTGCAGGGCTATCAGAAGGCCGTTGCTGCTGCGCGAAAAGGCACTGAAGAGGAATTTATCACGACTAACCTGCTTGGCCAGTTCTACGATGATATGCAAGCCTTTGACAAGGCTGTCGATTGCTTCAAGCAGGCCCAGGGTCTAGCCGTGAAAATCTTTGGCGCTGATAGCTTGCAGTTAGCCGTTGCTATTGGTAACGAAAGCATGGTTTATCTCAACAGCGGCGACCAAAAGAGAGGAGCGCCGCTGCTAGAAGAAGCTGCGAGAATTCTGCGCGCGAGTGATAGAGCTAAATTTGCTGCTTTGCCCGCCTACATGATTTCGGCACCGGTCTCGGTGTTGTGCAATGCCGCTGCTAATGCGATGCAGCGCGGCAAGGCGAAGGAAGCCGTGGCCCTTGCAAAGGACGCTTATGCTATAGCAGAGCAAAACTTAGATGTGCTTGACCCTACCTACATGCAGGCAGGGTTTGAACTCTGTATGTTCATGGCTCAAGCAGGCATGCGCAAAGAAGAGGCGAAGCTCAAAGACAAGCTTGTGGAAACTTTGTTGGGTGCGGGATGTCACCCCTCTCAATTATTGCAGTTGATGACCCAAGCATTCGGAAATATTGTCGGCGAGAATATTTTGGCCGATAGTGGTGGCGCAGCTAAGTTTGATGTTTTTGAGCGAAGTTCGGCAGCGGTATCGAATGTGGTGCCATTTCCGGGCACTAAAATAGTTGAGCCAAATAGAACTGAGCAAAAGAAAACTAAGCCGAAAGTATCTAAGTCGAAATTAGCTAAGTCGAAATTAGCGCCTGCCGGAGTGCAATTGAAAATTACTCTAGATGGTGTCAAACCTCCGGTTTGGCGACGTATATCGATAGAGACTGATATCTCGCTATTCGGTCTCCATGAAGCCATTCAAATGGCAATGGGTTGGACCGACTCGCACATGCACGAATTTCAAATTGGCGGTTATTGCTTTGGCGATTCTAATGACAATGGCGGTGTGAACGATGAGCACGAATGCGGGCTCGACGATATTGATCTAACTGTCGGCAGCAGATTTTTATATCTATATGATTTTGGTGATGATTGGAAGCATACAATTGAGATTGAAAAGTTGCTGACCGAAGAAGAGCTCGACACAGCACCAGTCTTTATAAAAGCTAAAGGTGCGTGCCCACCAGAAGATTGTGGTGGGCCTTATGGATTTATGCATTTGTTGGAAGCGTTAAAAGGTGGTCAGGGCCCCAATGCAGATATACGCGAATGGCTTGAAATGATGGAGCTTACTGACTACGACCCAAACGCAATTCCTTCTTGCTTTGAAGAGCAGTTGCTGGCTGAGAGCAAGAAGAAAGTCAAAGCTAAAGTGAGTGTCAAGTCGAAAACTAAAGCAGCAGCGAATACTAAAACTGAAACTGCCGTCAAGTCGGTAACAATACAGCCAGAGCCGGCTGTCACCAAGGCAAAGAAAAAAACAGGCAAGCTAGAGTGGCCCGGTGCCCGCTGAATCGATCACTCTCTTCAACCGACGTCTTGTGCTTGTCAAATTGCTTTTCAACTGATGACGGAGTACAAATGAACAAAGGAACAAATGAATGCGCTTTCTATTAGGGTAAATTCTCATGAAAATTGCTTTTAGCAAGGCTGACTTTCCGAGTTTGCGAGGCTTGCTTGATCGACAGCTTTATTCTGACGAAACAATTCGGTGGTGCAGTTATCCATCTATAGAGTGTGACAAAAGCAGCGTTTTGAGTTATATTTTCAAACTTTTTTCTGGTGTGGCCATCTATTGTGTCGTAGCTACCTTTCTCGTTTCACTGACTGATCATTCTGTAGCTCTATATCCTGAAATCGTAGCCTTTGGACTTGGTGCTCTTTTTGCGATCTACATGATAGTAATTTGGCCGTGCGCGGTTTACGCGATAACTACCAAGCGCATCATAGCTGTTCGATGGGCAAGAATTCATAGCGTTGATATCTCACAAATTACGAGCTATTCAGAGGTAAGAAACGGCGCGTGGACTGACCTAGTCTTCTCTCTATCTAAAGGTGGCCGCATCAGATTCTGTGGACTGAGCCAGCGCGATATTTCAGAGACCATACAGCCTTTCATAGAGGAGCTGCCCCGTGCATCTTCCTGAGCCGAATAGCTAGCTGGGAAATCAAGCTGATCGGTATCTAGAACTGAGATACGCAATTAAATTTGACGCTATTCACAAGCGTCTTCCATGACCGTATTGCGAACAAAGCGTTTGAGATTGTAAATTCCAAAATTTGGTTTACTTAAATCCAGGAAGGCACTAAACATTACCAAAAACGGCAGAGAAAGCCAGGTTTCTGGAAATTCTTTTGATCTGAGAATATAGTCTGCCAAAATGCTAAGCACGAAGAAAATTGCGCAGATAGACAAGTTAGAGCGCCTTGATTCGATCTCAAACTCCACCTCTACTAGCGTCTCAGCTCCGTCTGCCTGTTTTGAACCTGTCAATATTGCAATAGCGCCGCCGTATGAGATCGAGCAAGTGAAGGCCTCGGCAAAGCGGTCCGTGTAGGAAATAGGTCCAATTTGAGGTGCCATGTCCATGCGCGCACTCTCAAGCCGATGCACAACCTCACGCATCGGTTTGGGAACTATAATTTTAAGGCTATCCGGCATACGACGTCTCCGGTGAGATGCATCCTTAATGTACCCATTATCTGTTACTCCTGCCGTATCCAGCCAATGGCGCTTTGAATTGACAGCGCCACTGGCTTGCCGTAACAATCGTAGAAGAGATACCCATCCAAGGGAAATGAAAGTGAAACAGCCGTTGACTGTCGCCCATTTGTTTTTTCAGGATTGTGCTGGTCGTCGGCAATCTTATGCAGTTCTTTAGACAGCGAGTTCTGCGACCGTTCCGACAGCGCGTGCATTGCAAGTTTGACCCACATGTCCTTTTGCTTTCCTGCTGGTGCAACAGCAAACTCCAATTTTTCTTGTGATTGATCACCTTCGCTTTTTATTACTACAAAAAAATGGTCTAGGCGTTTCATCTCGATACTGAGCACCTCAATCGAGTAGGGCAAAAGTTCGAGCGTGCGCATACTGTATTCTTTTGTGGGAGTGTGTTTTTGAGGGTTAAGCAGCATGACTACGAGGAGACTGAAAAAGCAAATTGCTATTATCAAAGAAATCATGGCAAGCAACTTGAGAGCAGCGACTTCGTAGGCCTCTGCGCACAAATAAAAACATACTGCAGCAAAACATGCGTTTATAATATAGGCTAGAATGTCAAGATTCGGTTCTTTTTGAAGATCGTCAAAGAGTTGCTGCTTGATCTCGTCGGTTGTAGGGTTTGTACTTTCTGTTGACGTTACTGCAGCGGTATTCAGGTTAGCCTGGCTAACCTGATTAGTTGTTTGCTTATTTGTCTGCGGCACAATAGGCGGCTGAACAGTTGGTGGCACTGAATCAGTGTGTTCTTCCGTAATAGCAGCTAAAGCTAATTGAAATTCTCTTACTGATTGATATCTCTTATTTGGGTCTTTTGCTAGTGCCTTGAACAAAACTTTCTCAATTTGTTTTGACGAAGGCAGGCTTGGGCAAACAACATTCAGTGGTGCTGGCATTTCGGTCAACTGTTTGTTCATTGTTTCAAAGACTGTGCGTGCCACCAGTGGTGGTCTCTTAGTCAGCGCTTCATACAAAAGGCAAGCCAGTGAGTATATGTCAGATCTCTCGTCGACATCATTGTCTAAGCATTGCTCAGGGCTCATGTAGAGAAAGCTGCCCAGTGTATTTGTCGACTGCGTCAACTTCAGCACTGTATCTCCATTGATTGGCAAAATTTTTGCGATGCCGAAGTCGAGTACTTTTACGTGAAATTTCTCTGCGCTTGTTTTTGTCAGCATTATGTTGGCAGGCTTGAGGTCACGGTGCACCACACCAGTTTCATGGGCGGCAGTTAGAGCGGCACAAATTTGCAGGGCGATGGCCACCACTTGCTTTTGTGTCAGTCCTATTTCGATAGCCTCTTGAAGGTTAACCCCGTCTACTAACTCCATAACCATATAGACTTGCCCGCCCTTGGTTATACTCCAGGTTTCGACGTCAATTACATTGGGATGCCTGATTTCATTTCCGGCCTTAGCCTCTCGTTTAAAGCGCTCTACAACCTCTTTGTCTGATGCCAGATGGTTGTGAAGGAGCTTGAGTGCTACCATGCGACTATTTTGTGAATCTTGAGCCTTGTAGACCGAGCTGCTGCCACCCCTGCCGATGACCTCTAACACTTGATAGCGGTTGTCTACGGTAGTGCCGATTGCTGAATCGCGCGGGGCGGACTCGCTGAATTCTTCTTCTTCTTTTACTTCATCTTTCTCGCCCATGACACTTTCACCAGAGCTAACTTTTATCAGAGTTAACTGCCAAACTCGCTAATATACTTCAACACCATTCCCTAGTTTTACGCTAATTCACGTTGTTAGCAACGCAAATTAGCGTGAAGCGTGGCTGAGCGCGTGTATAATCCTTTTCTGAGGTAAATTGAAATGGATGGAGTTCCGCCTCCGAAGTATTATCTGGCTGCCAAGCCAGCCAGGCAAACCGATCAAGGTGGCCGGTACACCGTGACATTTAATGGAGGGCGACTTGTCTTCCAAAAAGACGGGTGGACTGGTCCTATGAAAGCCTATGTACCGGGGTGGAGTTCGGCACGCAAGTACGCGAAAGGGTCATTCTCAGTACAGGTCGCGTACAAAGACTCGGCGCAGGCCGTTGAGAGCCTGCGCCGAGTCTTTGCATCTGGCATGGTCGACCGAGAAGTGGCGAAAATATTTGTTCCTGAGCCGATTGAGAGCATCAAACTCGTCACCATCGAGTCGATCGGAAAACATCAGCTTCTTTGTATCGTGACCAAATCAAAGGGGAGATCTTTCAAGAGTCTTGTCACTGAATGCGGTGCTACCGATTCTCCTTTGTTAGTCAAAATAATGGCGTCTGATTCGAAAGACTCGTCCGATTCTAAAGACAGCAAAGACTTTAAAGACAGCTACGATCAACTGGGTAAAAGCATGTTACGCTCTATCGAATTTGATCAGTAAGTACCAAGAGCTAGTAGTCAAAATAAGCTAGACTCGTTTTGACTACTAGGCTATTTGATTATTTAACGACCACGTTCAGTGTCTTCTGAGCTGAATCGCCAATTGTAGTGCTGCCATCGCACATCTGCCACCTTATAGCGTATGCGCCCTCTTGGGTTGGCGCTACCAGAGACTGCTCGAATGTCCATTTTTTGCCATCGGGCTTGAAGAAGCGCGTGTTAAAGACTTTCTCGATGCAAGCACTATTCGAGCCTGACGGTTTTTTGACAACGGACATTTTCAGAGTCGGGTTGTAGACCTTGAAGGGAACGTCGCCCGTATCGGTCACTAACACACTGACAGAGAACTTCTTGCCAGGCTGCACCGGGTTTGGTGAATACTTGATGTCGCCCTCATGGATTTCTGCGGCTTGATTGGTACCGAAAACTTCGAACTTGTGACGCATACATTTTCCGAAATTAGCGCTTTTTAGCGCCATGGACCACTCCATTTCATAATCGCCTGGGGTGTCTGGCCCCTTGACGTCGTATTGAAAGGTCCAGGTTTCTCCCGAGTTCCTTCCCTCTTTTGCTGTAGGAAAGTGGAGCAGTTCCGGTATGTTCTGGCCTCTTCCTGACGGCCCCGCTACAATTTGGCTCATTAGCTTGACGTCATGGTTGCGCCAGTCAGCATAACCTTCGTTAGTCACTGTTACTGAGACTCTTGCGGTTTTACCAATCTCGATTCGGTCTGGAATACTCACCCTTGTTACGACAGCATCAAAATTCGGATTCGCTGCTCGAGCTTCAGGAGAGAAAGCGGTCATAGTGAACAAAATCGCAGCTGCGACGGTAACCCGCGATATGGTAAGCCCTTGGCCTAGTAGTGTTTTCAATTGCCAATTCTCCTTTTTTTGATCATCAATAATTTTCTGATGGTAATGATGAAGGTAGCGGTTTTGTACGGATTAATTTATAAGATACGAAAGTCATCAGCGCTGCTGCGACTAGAAAGAAATATGGCATTCCCGATGCTCCGCGTGCCAGACTAGATTCAGACATATCGGCTGGATTACAGGCGATCTGAATGTTCGTGCCGGTAGGAAACTCGTCTTCCTGCTTGTGTTCGAGAGTAGCTCGCTTGCTGTTGTGCGTAACCGGGCCGCTGCCGCGGAATGTCTTGCCAGCTACCTCGTAGCTATAGGTCACTAACAGTGTGTATAGGCCGGTCTTTTGGGGCGGATCTTCGATTCTTGTCGACACTACAGATGCGGTTTTCTGCGTCCAGGTAGACTGTGTAAAGGCATTACTTGCCAATAAACAAAAGCCGAGAATTATAGGAATCATCACGTAGCCGAAAAATATTTTGCCGAATCGAGCATCTTCTTGCTCTTGTCTTTCTTCATTTTTTCGTATGAAATTGTACAGCTGCTTTAGCGGCTTAAACATCTATTTCTCCTGTTGTTCGTCCGCCAATGAATGAAGTCAGTCTGACCACTCTTCATTAGTCGTATGTGCTTCGTTGGCTAGGATGGTTTCGGCATCGGCAAGCATCTCTTCGAGCATTTTGTAAGTGTTGGGGGTCAACGGCGCGGTGCGTTGATTTTGCATAGTCTGGTCGGCATCAAATTTGTACGTCACCAAAAGATCAAACTCTCCCTGCCGGAAGCGCAATCTCAGATTTTTTTCTGCCTTGCCCTTTATCTGACCAATGTCGTCTATTAGGTCATGGAGCGCGCTCAAGATGCTCGGTGTCAGCGGCAATTTAAAGCACATGGCTCCATGCTCGTCATTGGCACAGGTCAACTCGAATGTGTATTTATTACTTTTTCTCTTAAGCTGAGCTTTGATACAGTCTTCTTTTTTGGTAATGTCGCCGTAGTCGCGAATTGTCTCGCCCAACAATCCATTCTTAAAATGGTTCAATTGACGCTTAAGTGCCATTTCAAAGCCTCGTTGTGCGAGCCCGAGTTTACCATGCCGACATATTTTCTTCTAAGTCGACCAATATACTTTTGACAAGAGTAGTGGTATCACGAACTAGCGTGAGGTCTGTTCGACGTTTAGATTGAAGGCGCCGTCAGTCAGG
The DNA here is from genome assembly GCA_038231015.1 of Candidatus Obscuribacterales bacterium. Classification (GTDB taxonomy): domain Bacteria; phylum Cyanobacteriota; class Vampirovibrionia; order Obscuribacterales; family Obscuribacteraceae. The sequence continues at coordinate 20,078 of JBBRMD010000045.1, forward strand.
CCGTTGGCGCCAGCCACGCCGATTAAAATGCTATAGGGGCTGTCGACTGAAGTGAACTCGATTTTTCTAACCCCATCGTCTTTGTTCTTAATTGTTTTCTTGGCACTAATTTTGACATACTTCGGATAACTGGCTTCAGCCGAAATCGCCGATGTGATGTTCGGAGGAACTGGTTGATTACCTGCGGCAGACTGACGCAGAGCGTAAAGGTTTATACCGGCGTTGTCTTTTGGTGTCATTGTAATTTTTAGCGAAGAGCTCGCCGACATCGGCACTCGGTAAAAAACATGATTGCCATCAAATTGCTCAAAGCGTGTGCCGGGGAAACAAGCAACATTACTTAGTTCGGCCCAGCCAAGCGGGATTTTCTTGCCACTTTTTATATTGCCCTCGACGCTAGCGGGCTTAGTGGGACTGCTTGCCGTTATTGGCGTCACGGCTACTGTGGCTGCTTCTTCAGCGTTTGCTGGCATTTGTGCGCTCAAGGCGGCTAGAACCATTGCATAGGCAAAAAATCGTTTCATTGGTTGCTCCAGAAAGATTGGATCGTCAAGGGGTAGAAGTTTACTTGATGATGCAAAGCGCTTCGAATCTTTCAACTGTCTTTTACCGGCCTTTCACTGGTCTTTCACCAAGCTTTCACCAAGCTTTCACCAAACCTTCACCAATCTAGTTAAACAGCGCAGCATCGCGAGCGGATGCCACCAGCCAGTTGATACAGCCGGGAGTAGCCAAGCCGCCGGTGACACCAGCTGCACCAAACAATACTTTCTTCATAGCCTGATGCGAGCCAGCGGCCATGTGCATGAAACCCCAGATCATTGTTGGCCCGCCCCAGGCTATGCCGAGAATTTCCATACCGTTAGCGATGATGTTTAGTAGTGCTTCCATGTTGGCGAGGTTGTTGACGCGCACAGTGCCCGCAGTGTTCACCCCTTGCACAACTGTTGCTTCAATTCCTTGAGCGGCTATAGTGCCGTTGGTGGCGCCCTGTAACAGCGGCGAAGATCCAAGAGCTAAGTGCTGAGATTGCGAACCGGTTGTGTAATTGAGGCGTGATTGTGTTCCGCTGGCACCAAGAGAGTTATAGGCGCCCTGGGCGCCAGAGCCGAAAGCATCTTGCGCCACCGCTGGTGCGCATGAGAATGCTGCGAAAGTAGTGATTAGCGAAACTTGAGCGAACACTGATTTGGCAGACATGGTTTTGGCAGACATGGTTTTGGCAGACATGGTGTTATACCTTTCGGAACGAAAGTTGCATTGCTAGATAACGATCTGGAATTCGAATGCGGAGTTACTGGCGAAAACTCGCTACCGTTTTTCGTGTTTCCAAGGTAACACCGAGCCGCCCACTTGTCAACTAAGGTCGAGGCAGGCAAAGCGTTTGGAAGCTTTCGCCAAACCTTCAGCCGTCTCTGAAAGCTTGTGTTCGAGTTGAATTGGAGCGAATCGGATTGCTTTGCTAAAATTGCAGACCCTGAAAATAGCGAGATGCAATGAATAAGAACCCAATTTGCCTTTGGTACAACCATGACGCTGAAGAAGCACGACGAGGCGTTCTCGTTTCAGATTGCCACTGAAGATCAAGAAGAGACCGATCGTTACTGGAACGCAATTGCGAATCTCCAGTAGCGCCGGCTGGCACTACAAATGAGAATTGATCTTTAGGCCCTTGCTCAAAAGTTTTTATATCTCTGGCAACTCCGGTGTGATTTAAAACACGACCGCCGTTTTCTCCAGACTTCACAGATACCGATAATTTATCCTGCGTCAAAAATACTATCAAACGTTCGTCTTTGTCCAGCTTTAAGTTGGCGTCGGCTGTACCAGAAACTGTGACAATCACTGAGTTCTGCTTCGGAGTAAGCACCGCCTTTGGTGACAGTCTCAATTTTGGTTCGTCTGTTTCGGGGCCGGCTTTGAAGCGCGTAGACAAGTCGGCCAGAAGTTTGTCTGCCGGAGGGCAACTACTGCAACCTTGAGAAGTAAACAGCTCAACCAAAACAGGGGGGCGGCTATCGTCTAAGGCAAAAGCATGAGAACTGGTTGTGCATTGTATTGCGGCCAGTGCAATAGCGTAAGCCAGATATCGTTTCATCTGTTGTCCTTTTGCCTAAATGGTTAACGGTCTGAAAATTCACTAAAATTCACTAAAATTCATTAGTAGATTATATGTAGATGTTCATTTACTATTGCACAGATAAGTGAACGGGTAAATGTGACACAACTCTGCAGTAAATGTGGTAAACCTCCTCTCGCCAACCGAGCCGGCTCGGTCACGTCCTATTTCTTTCAGCATAATTACTGTCGCTGCAATATTAGTATTCAAAGCTCGGTGGAGCCAGGCGCAGCCGGTGTTTCGACTGTTGAGCAGACGCGCGACAAAGGTCAGATTTGCCGAAGTTGCGGCAAAAGTCGACCAAGGGATAGGCGAGCTGGCTCTTTCACCTCATTTCTATTCAAAGAGTTGCGTTGTACCTGTGTTGGTTCAAGTACTGGAGCTTCAACAAGCCGAACAAGTACTGCAGAAAGAGTAGCTCAACGCAAGCTTTTTACTCAGAATTTTGACATGTTCGCTGCTGTCGGCAGCCTGCCACCGGTTTTAACCACAGAGACCCTTATAGGCGGTGTCTTCCGTATTATCTCGATTATTGGTGAAGGCGGCATGGGTGCTGTATACCTGGTTGATCATGTCACTCTCAATCGACGTTTCGCCTTGAAGGTGCTTTCACCGCAGCTTGTTGATCATCAGAATTGGCTGCGCTTTCAAGCCGAGGCTAGAACTTTAGCGGCTCTCAATCATCCAATTTTTGTCAAAGTATACGATCTCGGTATCCACGAAAAAGCGCTGCCATTTTATTCAATGGATTTTCTAAACGGGCGCAGTCTCGAAGAAATACTTGTAGAAGATGGGCCAATGCCCGTAAATGATGCTATTGAGATATTCATTGAGATTCTAGATGGCTTAGCCTATGCTCATCGCAACGGTATTGTGCACCGAGATTTAAAGCCTGGAAATATCATGGTTTGCAGTGTAAACGGTACTCGAGTAGTAAAGGTTTTAGATTTTGGAATCTCTAAGCTGCTCAATACTAGTAATGCCCAGAAGCAAGATTTGACCGCCGTTGGTGAGATTTTTGGCAGTCCATTTTACATGAGCCCTGAGCAATGTATTGGTGGCACTATTGACGGCAGAGCCGATATCTATTCGATTGGTTGTACACTCTTTGAAGCGCTTTCTGGATTTGTGCCCTATGAGAGTAGCAGTGCTTTAGAAACGATGTTGTTGCATCAGCAAAGCGACCCTCCGCGCCTTAGTGACTGTGCCACCGGAAGTGGTATCAGCCATATCAGCCCTGACCTAGATATTGTGTTGGCAAAGTGCTTGGCAAAGCTTCCTGAGCATCGCTACCAATCAGCGAAAGAATTGGCCTTAGACCTTGGTCGTGTGCGTGAGTGCAAAGAGATCTTGATCTCCTTGCACTCTGGTTTTGAGAGCAATCATTACTGGCAATCAAAACCTGTGACTGTCGGCGTGGAGAGCCGAAGGTGGCTAACTGTGTTTGTCGCCATCTTCGTATTGTTCTCAGTGTTTGCAGCTGGTGTTCTTTGTTGGAACTACTGGATGCAGGCAAGAGAGAGCTCTAAATCTATGCTTATGCAAGTCGTTGTTGACGATAACGAGAAGCGCGCCGATAGAGGCATCGATGATATGGTCGCTAATATTGACTCTCCTGAGGCATTTTTTAAGGAAGTTGGTAAACCAACTGGCTCCGAGCTTGTCACCTCACCTTTTGCCGTTGTTGAGCGAAGCGATGGAGAGCTTGTTCGCCGTTTCGATTTCCCAACCGACGTTTTGATTGGATACTTTTGTCGATATGATGCGAGCAACAACAGCCCGGCTCGTGGTAGAACAGTTTATCTCGCATCTGACCCTTTGGTCTTCTGCCCAACTAGAACTATCGCTTTCTACCCGCAATACATGAAACGCTTTAGCCCTGGTGATATAGCTGCTTTCATGCTCTATGACGTGGATGATTCAGACCTTATCCTTGCGGCTTGCTCTAACGTGCCCGATGTGCAAGAGCTACGCCTGCATGACTGTACTCATTTGACACCAGTGGCGGTAGATTCACTAAACAGGTTCAAGAATCTGCAAATTGTCGATCTTCCTCGCGGCAGGCTCACCGACACCGATCTTGCTCGAGGCGACTGGTATAAAAACATCAGACGCCTAAAATTTGATGATGCGCATTCTGCATCAGTCTTGTTAGAGAAGCTTCGCCCTGTCAAGAGCCTGAAGTATCTGTCTTTGCGTAATACTGTTTTAAATGCATCTGACTATACAATCTTAGGAAAGATGAGTAGCCTGGAAGAGTTAGATATAAGTGGTCATTCTTTAAAACCCAAAGACTTGCGTCAATTGACGAGCTTAAATATAACCTCGCTTAACGTTAGTAGATGCGGCCTCAGTGAAAACATTGTGCCTGAACTCGAACGCTTTAAAAATCTCAAGCATCTGACTATTCTGCCTGGAATGTCGGAACTTGATGCCCGTTCTTTTAGAAATCTGAGTGCTAAACTCTCTAATGGTTTGAGGCAAGTAAAAGTTGATTGAGGCTAGATGTGTTGAGGCAAGTTGAGGCGAGGTGAGACTACGTGAGCCTAGGTGAGTATGTTTGATCCGTATGAGCAGCAAGACCTCAACGACGAGGCCTGTGCGCCGCCACATATAAACAAGCGTCTAGCCGGAAAGTACCTGGTGCAGAAGATGGTTGGCTCTGGCTCGTCAGCGCGGGTCTATTCGGCTAAGGTTTACCCCGGCGATACCATGGTCGCCATCAAGGTTTTGCGCGCTCACAGCAGCACAGTAGTCGGCCAAGAGATGCTGGCCCAAGAAGGCTTAGCGCTCATGGACGTCGACCACCCCTGTTTTGTCAAAGCCTATGATTTCGGTGAAACCGAAGATGGTGAGGGCTTTCTTGTGATGGATTTGCTTGAGGGAGTGACTCTCAAGAAAATACTGAGAGACTTTCACAGCATTCCTGATGATAAGGTGCTTGACCTCAGTTTGCAGTTGCTCGATGCCCTCACTCACTTGCACGCCGTCGGCATTGTTCATGCTAGCTTCAAACCGTCAGACATTATGGTGCTCGGTGGTGAGCGTTTGTCGAGCATGAAGCTTATAGATCTTGATTCGGTCATTCACCCTCATGCACCACATCTACATTCTCGTGGAATGCTTGCCGAGGGGGCTGTGGTTCACTACATGAGCCCAGAGCAGGCTGAAGACAGCAAAGTCGACAAGCGCGCTGACGTGTATAGTTTCGGGATAGTGCTCTATGAAATGGTGGCAGGTCGCTTGCCCTTCGATGGCAATTCGGTCATAGATGTCTTCAATAATAAGGCGGCAGATAGGTTAGTTCCACTTGGCGATTCGCGACCTGACCTCGCCGGTGGTGACCTAGAGCGCATACTGAAGAAATGCTTGCAGGCTGACCCGGCCAAGCGCTATCAAGATCTTGTGCCGCTAGCGAAAGATGTGCAGCACCTAAGGAAAAACACTGACACTACCGAGGAGCATCAGGTTGATACAAAGTGTTGGAAGAAGTTGCCACGCAGCGCTTATGCCGACAAGCCCCTGCCTGAATTGAACACTTGGATTGTTGGAATCAAAAAGCTCATTGGTGGTTAGGGTGTTGGTTTCAGTCTAGATTGATTTCTCTCAAAGTGAGGGATAGTTTGTAGTATGTGAGCAGTGTTTGAAGGAAGAATTCATGGCAGTCGTTTTTTCAGTGGAGTCATCAGCGCCGCAGCGGCGGCCTATCCTCATAGGCGGCAAAGATATTCGGTGCTATTACCCACTCTTTGTAATTCTCGGAATGGCAGCGTTCATCTTCTGTACCTTCTGGTTTGGCTCTCGCTACCCCCAGCTCTTCCACAAAGCTGAAGACATGGGTCATCACGAACTTGTGTCCTATATCTACAATTCGGAACTTATTAAAGCGTCTCTCCAGGCTGGTCTTTTGGAGCGATGGTGGGTCTCATTCATCAACTGGATTTGGTCAATGCGCATCGGCATGTCGTTCGGGTTGGCTCTAGGAGCCTTGTTTCATACTGTGTTCGAGTTTTATCCGCCCAAGCTGGGTGGAAATATTTACATGAACACCCTCAAAGGAATTGTGATGGGCGCGCCTGCTGGCGTCTGCGTAAATTGCGCAGTGCCGGTCGCCTGCGGCATCACTCGTGGCAAAGCCAACGTAGAAGCGGCCCTAGGCTTCATGTTCAGTTCCCCGACCTTGAACTTTGTTGTAGTATCCATGGTGTTTGCTGGGCTGCCTTGGTATTACGGAGCCATTCAATACTCGCTTATCGCACTGGTTTTGCTGGTATTTGTGCCGCTTATTGTGTATATCAACAACCGCAAGGCCACGGCTGAAGGCACCTTACTTGAGCAACCGCTGGTGTGCTCGATTCCTCTATACAAAGAATGCCAGGAAAGTCTTTTTGATTCTGCCAAGCACGTTGCACTTGAATACTTCAAGAACTTGTTGAAGCTGGTAAAAACAGCAGTGCCATTTATGTTGCTTGCAGCTGTTCTGAGCTCTTTGGCAATAGAGTTGCTTCCATTGAAGAGCATATTTGCTGAAGTAAACCCGCTTGTTCTTGCCGGCACAGCTCTTGTTACCGTGCTTCTTCCCATACCGATTGCGCTTGATGTGATGACGGCACAGCAACTGCACACTCAGCACGTGCCAGCACCATATGTGATGCTGTTTCTTTTCACCCTGGGTACGTACAGCTTCCTTCCGATGAGCTATCTATGGACAGAAGTGTCAAAGAAATTGGCGGTTGTTTTGTATGTCATGTTTGTCGCGCTCGGAATTTTGGCTGCATATCTGACTAGCTTTTTTGTTTAGGCGCAGAAACTTCTTTGCCTTGCCGCGTTCAATCATTCGTTAGAACAAGCTAGAATATCCCCATGTCTAGCTCTAGCAATTCGAATTCCCCGCAGCCTCTAAACTCAGTTTCGCAGGCCCCTGTTGGTTCGTCAGTGTCTATCATAGGCGGCGGCCCCGCTGGTCTCATGGCTGCCGAGGTGCTCGTCAATGCGGGTGCGAGTGTCGATGTTTACGAGGCCATGCCAACTCTGGGGCGCAAATTTTTGCGCGCTGGTTTGGGCGGATTGAACATTACTCATAGCGAGCCATTCGACCAATTTTGCACTCGCTACAGCGATAAGCAAAATCTGTTGCAGTCTTCGCTCGATGCTTTTCCTCCCGATGCCTTGCGTCATTGGGTGCATGAGCTTGGTATTGATACTTTTATTGGTACATCGGGTCGCGTTTTTCCGACTGAGATGAAAGCGGCTCCGCTATTGCGTACTTGGGTGCATCGTCTTCGTAGTGCTGGAGTGAGCTTCCATCATAGTCACCGCTGGCTCGGTTTCGATGGTGATTCATTGCGCATGACTAATGAGGCTAGCAAGTCTAACGGATCTAGCAAGTCTAACGAGTCTAGCGGATCTAGCGAGTTTTCTATCAATCCTAAATGTGTGATATTGGCCCTCGGTGGTGCTAGCTGGTCACAGCTCGGATCAACTGGAGCATGGCTGCCTTGGCTGCAAGAACGCGGCGTTGAGATGGCTCCGTTTCTTAGCGCCAATTGTGGTTTCAATGTTGAATGGAGCGCTCATTTGCGCGAGAAATTTTCACACTCTCCGCTCAAGTCTGTGGCTCTCACCTTTACTGATTTAAATGGAATTACTGAAAGTCGCGAAGGCGAGATACTTATAAGTGATTATGGCGTGGAAGGCAGTTTGATTTACGCATTTTCTCGACGGCTGCGCGATTATCTTTCTGTGCATGGTCAGGCAACTTTTACGTTAGACATTTCGCCTGGTAAGAGTTTAGCGCGAGTAACCGCTGACCTGGCCCGTCCTCGCGGCTCACGCTCTATGTCTCGTCACCTGCAGGCTTGTCTTGGTGACAATGCTTTGAAGAGAGCTTTGCTCTACGAAGTGCTTAGCCGTGAGCAGATGGAAGACTCTGTTGTTTTGGCAAAGCGCATTAAGGCATTGCCAATAACTGTGCGTTCGACCCGGCCAATTGCCGAAGCGATTAGCACTGCTGGTGGTGTAAGCTTTGATTCTGTTGACGAGAATCTCATGCTCAAAGTATTGCCCGGAATTTTTGTTGCAGGCGAAATGCTCGATTGGGAAGCGCCGACCGGTGGCTATTTGTTGACTGGTTGTTTCGCTACGGGCCGCCAGGCTGCTGCAGGGGCGCTGGAGTGGTTAAGTCGGTAGAGGCAGTAATTGAATTTTGATTTCTAACTGTGTGAAGTCTCGGAGAGATAGTGATGTTTTCCTATAGCAAATCAGGTTTTACTTCTAGTTTGAGACTTGCTGCCATGCGGCTAGTCGCATTGCAAGTCGCACTGCTAGCTTTTTTGATACTTAGCCAAGCACCAGCCGTCGCTGATGATATTTTTCGAAGGATGCAAGAAAATAGAATCAGTGAGCATAATATGCCTTTCATGCATGCTGTTCTTCCAGTTCATAAGGACGAGTCTTTATATGGACAACACTTGGAAGCGGCACAACTGCGCAATTTGAATGGTCTGCTGAATTTGCAGGGGCCGTACAAGCCTTGGGAAGATTGCTATTCTCAGTCGGAGATGGAGGCTTGCAATCAGATAAGTGCCAGGGTACATGATTTATCCGTCAAGCAAGTTGAGGAGTTATTGGGCCTTCCGTGGGCTAGAACCGGCTCGCCGCTTTGCGCTAACTCGAGTCTCAAAGATTACGATCAATCACTTTATATTATGGGTACGACTCCGATCATTGTGCGCATGCTCTTTCAGAAAGACCGCTGTGTGAAGACCTTCTGTGCGCCCTATGATCTCGATGATATGTATTGTCAGTGGCGAGTTAAAGACATAGAAAAACAAGCTTTGGGGAAGACTGAGAATGAGATTATCAATTCTGAGGGCTTTCCGTCAGACATTGCCGGCGTTATTCTGCCTCCGACAAACAATAAGGATGCGATCGAGTCGCTTACGGCTCGCTACGCCACTGTCAAAGTTTGGCAATATGACTTCGGCATGCACCGTGCTTTACTGGCAATGGAGAATGGCAAGTGCATAGGGAAGCCACCTTGTGGCTTCTGCATGTTTGGATTCATCACAGAACGCACCCCCGGCGCAACTTTTAGATTGCCGAAATAGTCGACAAATTCATTTCTGCAGTTAGTGCTTCGGCTGTCAACTGCATGTCCGCTTCATGTCCACCTGCCTGGTCTAATATTGCTTCATTAACAGTTTTGAGAGAGGCTAGCGACATGGCCGGACAAGTTGAAAAAACCGCAGTTCCTGTTGCGGCAGAGGGCGAGGCTCCAGCAATTTCGAATGAACCAGGTGACGCTTCTGGTGCGTTGTTCGGCCAGTATCTAAATCTCGTCAAGTCAGAACAATTTGATGCCTGCAGGTATAGTACGAAAGATCTTGGTGGCAACGTTGCCAAGTCAACTGAGTCTCTTCATGATGCCGCTGAACGCGAGTCTATGGCCCACTTCATTGGCTTTACCATGTGGGATGCCGGTCTCGAATTTACGGATGACGGTTTCGCTATTACCGAAGCTGATTTCGCCAAAGCAGCTCACGATCCGGTTATCCCGATGATTTTAAGAGCCCAGACAGATTCTTTGCAGTACAAGTTGAGAGGCGCAGCTGGTCCGGATGGCGTTCTCACTCAAGCAGAGTTTAGCAAGTATGTCGTAGAGGGCCAGAATTCTGACGATTTAGACGATGTTTTTCTACCTAAGGCGCAAGCTGTGATGAGAAAACATGATGATATGGTTGCTGCTGTTGAGGCTTACGATCCCAATCCACTTTTGGGTAAAGGTAAGGAGATCAACAAGCTTACAGACCGCTGGCTCGATGATGTCTTCGCTCCAACTAAAGCACTGAAGCAACAGTCTGAAGACTGCCTAGACTCGATGAGACAATAGTCAATTCGGTCTGCTAGCTGATATTTGAGAGGCGGCAGATCTACGGGCTCGCCGATTTGCTGAGCTGCAACTATTCGTCGAACTTTGATTCAAGGCACTTTTTGATCTCAGGTTTCGACTGCAGTTCACTTAGTGACAGTGGTGCTTTTTGCATGCGTGATAGAATTTCGCCGCAGTAAATCCACTGTTCTTCGTTTGTCAGTCCAAGGTTGTCGTTGATAGCCGTAAACTCTGTTCCTAGGTTGTCTAGTTCTTGAGCGCTGCCACCCAGCGCTGGGCGCTTCATTCGGCCGGCTATTTCGAGCACTAACTTCTTGCGATCGTCGAGTGTGCCTTGAAACTTAAAGCCAATGTAGCTGCTCTTGTCAGCAATCATGCGCCCATAAACCTGTGACAGCCAATTGGCGAATTCAGTGCTAAATTCATTGTTGCGCAAGATTTGCGGCAGATTGCTTTTGCTGACGATGAAGCAAGCGGGTGTGCCGTTGTACAGATAATTTTTAGCTTGACCGGCGAGCATTTTAGAGAATGTGTCGTAGTAGCCCCATGTATTCTCTTGGCCAAGTTGTTGGCACAGTGCCCCGTTGTTTGGCGAGAGATCACGCAGCATGGCCGCTCTGATCACAAAAACTTCGTGGGGGTTGTCTTTGCAATTAGCGACTGAGGTTAATTTGTTTTGAATGCCACCATGTTCACCGTTGTCGATGAGCATTTTGACCATTGTGCCAGAAGTCGCTTCCACTACGCTGTCTCCAGTCACCCAGTAGTGTTCAGAAGTGGGCGAGATTGCATTAAAGCTTTTGGCCCAAACATCATTGCCCGGAATTGGCTGAGCAAATGCTATTAGCTTTGCCTCGTTCCATGGCCAGCTTTTGACTTCGCTCTTTAGTTGGTCGCCATAAGTGCCTTGCAAAACTGCACTAACAAATTGGCTGCCGAGACCAGCTCCAAGGCTATGACCGGTGACAAAGATGTGTTGTGGTGCCCCGTATGTTTGCTCTAAAGATTTGCATGCTGCTGTGATTGGTCCTAGCATTGTCGGCAAGGCTTCTGCAAACCCTTTTGTCACTGTGCCAGTTTTACTAATTAGAGGTTGTTCAATTTGTTTGTTGCCACCAAGGTCAGTAATCCAATCTGGGTTTCCTTTGGCGGCGCCAATTACAGCTTGTGCTTTCCAGACTGTTTTACTTAGTGATGAACCGCTGCGGCTGCCGCGGAATACTATGTGTGCATCCCAGCCACTGGCAGTCTTTTTCGCTAGTACAAAACCCATGGGGCTCCACGCTGGTTCGGTGGTGCCGACCACTCCCGTGCCGCCTTCAAATACAATTAGGTGATCTTGGCCGCTTGGGTATTCGCGAATTTGAAACTTTTCTACATCGTTGTATAGATAGCCTGAGGGCTTGGTTCTGTAGCGAACGCCCTCAATCGTTTTGATGTTATTGGTGATGTACGCAGGTGCTTGCACTGCTAGAAATATTTCGCCATCACGGTTAAAAGTGGCAGTTCTAGCATCGATATATTTGTAGTTTGTGAGAATAGGGTCGAGATTTTTATTTGAGTTTGGCCAGCCGCGCGCTGCGTTTGGTCCGCTATAGAAGCCTTGCCCGGATGTGCCTGCGTTTGTTGCGGTGCTACCAAGCTTTGCTGCATAGTCGTGGGTGAAGCTGCAGATATTGTCACGCCGATCGCTGCCGGTGCGCGACATCATGTCGTACCAGGGGTCAAGTGGTAAGCAGAGTGATTGGTGGTAAAGCTGGTAGGCAAGGGTGCAGAGGTCGAGATTGATGACAGACTGTGGCACGCCGTCTGCGTCGGTTTTGTTTTCGCCAGCGAAGGCTGGCGTGACCATGAAGACTATGGCGACCCATATGTAGATGGCGGCTTGCTGAAATCTGTACCTTGAGAACATCGTAGTCTTCCTCGATTAGTGTAATCTGGCCAAGCGAGCGGAGCTATGATACTACCTCCGCGGCAGTCGCTACTTAGAGGATATTTTATGCTCCGATTTATTCCGCCGGCTATTGTTTTTGCCATTGCCATCGCTAGTCTCTATGCCACTTTCGGTCAGGCTTGTGGGGCGATGGCTGCCAGCAAACCATGCCTGCGCCATTTCGTCGCATTCAAGTTCAAAGACTCGGCTAGCCCTGCCCAGGTCGATTCTGTGGTAGTTGCTTTTCGTCAATTGAAGAAGTCGATTCCTCAAGTTCAGTCTATAGAGGATGGGCCGAATGTCAGCCCTGAAAAATTGAACAAAGGACTAACGCACGCCTTTTTGGTGACTTTCGCCAGCGAAAAAGATAGAGACATCTATCTAACTCATCCGGCCCATGAAGAGTTTAAGAAAGTAGCTCTGCCTATGGTCGAGGACGCACTGGTCTTTGACTTTGATGGCAAGAAATAAAACATACAATTTAAGTTGAACAATATTCAACCAATCGGTTGACAATCTCTCGACTGATTGATATATTCAACCATATGGTTGAATTAGCTCCACAGCAATTAGATTCTATATTTCACGCCCTGGGCGACGGTACGCGTCGCCTTATGCTGCGTGACTTGGTTAAGGGTGAGCGTACGGTCAGTCAGCTGGCCGAACCTTTTAATATGTCGCTCGCTGCTGCCTCAAAGCACATAAAGGCCCTGGAAAATGCCGGGTTGATTGAGCGCGAGGTGCGCGGTCGCACCCATATTTGTCGCATCAACCCGGGCCCCCTAGCCACTGCCCATCAGTGGCTGAGCTTCTATGAAGGCTTCTGGAATAGCCGCCTCGATGTGCTCGAGCAGCTCTTGCGCACTGAAGACGCCAAACTAAATGCCGACCCTGAGAAACTTGAGAAAGGAGACGAGCAATGAGCGAACCAGCTATCAATGAAGAATCTGCCACTAAAGAGATTAGCAACGAAAGCCACGGCGAATTGATTGAGCCCGCTACTTTGAAGATTGTGCGCCTACTGCCAGGGCCCATCGAGAGAGTTTGGTCGTATTTAACTAAAGAAGAATTACGCCGCCAATGGATGGCCACGAGTTCAATGGAAATGAAGACTGGTGAGCCATTTGAATTTGTTTGGCGCAACCATGAATTTAGCGATCCGCCTGCCGTGCTGCCTGCAGATGTTAAAGAAGAATATCGAATGGCGAGCACCATAATTGAGATGGAGGCACCTCGCAAGCTCGTCTTCACTTGGGAGAATAGCGGCAATGTCTCGATTGAACTTGAGCCCCAGGGTAATGATGTGATGCTTACTGTTATTCATCGACGCTTGCCGAATCGCACTGAGCTGTTAAGTGTTAGCGCTGGGTGGCACAAGCATTTGCGTGTTCTCTTGGCGCGCATGACGAATCAACAAATAGCACCTTTCTGGGATGACTGGGCTTCTCTGAAAGAAGATTACGATAAACGGTTGCCGCTTTAGGACATAGGGAGTAAATCATGACTGCTCATAAAATTGGTACCCGTGAAGAATGGCTTGCTGCCCGTGTTGAACTTCTCAAAGAAGAGAAAGAGTTGACGCGTCGCAGCGATGAATTGGCGAAAAAACGGCAGGCATTGCCTTGGGTGAAAGTAGAAAAAGAGTATAAATTTGAGACAGCTGGCGGAGTGGTATCACTAAAAGATCTTTTTGCTGGCCGTTCGCAGCTAATTGTCTATCACTTTATGTTCGGTCCTGACTTTCAGGCGGGATGCCCGTCTTGCTCGTCTCTTGCTGATAGCTTCAATGGCATTTTTGTGCACTTAGAAAATCATGATGTGGCATTCTCTGCTGTTTCAAGGGCACCACTGGCAACACTACAGGCTTATAAGAACCGTATGCAATGGAGCTTCCCTTGGGCCTCTTCTAGTGTCAGTGATTTTAATGTCGACTTTAGCGTTGAGTTTACTGCTGAGCAGCAAAGAGACGGTGGTGTAACCTACAACTACACCAACGAACCAACTTTTATTTGGCCGTCAGCTAAAGAAGAAGATAAAGGTGGTGCTTCCGAAGTAGAATCGCAATTTGCAGCTACTTGTGGAATAGATGTGCCGACCTTCCACCGCGACCGGCCGGGCATGAGCGCTTTTGCTATTCAAGATGGCGACATCTACCATACCTATTCTGCTTATTCCCGTGGCTTAGATGGATTGTGGACTATGTATCAGTGGCTAGACCGCGCGCCATTAGGGCGTAATGAAACTGGCCTCTGGTTCCGCCGCCATGATGAGTATGCCAGTGCTGCTGCTGGCGCAAAGAATAAATGCTGCGGTTAAGAACCCAGGAATCCAAGTAATAGTTGATGAATTTTTTCGGAACGAGTTCTCCTGGTTCAAACGAGCTCAAATTGCTTTAGAAAACTAAAGAGTTCCGGTTCAACAGATGCTGCTCGCTTCTGCCCTCACAGCCAACAAAATGTGTTTTTCGCTGCGCTATAATTGGTGCAAACGTAGGATTTCTTGGGGTCATCCTAAGAGCGGGACGCCTCCGTAAACTCCGCTGAGGTACTTCTTGTAGAAGTTATCAGTTCGCTTAACTGCCTGCACATCTTTTAGACCATATACATCGGTTGCACCATTCATGTCTTTTTTGCAAAAATAGATTTCGTCTTTAATCAATTCTTCTAGTAGAGATGCGCTGTGAGCCGATATCCATAGTTGCGCAGAGTAGCGGTTTAGCTTTGGATCGTGAAACAATTTTAGGATCTCTGGCAAAATGTAGGGATGAATAGCCAGGTCTAGTTCGTCAACTACAGCAAGTCCGCCGTGTATCAGAGCATTTCGAATTATGGGAAATACCTTAACAAACTGCTTGGTTCCATGACTTTCGAACAAAAGTGGAATGACTTGGTTTAAATTATTGTGGTGAGCCTGTGCGGTGGGGCCATTAGCACCTACGTAAAATTCGATTTTATTTATCCCAAGGTCGATACTTTCGATTTGTCTATTTAGATCAGCGGTCAATTCTGGATCGTTGATATAGTGGTCAGAAATATTTTCGTCTGTAGCTTCTTCTCTCATTATAAAAATGTTGCTGAATGTGCTCATTACAGAATTTGTTATTCTGATGGCTACTGGGTGATTCAGCTGCGCAAGCGTTGAAACTACGCTTGCATTATTTCGTAAAACATTTTCTAGGGCTAAGTTGAAGCCGCTTAAGCCAAACGATTTATGTGCTTTTACTTTGCCATTTTCGTCTCTAAAAAATAGTTGAACCGGTCGTTTCGTTTTTAGTGGCCAGTACCGAAGTCCTTCGGAAAATATATGCTGAGGTTTATTGGCTTCACCAGCGATTTCTAGTTCATATTCGTATTCGCAGGATTGCTCGTCTGCCTCACCAATTTTCTCTGGGTCTGTAGGGCCACAAAGTCGCACGGCCAAACGTGTTCTAGAGTTCGATTTGATAGGATCGGCGAATCTGTGAAAGGGCAGAAATTTGTTCGGCCCG
This sequence comes from Candidatus Obscuribacterales bacterium, assembly GCA_038231015.1. Lineage (GTDB taxonomy): Bacteria > Cyanobacteriota > Vampirovibrionia > Obscuribacterales > Obscuribacteraceae. The sequence continues at coordinate 35,508 of JBBRMD010000045.1, forward strand.
AGTGAAAAGCTGCCGGTTATGAACCATGCGAGAAAAGGAATTGCTTTCAAAATATTCGATTTGCCTGACGCGTTCGCGCCAAAAAAGGCAACCACGGATGGTGCTCGACTCGCGGAGCCCGGTCCAATTGGGGTCAGCCTATTTTGATCGCCCTTTTCTGCTTTCGATGCGATCAAGTCAATAATTTGGAGATCTCTTATTGAGTAGAAATTCTCTATCTCTAAACGGTGAATCAAAAGTGCTCCTTCCTATTGTACCTATGTCTATTTAACCCCAGTTTCGCCTAAAAAAAGTTAAAATCGACACGAAGCTGATGAAAATTAATCAAGTAGCTGTGTCTTTCGCCTTTCGGCTGGGCGCTCCCTGGCTTGATGTTTATATGCTTGACCCGGATATACTGTTGGCATCTATGGCTACTCTTTTCGTTACCAATAAGCATTCGGCTGAGCAGGTCTATATAGATGCTCGCTTTTCTGACGGCCAGAAACCTTTTGGCGAACTGCCATCTGTTCCAGGCTTTCCGCGCATGGTTAGTCGCGACGAGGAGTTTAGTATTGATATGGGAGAGTGGGCGGAGCTTTTGTATCGCGCCGGTAGTTGTGATGATGTCAACTGTAAGCGGCCGACCATGATGTACATTTATCGAATTGCTATGCACGGAAGGCGCGATATTGTTCGTGGTTTTATCTGGCGCTTTCCTGTGGTTAAGTGTGAGTTCAGAGCCGACGCAATGCCATCAACAGGCTTTCAAACTGCTGCTGTCTCGATTCTAACTACCCCTGAAGGGCTCAGCTATCTAAAGAAAAAATGTGGTGTCAGTGATGCAGAGATACTTCGTGCAAGGAATGAGCTTGCCGCAGGTATCCCTATTTCACAAATAGCTCTGCCTGGAAAGGTGAGAACAACCAAAAAATACGATGTTGTTCCGCACCTGAAAATAACCTCTCACAAGACAACACCAGAGTTCTGCGAAGTCAATGTGACATTGACAGATTTTAAAAGAAGAATTACTGTCACTCGCCGGATCATTGAAACTTATCCATTTGAGGCTTTCTTCCTACTGGGCAAGTTCATGATTAAGGCCGAGCATCTGGTTCTCAACCCAGGAAAGACTATGTATGGAATTGGTTTTGCTTCAAGAACGCGTGAAAGAGGATATTCAAGTCCGATCAGAATACCTTTGACAGATTTTTTTTCATGACCGAATTTTTTTTATAACTTTTATTATTCGTCGATTTTGCCCCCAAGTAGTTTTAGATTTAGTGTGCCGCCACTGAAGAGCATGTCTTCGAGTGCCAGCGCTATTGGCTCTTCGCTTAAAGTGCCGATGCCGCCTGCCTGTAAATAATGCTGTGCCGCTCGTCGCATCAACTCTTTGATAAATGCAGGGCTAGTGTTCTCCGTGCGTTTGACAATTGTTTTCAAAAGGTTGTCATCAACTTCTAGCGAGCGAGCATACAGTTTGATTAGCTTGCTGCGTCCCTCTTCATCTGGTAGGGGAAATTCAATTGCTTGATCGATCCGGCCTGGTCTTGATGCAAGAGCATATTCAAGCTGTTCTGGCCGGTTTGTGGTGAGCACAAATAATATTTCAGCATCTTCTCTTAGGCCGTCCATTTCGTTCAAAAGCTGATTAAGCAAGCTTTCTTCGCAGGGGCTGTTCATGTCGTTGCGGTCGCGAGCAATTAAATCGGCATCTTCTATTACGATCATGGCTGGTTGAAGAAAGCGCGCTAACTGGCAATACTCAGCTAGAAGCCCCACTTGTGCGGCTGTGACCAAAAGAGTGGTGTGATCGGGCAGTTGGTTTGCAAGGTAATGAATGGTGTGTGTCTTACCCGTGCCAGGCGGCCCATAGAAGAGCAACCCCTTTTTTACAGCCATCCCCAGATTTCTAAGTTTGGCGCGATACTCTATAAATTGAGTAACGTTGCGCTCAAGTAGTTGCAATGTTTTGTCTGGAAGAATGACGTCTTCGCGGGCTACTGAACGAAGTTTGTGAACCAGTACGGTCCCAGATTTCCCTGAATATCTGGCATGGCCTTCAAGCGAGATCACTTTTCCTCGATATGAGCCGCTTTGATTGACTAGTGTTTCTAACTCAGCGAGAAAATCATGAGAGAGCTTGAGGCCTAGTTCACCTGGTGGAACAGCAATGGTGAGCACCACACCATCTTCTTCGGAGCGGTCGGCTTTCGCTTGTATCACGCTAAATGGAATTTTTTCTTCTTTGGTTATGCTTGTCCAAAGGGCTTGCCTGAGGCAGCGCGTAGGGAGCGCCTCTCCGGTGTCAACTTCGTCATATTGCTGTGGTGCAACCACTACCGGATCGTGCCCTTCTTCAAGGCAGTTGGCGAAAGTAAGGGCGCTGAAGCCATAGTTGCGATGAGCGCCATACATTTTTGAGCTGTAATTTTTTGAGGCAAAGAGTTTATCTAAAGCTACTTGTAAATCGGCTCGGCTTGTTGTCGGAAATTTTCTGGTGGCCGTGACAATAGACGTTAGCGGTAACCCGGCAAAGTGTTTGGTCAACACTGTCATCATTAATGATGAGGGGTCACGTTTGTCTTTCTCTTTCTTTTTTTTTGCCATAGAAGTTCCATCTTAATCTAGCCGGAGCATTTTGGTCGCTAAGGTCAGTTGTACCCAATGCCGATGACCTCAAATTTCAGGTAATTTTCACGTCTTGGCGTGTAGTCTGATTTTGGTCGAAATTTAAGTATGACCTTGTCCAGAATGTCTTTTGGGCGGGTATATGAATGATGGAAACCCTTACTATTTACTTTGTATTGTTCGAGGCTTGCCTGGCCCCGAAAATTTTTGTTGACTGAGGAAGCTTCGGTGGCTAGCGGCGGCGACATAAAAACAGCTGACGACAAACGCGCGGCTCAACCCGATGCTTCCGATTCGGCCAAAGTTGCTGACAAGGCGGCGTCGAAGATGCTTGATGAAGCCAACCCGGCAGTTGGTGATAAGGCCACGGCACTCAAGCCGGTTGACGGTGCCAAGCCCGATGCGGCGGTAGCCGGGCTACCGAATCTTAAATTGGTGAGTGGCGTTGAGGTTAATGTTCCGGTTGCCGGTGCCGAGACTCCGGTAAAGCCCGCTGATGCCCAGATTAAACCCAGCGATAACACGTTGCCAGCGATTGCAGCCCGCCAGCTAGACGACGCCACCATACAAACGCATGCTCGGGCCCTGCGTGATGCCCTGGGCGAAACTTCTATGCTCGGTTTATTTTCTAGCCCTAATCAGGCCAAGGTCGAGCAAATTTTAGGACCTCTCGGACGGGCCGACCGCGTCGCCCTAGAAAATGCCTTTAATCATCCCCCAGACGGTTCTGCTCCGTCTAAAGATTTGCGCACTCAGCTGCGTGATGCTTTTGGCCCGATTGAGGGCGTGCGCATGGAGACTGTCTTGCAACGAGAAGACGGTCGCTCTAACGATGCCGGCGCTGTGCGCGTGGCTTTGGCGACGGCTGCTTCTGAGCCGGAGAAGGCCAGCGCTCAAATCGAACAGGTTTTCAGACAGCTTAATTCGCAGCAGATTGCTCAGCTCCGCCTCGACTACACTAACCAAACTGGTCATGATTTGAGCAGCGATATCAAAGTCAATCAAAATCTTTCGCCAGCTCTGCGTGACTCATTTGACAAATTAGCTAAAGGGTCTGACCTACGTACACCGCAAGATGTTGTTGATATTGCCCGCACTGCTTTGCGGCAGAAAGACAGAGACTTACTGACTAGTATCATTGCCGGTGACTCGCCTCAGGCTGTTGCTGCTCGCGAGCAGCTAAACGCCGATCAAAATTTCCGCAAAGAATTGGCCAGGGCTTTCCCAAATACAGAAGAGCGCTCGCGAAACAATAGACTCAACATTGCTAGCGGCAATTTCGATAAAGCTACTGATGCCGCCACTCTCGATTATTTGAAAAATGGGCACGTTGGCTTAGACACTATCGCTCGTCAAGATACTGCACCAATTTTCTTTAATAACAAAGAAAATCTTGAGTTAGCTTTGCGCAATGCTACTGATATAGAACGTGCTAAGTATAGTGCTGGCAAAGACATAGATGCTTCTCACCGGGCGCCGACGACTGCTCAAGATCGTGAAGCCTTGCAATTTTATAGAGGGTTACATGAGTCTTTGGCCGAAGGAGGCAACGCTCGTGAGAATGCCGTCTGGGAAGATCAGTTGCTCAATGGCCGCCGTACTATTGCCTCCGAAATGGCGGCCTCTCATTCAGATGGTTGGACTCCACTGGGCCTAGGCTCTGGTCATACCGCTAACGAATTGATGGGCAAGGCCGAAAATCTTTCTCAGCAAGATTGGGAAGCTTTGCGTGACCCTGCCAATGGTGCCAAATTCCGTAGTCAAATTGAGCAGTCATTGGCTACTTATGCCACACCTGACGAAAGTCGCCGCATTATGACTATGCTCGATCAAAAAGCTCAAGCAGTTACTTTTGAGGATGCTAGCAAGATTGGTCGCACACTTGATGAAACCATTGCTGACAATCGTAGCAGTACTTTCCTGGGCATGGGCACCTCATATGATGCCTTGCCAATTATGAATAAGTTAGCTCATCTTAGCCCTGCTGAGGCCACTAAGTATCATGATGATTTGGTCTATCGTAAACAAATTGACGATATTATCACCGACAAATTTATGCCTGGCTATCAGGTATACGCGCGTACCATGCTTGAGCAAGTCGCCCGCACTGGGCAGCCAGCCCAAGAAGGTCTAACAGAGAGAATGTTGGCCAGTGGTTTGCGCAATGTACCTAGCGAGCAGAGAATTGCTGATGTTGAAACATTGCTTGCTGATAAGGCGGTGCGCGATCGTTTGAATCAACCCGACGAGAAACTTTCGCCAGCTGATAGAAACCTTAAATTGTCTATTGAACATGCAGTCTATGCCTCTGTTAGTGAAAAGCTTCCCGGCGTTCCTTATGAAAGCTTGCAGATGATGAGCGAAAGTCAAATGCGCGAGGTAATGACGACCGGCCACCTTTCGCCTTCTCGTAAGTTGCAGTGGGGCTATGACCGGGAGAATCTCTATGCTCAAGTGGCCAGCGCCAGCCCTGCTGAAAGAGAAGCGAGCAATCGCTACTTAAGTGACGGTGAAAAGCAATTGGTAGATGTGCTGGCCAAGCAGAATGGTCAGTTGCAGCTTGAAGACAAGATGCGCAGTTTCGTCTTGCGTGAAGGCACAAATTATCAGGCTTTTCAAGAAGAATTGCGCGGGCTTACTAGTGAACAGAAGCAAACTCTAAAAGATGCTTACGAAGCTAAATATCATTCTCCACTCAATCAAGACTTCTTGCAAAAAGTTAGTGAACAAGATCAAAATGTCTATCGCCAGTATCTCAACCCGAGTGAGAGTGATGGAAGACAAGACAGCTATGATAACTATAGAGCATTTCTCGATGCTCGTACTGGCACCGCTGCTGATGGCACTGAATTAACAGCCGAGCGGGCCAGCGAATTGCAAACGTCGGCTTTGCAAAACTATCAGCGTGAGTATGCCAAACTCAATCCGCAACAGCAAGAAGCCATGAACCAATTTTTTGGTCAAGCCTTGAAAGATAATCAACAGTCTAAAGAGAAGTTGGCAGAGATTCTCACTGACGCTAGCATCACTGCTGCTGCTCTGGCTGCGGCTCCGTTTACCGCTGGTCTGAGTACTGCCGCTCTGCTCACTGTGATTGGCACAGCCACTGTTGCCGGTGCTGGTTATCGTGTTGCTGTATTCCGCGGCATACAAGGTGATGATTTTGACGGCAGCGCCCAGAACATAACTAAGCAAGCCTTAATTGGTGGCACCACTGCTGCTCTTAGCTTGGTTGGTCCTGAATTGTTCGCTATGAGCGGTCGCTTTACTCAGACTGCCGCAACAGCGATGGCTGGTGACTTAGCCTTGGCGTCGGTGGCTTTGCGACCCGGTGCTCAAGCCCTCTTGCGTACAGAGTTGACTGCTTTAGCATCACGCCGTGGCTTCGTTGCCCTGACTGAGGCCGAAGCTGTGGCATTGACTGAGAAGGTGGCTGCTCAAGGTATTACCGAAGTGCAACGTGTTGCTCTGCAAAAGGCAATTACTGAGAGTGCTACTGTGAGATTGGCCGAGGCGGCTGAGGGGCTATCTACCAGTGTCGCTGCTCGCTCGACTCTTGCTCGTCAGATGGCCGACAACTCTATCATCGGTGCTGGTGGTAACGCTGCTTCTGAAATTATTGTGGCACCATTAAATGAGCATGGTGTTGATTGGGAAAGACTTGGTCAAAGTGCTCTTACCGGTGGTGTGGTCGGAGCCATAATGCCGGTTGCATTCCGTGCCGTTATGGCTGCCAGTCGCGAAGCTGGTGTGGTGGCATCGCGCTTTGGGCGCGATGAGCGCGGTATGTTTATCGACCCTGCCAAAATTGATGAACCCATTAGCTTTAGAAATACGCGAACTGGTGAAGTTACTGAAATTAGGCCGGGAGAAGGCGATAAGTTCAGACTTACTAATGAATGGCAGTACGAAGGTGGTGGACGTTTCACTCCTGATGTAACTCCGATTAAACCGGCTACTAGCGTCGAGCGCATGACAGCCGCCGAGCTAAGAGATGTTAGCAGTACAATATCTGCTAATCTTGGTGATCGCTCAGTAACACCGCAGCAATTCCGCGATATCTTTGAAGGCGAGTATGTGATCAACGGAGTTAAGCGCACGCTTACTGCTGAAGAACGTAAGATCGCGAGCGAAGTTATGGAGCAAGCGCTTCCTAATATGAATAGCCGCTCTATCGATGAGCGCATGGTATCACTGCGCGATCAACTGGCTGCTGATCCTAATTGGGCTTGGCAGAAACGGACTGATCCATTTGGTCGCCCGTATGATGGTGTCAATGTCTTAGTGCTCGATGGTACCACTGACGGTAACGCACTCTCTCATTTGTTCAACAAAAACTCTGGCGTTACTCCAACAGTGAAAGTATTGCAAGGCGCTGAACTTGAGCGCATGCAGATGGGTCTAAATGAAATTGAGAAACTGCAGAAGACAAACACTAGTTTGTCTGAGAAATGGGCTAACGATCTTGATCATGTCATTAATCCGCGCGAAGGTATTACTGTTCGTCAGTTGATTGCGAGAAACAATGAAGGCATAACTAGTATTCGCGACAGAAATGACCTCAATCATGCTCTTGTATTTGATGATGTGCGCAATGCAACTGAGGCCCAGAAGAGAGTGTTGGCCGGCATGCGGCACTTAGCTGTGGCCGATTTGAATGGCTTCAATCGCGGCCCTAACATCTATGATTATGCCAGCCTTGGTTTTGGTGCTGGTGCAGATGCCATGCGTGGACGCATCGGTTCAATTGTCGAACAGGCTGAAGTTATCCAGCGCAACAGTGGTGTGACAAGACAGGAGGCTGTCAGGCAGGCCATCGACGCCAACTATGCGGAATCTACTCGGCAGGCTCTGCCCAATGCTCGGGTGGTTGAGACAACGCCGAGCACAACCGGGCGAGAGGCTAGAGACGCCATCGCTGCTACTGAGAACAGCCCCGAAGCCTTCCGCGAACAGTCACTTTACCAAGAAATTAACAAACCCCTAGCCACTCCCGAACAAATACAGAACTTCCTTGGCCGCCTGTCAGCTGATCAACAGCGCCTTGGTGCCAGAATATTAGAAGATGGCCTTGTCGTAAATAATTATGGCACCATGGTTGATCAAGCACGCACTTTGCATGAGCGCATTTTGGCCACTGTGCCTGGTCGTGATCCTAAGAATATGCTGATTGTCACTGGCTTAGAAGAGAACGGCAGCGCTTATCTCACTAACTCAATTTATGCTCGCGCCAATGGCCTTACAGCCGACAACTTTGTCTCAGTACACGATCTTCGCACTCTTGCTGCCAAGAAACCGGGTGAGAAACTGACTGAACATCAACAGCATCTGCGTGACATATTGGCTGATCGTCGCTTAGTTTATCTCGATGACTATGCTTATAGTGGTCGGCAGATGCCGAGCTTGATTAACAACTTGCAGCAAGAAACTCTTGCTCGCTTACGTGGGGCTGATGGCCAACCTTTGGTGCCTGAAATTACCGTTGGTACTCTTGGTCGCTACGAAGTACCTGAGAATACCTGGAACAATGCTGCCAATTACCCTAATCTACATGCCAATGGTGATAAACCGTTCCTTCAAGTCAACGTGACTGAGAGCCCATCACTCTATCGGCAGTTGTATGATTCGCCGTTCTTCCGCAATACCCTGAGCCAAGAAGAGCGTGATCGCGTCACATTATGGTTGGGCGCGCAATCGTTGTACTCGCATTCGACTATCAATACCACCATGATTCTGCCCTACGGCGGTCCTAATAATAATATTCCATGGATTCAGGCCTTCATAGAATCGCGCAATGGCTTGGGCTTGCCAGCAAGATATAAAAATGCTGATTGGTCAGAACTCGAGGCCGGTACAGCTGAGTTCGATCGCAATCGTGTGCTTGGTGAAATTATTAGACCGCCAGCTAAGAAACCTTAGGGCTTTTCTCGTTTTTTATAAACTAGTTTTTGCTGACAGCATACGGGTCAAGCAATTTGACAGTGCCTTCGTGCAGCCCAATTTGCGAGATACCAGGGTCGGTCATGCGGTAGCCATGGCTAGTCAGAGTCTTTAGAAACTCGCCTAAGTGCGTGCGTGTGGCTGGCCCTGCTTCTGGCTGAACCGAGTATCGAACTTGGCGACCGTCTACGGCCTTGATTCCTGATGATAACACCGGCATGTCGAAGGGCTCTTCTGCTCTAGTTGTGGTGCGCGTTGTTATTTTTAGAATGTTGCCATCGGCTAATTTTAGTACAACTGCATCGCGACCAGTTGCCACTACAGATGATGCCTCCATTCCAGAGTCTTTAAAGGCCTCTGCATATAGCTTTAAATCGTGGTTAGCTTGGGCTTCAGGCCCCTTTATGGTTTTGATTATATCGGAGACTGGCTTAACGCCATTACTGGTATTGTCTGTCATCGTCCGTAAGTCGCCTTTGGCTATTGTCTCGCTTCGCACTTCAAGCAGTGTCTTGATAAATTCAGCAGAAGGATAACCCGAATTGGGGTTTTCACGACGCCCGGTTTTGTGCTCCATCGGCCTTGGCTCGGTGGCTTGGAACTCTGCCAAAATTGCTGGATTTTGTTCTAGGCTGGCTTTGATAGCACGCTTCATCAGTGCATAGTGTTCAGGACTGCGGAAGTCAACGGTCTTGCCTTCGTAGTCAAACGAAGTTGCCTTCGAGCCACGACCAGCCGATTTAGCTTCAGGGCCAGAGAGCTGCGCTACCTCAGCTCGTTTTGCCGGGTCTGACCATTTCAGACCTTGATAGAAGCCTTCGACGCTTTCATATTGTTTGCCATCAAGTGTAAATGGTCTGCGGGTGAAGTTAGACAAAGCTTTACCAATGGCTTCGTATCCGCCACTAGCGATATTTAAGGGGCGCTCGTCCAGCGGTGTATTAAACTTGGTGCGGTGCTCGATGACTTTGCCGTCTGCCATCTCTCTGATTACGCGGCCATCGGTTTTGAAGGTAATTTTAGCTGCGCCTGGCTCTTCTAAAACCCGGTCACCGTTTTTATAGACCGTCACTTTCGTTCCGTTGAGCTTCTCAATTATTCTTGTGCCATCCGCTAGGGTAATGTCACTAGCTGTTCGTATCAGCCGTTGTTTCGGCGCATCAGTTATAGGCTGTTCGGTTTTAGGAACCACTATTTCAGTTTGGCCAACTGGGCGCTCTGGTGCCACAATTGGCCGCTCACCTGCAACAACTACAGGCTCTAAAACGGGGCGTCCTACTAATGCTTTTGCTTCGACCGCGGCTGCCACCGCTGGCGGTGCTATTGATGTGCTTTCAGCCGTTCTGGCGGCCAGAGCCGCACTGTATTTGCCTGCTGGTACACCAGCTAAGCCGTCTGCAGTGGCTTGCAGTAAGCCGCGGGTAGCGAGGCGGCCGAGATTGAACTCGCCACTTTGCTGCTGGTTGGTGAATTCAGCGTATAAGCCTGAGGATAATCCAAACATGCTGCTGGTGCTTACTGTCTTGAAGACCTGTGAGCTAGCTACCTCTGCTCCAACAAGCTTAGAAACGCCACCGGCCATCTTAGATGAAACACCGAACAGTAGTGCGTCTGCGATCATTGAGCGAGAAGCAAAAGTACCTGTCAGTGTGCGCTCAACACCGGTACTGAAATCAAAACCAGAGTTGGTGTCTTGGTTGTGATAGGTTTCGCGACTGAGGCCGAGGTCTACTAAACGGCTACTGGTACCAAATAAGACACCACGTGCCATCGGGTTCATTTCGCCATGACTGAGAGCTTTGAAGCTCGCTGCTGTCGCTACACCTTTTGTTCCACCAAGAGCAAAGTCGCTGGCCTGATTGCCCAGAGTGTCGTCGGTTTTAGCTTGATCTAGTCCGTAGAGGGCAAAGGTTGCGGCTCCGGCTCCAAACATAGCCTTGCCTTTGGTGGCCGCGATGGCCATAAATAGTCCGCCAGCCTTGAGGGCGCCGGTGCTGACTCCTGTTACAAGGTCGTTGGTCCAGAGGGCATCTTTATCAGCCTGGATGGCCTGATCGACTTGACTGGCCGTGGCTTTATATTTATCAGTATCGCCTTGCAGGCGGGCTTGTCTCATCTCGGTGGCGATCTGAGCCAGTTTAGCCTCAGAGTCTTTCTCGCCGCCATAAAGTCCGTCGAAGACCCCGCCCAGTATCGTCTTCTTACTGTTGTGGTCTTCGTGGGCCTGCAGCTGAAGGGTTAATCTTGCCTCTTGAGCCGCTGAGGGGTCATTGCTGACTGGGGTAACATCTCCAGGTTTGTCGCCGAGCCCGAGTACGGTATCGAGGGACACCGGTGTGGCATTTCTGTCGTGACGTTCGGGCATTTACAGACTACCTGATGAAAGAGCCATGGGGTGTCATTCCTTGGCGGTGTACGGGGTGTACCCTGGCATTATACCCAGCGCATCGTCCATGACCATGGGGATATCCCCCCATGCACGGGGGTCAGGTGGCAATTAATCTTGGCATTGATCTTTTGGCATCAATGTCTCGGGAACACGGGTGGGTTTTAATGTGACCTGCTTTTGCCACTTGATAGTTTTCAATGCTTTTTGTACCTCTGCTAGGTATCGCTTGTATTCAGCTGGAGGGGCCGCAAAAGTTATGGTTGCCGAAACCAAAACTTTTGATTTGTCAGGATTTTGATTGAATTCTATGCGATAGAGATCGGTATTTTTGTCAGCGTATTGCCCGAACATAACGATAACCCGCTTGCCGCTTATATTTTCTGTAAGAGCTTTTGTGAAGCTTGTACTAGCTCCGATCGACTCAAGCTCTACTTTCGATAGCTCATGTGGTTCACTTTCAATTATTGATTTGAAATGAGATTCATCTGTAAAATAAACACCCGGGCTTGAGAAGTGCAGCTCGATCTTTGGATTGTCTTTTGCTGTGAAATGTAAGTGGTAGCCATAGGGTGAAGCGTACTCTAGCTGCTCATATTGCCAAATACCTATAGGTAGTTTCATTGCCGTGAATGGTAAGCTCTTGAAAGTACCGGGTAGCGTTTTTACGTCGACTATTTTTGTTGCGACCGTCATTGCTTGCTTTGCCGGGCCGGGGTCGATCATCTGAGCAATTGTGTCATTGCTGGCGGAGCGGAAAAATCTAACTTCGCAGACTTCTGCCGGTCGATGAAAATAGGTTGGGGGTTCAAAAGGCATCAGGCTGCTCCAGTTAGTCTAGCGTTTATGCGAACTTTTAGGATATTTTGTCAACCATTCGTCAATGCGAGTCTTCCAAAGACTGAGATCTTTGAGGTTCTAAGGCTAGATTGATTGCAGTCACTTCAAACAGTTGCGATGCATAGCTGCGGGCTCCGGCATAGGTTCTATCCCAAGCGTGCGCTGGCTAACCTTTTACTTCTCGCTCGAGAGTAAATTGCTTGGCAAAGAGATCGGGCGCGATATTGTCTTGGCATTGAGGATAGCGCGAAAGTACTTCGCTATCGGCCGATAACAGCCTTGAAAGTTGTGAATAGGTGTCAGCCATCTCACGTAACTTATCTGTTCCGCTTTTGGCGCTGATCCCCTTCCTTCTTTTTGAGGTCGTCGCTCATGGCTTAATCTTAAGGGCCCGCGGAAATACTTCCAGTATTATCCTGTCTTTCCCTATTCGCTGCAAAATTAGGCAAGTTCAGTGCAAATTTGGTTCAGTATTGGCATGTATTTTGGGATATTAGCCTTTCGCTTTAACGATTTGAACCAATAGGTTAACCTTGAAATTGGGCACAATTGATTTGGTACTGTTCCCCCGGAGGGCAAATTGCACAAGCTTCACCATGGTCTGCATCAATTCAGAACCGAGATTCACGAACAGAATGAAGAGTTTTTTGGAACTCTTGCCAAAGGTCAGAGCCCTGATGTTGTATTTATTACCTGCTCTGATTCGCGGGTAGTTCCTGACCTTTTAACTCAGACTGACCCCGGGCAGCTTTTCACTATCCGCAATGCCGGCAACATTGTGCCTGCCCATGGTGATTATGTCAGCGGCGAAGAAGCCACTATTGAGTTTGCACTTGAAGCTTTGAACATCAAGAATATTGTTGTCTGTGGACACTCGAAATGTGGTGCCATGTCAGGTGTGCTCAAGCCTGAGATACTAGCCAATATGCCCAATGTTGAGAAGTGGTTGGCTGGTGCGTCTAAATCTCGAGAATTAGCAGAGAAGTACTATTCTGATTTAGATTATGAGGGTCAGCATAGCGTTATTGTTCAAGAGAATGTTTTGATGCAACTAGAGAATGTGCGCTTACTTCCTTGTGTCGCACGCAGAATTTGGAAGCGCGAAGTAGAGTTGCATGGCTGGGTCTATGATATCGAAACCGGTGATGTCTTTATTTACGATCCTATTGAAGAAGAGTTTCTTCCTATTGGGACTTTGACAAATCGCCCAGTATGATTAAAGCGTTTTAAAGGCTGACAGCCGGTTAGACCCAGAAAATACAATTTAGCCCAAAGTGCTACCACATATGGTGGCATTTTAGGATCAGAATTGTTTCACTACCGCTCGCG
>JBBRMD010000046.1:0-46473 GCA_038231015.1 Candidatus Obscuribacterales bacterium
CCTTATACCCAAGTCCTTCTTGAGAGACCGCGGAAACAGCTAAATGCTCAACCTCTATCACAACTCCACACGAGTTGGCACCCTCACCGATGCAAGCTCAAATGGTTTTGATACGCATGGAATTATCAAGCTCCTTCCAAGTTCCGAGCAATACAAACCAATTTTTGAATACTTCCAAAACCAAGAAAGACCTAAATCAGATGCTCCGCCATTTGAAGAGCACTTCTTAGAAAACTGGTTCATTGAAAACGAGCAAAACCAACTTCAAGAAATCGGCCTTCCAGGCATCTTTGACCTGGACCACCGCAAACACATCATGTGGCGCTATTTCTAGACAAAGAGTATACAGCCCCAGACAAATTCCTAGAACTCATTAGGCTAATAAAACAAACGAGCACCAAACTGGCGCTCCAGAAATCATCGTCAGCCACCGCCTGAGCTCATCGATGTTCCGCCACCACTAGCGCGATAACTAAAACCAGTAAAAACATTACCGTTACCAGCATAGGTGCGACTCCCTGCGTACTTAGCAACTTGTGCATAACCAGACTGAGCTTGATAGCGCAAAATTGGATTTTTACTGTATGAGGCCACCCAGGAATAGTGGTCAATGGCACGCTGAGTCTGATTGAGGTTGTGATAGCAGAGACCCAAATAATAGTGAGTCATGTCATTGCAATAACCGGAGCGGTCAGCTAATTCAAATTGCTCAGCAGCCGGTCCAAACCGTTTATTTTGAAATTCCTGCCAACCCAACTGGAAAGACTTTGGCGGTGTTTTAGGTTTAGCGACCTTGGTCTTAGTGGCTTTCTTCGCTTCAGCCTGCTCGTTAACGGACATCCCTGCAGCAAGCGACAGGAGACACAAACAAGAGACCAAAGTATCTAGGGTTTTGCACTGCATTACTGTTTTGTACCCGCTGGCGGCATCAGCTAGCCGGCAAAGGTGATTAAACTGCAAATGCTTCTCTAATTGCCTTCAAAAGCTCTGACACTGAAGCAAACGGCGCAGACGGCTCAATATTTTTGCTATTAACTCCATCGACCTTGAGCCCAATTGCTTGAAGCAAAACTCGGGCCTGGTGGTCGCTTAATTTAGCCCTTGATGGGTGTAGTGCGGCGTTGACGATTGCCGAATAGTCATAGTTGTAACTACGTTCAAGCTCGACAATTCTATCGAGGAGTATTGGACCTGCAGCGCTTTTGTCATCGCCACCTAATCGCAGTGGCTGGTAATGAGCAAAGACTTCCCAAGCCATTAATCCAAGGGCCAGCAGATCGTTGGCATCATGTAGCGGATAGTACTGCGCCGTAGAGATGCAGCAGTTCTTTATTCTAAGCCCTTGTATTAATATCGGGCCGAAATAACCGGGGTCAATAAGCACTGGCCCGTTATCAGTGCAAATCACATTTTCTGGCTTAATATCACCATGAACAAAGCTATTCTCACTTAGTTCGCTCAAGGCCTCAAGCAGTATGAGAAACTGCTCGGTTGCTTGTTGATACTGGCCACTGAGCAAAAGCTGTCGCAAATTGGGGCCTGCGAAATAGGGCAAGACCATGTAGACAATATCGTCGATAGCCTGAAGCGAAAGCGGTTTAATTAAACGCGCATGAGTGTGTGCTGTCAGGCAATCGAACTGTAACCGTAACAGGTGGCTGGGTTCAGGGAGAATGGCACCCATTCCGCTAGAGGCGGGAGCGGTGGCAGTGGAGGCGACAAAGCCCGTCTGCCCCTCAAAAGATTCTTCAATTTCGCCTTTTGCCACTTTCAAAACAACTGGGCGGCCGGGATTTATTGGCACGGCTTTGTAAACCGTTGAAAACGGCCCCTCACCGACAATTGACTCAATTTTGTGACCGTCTATTTCCAGTCCAAGCCAGTTAAGAAGCAAAAACCATCCTCGCATCAGCTATTTTGGGAATATTACCATTGTGAGAGTACTTTAAATGACCTTATAATTTAAAAGCTTAAGGTGCTTTTTTATGCCCATATTTTCCGACGGCAACGATGGTAATTCATCCAGCAAATCGCTCAGCTCCATTCTGGCTGACAGCGGCCGCTCGAAATTGCAGGCAGATGCTGGACAAGAGGAACTCCTCAACCGTCAGATTAAAGTTCACCAGCAACAAATCAACGATCAGAGTGTGCTTTCAAATCTAGTAGGCAAGCTCTACGATGGCGATGACCAGTCGTTTAAGGCCCTGAGAGGCATCTCGCAAGAGCTTTCCAGTGCTCAGCTAGCACATGATCAGACGGCCTATAATCGGGCCATCGCAAAAATCGAGCCGGCAGTTAAACAAGACCAGAACGCACTTTTCACCAACGATACCATTACCGGAGTAACTGACGGCGCATTAAAAACAGCTGGCATGTTCGCCCTGCTCAAAAGTTCAGGTGGGGCGCGATATGCAACAGGGGCAGCCGTCTTCGGCATCTTCGGGGTGGGCCAGGCTAAGGCCAATCAAGACCTGGGCAATCAGTCCGTTGACTTTGCTCTAGGCGGCGGAAAAGGTCTGGCCATGTCATTTACACTGGCAAAATTGTCCCAGACCGAAATTAATCCAGTGGCTCAAGGTCTGGCCATGGGTGTCACCAATCGTTTTCTCGATAACTCACTAAGCCGCGACACCTATCACAACAACAACACCGGCAAATTCGACCTTAGTCACGGTGTGGAACAAACATTCAGTAATACTTTCGCCTCCAAAGCCATGCTTGCCGATGCAGTACTATTTGGTGTTTCATCAAAAATTGCCGGCGGTCTTGACCGGGCTGTAGGAAGCAAACTCAGCGCCGAACCACTGTATAAGATGGTCTCCACCAGCTCTGTGTTTGGTTTTTCCACTGGAGCCTATGCTGAATATTCGAGACAACAGAATGTGGGAGAGAAACTAGACATCGGCAAGATTGCTGCACGAAGCTTACTCCAAGCCACAGTAGACGCGGCCGTAGTCACTCCTTTTGCCATGAAGCCCACACGTGTTTTAGAGTCCGAGGCCCCAGCAAAATTAGTGCAAGACAAACCCTTAGTAGAGAAGCCGGCGCCAGCAGAAAAGACTAGTCAATCAGTGAGCGATTTGCTCAAGAGCACACCAGCAAAAGAGTTTGGTGACCACCCTGTGGCCGATTACACAAGGGCTATGGAGACTTATCCCTTGAGTGCTAAATCACTGCTCCACGTCGGTCGAGATGCGGTCAGCATTAACCTGACTAGCGGTAATATATTGAAGTTGACCGCTCGCGACTTGCCCGCTGAGTTTGGCACTCGCAGTTTCGATGTTCCCATTCTTGGTCGAGGAAAGACCGACGTGGACGGCGTACAAATCAATCATTTCATCCAGCCCAAAGGCGAGCCTGTCACCGATATACAGCACAATAACTTCCTTAAAGATCTAGCACGCGAGAACTACTGGATGAGCGATCCAGGTAAGCGCAATTTGGTCTTCTTGCCTGGCGAAAACAAGGTAGCTCTGGTCGATCCCTGGGCGGTGGAGAAAATTCCTTCTGCAAATGTTGTCAAAGATGCGGCCATGGCAAAAGAAACCCCTGAAATTATGAGCGCCAGAGCAGAAAAAGTAGAGCCTCTCAATGCCTCGAGCAAGAATGAAGAGTCACTGGGTAGGCAGATTTCCAACTTTGCCGAAACTCCATTCATGCTCGGTAACAGACGCTACCATTCTCTTGAGTCTTTCTATCAAAGCTTGAAATTTGCTGATCCTAAAGTGCGCGCAGCCGTGGCAAAAATGTCTGGCAAACAAGCTAAAGAAGCAGGCAGCAAGGCCCACACCGATACTGGCTATTTTGATCGCGAGACTTTCGACCTAGGCTCTGCACGACACCACGAAATTATTCGCGATGCCATGAGACAGAAGTTCTTGCAGAACCCAGACCTGGCTAGAGATTTTGTCGCTTCCTCACCGAGGCCAATCGAGCATGAATTGGGACGCCCAGAAGATCCACGCACAAGGTTCCCGGCGCAGACATTTACAAAAATGCTAGAAGACATGCGCGACGAGCTTGGCAAAATGGACCTGAGCAGCCTCGGTCGCAAGAAGAAAAAATAGCAGAAGCAGAAATAAAAGTAATTACTTATTGCACAGTGCCTGGCATACGAGCGGCCCTGAGTAGTTCAGCTATCAACGAAACATTATTATTAGGGCCACCATAAGGCAGAATAATAGCAGAGTCGACTGACGACTTGCTCCAGGTAGAACGGCCAGCGACCTGCTGCAGCAAGGCTGGATTACTCATGAACTGTGGCACAAGCGGGTTTGAACCGGAATAGAAGCTACTGTAGCGCTGACCGGATATTACCATTGGCGCTAGGCGCTTAAGTTGTTCATATTGAAGAGCAGTAGAGCGCTGATACATCGTCCAGTAGTTTTGATCAGCTGGAACATCGTATGCACCTAGCGTTCCAACAGCGACACGAGCACCAGATTTTTGCAAGTCAGTGGCATTGAGAGTAATATTGTCAGCTGCTTGCTTGCCACTATATGTGATGTCGTCAAGATAAACAACTACTTTGCCTTTTAAGGCGCCTTTTGCCACACCTTTAATCTGATCAATGCTCATGAATTGTTCTGGTTTCAAGCCGTTGGCGCGAGCATAGAGACTGTTGACCAAATAAGCACTGCCATCGCTATCAAACGAATGCATAATAATCAGATCTTCAGGACGAACTCCAGAACGCTCCAAAATTTGTTGTTGCACGTTGCGCATCTGATCCATCATTTTTGAATAAGTATTGACGTCAGTGCCATCTCGTAAAATCATAGCGGCAGCCGCTTGACGCTGTACATCAAGATTACCGAGGAAGCTTTCCACTTCTTGTTGACTGATTAGCGGACCAGTAATTTCGTTGTAGAGTTCTGAAATATGCTCGTTGCTATCCAATAAGTTTCTCAGTTCTCTCATTTCAGCGGCATCAGTACTTTCAAACGGTTTGATCGTTCTAGCTCTAGGATTGATATCTTTGGCAGTGCTACTAAGGGGATTTAAGGTCTGGTCAGCGGCTTGTTCGATGGTAAGGTTGGGGTTTTGAGCCATTCGTTGCTCCGCCTCGGCCACAAGCCCTCGCATCTTGTCTCGCATCAGGTCAGTGCCTGCATATTTGCTAGCACCAAAGTCCCAAAGATTGACTCCTTTATCAAAGCCACCAAGATCGGCAACAGCTAGATTGTTGCGGCTAGCCAAGAATTGACGTTGTTGGGGAGTAGCTTTGGCAAGGTCATCGAATATCAATGCTTGCTCGTTGGCCGACCGCCCCTTAAGACCTGCGAGGGCATGCTCATCGAGAATTTTGATCTCAACATTAACACCAGGATTATTCTTGCGGAAAAGATAAGCCAATGGATTGGCGCTGCTGTCACCACCAAGCGTATAGATTGTGACTGAGCCGTTGTGGTCTAGTTGCTGACCGAGACTGGCAAGCTGGGCGTCTAATGCGCGGCTGTGCAGGTTAGGACTAGATTTCTCCATCAATTGCAAAGCAATTTCTCTTTGTTTCTGATTCAAGCCTTCAAACATAGACTCAAACTGACTAGAGCTGATTGGCACTTCCCTCATGCGTTCAGCTATTTCGCGAGAAACTTGCTTGATACTGGCAGGGCTGAGTATATCTTCGGGCTTCAGCTCAGTTTTGGCAGTAGCGAGCACCCGCTCAATTTCATCATCAGAACGAAGACGTCTGACTTCATTAAGATCTGGATTCTGCCGAGCCAATTCTTTTGGTGTCACTTCCATGCGCACACCATTCTCTTTAAAGAAGTTCAGCTCGCCATCGCGGCCGTAGCCCTTGAACTGCCAGCCACCTTCAATGTTGCCATCGCTGCGGCGCAGCTGGTATTGCTGACCTAGCTCTGGAGTCTTGTTGCCATTGAGCTCAGCAAAACGCACTCGATCAACCCGCTTGCTGCCAGCATTTTCAATAACAACATTACCTGGCGCAGATGGAGCTGCGGCACTGACCTTCCAGTTAGAATTGCCTTCATAGTTGACTTGCTGCCCAGCTCTAAGATTTAGGCTAGCTGGTCGTTCTATCGGCCCAGCATTCTCTCCGAGCAACCACAAGCGCGCAGGATTGTGCTTGCTTAGTTGCTCACCCGGTAAGCCGTAACGCTCGTGACGAGGGTCGTAAATAGTGGTTTCGCCTTTGATATGTACTTCGTTCCAGGCATGGTTAGCGAATGTATCCCTAGGGAAGCCACCCTTAGGCTTGGCGCCATAGAAACCATTGACGATTGAAACATCTAGGCCGAAATCATCACCGATGGCCTTCATCAAAAGGGCTTGATGCTGACAAACTCCGGCCCCCTCATTACGGGCAGCACGGGCAATGTAATCGCCAAGCAGAATACGCTTACCGCGATTATTGTTGCGGAATTCAGTGTAAGCAGCGTCAACCTGACTTTCGCTCCAGCCTTTGGGATGCATCAACTCTTTGGAATATTTAGCCAATTCGGCAGATAATTTGGCTGGATCATTACGCAAATGATCAAAGCGCCTGTGAGCTTCAGCAATGGCATCGTTAAGCACAGTATCTTGAGTACGATCAAAAACTACACCAGGACGATGAGGGTCAAACCACTTACCATCCGGACCGATTCGGGCATCTCCGCTAAGAGTCTGGAAGCCATTTTCCAGCTTACCTCTGACTTCGCCGTTATCTTTATAGCTATTCGACTGACTAACGGCTTCAGGCCGAGCGGCATTATCAACCCGGCCAGGATTGTACTCCATGACTTTGCGGGGCTGAGCTTCAACGGCTTTGACTTCAGGACTGTTGACGTCACGAGGCATAGTTACCGCATCACTGCCCTTACCTACTTTATAAGTAGGGCCCTCCTTGCCAAATCGCACCGAATCTCCTGGCTGTAGAAGCATTGGTGTATTTGGTTCGATGCGGCGACCATTAACAAAAGTACCATTTGTCGATCTCAAATCAGTAATTTGCGGACCACGAGAAGTAGATTCAATCACTGCATGATTTCGACTTAGAAAATCGCTTGGCATGACGACATCGTTGTTAGAACCACGACCAATAGTATTGGTGCCTGCGACCATGTCAATATTTTTATCACCTAAGTTAAGGTGATATTCCGGCTTAAGACCAAATTCAAAGGGCTTATCACGGCCCAGTTGAATGCGATCGCCAGGCTTGATTTCTACTGACTCACCAGGACGCAACTGCCGACCATTTACTGTTGTTCCGTAAGTTGAATTTAGGTCGGTCAGTGTTGCTTTACTACCTTCGAATTTGATTGTAGCGTGTTCCCGACTGACAGTGCTGTTGTCAAAAGGAATGCTACTGCTAGACTGGCGACCAAGAGTAACGGTATCACCAGTAATGGCGACATTGCGGTCACCAATTTTGATGGAATAATCTTGAGCTTGGTAAGGAGCGAACGGTTTGTCGGAGCGGGCCATTATTTCGGGACGGTCAAGCGCCAGATCTTTGAAGCGCGGATCATCATTGACAGAGCGACCACCGGCCTCGGGCTGCCACTCATTGGTGAGCTTGAACTTATCGCCTTCATTGGGTCTGACTGTGGTAATTTCTCCAGTCTTGGTATTGCGGAAAGATATTGGTTCGGTAATAGCTTTAGGATCGATGAACGGCCCGTCAGGCCCCTTGGTCACATTGGTATAAACGGTCTTCATACCGCCACCAATGTGTGAAACAGCTCGAAAGGCGACCGGCATTATCGCCCCCATCGCCAGACCGGTCCAGGCACCCTGTTGTAGATTATTCCAGTCAACTCCATCTTTGTTTAGAGGTGCAACAATAAGTTCACTGGCAACGTTAGAGCCACTACCAATGGCGGCATTCTCCACCACCTGGCGGCCCAGCGAAGCCTTCTTAACCAGCTCCTCCGAGCAATCAGCAGCGGCTTTTTCTAAATTGGTATTAACTGATTTTTCTAGCGTCACCTTGAGTGCCTGCCGTTCAGCTTCAGTAGCACCAGGCTGGGCAACCTTAGCGACAAGACCGCTGACCTCTTCTTCAGTGAGCTTAGTAAATCCTCGTTTGGCAGCAAGCTCTTTCACTTCTCTAGCAAGAATCTGATCCGCTCCCCGCACAAGAGTAGCGCTTACCGAAGTCTCGGCTAGCTCTTTAGCGATGTTAGCACCAGCAGCAGTAGCAAAGCGTCCAGTTACTGCAAACAATTCAGGACCAACAAAATTGAATGCAGCAGTAGTGCCACCAATCAAACCTTGCTTAATGATATTTTGTGCTGAACTATCAAAATCATTACCCTGAATTGTTTTGAACATCGCTACGCGATAGGTGGCGCCAGCAGCGGCAGCCGTACCGATCACACCAACTAGAGCAGCAGTACTTAGACCGGCCGTGAACGGAGCTGCAGCTAGGGCAGCGGCCGTGATCGTGGCATCAGTAAGAATTTCGGCCAGTTTCTCTTTAGAATTTTTGTATTGCTCCATCGATTGGCCAAAGAATTCGTTCATTGCTTTCTGCTGTTCAGGAGAAAGCTTTTGAAATTCGCGACTATATTTTTCTAGCGCGTCAGCGTGCATTTCATTGGCACGTTCAGCAGTCAATACAGTGCCGTCAGCGCTGAAGCCGGAGCGGCTTTCTAGCAACTTGGCATAGTTATCGTAGAGATCTTGGCGACCATCAGTATCCGTAGGAGTTAGGTACTGACGATAGATATTTTTCTCGCCCTGTTCACCAGTAACTTTGCTAAGGAAATCTTCGTTGAGAGCACCACCATACTTACGGCTATACTCATCTTTCAACTCTTGCTTTTGAGCATTGGTGAGTTTTGCCAGTTCTGCCTGAAAATCTTTGTAGTTGCCATCACCAGTAGCAATAAACATGCGCAACTTGTCGGCCGTAGTGGGCTCACCATTCTGCTTGCTGAGATTTTCGACGATCTGCTTTTCTTGCGGATTTAAGAAGCGCTCAGCAGCGGTGCGTTCAGCTGGAGTGGCATGACCTAGCTCGGAAATTACGTCAGCTTTCTTAAAGCCCATATCGAGCTTGCTGGCTGGTGAAAGCTTGCCGTTTGTCAGAAGTTCAGTGGTAAGTTTTTGAGCAAGTTCGAACTGGTAACTAGAATCTTCGCCGCCGTATGTCTTCTCCATCACTAGCTTGAAAGTTTGACTTTCGATTGTTCGCTTAAGCTGGAGGTCTTCTTTTGAGAGACTGGCATCCGGCTTATTCAACCGCTCTCTCAGTGCTGGATCTGCCAGGGCCCGCTCGATATCTTTGACACTGTCTTCGCCCTTAGTTCCTTTAATCGAGTTGCCCAGTACTTTGTCTAAGGCAGACTCGACTGGCGGCTTGCCACTTTGCTCAACTTGAGCCAACAGTCGCTTAGAATATAGTTGCTCAGTAGAATTCATATTCGTAGCAACAAAATCATCAATTTGCTGGCGATAAGCTGTGTCGCCTTTGTAGCGAGCAGCATCTTCAGCAGACATACTGGCCAGCCGCTCAGTAATATTGCGGGTGTTGTAGCTAGTGCCCATACCAAGGAAAGTCGAGCCGGTATTGTCGCTAATAGTGTCGGCAAGACTGCGGCCGACAGCTTTAGCCGCTTCGTAAGTAGGCGCCTTGGCTTTATCATCAAGAATTTTCATGACGCGCTCGCGCTCAAGCGGGTCGGCGTATGTCTTCAGTGAATCTTCAATCTCTTTGCGGAAAGCTGGGCCTTTTTCAGGGTCGCGCAGCTTGGCCCAATCTTCTTGACTAAGATTTTCGCTCTTGCTTAAAAGTTCTTGCTTAGAATGTCCAGCTGACAAACCGAAGGGATCCCAGCCCTCAGAATGAGTCTTTGCCATTTCAGAGACAATAGTCGGTCTACCATTGATCAAATTATCCTGATAAACAGAAACTTCGCGGGGAGATGAACCATCGGCAAAAGCTTTGTTCAAACTTGTGTAAAAAGCTACCGCATCTTTCTCAGCGTTAGTTTTAGCGGCACCGCTCTCACTCAGTTGTTGACCCTGTAAGAATTTGGCCCGTTCTTCTGGTGTAGCGTTTTTAACAGCCAGTTCGATATTTTCTTTGTTATTGAAAATCCATTTGCCTGTATTTTCTTGAGCGATAGTATCGAGGCCGACATGACCTTTGTTTAGATAATCTAGAATGACCTTGTCAGTTCTTTGATCGGCAGTAAGACGGCTGGCTATGCCATATTGGGCAGCCTCGATGGCTGCATCACTAGGAAAAGCGCCGGCAAGTCTATCGCGAAATCCGGCGTCAGCCTGTAAGCTCTGGCGAGCCTGCACAGCAGCTGGAGAATCACCAGCGACAAAACTAGTGAACAATTCGCGATCATGCGCGGTGACAGCGTTCTTGGCCATGCGAGTGATATCATCTGAGGTGCGAAGGTCACTGCCCTTCGTTAGCTCAGGAAGCGAATCTTTAATGGCCTTAGACAAATTTGGATTCTCGACCATGGCCTGCTCAAAGCTTTTGCCGTAGTCTCTTTGATAATCTTCTCTCAGCTGTTTGAACTGCTCAGAGTTAAGACCTTTAAGAACACGAGCAACTTCAGCATTTCCTTTTTGGGGATCATTAGCCATTTCGGCGAGGGCAACTTTGACGGCACCGGCATCGTTGGTGCGACCATCATTGCGATTCAAGATCGCTTCGGTTTTGGTGAAGCCAACATCATCAAGTTTTGATTTCAGTTCTTTGCGCAAGAAAGCAGCATCGCCACCGCCAAATTGCCTCGCATAACTCTCGTTCAGAGCCTGCCTGTCAGCTTTGCTCATTGGCCCTAAGATACGTTCAATTTTTTCCTGATCAGGGTCGCCACTAAGGCCAAGATATTTGCGTCGATTAATAGCCTGATGTAGCTCTTGAGCATGCTTATCGATTGTGGTCTTATCAAGCACTGGGGCATCAACAAGTTCTAGTTTCGGCAAGATTTTGTCGGCCGGCTTGGCCACGTCGGGTTTGCTTTGTTCGGTTTTAGGTTTAGTCTCTGCGGCTTCTTCAGATAGGTTGCGAGATGCTTCGAGGCGTGCTTTTAAGACTGGCTTGTCGCCGGCAGACTCGTTGCTATCTTTAACTCTCGCTTGCTCGACTGACACGGAGCGACCTCAGAACACTAAAATATTGTTCCTCCGTCGCTGCATATTAATGCACATAGTTGTGCACATGCTAATGCCCAGAAGGTTTCCGGAGGAGGTAGTAAAGAGGAAAAGAACACGCGGGATACCTGCTCTTCAGAATAACAGTGGGGGTTCTACCAGGGAAATGGGAGAAATACGAAATTGCAGGATTTAATCATCAAAGCGCAGGCTGAAAATGAGATCTGAAGCTGCCGTTTCGTAGAGGCGATACTGTTCAGAAGGGGCCTTGTAAGCCACTTTAATCAAAGTCGAATTACTATAATCGAGCAAAAAATAAGTGATCGTTGCCAGATCTGGAGTATTCCACAAGCCCGAAATCCTAACAGCCAGATGCTGTTTGAGATAACCGACAGAAAAAGACTCAAGCGAAAACTGATCTCTCACAATAATTTTGCCAAAGACATCAGGCAAACCCTCTAGCAACTTACCATCTGGTTCGTTAACTGGAGCCAGCAAAAGTTCTTTGAAAAGCTCTACTTGCTGCGAAGGCAATGGCACTTGGTTTGTCTCTATTTCTACTACGGCACGACTTTCTAATGAGTTTTGAAAGGTGCGCACTTCTTTGCCACCAAAAGACAAATGCGGCTTAGCAATCCAAACGTCACCATCTACAGTCTCAAAAAATATGGCCACCGTTACACCTGAATGCTGTCTTGCCTTAGAAAAGAGTGTACCCCTAGATAAGAAAATTCATCGCTCTGTCTACCTTATGTCTAGAAACCAATGTTAGCTTATAGATGCGATTGGGTCTAAACATTGAATAGAGGCTAAAGCGTGGCGACCAGAGAAAACGAAACAGAAATCAAAAGGACATCTGAGCATTCAGATGTACCTCAAGATCATGCAGTCAACTTGCGCAGCCAGTTTTTTGACTGCCTGGCCAGCGGCAAAAGTAAATGTGTTCTTCCAAGTGAAAGCACCCTCGACTTTACCAATCCCTATACCAGTCAATTTAGCAACCTTGAACAGGTGGAAAGACCGACCCCAGCAAGCACTGATGCAGTTCTTCCCCGAGCACAATGGACCTTAGCCTTCAACCTCACCACCACTCAAGATCATGGCACTGAAAGTAGCGATGCCAGGGTTTACGCCGGCGCCCGAAACAAAACAGCAGAACTACTAGAGCTTGCTCAAAGCACAGTAGGCAAGCCGGTTACTTTGGTCGTGCAGAATGCCCAAAGACCAGAATCTAGCGAAACTAGTGCGGCGAAACCCAACAACAGCCAAATAACTGACGGCCATGCCCAGTCATCATTAAGGGCTTCGGCAAAGAGCTCTAGCGATAGCGCGATGTTAATCCACACCTATCTAATTCACGACGGTAAAATTCAAGAGCTGCCCACTCGACCATCGCAGGGTGTCGCAGCTGATACGGAAGCACTGCTGGCAATAGTCGGTCGGCAAGCTCCATCTGAACACCTCGCTCTATTCTCCCAAGGTCATGGCGGCGGCCCTCACGGTGTATCTGGTGACACAGGCAGAACCACCCTGGCCGAGATGGATGCAGCTATTAAGAATGGCTTAGCCAATAGCGGTCGCGACAAACTAGACCTCATAGACTTTGATGCTTGCTCCATGGGCAATGCTGCGGTACTAACGGCAGTGGCATCACGGGCAGACAATATAATCGCCTCACCAGAGATGGAAACGGCCGGTGGAGAAGATGTTGACGCTCAAAACGTTAGAGCCATAGTCGGTGCCGTGCTTGCAAATCCGACCATGAACGGCAGCGATCTGGGGCAGAAAATCATCGACTTAGCAGCCCAAGGCGCCAACGGTGGAGCGGCGGCGCCACGAGAAATCGACCGCACGGTAGCTGGCACCGACGCACTCTCGCACTATAATGCGGCAGAAATTGGCCAGTTCAATCAAGACCTAAACCTGCTTGGTTCAGCTTTGACCAATGCATTTGAAAGCGAACCAAATCGTCAGGCAATTTTAACCGCCATAGAATCTGCGCCACTAGCCTCAACAGCAGGCGGAGTGCGTCTGGCAGGAACTCCGAGGGAGGAGTTGCGTGATTCTAAAACTTTCGCAGCCAACATACTGGCTGCAGTTGAAAGCGGCTCACTGAGCGATCCACAAGGCAATATAAGACAAGCCGTTGAAGCACTACAGGCCAGCCAGAGTAGATTGGTAGCTGGCTATCACGGTGAGCAAGAAGGGGGCTACGACAAGCAAGGAGGCTTGAGTATGTTCTTACCGGGCAGAACCTACCTCGATAACCAGGCTAGAGCTGACGAACTCAATCCTGCTCACAACCTCTCCGAACTAGGCAGTGATAAACGTTTTAATAACCTAGAAAATAAAGAGTCTCTGCTCAATCGTCTTGGCTATAACATTGATGATGTACAAAGAGAGTTAGGGGCTGACACGATAGCTATAGCACCAATTACTGAAGCCAGGGATGCGCTGGTCAAGGCCGCTACACAAGCCGAATACACAGCAGCACTAGGTTTACTGGGAGAGAGAGCCAGCCAATTTGAGCAATCTGAAACGGGCCAACGCTTGAACCAAATATATCTTGAACAAGCAAGGGCTGCTACAGCAAAGGCTTTTGCCGAGGAGATTCCAGCCCAAGAGCATAGCCAGTGGACGACCTTCTTGCGCAATCTACAGGCCTTAGCGCGCTAAATCAAAAAGCACGCCTTGACACTACTGCCGGTGCTGATTGTTCTCGGCTAACTGCGCCGCAGCCAATCGACTAGCGATGGTTGCCAACCACGGATTGGTCTTAGAGTTAGCAGCCTGAGCCGAATTAACCGTCTTTGCTCGCTCTAAGAAAAATTTGCAGTCAGTCAATTGATTGCGAGCAAGACTAATCAAAGCGGCCTGTACCAATACTTCTTGATTGTAGGGCTGGCGTCGAATGGCTAGTCTAATATGATTCTCGGCCTGTGCCAATTGACCTAGAGCAAGTAAAATTTGCGCCCGTGTCATCAATAGATAAGTAACATCTTCGCCCTGGGTAAATGCTTGGGGCTCGGAAGAATATTGTTCAATTTCCTTCTGCGCGGCAATAGCATCACCTTGAGCTAATTTAGCTTGAGCAAGAAGGCAACGGGCTTTGAAAATATATTCCGGATTCTGATTAGCATGTACACCTTGACTCAATAACAACCGGGCACTTTTTTGCGCTTGGCTGTATTGCCCCATAGCCAAATCGAGTTCTGCTCTTTCTAATAAGGCTAGACCATCATAGGGAGCAAGCTTTAGAGCATGCCCTAAAAGCCGATCAGCCTCAGCATAGTCGCGGCGATAAAGGCATACTCGCACAATATTTAGCCGAGGCTCAACATAATCAAGCTTAAGAAAAATCGCTCGGCGCCAGTCTCGCACAGCTGTACTAAAATCAGCTTTGCGTTGTTCTGCCAATCTAAATTCGGCTTGACCGAGGCCATTCCAGCCAGCCGCAAACATCGGCTCTAGCTTGACTGACCATTGATAATAATCGCGAGCCAATTCAAAATTGGCTTCAGATGCCGCTTTGCCAGCACTATTAAAGCAATAGTAAACCATTGCTTTGCGGCCGAGAAAAACAACTAGGCTAATGAGAATCACCGCACTAACTAGAATTTTTTGCTTATTGAGCCAGCTGTAGGTCTTGCGAAGATGCTTCCAGCTCTCAACTTCAGATTCTAAGCCTGAGCCGACTTGAGGGTCTGCATTTGAGCCAAGTGCCACCACGGCATACTCACAGGGTAATTCAGCAGGCAGAGTTTTGGCAGACAGGGCACCACTCTTTTCAAAGACATCTTTGATCAAACAATCAAAGGTCTCTTTACTGAAGAAAAAAGATGGAATGTAATTAGGGAAGAGCAAACTTGATAGCAATTTATTTTTCACTTCAAAATGAAAAAGAATGGTGAGGCGGCGAGCAGTCTGCTTTAAGCCAAATAATTTTGTAAAGAGGAAATTTGGTTCGACAGCCACAGCTCTAATGGATGTCCATGGCACCACCCGGTCAAAGCGCGAGAGTTTGATGCCTTTTTCGCTGAGCCAAACCCCACGACTGATAAATTTGAGCGATTGGGTAATGGCCAGAAAGCCTAAGAACCAGATCACGGCAACGATTATCCAGTCGCCCACCACGCGCAGAACTAGACCGATAACTGAGGTTGCATTCGGTATAAGAGGAATGACATCTGTGATTGCCAAAACGAAAGCAATAAATACAGACGAACCAACCGCTAGTTGTGTCAGCGCTTGAGAATCAAAGGGATAAAGAGTTGGCTTCGTGCTGTCTATGTCAGACCCTGCTTGGCTTTGCACACTACATGTAACGAATCTAAAAAGTTGGACAAAAACATTAGACCATGACATATTGAACAAGGGTTAATATTAACCGTGACGAATGCATGCGAGGTATGTCCTTTGAAAATCCTGATCATTGAAGACGACGTAAATATCGCGCGTCTCATCGAACTTGAGCTCGGCTATGAAGGTTATCAAGTTTCCGTGGCTCACGATGGCAATCAAGGTCTTGATCTTTTCAAGAAAGACCAGCCTGAACTGGTTCTTTTGGACGTGATGTTGCCTGGTCTCGATGGCATTGAAGTTTGTAAGCGCTTACGCGCTATGTCGAAAGTTCCAGTGATTATGCTCACCGCCAAAGACGGCGTGCAAGACCGCGTAAGCGGCCTAGATAGCGGCGCTGATGACTATTTGACTAAGCCCTTTGCTACAGAAGAGCTGTTGGCCAGAATTAGAGCCGTTATGCGGAGAAAGCCAGCAGAAGGCATTCTTACTTATGCCGATCTGTGGATGGACCAGCTCAATCGTGTCGTAAAGAGAGGCGAACGCCAACTTGATCTCAGAGCGAAAGAATTTGATCTATTGAGACTGTTTATGCAGTATCCAGAGCAAGTGCTCTCCCGCGAGTTCATTTTCGACAAAGTATGGGGCTATGACTTTATCGGCGAATCAAACGTCATTGAAGTATATATCCGGTACTTGCGGTCCAAACTTGAAGATGCCACTTCTAAGCGTCTGATTCAGACTGTTAGAGGCGAAGGCTACGTACTGAGAGAAGAAGAACCTTCTCGCTAGAGCGAAGCTATTTTGAAGCGATTATAAAGAAGAGAGACTGGTTATTAACCGGTCTCTCTTCTTTATCGGGGGCAGAATACTTAAAACTCAAATTCCGAACTGCTGCTCCGGCGGTGCTAGCAGAAGCTTCAAACGTGCCTGCAAGTCTGGCGCCATCATTTGCAGCGTCTTTAAAGCGCGGCATCTTATATAAGGATTTTCGTCATGAGCTAAATCAATCAAGATTTGCTCAGGCATGTGCGGGCTCTCGGCCACGCCGTAGCGAACGTCAGCGCTATTGTCACTAGCCAAGAGTGCCAGAGAATCAGCTGGAGTATTGGAGTTCTCAGCAACCGCCAAACGCACCTCGTAGTCGCCATCAAAGACCAGAGTCTTGAGGATATCAACAGGAGTGCGCGGATTTTCGGCCACAGCTCGGCGAATAGCTACAGAATTGTCTTCGGCCAATCTCGCTAGTACTTGCTTGGGAGTATTGGGATTGCCAGCAACCACCCGGCGAATTTGCAGAATTTCTCTATCGGGCTCATTGCTCAGCTGATTTTGCGAGTCATTCTTGAGTTGAGACTCGCCTTGTTCTGTTAGCTTCTCTTTCCGCATAAATAACGCTCCGCTTGGCCTATTGAACTTAAGACTGAAATTAGTCCTGAACTTATTTCTTACCCGTTGTCAAGAGATTCTAATCGCAGGTGGACGTGGTTCGAGCCTAACCTGGCTAGGTTTTGCAAGTTAGTCTAAAAAAGCGCCGAGCAATTGCATAGTTTTGTAAACGACATTTAGAGAATCAATTGTGACGGATTTACCGAGAAAATATGGCAATCCCCTATCGCACTAGGGGATATGACTTCTTTTGACCGGTTTTCAGGGGGAAGTCCCACTGTAGGCGAAAAGAAACCCTCTATATTGCGGGTTCTACGACTTGTAAAAAAACATGTCGTAACGTTATGATAACTAGCATATAGTTTAGGTATCTCTAAGGGACGGCCCGAAAGAATTACCTCGATGGCGATTCGCTACGCCTAACATTGTAAAGACCAGGTGACCACGATGAACACACTTCAAACTCGCTACACTCCAAGCTTCGTACCAGCTTCTTCTAACGGCATTGAACAGCTGTTGACAGTGGCTGAAGACGGCAATTTTGTCTTAAGCTTACCGACCAATTTAAGAGACTACCAACAAGAACTTGAGAGACTGCTCGGCAAGTGCTTCAGCGGTCGCGCAACATCAGAAGGCACATTAGCTCTAGCCAGACAGATGTCCATTAACTGGTGCTTGTCTAAATGCAAACAGACCGGGCAATCAGTCGATCAGTGTCTAGATCTGCTTTCCTAACTAGGTTTATTGCAGATTCAATAAAAGTCCTAAAAGAAAAACGCTCAGAATCACTTCTGAGCGTTTTTCATTAGTTAGTGCCGAAACTATTTGGTTTCTGGCTTGGCGTCACCTTTAACATCGTCTTCACCCTCGTCATCGCTGCCAGAGTCTGATGAATCACCAGTAGGTTCAATCGCCGCCACCACAGGGGTGACTGAAACGACCATATCGTCTTCGCCCACTTGCTGCATCTTAACGCCGGTAGCCATACGACCTTGAATACTGATGGCGTCAGCTTGCTGACGAACAACAACACCATTGGCGGTGGCAATGATCATTTCGTCTAGTGGTCTCACCACTCGCAAACTTGCCAATCTTGAGCTAGCATTTTTGAACTTGGTGCCAATCAAGCCAATACCACCACGACCTTGCTGTCTGAACTCTTCAAGCCTGATGCGCTTACCGAAGCCGTCATTGGTGACCACTAACAAGTAAGTGTCATCGAAGGTTTCAAGAGCGTCGAAGCCAACAATACGATCGCCTTCACGCAAAGTAATAGCTCTTACACCGCGAGCCGAGCGGCCCAGAGGTCTTAGCTCTTCTTCGCTGTAACGAATACACATACCATCACCAGTACCGATGATGATGTCGCTCTTACCAGCTGAAGGTCGAACCCAACCTAGTTCATCGCCATCGTTCAGAGTAATGGCGATAATGCCAGTTTTTCTGATGTTGGCAAACTCGGACATTTGTACTTTCTTGATGTATGCCTGATGTGTGAGCATGATCAAGTAGCTATCAGGGTCAAAGCTAGATACAGGAATAACAGTTGTGACGGTTTCTTCAGGACGCAATTGCAAGAGGTTAACCAAAGCCAAACCACGAGCGGTGCGACCACCTTCAGGAAGATCCATTACTTCTAATGGGAAGATTTGACCACGGTTAGTGAAGACCAACAATCGGTCGTGCATGTTAGCAGCAAAGAAGTGCTGCAAGTCATCTTCATCGCGCGTCTTCACACCAGTGACACCACGAGTATTGCGGCGTTGTCTGCGGAAGCTATCGAGAGAAATACGCTTGATGTAGTCTTGCTTAGTGATGAAGACAGCCATTGGTTCATTTGGTGTGAGGTCTTTAGCTGATAGCTCACTATCAGAGCCACCGCCTTCAATCACTGTACGACGCGAGTCTTTTTGACCAGCAGCATCTTTGAAGTTATCGCGAATTTCGCTCAGCTCTTGTTTGATAATCTCGTCGATGCGTTTGCGATTGGCAAGAATGTCTTTGTAGTCAGCAATTTTAGCGAGAGTTTCAGCCTGTTCTTTTTCTACTTTCGCTTGTTCCAATCCGGTCAGGCGACGTAGTTGCATTTCAAGAATGGCATTGGCTTGAAGTTCGGTCAATTCGAACTTCGTCATCAACTCACTTCTAGCATTTTCAGTTGAATCAGACTTGCGAATCAGACGAATTACTTCATCGATATTGTTGATTGCTTTGAGCAAGCCTTCGAGAATATGAGCGCGGTCTTCAGCCTTGCGCAAGAAGTAACGAGTGCGCCGAGTAATGACATCAACGCGGTGCTCGATGAATTCTTGAATCATCGCTGACAGCTCTAGTGTGACCGGTTTGCCTTTCACCAGAGCCAATGTGTTTACAGGGAATGAACCTTGCAACTGAGTGTATTTGTAGACATTATTCAAAACAACTTGAGCGTTAGCATCACGCTTCAGTTCGATAACAACGCGCATACCTGATCTGTCAGTTTCATCGTTGACATCAGAAATACCAGTTAGTTTTTCATCGCGGACCAGTTCAGCCACGCGTTTGGTGAAAGCTTCTGGACCAACCATATAAGGAAGCGCTGTAATAATAATGCCCATTTTCGATTGGCGACCGCCTGAGCCAGGAATTTGCTCAATAGTGGCTGTCCCACGAGTTGGGATAGAACCGCGACCAGTAGTGAAAGCTTCAACAATTCCGTCTGTACCAAGAATAGAACCGCCGCCTGGGAAATCTGGCCCTTTAATCCATTCCATCAATTCGCGCGAAGTTAGCTCGGGGTTATCAATTTTTGCGATTGTGCCGTTTACAACTTCAGTCAAATTGTGAGGTGGAATGTTGGTGGCCATGCCCACGGCGATACCAGAAGAACCATTGAGTAAAAGCACTGGCACACGTGAAGGCAATACCGATGGCTCTTTCAAAGATTCATCGAAGTTTGGCCGCATATCGACAGTCTCGGCATCGATATCTTCGAGAGTCTCCATGGCAAGAGGAGCCAATTTGCACTCGGTATAACGCATAGCAGCTGGTGGGTTGTCGAGGTCACCAAAGTTTCCGTGACCATTAACCAAAACATATCTACTGGCAGAAGGTTGCGCCATGCGCACCAAGGCTTCGTATATTGATGAGTCGCCATGGGGGTGATATTTACCCATAACGTCACCGACCACACGAGCCGATTTCTTGAATTTCTCATTAGGAGCCAGATTGAGCTCGTGCATACCGAAAATAATGCGTCTATGAACTGGCTTTAGGCCGTCTCGAACATCAGGAATGGCGCGGCTGACGATAACCGACATGGCATAGTCGATAAAAGACTTTTTCATCTCATCGCGTAATTCGACTGAGACTATTCTCCCACCAGTGCCACCAGCTCCGCCCGCATTGCCCGTTGAATCAACCACCACGAACTACCTCTTAAAAACAGAATCCTTGGACTGACAGATCACTCTCAAATATCAAATGGGCTTGGCGCTGGAAGCTACCAATAAATTGGTCATTCCATCACTCAGCTATAAATTTGACAAGGCCTAATTATAACACTGCCCAAGCGCGCTAAGCATAGCCAAAGAAGCCAGTTTCAGTAACAAATTTGCGCTAATTTGGCAGAAAGTCACACGATTGCTGAGGCACTTGGCTGAGTTAATACTAAAATAGAGACTTCAATGTACCAAGCGCATATATGCGGCAAGCGTATATATTTAGTTTCTCGGGGATACGAAATCAAGATGTCGGGCAATAACGATTCACCTAAAGCTCTAGCTGCACAAGCCAAGAAAGCAGCGGCAGCCGCCGAAGCTGCCAGCAAACTTAAAGGCGATCGCTTGAAGAAATTGGCCGCTCTAAAAGAGCAGGGCATCAATCCCTATCCATACAACTACGAGCGCAGCCACAAGGCCGTCGAACTGCAAGAAAAATATAAAGACTTAGCTGATGGCGTTGAAACCGAAGATGTCGTCAATATCTGCGGCCGCATTATGAATAGCCGCAATAGCTGGATGTTTGTTGATGTCTTTGACGACTCAGGCAAGATTCAGCTCTTTTGTCATAAAGAATTTTTAGGTGAAGAGAAGCAAGCGCGGCTCAAGCTCCTTGACAAAGGCGATTACATTGGCGCCAGCGGGACCATTCGCCGTACTGCCCAAGGCGAACTTTCAGTCAAAGTGACTGACTGGCAAATCTTGTCCAAATCACTCTTGCCGCTACCTGATAGCTGGGAAGGTTTCACCGACGTCGAGGCACGTTACCGTCACCGCTATGTCGACATGATCATGAACCCAGCCGTGCGTGAAAACTTGCGCAAGCGCTCGCTCACCATTCGCCATATGCGCAATTTCTTAGACAGCCACGGCTACCTCGAAGTAGAGACACCAACCTTGCAGGTTGAAGCAGGCGGTGCTGACGCGCGACCATTCATAACTCATCACAACACCTTAGGCATCGACCTCTATCTGCGTATCGCCACTGAACTTCACCTCAAAAGAATGATCATTGGCGGCATGGAAAGAGTCTATGAAATCGGTCGCATTTTCCGCAACGAAGGTATGAGCACAAGACACAATCCTGAATTCACCATGATGGAAATGTATTGTGCTTACGGCGATTACAACGAGCTTATGACTTTTACCGAGTCAATGCTGCGCCACATCGCAGAAAACGTTTTGCAGACAGCTGATTTTAGCTATCAAGGTGAGCAGATTTCATTCAGCAAACCATTCCGTCGCCTCCGCATGAACGATGCTATCAAAGAAGCTACTGGTCTGGATGTTTCGACTTTGAAAGACTTCGAAGAAGCGAAAGCAGCGGCACAAAAACTCGGCGTAAGACTCGACAAACAAGACACCAGGGGCAGTGTAATCAATGCCATGTTCGAAGACAAAGTCGAACACACATTGATGCAACCAACTTTTATCATTGACTATCCAGTAGAAATTTCACCATTGACCAAGGCTCATCGCGAAAATGCTGGCGAAGTAGAGCGTTTCGAACTCTTTGTTTTCGGACGCGAACTCGCTAACGGCTATTCAGAGTTGACTGATCCGCACGACCAAAGAAGCAGGCTTGAAGAGCAAGGCCGCAAGAAAGCAGCCGGAGACGTAGAAGCCATGCCTCTTGATCTTGATTTCATTATGGCGATGGAATACGGCATGCCACCAACTATGGGTATCGGTATAGGTATCGATCGCCTTGTAATGTTATTGACTGATTCAGCTTCAATTCGCGATGTTATCGCTTTCCCGACCATGAAACCAGAAGCTAAGCAAGATCCAAAAGCAGACCTTGCTTCAATAAGCACAGAGGGCTAGAGCAATGAATATGATAAAAGTCTATCTGTATGGTCCACTGGGAGCTAATAAGTGCGTCCTTATGCCAACCATGGCCGAGACCGAAGCCGGTGTGTTTGTCGAAGGCGAACCACTATCGATTTATGATCTTCATCAAGTCGACACCTGGAAGAGTGAAATTTACAAAACGCTTAATCGCGAGATGGCTCTTGTCTCAACTCCCGAAGGTGCCTTAGAGCCCGGTTCGCAAATCTTAGAAGCACTACATCTCAACTCGTGGGCTGCTTTTGAGAAGCAGGCAGTACTCTTCACTATTCACAAAGGTGCGCGATATATCAAAATATATGCCACCGGATTTGGTGAGGACGGCATGTGGTCAAATGCGGCGATGACTGAGCGTCAATTTCACAGCAAGGCACCCCTAGAAATCGTAGTCGACGCCATTGCCAAAGAAATAATTAGCCATCCCCAAGGCCACAAGACTGAAGTCAAAGCCCCACTAATGCTAGGTATGGCGCCAAAGCAATAAGAAAAGAGAAGACCTAAAAATTAGATCTTCTCTTCAAATGCATTTGCCAATTTAGCGGTGAGCGCTAAAAGTTATTGACCAGATTCCATAGCAGCGCGTTCAGATTCAACTTTTTCTTCAACGAATGCTCTTACTTTTTCGAACTCTTCATCAGAATCGATTGTCTGGAATACGAAATCGTTGCCGCGGTGGAAGAAGCGCATAATCACAAGGGTTTGATCTTCTTCTTCTAATTCTTCTTCAGCGCCTTCTTCGGCAATTTTAAGAAGAAGGGCGTACTCGTTGTCTTCGAAAACGAAACGATCGAGCATCTCGCAATCATAAGAATGACCATCTTCACTCTCTAAAGTGATAGTTGCAATTTCTTGTTCTTCCTGATTGGGGGCTTCGGTCACTTTTTTTTACCTCTTTAGTTTCGAATTCCGGAGAGCTCTACCAATTTGTTCAATTGTTGCTCAGTGCCTAGAGCAATTAAATCATCTCCGTCCTGGAAGATCAGGTCGGGTGATGGATTAGATATCAGCTTACCATTTTGGTTCACAGCCAGGATCATGGCGCCAGAAGTCTGCTTAATGTTTGCATCTTTCAAAGCTTGACCGATCAATTTAGATGGTTTGGCCAAGCGCACTTGCTCCATGCGCAAATCATACTCAGGAGTGGCCATGACAACATCGAGAAATTGCGTAACAAGTGGATGAGTGACCGCCGTGGCCATACGCTTGCCACATATCACATATGGCGAAATCACCATACTGGCGCCCGCTCGCCGCATCTTGGCTTCTGTACCAGGTTTAGCAGCGCGCGAGACTATTTTTATGTTTTCGTTAAGGCCCTTTGCTGACAAAGCGATAAATGTATTAGCGGTATCGTCATCAAGAGCACAGACTATCCCGCTAGCGTGGTGAATCTGAGCCTGCATCAAAACTTCATCTGAGCTAGCATCACCGTTCAGTACCAAATGTCCGGCTTCGCCAGCTAAGCGTGAGCGCTCTGGGTCTACTTCGATCAAGACAAAAGCAATCTTGTTTTCAACAAAGTGTGTGATCACTTCTTGGCCAGTGCGACCGTAGCCGCAGACAATTTGATGATTTTTTAACTTAGAAATCGTGTGCTGCATACGCCTAGCTCCGAGGTTGAAGCGCAGAAATATCTCTACCATGTCACTTAAGATTGACAGCACCACACCGGCGCCGACCAAGATAAGAACAATTGTGTAAATCTTTCCTGCGGTAGAAAGTGGATGGGTTTCGCCATACCCCACTGTAGTCAAGGTGATTACAGTCATGAAGAGCGAGTCGATAAAGTTCCAATGCTCAACGAGCATGAAGCCCAGTGAGCCGAAGAGAACGAAGCCTACGAGCCGGGCCAAGTCTAGCAAAAATCTCCTGGCAACCGAATCTTTCACTCTCTCTCCGATGAAGTACAAATCTATCTATGAACTGCTCTATGAACGGCGCGTAATGAGCATTTGTGCCAAAACAATAAAATAGAACGAAAACTATCATAAACGACTTGGGAAAACTCGCCAGTAGCATCTATCCTTATTCCAGCATATGAGATCGCATAGAGCTCTTGACAGTTGTCTAAGGCAAGCTTAAGACAGATACCAAAATAGGTATCAGTACGAAACTTCAGAATCGTTCAAATCATTCAGTACAAATCGGAGATCAAATGAGCACAGTTCTAGAGAAGACCCAGGGTCAGGTCGTACAAGTAATTGGACCTGTTGTGGACGTCGAGTTTCCTGGCGGACATCTACCTGAAATCTATAACGCCATTGTTATCGAAGGCGTTAACCCAGCCGGCGAGCATTTGAAGGTTGTCTGCGAAGTGCAACTTTTGCTTGGCGATAACCGCATCAGAAGCGTATCGATGAGCTCCACAGACGGTATGACCAGAGGCATGGTTGTTACCGATACCGGTAAACCAATCTCAGTACCTGTAGGCAAAGGCACGCTCGGTCGCATCATCAACGTTCTTGGTGAAGTGGTAGACGAAGGTCCAGAACTTGTTGCTGACGATTACTGGGGTATCCACAGACCTTGCCCAGACCTAATTGACCTCCAAACAGACACCGTTGTTTTCGAAACTGGTATCAAAGTTGTTGACCTTCTTGCTCCTTATGTAAAAGGCGGAAAGATTGGTCTATTCGGTGGAGCCGGCGTAGGCAAGACCGTTATCATCATGGAACTGATCAACAACATCGCCCAACACCACGGCGGATACTCTGTGTTCGGCGGCGTAGGCGAACGTACTCGTGAAGGTAATGACCTCTGGCACGAAATGAAAGACTCGGGCGTTATCGACCGTG
The DNA here is from genome assembly GCA_038231015.1 of Candidatus Obscuribacterales bacterium. Lineage (GTDB taxonomy): Bacteria > Cyanobacteriota > Vampirovibrionia > Obscuribacterales > Obscuribacteraceae. The sequence goes on from JBBRMD010000046.1 coordinate 24,884, forward strand.
TTGCTCTAGTGTATGGTCAAATGAATGAGCCACCAGGCGCCAGAATGCGCGTTGCCCTATCAGCACTAACTGTTGCTGAATACTTCCGCGATGTATCCAAGCAAGACGTGTTGCTCTTCGTAGACAACATGTTCCGCTTCACTCAAGCTGGTTCTGAAGTATCAGCTCTACTCGGCCGTATGCCATCAGCTGTAGGCTACCAGCCAACACTGGCATCAGAAATGGGCCAATTGCAAGAACGTATTACTTCAACCAAGAACGGTTCGATTACATCAGTTCAAGCTGTATATGTACCGGCCGATGACTTGACCGACCCAGCTCCAGCCACAACCTTTGCCCACCTTGACGCTACCACAGTGCTATCACGTCAAATTGCAGAATTAGGAATCTACCCTGCAGTTGATCCACTAGCATCAACTTCAACAGCTCTTAAGCCAGAAGTTGTCGGTCAAGAACACTATGATATCGCCCGTGGTGTGCAGCAAACTCTGCAACGCTACAAAGACTTGCAAGATATCATCGCCATTCTTGGTATGGATGAACTCTCAGCCGATGACAAACAAGCAGTTACTCGCGCTAGAAAAATTCAGAAATTCATGAGCCAACCGTTCACAGTAGCTTCTAACTTCACCGGCCGCGAAGGCAAATACGTAAAACTGAAAGACACCATCGAAGGCTTCCGTCAAATTCTTGAAGGCGAAGTTGACGATCTTCCAGAAGGCGCCTTCTATATGGTTGGCAGCATCGAAGAAGTGAAAGAACAAGCTAAGACAATGCAAGGCTAACTTCTAACTAAATGAAAAAAAAGCATCAACCTGAACTTGCAGCAGAAACTAAACCGGTGAAACCTGGCGAAGAGCAAGTAGCTCCAGCCAAGCCGCGCAACATTTTTGTTTTCGGAAGACTAGAAAATGAGATAGCGCTACCAACGATTAAAAAGCTGCTGCGTTTCAACGAGAGCGACCCGAAAAAACCAATCAATATGTATATCAACTCTGCCGGTGGAAACGGTTATAACGCCGATGGCATCATCGCCGTTATGCACTCCATCGAAGCACCAGTGAATACAATTTGTTTAGGGCACGCCCTCTCAGGTGCTTGTGAAATTCTGGCATCCGGAACAGGAGAGCGGTCAGCTTACGAGTTTTCCACTCTCATGTTCCACCAGACTTTGTGGGAAGCAGAAGGCGATATCACTAATTTAGAAATTCAAGCAACTCAAGGCCGCCGTTTTCGCGAAGCTCAAATCGAGCTTCTGCACCGTTGCTCTGGCCAAGACAAGGCAAGGATTGCTAAAGACATCGAACGTGATCACTATCTTTCAACCAAAGAAGCGCTTGAATACGGCTTGATCGACAAAATCCTTCCACACGGTGGCCACTCACATGGCGCCAGCAAAAAAGCCCAAAGTAAAAAACCAGCGGCAAAAAAAGCTACCAAATAAGCAAATAGAGAAATACTAAAATGGCTACACTGAATCTCAAAATCATTACCCCAGAAAGAGTTGTGTTTGACAGCGCTGTTGACCAAGTTACCGCTGTGGCTAACGATGGCGAATTGACCATACTTCCTGGTCACGAACCGATCGTAACTACGTTAGCTATCGATGTTCTGCGCTTCAAAATCAAAGGCGAAGAAGAGACTGCTGCTGTAATCGGCGGCATCATGAACGTCAACAATTCAGAAGTAGAAATTCTCTCTGATATGGCTGAGCTCGACACTGAAATTGACGAAGCGCGCGCCAGTCAGGCCAAGGCTAAGATCGAAGCAGAGAAAACCCAGAAGACCGAAATGCTCGACAATTACTTGAGCGAAATGGCTCTTTCCCGCGCCATGGTTAGACTCAAAGCCGCTGAAATGGCTAAGATTCGCAAACGCGCTCGCGGCTAACTATAGTGCCGATTTAAAACGGCCGCTATTCGAAAACCAACAATGCAGAACGCACCCTTGTTTCAGGGGTGCGTCCTATTAACATATGCTTTTGCGGGATTTCTTTTTGCTGGATCCCTTTTTTTTGAATCATGGTCGTCGAGGTTCCCCCATCAAGGTTAAGGGCCTCGACGGCACCCAAATTTTTCAATAACTTGGCCAAGTCTGCCAGAGTCAGGCCAGACGAAAACTCATCTTGCCCTTTTCCGGCTACGGCCAAAATCAACAAGTAGCCATCGGCAGTTAGTGCAACAGCAGTTCTCGCGGCAGTGCGCCCAACACCAATTGAATCGACTTGCTTACCATCGGCCTCGGTGCGAACGAAAGCCTCTTGCTCAGCATTCAATAGTGGTAATAGCCTGGGGCCGCCCTGAAGGCTCGAATCAAGCAAGCGACCAGCGGGCAAAGGCTCGTTATGCGACGCAATCTGCACGAGCGGTAAATTACCCTTAGCCTTGAGAAAACGAATTTCTGTGCGGTTAAATATCTGAGGCAGAAACGGCTTCAATTTGGGGTTTTCGGTAAGATTTGAATTTTTGGTCGGATCGGCACATATTGCCCCGTTTAGCGCCACATAACTTGTGCTATCTCCGTTACTCAAATTGAAGTAGCCGCCGTTAACTCCAAAGCTAGCTTTTTGCTCTTGCACAATGGCGCTAGTTGGCGCAGTTTTACTTTTGGCGCAATCAAGAGCAAGACCTGGCCTGACCAGATTAAACTCTGGCCGCAACACCAATAGGCTGCATTTGTTTCCGCCAAAAAGGGAAAACGTAGTAACTGAGACTCGTTTCTTTTGGATATTGTTTTCTAGTACGACCTGGCGCCAACTTTTAATATCGTCAATGTTAAGTTCGGCAGCATCAACGGCAAGAACATTGAGAAATAGCGAAACAGCAACAAAGGCCTGACCGGCGCTCATTAGCAAGCGTCGTTTTCTTAATCTAGCAGTTTTCACAGGCCCTCAATTTAGTCTTCAGGAAGCAATATCGTATTCTATTCCAAATGTATTTTAGCCAAACCCTAAAAATACCGCCAACCAACGGTTAGCCGTTTTATAACGTGGAATAAAGATATACTGGCTCCTGACAATTGGAATGCCCAAAACAGACTGACCAGTACCACTTTTCCGCGGTGCTGCCATGGACTCTGATTCTCATCAAGACTCAAATCAGGTTCAAAGAGCACTAATTGTCGCTCTGGCTAGCCTCCGCCAAAAGGAGGCTAGCAAAGATGAATTGACTGAGCGCCTGCAAGCTCTATTAGGCGAATGCTCTGAAATCGAATCGAGCGATGTGCTCTTTCGCATAATGTGCGAAGCCTCACCTGAGCTAATCTGGACGGCAGATAAGGGCGGCAAGGCTACCTATTTTAATAGCCAGTTTCTCAAGTACTGCGGAGAGAGTGCAAACAGAGCTTCGCTAGAGTGGTTTAGCCTGGTGCATCCAGACGAAGCAGACCAGGTAGAGTCGTCGTGGAAGAACTGCGTTGCCAATCTTTGCGAGTATGAAAATGAAACAAGGCTAAAACGTTTCGACGGCGAGTACCGCTGGTTTCTAGTGCGTAGCTTAGCAATTAAAGACGAGCATGGTGCCACCATAAGTTGGTGCGGTTCTTGTAGTGATATAGACAATCATCGGCGCTTGGTTACAGAACTAAAACTAGCAAGAGATCAAGCTCAAGCAGCCTTGAAAATAAAATCTGAATTCGTTGCTAACGTCAGCCATGAATTGCGAACGCCAATGAACGGCATACTAGGAATGGTAGAAGTACTGCTGCGAGGCGATCTTCCAGCAAAATCAAAAGAGCACGTAGGCACTATTCGCGAAGCCGGTGCATCGTTGCTCAGTATTATCAATGACATTCTCGACTTCTCTAAAATCGAAGCGGGAAAAATGGAAATATCAAACACACTGTTTAACCCACTTTCAGTGGTTGAAGGGGTGGCCGAAATATTGGTGCCGCAGGCCACCGCTAAAAATTTATTACTGCTTGCTACTGTTGATCGCGCTGTTCCAGACACAATTATTGGCGACCCCCTGCGCCTAAGACAAGTCTTACTCAATCTCTGTGGCAATGCTATTAAGTTCTGCGAGTCTGGACAGATAGTGCTCAAGCTAGAAATTGGTGCAATTGGTGGTAATCAAAAGCAATTGCTTTTTTCTGTTATTGATAGCGGTATTGGCATATCAAAACCATTTCAAAGTCGCCTGTTTGAACCCTTCATGCAAGAAGAAGTTAATGCCTTCCGCAATAGCGGAGGAACAGGTCTAGGCCTCAGTATATCTAAACACCTGGTAGGGCTAATGGGCGGCTCTTTAATGGTTGAGAGTGAAGAAAATGTTGGTTCGACGTTCAGTTTTGCCCTGCCACTTTCATGCATCTCTGAAAGCAACGACTGGACAGCCAAAGCGTGGGAGAGTAGCTATGGCAACATCAAATTGCTTACTCTCGAACCGCAGCATCAAGGACAATCTGCTATTTGCGCACATCTTGCAGCTCTCGGAATCGCTGCCCAGACAGTGGACGACTACGACCAGGCAATACGCGCAATAGAATCGGCTAGACAGTCACCCAAGAAAATTCAGGCAATTGTGCTTGATACCATTCGATATAAGAAACAGAGCGAACAGTTTCTTGAGGCCTTCAAACGCTCAAAAGTATTTGGCCTGCTGAGCGTTATTGAGATTGGTACTAACGAATCATTAGGTCAAGCTCGCAGTACTCTAGTAGCGCCGCGCACATCGCATCTAGCTATACCCTTGCGTCGCAAACAAGTAGCAAGTTGCTTAGACAACCTCACTGGTTGGCAGCCCAAAGAGCGCAAGCCACTTACTCAAACTATGAATGTCGAGACCATCAAGACCGATTCGCTGCAGCCGAAAAATGAAATCAGTGGCGGCGCAACCGAACCGCTTGCCGAGGCCAAATTAAATTCGGGCATCATTCGCCGAGCACTGGTAGCAGACGACAACAAAATCAACCAACAAGTAGCCATGCTCTTTTTGCAAGACCTAGGCTTCATTGTTGATATCGCCTCAGATGGCATTGAAGCAGTCAGCACCTTTAAACAAAAGCAATTCGATATGGTCTTTCTCGACTGCCAAATGCCCGGTTTAGATGGATATGAAGCCTGCAAAATTATCAAAGAGATTCAACAAAGGCGCGGCCTCAATGTGCCAGTAATCGCGGTGACAGCTAACGCCATTAGCGGTAGCCGCGAAGAATGCCTCGATCGCGGCATGGACGACTATTTGAGCAAGCCAATCGATCCCAAAACATTGAGCCGATTAGTGGCACGATGGCTGGGAGTAAGCGACATCAAAATAACGATCGTGCCCAGCCAAGAATCTACCCCTCAAGATCAAGATGAAGCGCTAGATAATGAGCAAAAAGGAAAGCACGAACTCTTAGAACAAAGCACTACGAGTTAGATATTTACTAGTTAGCGACCACTGAGAGCAAAAGCTGTAGCATAAGAACCTTGCTCGATATCAGTCAACAATGTGCGACCTTCTTGTGGGGTCCAGCCAAGTTTTTGCATGGCTTTTTCACCAGAAGCACGGTTGTTCATAGCAAAGAACATCGAGACGACATCGCCGAACACTTCATTAGCATCGCCAGCAGAAATACTTTGTGCTGGTACTTTCAAAGTTCTACCAACCGCCTCAGCAATGGTTTTAACCGGTATCTCAGATTCAGCGCTGAGTTGGAAGATATCGCCAGCTTCGCCTTTTTCAAGAGCGAGCATATAGCCTGCCACCACATCGTCAACGTGAGCTGCACACAAGGCATTCTCACCAGACTCAATGTACGCAGCCATTCTGCGCTTCTGTCCACTTTCCATCATCATCGGAATAAATGTGCTGCCGGCATGTCCATAAACAAGAATAGGCAAACGCAATACTATAGTTTTGATACCATTTTGGGCAGTAGCGAGAGCAGCTTGCTCTGCTCTATAACGCATAGAAAGAGGATGGCTCAATTCAGGCACGGTTTCTTCAGTAGCGATACTCTCACCAGTATCACCAACCACACCGGTCGCTGAAGTGACTAGAAGTGGCTTGTTGCTGCCAGCTAGAGCATTGCCGAAGGCATGCATGAGGTTGCATTCAGTTTCAATTGAACCAGAATATTGACCAAAATTATGAATGAAAGCTGTGTGAATAATGGCATCGGCACTGCTTGCCAAACGGGCCAAACGCTCAGGCTCATTGAGATTGCCTGATACAGGTTCAATGCCAGCCTTAAGCAGTTTTTGGGCGGCAATGTCATTGCGTGCCAAGCCGTTCACTGAATGACCAGCATTTGTTAGCAGTCTGCCGATGCGTGAGCCGACATAACCACTGGCGCCGGTAAGAAATACTTTCATGAACCCTCCAAAACTTTCCTTATTTAGACAAGAGAAAGGCCGGTTATGCACCGGCCTTTCTCGATGCTCCAGAGGAGCATTAATCCATCATGTTTACCCAAACCGATTTGATATTGGTGTAGAGCTCGATTGAATGTTTACCGAGTTCGCGACCATAACCACTCTGCTTGTAACCGCCGAATGGAACAGCTGGATCAAAGACGTTATAGCAGTTCACCCAGATGGTGCCAGCTTTGATTAGCGAAGCAAATTTGTGGGCTTTCTTGATATCACGCGTCCAGACAGCACCAGACAAACCAAATGTGGTGGCATTGGCTTGCTCAGCAACTTCTTCCATTTTGGTGAAAGGAATGACGGCCAATACTGGACCGAACACTTCTTCTTGGGCAATTCTCATGTTGTTGTTAACGCCAGTCAACACTGTTGGTTGAACGAAGAAACCTTTCTTCTGCTCAGAGGGAGCTTGACCGCCGCATGCAACTGTGGCGCCTTCGCCCTTAGCGATTTCGATGTACTTAAGAACGCGCTCTTGTTGCTCTTTGCTTACTTGAGGACCAATATGAGTCTTCTCATCAGAACCATCACCTTGACGCATCTTAGCGACGCGCTCTTTGAGCTTGGTCATGAACTCATCATGAATGCTTGATTCAAGGAACAGTCTTGAACCAGCGCAGCAAACTTGACCTTGGTTGAAGAAGATACCAGTGATGGCGCCTTTGACAGCAGCATCGATATCAGCGTCAGCAAAGACGATGTTAGGAGCTTTGCCACCTAGCTCTAGCGATACACGCTTGAGGTTGCCGGTTGAAGCTTGAAGAATCAACTTACCAGTTTTGTCTTCGCCAGTGAAGGCGACTTTGTCGATGTCCATGTGGCGAGAAATAGCCTCACCAGCACCATCGCCGCCAAAGCCTGTGATGATGTTAATTACGCCATCAGGGAAACCAGCTTCGATAGCTAGTTCGCCAATGCGCAATGCTGTTAGTGGAGTTTGCTCAGCTGGCTTAAGGATAACGGTGTTACCACAGGCAAGAGCTGGGCCAAATTTCCAGGCCATCATCAACATGGGGAAGTTCCATGGAATGATTTGACCGACTACACCGATTGGTTCGCGCAAGGTGTAAGTGAAGAAGTTGTTGTTAGCGTTGATAGTCTCGCCTTCGAGCTTGGTGGCCCAACCAGCGTAATAGCGGAAGGTCTCAACTGTTTGCGGCACATCGACATAACGTGATTCTTTGATGGGCTTACCATTATCAAGAGTCTCAAGTTGAGCCAATTCATCTGCGTTCTTTTCAATCAAATCAGCCAAATTAAGCAAAAGCTTAGCGCGCTGATTAGTGCTCATTGAGCGCCATGGACCAGATTCGAAAGCGCGACGAGCAGCTTTTACAGCCAAGTCGACGTCTTCTTTGGAGCCCTCAGCCACGCGGCAGAGCACTTCTTCAGTAGCTGGATTGATAGTTTCAAAGGTTTTACCAGACTTGGCATCAACCCATTTACCATCAATAAGAAGCTTTTGAGTTTTGGACAGGAAATTCTTGCAAAGTAGTTCTTTTTCAACGACGGCCACAGCAGACCCTCCCAGATAAATGGATGTATGGATGCCAGGCGACCAAGGGCCGCTTTTGCTTAGCATCAAATTTATCACGAACCATTAAGTAATACTGTGAACTCAAGAACTCTTAAGCTTGGCCTAATATTTAAGAGTATAAGAACTGCTCAGGAAGTCACTAATAGTTGATTTTGCACCATAAGTCGTACCGAAAATCGCATAAAAAAACCGCCCTTAAGGGGCGGTCTTTCTATTGTTCAATTCGTCTAGAAACTAGAGCTTAAGCGAACTTCGGCTTGAAATCAGGCTTTGGCTCTTCTCTAACATCAGGCTCATCACCAGGAGCTGTGATGATCACGCCTGGTTCATCGCCGGTCGCTGACGGTGGAATTTGCGGTGGAGTCAAATCAGTCTTATCATCCATCACCGGATTCTCACCATTAGCCAGCTTTCTGTTGATTTCTTCAACAATGGCATCCACTTCAGCTTTGTCTAGTGTCTCTTTTTCAAGCAGAATCTTGACGATGGCATCCATGTGCGGACGGTGTTTCACCAGTATCTCTTTCACTCGAGTGTACTGAGTTGCGATCATGTCTGAGACTTCTTCATCAATAACTGTAGCGATATTCTCGCCATAGTCTCTCTCATGACCAAAGTCGCGACCCATGAAAGGTTGATCATTGCGTCTACCGAATGTCATTGGACCAAGCCTTTGGCTCATGCCCCATTCAGTGATCATGCGACGAGCTAAGCCTGTGCTTCTCTCAAGGTCGTTCATAGCCCCAGTAGTGACTTCACCAAAGACAATCTCTTCAGCGACTCGACCACCCAACAAAGCTCCGATCTGATCGATCAATTGAGTTCTGCTGTGTGAAAGAACGTCTTCATCTGGATACGACATAGTGACGCCTAATGCGAAACCACGAGGGATGATCGTCACTTTGTGCAATGGATTTGCATGTGGAAGAAGGGTGAACATCAGAGCGTGACCGACTTCGTGATAAGCGGTGTTCTCTTTCTCTTTAGGAGAGATGATGCGGGTTTTCTTCTCTGGGCCCATGTTGACTTTATCAATTGCTTGATCGAGGTCAGACATGTCAATTTCGCGCTTATCACCACGAGCGGCTAAAAGAGCACCCTCGTTGATCAAATTGCTCAAGTCGGCTCCAGTAAAACCAGGCGTACGCTTGGCCAATATTTTCAAATCAACGTCTTTAGCCAGTGGTTTGCCGCGACCGTGAACGGTAAGAATCTGTTCGCGACCAGCTACATCTGGACGATCGATACCAACTTGACGATCGAATCTACCTGGACGAAGCAAGGCTGAGTCAAGAATGTCAGGGCGGTTAGTAGCTGCAACAACGATGATGCCGGTGGTGCCTTCAAAACCATCCATTTCAACCAGAAGTTGGTTGAGGGTCTGTTCGCGCTCATCATGACCGCCACCTAGACCGGCGCCACGCTGGCGACCGACAGCGTCAATTTCATCGACGAAGACGATACATGGTGCGTGCTTCTTAGCTTGATCAAACAAATCACGAACTCGGGAAGCACCCACACCGACAAACATTTCAACGAAGTCAGAACCAGAGATACTGAAGAACGGCACACCGGCTTCACCAGCAACTGCTTTAGCGAGCAATGTTTTACCAGTACCAGGAGCGCCAACTAAAAGCACACCACGTGGAATTCTTGCACCAAGAGCTTGGAATTTATCAGGGTTCTTGAGGAAATCTACAATTTCTTGCAGTTCCTGTTTTGCTTCGTCAATACCAGCAACGTCAGAGAAGCTGACCTTTACTTTGTTGTCGACCATAAGCTTAGCCCGGCTGCGACCGAAGCTCATCGCTTGGTTGCCACCAGATTGAGCGCTGCGGAACATGAATAGCAAACCAACAAGAACAAGAATTGGCAAGAAGAATGAGCTAAGCATGCCCATCCACAAACCAGATTTGTCAGGTTCTTTGGCCTCAAACGGAATGTTGTTCTTAGTCAACTCACGCAGCAAATCTTCTTTAGCTTCGGCCGGCACAATCACCGATTTCTCACGATCAGCAGCAGAGTTAGCTAATTTTACAGCGATGATATTTTCACCGTTAGTAAATGTGATTTTGCGAATCTCGTTCGCTTTGCCTTCCTTAATCAGATTCGTCAACTGCGAAAATGTAAGTGGGTCTTCCTTTCTCCCCATGCTCGCGAGAGAAACGGTGAACACCACCAACACTAGTAGTAGAAAGAACACGGCCCAGGTTGTTCCGTACTTCTTCATTTAATTGCAATGCTCCAGAATGTCAATCAACAAATTATAACACGATCCTTCTTTGCTAACCGCTGCAAGCCCCATCCTGTGGGGATTCGCAAAAAAATACTGAAAGTATTAACCGTTTAGCTACAAATTCATATTAGCAACTACCCAGCATTCCGCCGCAGTTAGTATTCGATTTCTCAACTGTGGGGCCAGGTAAAAGAGAGAAAGTCTTTCCACATCCCCGGCTTTAATGGCCAAGAGCATGACAGGGGCGCATTCAAGAAAAAGTTATAGCGAAATAATTAAAAGCCAAGTTTTGTTAACCTATTTGAAAATGTTAGGCCTAACTTTAAGCGCTTAGGCGCTAGCAGAAAGTAGAGTGATTTTCGTCAGAATCGTCGGCTAGATCTATAAGAGAAAGCATATAGATAGGCCCCTGAGTCACCCGAACTTTCGCCGAAAGGCCGTAACCAGGCACCCAGAGCACCTCTTGCTCATCGGCTAAGACCGGCGTCAAGCGCTGAGCTAGGCGCTCATCTAGAGGCATAAGCAGGTGCTGTCGGCCGTCGCCCTTACTACTTGCATGCAAATATTGCTTCAAACGCACGCTCTGCTCCATTCCTAGGGGTTGGATACGGTCGCCTTCTTGGCGCAAGCGAAATGACAACGGGCCCACCATCCCACCAAGACTCACCAAACAATGATGAGCTTGCCGATGGGGAAAGGCCGAGATCGCCGCTTTTTCTGAGCGTTCAAGCTTTTCTACTAGCAAAGCCTTTTTAAGCCAAGGTATCAAGGTCAAACGGCTTGATTTGCCAGGCCCGGGCAAATGCACGCTAATTGGCAACATGCGTCTGCGGCAGTCTGCTAACTCGCCTTCCGCGCTCTCGATGCTTTTGCTGATTTGCTGGGCGAAGGTCAGGCAATCACCTTCAAGCACAACCTCGACACCGCCGCCAAGAGAGTAGCGCTTCTTGCTGCTGTTTAACTCGGCCAAGCGCTCTACCCGTCGCAATCGCTCAAAGGAAGCTTCGACACCGCTCTCACGCATCATCATTACGAGCACGCGCCCCTGCAGAGCCGGGTGCAATTGTTGCCAGAGCGAGAGTGACAAAGAGTTTTGGCGGCCAATCAAACGCACATTTTCTAACTGTTGACTGGCAAGCATTTCAAGCAATTGATTTTCTTGCTCTAAGTTTTGTCGCAAATGCTCAAAACTCTGAGCTAGAGCAGGAAAGCGTTCTGTTAGTTGAGGAACAATTTGGTTGCGAAGAAAATTGCGGCTATATTTACTTTGTGCATTACTTTTATCGTTGCACCAAGACTGACTTATAGCAGCGAGATAAGACTCAATTTCAGAGCGTGCCGCGGCCAGCATCGGTCGCACTAGATAAAGACCTGGCGCCAAGATGCGCACACCTCTGATACCGCTCAAACCGCGCAAAGAAGTGCCACGACACATGCGAAAGAGCATGGTCTCAACTTGATCGCTGAGGGTGTGTGCAGTCACCACATGCGATATCGAAAGTTTCTGCGCCACACTCGCTAAAGCTTGATAGCGCAGGCCCCGAAGTGCTTCTTCAGAGTATTCGCTAGACGGTCTCTCGGTGGAGTTATCGGTGAATTTATTAGCACTTTTCGCAGCTGCCAAATCGAGATTTATGACTTGCAGTGGAACCTTCAAATCAAGACAAAGCTTTTCACAGAAGGTCTGATCATCAATGGCATCTTGGCCACGCAGGCCGTGATTGACGTGACAAGCAAATATTTTATACTGCTTTTCAGTATCAGCAGAAGCGCCATTATTAATAGAAGCAATAGTTGTCAGCGCTCGCAGCAAAGCAACCGAATCGGCGCCGCCAGAGAGAGCAACTAAAAGCCTTTGCTCGCCGGACTCTTCCCCCAAAAGGGAAATTAAATTTGAACCTACTAGGTCTTCAAAGCGGTGCATGGGACAATAATGGATAACTAAAGAATCTAGATTGGGAACATAGCGGTCATATTTATCGACTAAGCTATGTTAGCAGCGTTTTTAGAACTCCCAGAGCATCGGTTTTTGCACAATGCCAACGATCATCGCCAGACCAAAATTATTTAGCTCGCGACTTACCTCTTGCATTAGCCCAAGAGCGATACTCGCAGCCCTCACTTTGAGCCTAACGGCAATTTCTAGCACTACGCTCCCGACACAAGCTGACCCCTTACAAGGCGGTGTACAAGAGCTGGGTGCCACAGAAGCTCCGGCGAACCTTACCCCTATCGTGCCCATGTCGGCCCCTGTTCTGAAAAAGCGCAAACCTTTGGCAGCTGACGCCATAGACAATTCTCTTAAAGGCAACGCCGATGATAGCGGCCATGGTCTTTCAGGCCAGGCCCAAGACGACGGCGACGCTCCGATGAAGAGTCAGAAAGCCACACTAGACGGCAATGGCCCCCTAAAAGCGACCCTCAGTAATAACGAATTTGAATTGCAGTCTCACGACGCCGATTCTCAAGACCAAGAAATGGCCGTCGAATGGGACCGCTGGCGCAACCGCCTCTTGCGCTCAATTCAAGGCGGCGTACAAGAGCTAATTAATAACCCCGAGAACATGTTGCCACACTTCGATGAACGCCGAGGAGTGACAGTACTGACACCGCGCATTCCTCTTGGTCAAAAGGCCAGCTTCTATGTGCGCATATCTGATCAAAGACGAGTGGTGAAAGCCCGAATCATTGCCTCTTCAGGAAATTCCGAGTTCGACAATGCCCTGCTAGACGCTATCTACGCGCTCGATGGCACGACAATCTTGCGCTTTCCAAAAGGCTCGCAACGGCCAAGGGTAGTGCAAGAAGCCACAATCATTACAGCCGACCATGGCAATAACGAGTTCTTCAAGTTCGGCGACGTTGAAAAGTTCCGCAAGCCTAACCAATAGGTCTAAGCTGCAGTCACTTGCTTTGATAGCCTCAGAAGCTCTGAGCATCTTGAAAATTTAGCACGGGGGGGGCTCGAACCCTCGACCTGGCGATTATGAGTCGCCCGCTCTAACCAACTGAGCTACCGTGCCATAGACTTGCCCTGCAAAAGCAGAGATCTGAATATAGATTATCCGAATCGATGACTGAGCGTGTCAAGCAAATATCAACATCGGGTCAGACAAGACAACAAAAGTTCAAACTAAGTTCTGCTTAAGCAAGCAGCCAAGAGGAACTAAACTGCCGCTCGACTACTGACATACCATTCAACAAAACGTCTAACACCTTCATCAAAACTAGTCTTCGGACTGTATCCCAAGACCTCCCGCGCATGTTCAATACTGGCATAGGTATAAGGAACATCACCTATCTGCATCGGTTTATGCACGATGTTAGCGCTTTTGCCCAAGTGTTTTTCTAGTGATTTGACCATATCGAACAAAACTACAGGTTCAGAACGTCCTAGATTTATGACGTCAAATCCAGGCAGGGAGTAAGTCATGGCCGATTCGATACCGGCCACTATATCAAGCACGAATGTGTAATCGCGGCGAGTGGTGCCATCACCAAATAACTCAATAGTCTTTCCTGCATCAATCAAATGACAGAATTTGTGAATAGCTAAATCGGGTCTTTGTCTTGGCCCAAACACAGTGAAGAAGCGCAAACAGACAACATTAAGCCCAGTTGTATGGTGAGCGGCATAACACTGCAATTCGTTAGATGCTTTAGTGGCAGCGTATGGAGAAAGCGGTTGATCAACGCGATCACTCTCTTTAAAAGATTCGCCAGAACGGCCACCATACACAGAACTAGAAGAGCCGAAGACCAATCTAGTTTTATCAGCATGGGGAATTATGCGATCGAGAATCTTTTGAGTTCCCACCACATTGACGTCCATGTAATGCGCTGGCTGTAAAAGCGATGGTCTCACACCAGCCATGGCAGCCAAATGTACCACTACGTCAAAAGGCCCATGTTGAAAAACTTTATCAAGAGCAGCATCATCGCGAATGTCACCTTCAACCAAAGTATAGGCCGGGTGCGGTGAATGCTCAGCGGCATTGCGTCTTTTCACAGACGGCTCATAGAAGTCGTTAAAGTTATCGATCACTACAACCGTGTCGCCTTGCGCCAGAAGGCTATCGATCAAGTTTGACCCGATAAAGCCGGCGCCACCAGTCACTAATATTTTTCGGCCTGCCATCAACGGTTCGCTCGCCTCCCCTGAGATGCGGTTATCAATTTCTCAAACAGCGGTCTATTAGTTTCATAGTCTCTCTCAGGATGCCACTGAACTCCCACAACGAAGTCGCGGCCTGGCATTTCTAGAGCTTCAATCACTCCGTCTTCAGCAGTTGCCACCACTTTCAGCTGACTACCAACTTTGCGAACACTTTGGTGATGAGAAGTCGGCACCGCAAACTGCTTAGCGGAGAAAAGACCTTTGAGAATGCCATCTTCGGTGATAATCACATCATGATGGTTAAAACCAACTTTCCAACCATTCTTACTAGAATGCTCAACTGGCGATTCGGGCAAATGCGATTTGATATCTTGAACTAAGGTGCCACCTTGATTGAGATTGATAAGCTGCAAGCCGAGACAGATACCAAGTATTGGCATCTCTTCATCGCTGAGGGCCTCACTGGCAAGAGCAAGATCGAACTCTTGGCGCTTGGCTGGCGTCAACTCGCAAGAGGGGTCGGTCACTTCGTCGTAAAGACTAGGGCAATAATCAGCCCCGCCGATTAACATCAAGCCATCAAGACGACGCAAAACTTCGCGCAAGTCTTCGCGTGGCATGGGCGGGAGCAAAATCGGAATACCGCCGCTTTTCAGGATGGCGTCGGTGTAAGTGGTCTGAATGGCGGCTTCTTCAGGAGGGCCAGCCTTGATGTCTAAATTGATGCCTATTAGTGGTTTCATGATGCCTCTAAATATTTAAGGGCATTTTAGCGCAGATAGACCCAGAAGCGCCCGATTGCTAACCGGACCGTGCAATTATTCGCTAAAATAACGTGGCCCTATGGCAATAACCTAAAAGTACATTTGAATAAGAGAGGCTAAAAAATGAACGCAGGCCCAGCACAAAGCACTGACAATGCCCATTTAGCGACCTCGGTTGAAGCCCTCTTTAAATCTGTAGATGCTTGGCAGACTGGCCACTTCTTGCTTTCAAGTGGCCTTCATAGCGACCAATACATGCAATGCCAACGAATTCTGCAATACCCAGTACACGGCATGCACTTAGCCCGGGCTCTAGCGACCAAGATGCTAGCAGCTGGAATTAAGCCCAAAGCAGTGATCGGACCAGCCCTAGGAGCCGTCCATTTAGAAGTATTTATGGCTCTCTCTTTCAATGAAATTTTGAGTGCCAACGAGTCGCCAACCACCAAAGAACATCACGATTCAGCTGACCAAGTACGCGCTATATTTGCCGAACGTGCCGAAAATGGAAAAGACTTTGTCATTCGTCGTGGCATCGAACTAGCTCAAGGCGAAGAAGTTATCGTAGTAGAAGATGTCACCACCACAGGTGGCTCAGCTAAAAGAGTAGTTGACCTGCTAACAGCCATGGGAGCCAAAACCTTGGCTGTAGGAACAATTATCGATCGCAGCGGCGGGGCTGCCAAATTCGATCAACCGTTCTTCTCTTTAGAAGAACTCAATTTAAAAACCTACGAAGCGGATGCTTGCCCCATGTGCCAAGCAGGCAGCCAACCAATTAAGCCCGGCAGTAGCAAAAAATAGAAAACCGAGAAAATAGAAATTACTCTAAATTTGTTTTGCTCTTCGGCAGCAGAGACTGCAAGGCCAGACTAATGTCGTAGTCATTTGGCAACATGTGTTTGGCTGTCATTAGCTCAGCAATGGCACTGGTAGTATCTCCGGCATCTTTCAACTCAAGTGCTAAAGCTTTGTGCAACTGACCGTTTTTAGGATCAATCTGCAGAGCTAAGCGATACTCAATTAAGGCTGAATGACGGTCGCCATTTTTAGCGTAGACCCAGGCCAAATTAGAGTGGGTATCTGGATCGTTTGGCGCCAAGCTAACAGCTAGCCGGGCTTCTTTCAAAGCCTCACCAGCTTTATTGGTATTTGCTAAAGCCCAAGCATAGCCAACATGACCTTCTGAATAATTGGGGTCAAGTTCTGTCGCGGTAACAAACTGAGCCAAAGCCTCTGGCCATTTTTTCAACTTGCCCAAAGCTAAACCATAGCGAGCGTGAACGATAGCATCTTTAGGATTAAGAGCAATAGCCTTTTTGTATTCGTCATCAGACTGCACAGGCATACGGGCAGAGGTATAACATTGGGCCAAAATCAAATGGGGTATCACCAACTCTTTGTTGAGCTTTGCTGAAAGTTTGCACTCAGCAATGGCATCGCGAAAATGGCTTTGCATGCGATAGCATTCGCCCAAATAGGCATGGGCTAGAGCATTGCCACTATCAATTTTCAGGGCGCGGGTATACTCACTTTTAGCTTCATCGTTCCGCTGTAACATTCTAAGAGCTTCTGCTTTCATAAAATGGCCATCAGCAGTGGTGGCACGAATGATCAGCACTTTATCAAACTCTTTGAGTGCTTCTTCATAGTCAGCCATACTCATCAAGACTTTGCCCAACATATAGTGAGCCTTAAAATTGTTGGCATCAAGCTTGAGCACATCTTCAAACTCAATCAGAGAGTTAGTAAAATCGCGTCGGCCAAAGAACATATCGCCTAAACGAGAATGCCTCTCTATCTGCTTGTTACGGTCTTCTTTAACTGGCTCAAAAACTTCATCGAGAGCAGCCTTAGCTTCTTCTTTTTCAGTTTCAGCTTCAAGCACTTTGGCATCTTTATACGGCTTGCGCTTAAGGAAAAACGGGGCAGCTTCGCAACTCAAAGAAGTTGAAGCCGTCAGTAGCATCATAGTTAAAGTAGCGATCAAACTTTTATTTGTCAGAGCCTGAAACGGCTTAAGCACCATGAATTCTTGCTCCATGATTTGTCACTTCAACAACTCGATCTAGACGGAAGGTTCGCTCGGCATTGGTCTTGCGACACATGGCAGTTAGATAGACACTGCCTCTCGTTTCAATTAAGGCCAGTGGAAGAATGACACGAGTGCTCTTAAACTCACTGCTGTAAGTAAGTTTAAGTTCGCTCTTTCGTTCGATAGCAGCAGCAATAAGATCGAAGTGCCCTTGAGTCTGCGCCGACAAAACGACCGGCGCATAGCGCTGCGCTTGTGTAAAGCTCATGGTGCAGTTACTTTGCTCTAGCTGCATATAGGTGGCAATTGTGCCGACTTCGAGCAGTTTCTCAAAAAGCTTTTGCACATACATGCTGTCGTCTAAGGCTCGGTGGTAGTTCGAGCCGGCAAAGCCAAAGTACTCACTGAGTGTTTTTAATTTGTGGTTGAGGCAATCTTGCACCAAGCACTGAGCCAGCGAAAGTGTGTCAATTACTGCATGTGCAGGAAGTTCTAAACGAAGGCGTTGGGCATTTACCTTAAGAAACTCCACATCGAAGGAAGCATTGTGAGCAATCAAAACAGTGTCGCTAGCGCTGCCACACCATTGGTGGAACTTGGGCAGAACCATATCGATAGTCGGTGAATTGGCAACCATAGCATCAGTGATGCCATGCAAGGCTGAGACTTCAGGCGGTATCGGTTCACCTGGGTTAATCAACTCAGAAAAGGTTTCTATCGCAGCAGATTTATTGGCTTCGCCGAGCTTGAACTTAACGCCCGAAAGTTCAACCAATTTGCAGGCGATGGCAGAAAGCCCTGTGGTCTCAACGTCAAAAGCAATAAAGGTCAGGTCGCTCAGCGATCTCTGACTTAAGCTTGCAACTTGCTCACATATTTCAGTCATGCCGTTTCTCTCTAGTTATGCAGTAAATCTGATTGTACTACCTTGGCTTTGCCAGCTGTAGTGATTAAATCGAGCTATAGTACTAGAGGAAGTGAGTAAAACAGGCTCGATCTATACGATGCATATATCAGCTGAGCGCGCGCTCTTTGCCTTCGCAATCTTGCTAGGCCTTATGGCCACTGCAACTAACAGTAGTCAGGCATTCGATCTTAAAGAAAAAGACCACCCTGAGCAATCGCTCCATGGCAATATTATTAACGAGGCCTTGGCCTCCACAATCAGCCCCTCTGGCCTCAAACTCGTGATTCAAAGCTGCGACCAAGCTGAAGACGCTGATATGCTCTTCAACAAAACCTCGTTCAAGCGAAGTTTGGCTTACATTGAACGTGAACACAAGAAAATTTTGAACGCGGCTTTTGAAGCTGATAGTAGCCCGGCAGCTCGCTACCGCACGCTGAAGCATTTTGGCATCATGCTCAGAGCAGTGCAAGATTTTTACAGCAATTCTAACTATGTTGAGTACGAAGTCGCTAAGCGCAACAATAAACCAGGTGGAAATCGCCTCGACCCTTACTCAATTGATCTCATCGAATGGTCAAAAGTACCGGCACTCATGCAATTCGACAACACTCTGACAGCTGCCGAGATCAAAAAAAATAATTCAGGCGAAGGCCAAGAAAAAATTGGTCAGGCCACATATTACAAAGTTGCCCGTGAACTAGCACTGCGCGAAACGGCTAGACAATGGGATGTATTGGCGACCCTGCTCAAAAATCGCTATCAAGCAAAATCGCTGACAATTATTACGGCACTGAAGCAAGCAAGCGTCCCGGATAAAGAGCCTGACGAAATGGAGTAGGCATTAACATCACAGCAACTTGCCACGAACCACTCCGCAGTCAGGGCAGTCACTGACCGGATCAAAGCCGCGCAAGACGTCTAGCTCACCGCTCAGGCCATCTATTTTGATCAACTCATTACTTTGACTGGCACCAAATGCACTAAGAATTTTCACCGCTCCTAAAGCCAGTGAATTACCAATTATTCCAGAGAAGCTCTCTAACACTCCTTCAGTAGCGCGACTGCCAATCGAATCTTCAAGACCAAGAGTGGCAAGCAAGCAGCGCAGACAGCAAGACTTACCCGGCAGCATACAAAATAATTGAAAGCGCATTCCAGTGCCGCCACAGTGCAAAAGAGGTTTGCGACTAGCCATACAGAGATCAGAGAGGTTGAGCTTGTCTTGCCAATCTGGCAAGACTTCAATTACCAAATCATTCTCACCGACTGGGCTTTCAAGATCACAGGCTGCTAGCGACTCAACTAACTGGAAGCTGATTTGACAATCGCTTGTAGTGTCGATTTGGGTGCGCAAACTATTTAAGCCGGCTAAGTGAGTATCAATAATTTTGATCGAACCAAGACCAGATGCTATTAAACCGTTGGTTGCAGCTCGCACCAGCGAACCACTACCCAAGAGCAAAACCTTAGACTGAAAAAGTTTTTGCTGATGCTGCTTGCTGAAGCCACTTACTGAAAGTTGGCCTGTATAGCGAGAAAATCTATCTTCTGAATCTTCGATCGGACTATTCATTTGTGCCTATAAAATGCTGCCGGTAAAATGCTTCGGGTAAAGTACTTTCGGTAAAGAGCTTTCGGTAAAGTGCTGTCAGTGAAAATCTAATTACAGAATGCCACTAGCAATACTATTTGGTAGCTCTCAATAATAGCTTATAAACCAAAAACCCCCCTTGCGGGAGGTCTCTGGCTGGCGTTGGCGGGGAAAAACTGTTAGCTGAATTTTTAGTTGAAGAGAGCAGCATCGCGGGCTGATGCAACGAGCCAGTTGATGCAACCAGGAGTTGCAAGTCCGCCTGTTACACCGGCAGCTCCGAACAACACTTTCTTCATAGCATCATGGGAACCAGCAGCCATGTGCATGAAGCCCATGATCATTGTAGGTCCGCCCCAGGCAATTCCGAGGATTTCCATACCGTTAGCGATGATGTTCAGCAATGCTTCTAAGTTGGCCAAGTTGTTAACACGCACTGTACCAGCGGTGTTCACACCTTGTACCACAGTGGCTTCAGCGCCTTGGGGCGAAATTGTACCGTTGGTGGCACCTTGCAATGTTGGTGAGCTACCATTGCCTAGTTGTTGAGTCTGTGAGCCAGTTGTGTAGTTGGTCTGACGCTGTTCGCCTGTGGCACCTAGTGAATTCTGTTCAGTCTGATTGCCAGAACCGAAGGCATCTTGGGCTAGGGCAGGAGCGGCTGAGACGGCTACGAAAGCAACAGCTAGGCTCAATTGGGCGATAGTTGATTTAAGAGACATAGTGAAGTTCTCCAGAAAGTTGATTAATGATTTTAGTAAGGTGGTCAGCGGCGAACTCAGAAAGTTGAGTCGAGTACAGAATAAGCGTTGGCAAGCCCGAAGTCAAGCGCTGTTTTGTTGTGCGCAATACACTTTTGCAGCGATTTTATACTAAATCAAAGGAACTCCTGAAAACAAGAATTTTAGATGCCACCAATATGCAGTTATTTAGGCCACAAACAGAAGAAACGAGAGTTGCCTCTCGTTTCAATCGTTTAATTAGTTGTTCCGCAAGTGACGAAGACGAAGAAGAGTTTAGTTAAACAAAGCAGCATCACGGGCCGATGCGACTAGCCAGTTGATGCAGCCTGGTGTAGCTAAACCACCGGTGACACCAGCAGCTCCAAACAATACTTTCTTCATAGCGTCTTGTGAGCCAGCAGCCATGTGCATGAAGCCCATGATCATCGTAGGTCCGCCCCAGGCAATTCCGAGAATTTCCATACCGTTAGCGATGATGTTCAGCAAAGCTTCTAAGTTGGCTAAGTTGTTAACACGTACTGTACCAGCGGTATTCACGCCTTGCACAACAGTGGCTTCTGCGCCTTGTGGTGAGATTGTACCGTTGGTGGCACCTTGCAATGTAGGTGAACTACCATTGCCTAGTTGTTGAGTCTGTGAGCCAGTTGTGTAGTTGGTCTGACGTTGCTCGCCTGTAGCTCCCATTGAATTTTGTTCGGTTTGATTACCAGAACCGAAGGCATCTTGGGCGAAGGCTGGAGTAGCAGATATAGCCACGAAAGCAAGAGCTAGGCTGATTTGAGCGCAAGTGGATTTTAGAGACATGGTAGAGAACCTCTCGAAAAAATTAAATATATGGGGAATTGGTAAGTGCGATAGAAAAACTTCGGAAAGTCGAAGTGAATACACAGTAAGCCTTCAGCGAAAGGAAGTCAATGGAAATTTTGTTGTCCGCAATACCTTTGCCTAACTATTTAGAAAGGGAGATGAAATTCCAAGAAAAAAGAGAGGAGACAAGCTCCTCTCTTTAATGCTTTTAGACGTTGAACTTAGCTTAGCTTCGGCCTGAACTCTTAGTTGAAGAGAGCAGCATCGCGGGCTGATGCAACGAGCCAGTTGATGCAACCAGGAGTTGCAAGTCCGCCTGTTACACCGGCAGCTCCGAACAACACTTTCTTCATAGCATCGTGGGAACCAGCAGCCATGTGCATGAAGCCCATGATCATGGTAGGTCCGCCCCAGGCAATTCCGAGGATTTCCATACCGTTAGCGATGATGTTCAGCAATGCTTCTAAGTTGGCCAAGTTGTTAACACGCACTGTACCAGCG
>JBBRMD010000047.1:0-45817 GCA_038231015.1 Candidatus Obscuribacterales bacterium
CCTCCATCATTTTAGCCACCCAAAAACATCTCAAAACGACATCCCAATTTCAATGCCACCACTTGGATGTCTGTACGATATGCCGTGTAAACTCCCCGCCGGATATCCGCGCATTTAGAGCACTGAATACATTAAGACAACTTTCCAAGAGGCCGCTCACAGCGGCCTCTTGGATTTTTATGTGGGAACAATTTAAAAAACATACGGTCAATCAACTAGTCTGTGATGCGCAATCGAAATAGTTCAGCAGGTATGGAACGATGATTAAGTCAACAAATGAAGCCGAAGATATACGCAACAATCAAGAAGTATACGACCGGGCCCTAGCGACAGCACTGCGACTAGACGCTCTAATTGACAAGAAAAATAGCAATCCATTTGCCGCTCGCTTGACCTCAATATTTAGCGAGTTCAAGAACGACATGGTTGAGCTGGGTCAAAAGCTCGCCAGTGGCACCAACAAGATAGCTGCTCTAATTTTCATGAGACCAGATTTCCTACACAAGAGCGAACCTGCTCATCAATTGCAGTACAGTGCCATTTTAATTCGGCAACCAGATATCTCTCACTTATTTGCTCCAGCATCGCCGCCAGTCTCAATGAACAAAAAGTCTGATGTTGAGAGCAAGAAGAAAGTAGAGACCTCAAAGCTGAAGAAACAATTGAAGCAAGAGTTGATGTGGTTTCAGGAGTTTGGCAGCCATGGTCAAAGCATTCTCAAGGCAGATAGTATAGATGCAGATACACTCGCTTCTTCTTCTTCTTCTTCTTCTGGTTCAAGCAACGAAAAAGCAAAACGTCGCTTGAGCCTAGTGTCCGATCATATTCAGGCTGCCTAATAAAAAAGCAGAACGCGAGTACAAAGAGTAATTCAAACAAAAAGAAATCGCCACTCCGGGGAGTGGCGATTCTTT
Source organism: Candidatus Obscuribacterales bacterium (assembly GCA_038231015.1). Taxonomy (GTDB): domain Bacteria; phylum Cyanobacteriota; class Vampirovibrionia; order Obscuribacterales; family Obscuribacteraceae. The sequence continues at coordinate 915 of JBBRMD010000047.1, forward strand.
TTGTGCCGTATTGGACGGCTAAACCTTAAGCAGCGTCTTGCAAATAGGTATTGATTGTACGTTGCATTTTCATTCTGGCACGAGCAATTCGTGACTTAACGGTACCGAGTTCGGTATCAGTGATTTGAGCGATTTGTTCGTATGAATAGCCTTCAATATCGCGCAGCATAGCAACCTTGCGGAAACGTGGTGACATATTGGCCATTGCTTTTTCAAGCACATCAGATAACTCGTTAGTCAACAATCTATCTTCTGGTTGAGGAGCAGTAGCAACGATTTCACGAGTACCCATGTCAGAACCGGTATCGGAAGTAAGTCTTTCATCTAGTGAAACGAATTGAGTATCACGTGGACGTTTGCGCAATTCATCATAGAAGAGGTTGTTAACGATTTGGTTCAACCAGGTCTTGAAGGCATAGGGGTTCTTCAATTTAGCAACCGATCTCCACATGCGAATCATCGCTTCTTGCACTAAGTCACTGTTATCGCGCCAATCTGGAGCGAGTCTGTAGAACATAGCGGTCACTGTGCGCTCATGACGTGTTAGGAGTTGGTCCATAGCCAGTTGATCATTTGCTTGAACTGCAATAACAAGTTCAGCATCTGTCATATCTGCATATTTCTTGGCTGGCTCTACAACACGGAGGGCAGGGGCAGCTTTCTTTACGATAGACAGCGAATTCATTGTTAGTATCTCCTAGAATTGAGTGAAAAATCGCGACTGTTCGGCCAGGTGCGTAACCCACACCCCGCTCTTTCTTCGTTTAATTGAACATCGATTCGATTCGTCGATATTTCTATTCTGCCAGACAGCCACCCACTAGACAACGGGGAAAACCCCTAGTCAAACAATTTTGATCTCAGCTCACAAAAAGCCGTCAAACTACTAATACTGCAAATCTAGAGAAAGAAATGCAATATTTACGGGGCACCCTTAGGGGGTAACCATAGTCTTTACTGTTTTGAGGCTTTAAACGGGAACATTTTCACGATGGCAGCAACAGCTGCCCAGCGACTGGTTTCAACCCAATCAGCCCTAAAATAAGCTGCTTTCAGGCAACCCTCGCAGAAAGCGAAAGTTCCCGAAAACGAAGATTAAAGGTCAAACGAAATAGACAATAGAGCAACAAATAGCCTAAGCCAAGTTCAATAAAGACTTCTGCAGCTAAAGTTTCGAACTATATATAGATTGAGGTATCTACTGAGAAACTGAACTTTCTTCTTGAATCTGCGACTCAACATAATTCTTGAGGGCTTCGAAAGAGCGCTCTAACGAGCTGAGGGTCTCTTCAGCTTCGATCCAGTCTTGTTGACCGACCGCTTGCTCTAGATATAGGCACAAACGAGCCAATTGCTTAGCACCGATAGAAGCGCATGAAGCCTTTACTTCGTGAGCTAGGCCGGCGATACCACGAGCATGACGTTCAAACATTTGCGGACGAATCCGTTGCAACATATCTTGTGTGTCAGAAATGAACATAGTCATCATCTGATTCATCTGTTCAGCGCCGTAGAACTCTTCAAGTTCTTCCAAATCAATCGGCTTGCCATCTATTAGGGTCATGGTCGAATTTGGGCGCAAATATTTGCGGCGCAGTTTATGGCTTTCGTAGACGACTTCAGTACGCAACCAATGATTGATTTTGAGCTTGAGCAAATCTTTGTCAATTGGTTTAGAGATGTAATCGTCCATTCCAGCGGCGATACAGCGTTCTCGGTCACCACCCATTGCCAAAGCGGTGACAGCAATAATTGGTGTATATGAATCAGATAAAGCTTCAAGTTTGCGAATTGCCACGGCGGCTTCGAAACCATCCATTTCTGGCATGTGGCAGTCCATCAATATTAAGGAGAAGCGCTCTTCAGCCACAGCATCAACAGCCTCACGACCATTGTTGGCGATCTTCACTGTTAAACCAAGTCGTTGCAGCAGAATTGCAGCTACCTTCTGGTTGAGCAAATTGTCTTCGACCAAGAGAACTAAAGGGCTTTCTGGGACGTGAATCTCTTTAGCTGTGTTCATTTCCGCGGTCCTTGCTTGTAATCTTGCTTGTAAATATAAACCAGAAATCGACGTAGTACCGAACCTACGAGCCGGTCCGGCTGCGGTTGCTAACTGAACGGATCATTAATTTATCACAGACCAGCAGATTACGCCAAGAAAATTACACCAAGTAATGGCGATGCAGGGCTTGAGAGAAGCACAATGAAAAACGTGCGCAGCTAGTCAACTAGGCAATTGCGCACGTTAATGATGGAGAAAAGAACTCTAGGCAACCCGACGTGGTTTCCAATTCAAGGTACAAACGCCGTTCTGACAACGAGGCTCTTGAGCTATGGCTTGAATTTCCTGGCTCTCGACATTGTCAACAGGTGCATTCAGTGAAACAACGTTGTCGCTGACAACTTTCAGCGAAACGTCCTGATTACTTTCTTGCTCGGGCCTCAGTTCTTCAATGTTCATGGCTCCGCTCTCCGTGGGTAAGATTCGAATTTAGTGACGGAGATCCACCTCACTCGGTTCCATTGTTAGAAATAAAGTTTCTAGTTAAAGAGCCATACTCGCAAGAGCGAAAGTAAGCGATCATAGTCAACGGGTTTAGCCATATAGTCAGACGCTCCAGCATCAAGACATTTCTCTCGGTCTCCAATCATAGCTTTGGCAGTAAGAGCAATAATCGGCAGCTTGGCATACTGAGTCTTCTTTCTGATTTCACGGATAGCCTGATAGCCATTCATATTTGGCATCATGATGTCCATCAAAATACATTCAACTCCAGGGTTTGCTTCAAGCATCTCGATGCCTTTGTATCCATCTTCGGCCTGCAGTATTCGAAGATTTTGTTTGGCTAGCATGTATTTCATGGCCATGATATTGCGTGGATCGTCGTCGACGATCAATATGGTGCGATTAGCAAGCGAAGTGTCATTAACAACTGCTGTTCGCCCACTAGAAGACTGCAGAAGGGAGGCAGAACTTGAAGTGCCGTTACCATTTGGTTTGGTTGCCATTCGTAAGTTTTTTAGCAGTGTCTGACAAACTTGATCGATCGTCAGAACAGCTTCTAAAGCATCCTGGCTATGTAAGCCTGCAAGTTCATGTTCTTGAGCTGAATCAAGCTTGGCGGGGCTATGAACCACAATAGGTAATGCTTTTAGATTACGAGTTTCTCTAATGAATGCAAAACCAGTCATATCTGGTAGGTCGAAAGCAGTTACTACATAGTCGATGGGCTCTTTGGCCAGTTTTTCCAAAGCTTCAGCAGCAGAACTAGCCGCATGAATATGCAAGTCATTGCCAAGCTGCTCAGCTAATTCACGCTGATGAACAGGGTTTGGATCAACAAGCAAAACATGTTTCTCAGAGGTATCTTTTGAACTAGCGATACTTGAAAGTACATTTTCTAGGGCTTCTTTGGTCACCGGCTTTTGAATAAAGCTCTGTGCACCGAGTCGCAGGGCCTTTCTATCTTCATTGTCAATAGAAATCAGGTGGACCGGAATGTTCTTGGTGCTGAGATTGTGCTTGAGTTGATCGAGCACAGTCCAGCCCCATCCATCGACAAGGTGTAAGTCGAGAGTAATAGCTGAGGGCTTATACTGACCGGCCAAATAAACGGCTTCTTCACCACTGGCAGTGATGATCGTCTTCAGCCGCTGCACAGTTGCCAACTGACGCAGCAGTTTAGCGAATTGCAAATCATCTTCGACAATAAGCAATACTTTGTCACCAGGCCCAATCGTGTGGCGGTCATCTTCTATTGGTCCGGTTTGTACTGGCGCCCTATTACTAAGCCGCTCCAGCACTGTCTTTCTGCGTCTTTCATAATCATCGCGGGCAATTTCGTCATTGCTTGCTATCGTGCTATTGGCTGACATGAAGAAAGTAAAAGTACTTCCACTTCCGGGCGAGCTATTGACGATAATATTGCCACCAAGTAAGGTGGCAATTTCGCGGCTAATAGCTAGGCCGAGACCCGTTCCACCGTATTTACGGCTAGTTGTACCATCTGCCTGCTGGAAAGCCTCAAAGATGATCTGCTGCTTATCTTCACTGATACCAATACCGGTATCAGTAACAGAGAAGGCAACTTCAGGAATTAAACCGGGCACCGAGCGCACCGTCAAGGTAACTCCACCAGCTGCAGTAAACTTAAAGGCATTAGAGAGCAAGTTCTTGAGAATTTGATTCAGGCGCTTACCATCTGTGTATAGACACTGCGGAAGAGCGGGATCAAGCTCAATATTAAAGCTCAGATTTTTGTTCTCAGCAACGTGCTTGAAGCCACGTTCCATATCGTCTCTGAGATCGGTAAGGAAGACCTCACCGAGATCAAGAGTCATATTGCCTGACTCAATTTTCGAGAGGTCGAGAATGTCATTGATGAGAAGCAATAACTCAGAACCAGCGGCATGGACGGTTTCTGCATATTCAACTTGATCGGGAGTAAGGTTGCCTTCATCGTTCTCAGCAAGCAAGCTTGAGAGAATCAAAAGGCTGTTGAGAGGGGTGCGCAATTCATGCGACATATTGGCAAGAAACTCAGACTTATACTTAGAAGTTAGTGCCAACTGCTTGGCTTTCTCTTCAACTGTGATTCTGGCAGTCTCGATTTCGCGGTTATTTTGCTCAACTTCTTTATTTTGTATAGCCAATAGTTCTGCTTTTTCTTGCAACTGTTGGTTTGTCTCACGCAGCTCTTCTTGCTGTTCGGTAAGCAGCAACTCTGACTGCCTAAGCGTCTGAGCTTGCGACTCAAGCCGCACGTTTGTCTCGGTCAATTCTTGCTGTTGATTTTGTAGCTCATGGGCTAGTGACTGCGATTGTTTCAGCAGATCTTCTGTTCGCGTGTTAGCTTCAATTGTATTGAGCACGATACCGATTGATTCGGTCAACTGGTCGAGCAAATTCAAGTGTGTGTCGCTGAACTCTTGAAGTGAGGCCAGTTCTATAACCGCCCGCACCTGTCCTTCAAATAGAACTGGCAGCACGACAATATTGCGCGGTGCGCTTTCACCAAGACCTGAGGTGATATGAACATAGTCTTCAGGGACATGCTGCAACAATATGCGTTGTTTCTCAAGAGCACACTGGCCGATTAGACTCTCTCCCATACGGAAGCGATCGCCTAAGTTTTTGCGTGTGCGATAAGCATAGCTACCAATGAGCTTGAGGGTATCTTCGCCACCATCATGATCACAAATATAGAAAACGCCGTGCTGTGCAGTTACGAGTGGTGACACTTCAGACAAAATCAGACTTGCTACGGTGAGCAAATCTCTTTGACCTTGAAGCATTCGAGTAAATTTGGTGAGGTTGGTTTTGAGCCAGTCTTGCTCAGTGTTCTTACGTGTGGTGTCTTTCAGGTTGAAGATCATCTCGTTGATATTGTCTTTCAGCGAAGCAACCTCGCCGAGGGCTTCAACTGAAATCGACCTCGTTAAATCACCTTTCGTCACCGCCGTAGCAACGTCGGCGATCGCTCTTACCTGAGTGGTGAGGTTGGCCGCTAACTGGTTAACGTTATCGGTCAAGTCGCGCCAGGTACCAGCCGCACCAGGCACTTTAGCCTGGCCTCCGAGCTTCCCTTCTACTCCTACTTCTCTTGCAACCGTGGTTACCTGATCGGCAAATGTCGCCAGAGTATCAATCATCTCGTTGATGGTGTCAGACAGTGCAGCAATTTCGCCTTTAGCTTTCAGCACCAGTTTTCGATTAAGGTCACCGTTAGCTACAGCGGTCACAACCACGGCAATGCCACGCACCTGACCGGTCAAGTTTCCAGCCATCGAGTTAACGTTATCGGTGAGGTCTTTCCAAATACCGCCAACACCGCTTACTTGCGCTTGTCCACCGAGTTTACCTTCTGTACCTACTTCGCGAGCAACCCGTGTTACTTCTGAGGCAAACGAACTGAGCTGGTCAACCATTGTATTGATTGTGTTTTTCAGCTCTAAGATTTCGCCTTGTACATCTACAGTAATTTTCTTACTAAGATCGCCATTAGCTACAGCCGTTGTCACTTCTGCGATATTTCGCACCTGGCCTGTAAGGTTACCGGCCATCGAGTTTACGTTATCAGTTAAGTCTTTCCATGTACCAGAGACACCTTTTACATAGGCTTGACCACCTAGTTTACCCTCAGTTCCTACTTCCCGGGCGACCCGAGTTACTTCTGCTGCAAATGAACTAAGCTGATCAACCATCGTATTGATTGTATTTTTCAGCTCTAAAATTTCGCCTTTTACATCTACTGTAATTTTCTTACTGAGGTCGCCTCGGGCAACCGCGGTAGTCACATCGGCAATGTTTCGCACTTGGTCAGTGAGGTTGCCGGCCATTGAGTTAACGTTATCGGTTAAGTCTTTCCAGGTACCCGACACACCTTTTACTTGCGCCTGACCACCGAGGTTTCCTTCAGTTCCTACCTCACGGGCTACCCGTGTTACTTCTGAGGCAAATGAACTGAGCTGGTCAACCATGGTGTTGATAGTATTTTTTAGCTCTAAGATTTCGCCTTTTACATCTACAGTAATCTTCTTACCGAGGTCACCATTCGCTACAGCAGTAGTTACTTCAGCAATGTTTCTTACTTGCGAAGTAAGATTTGAAGCCATGTAATTTACTGAATCGGTCAAATCTTTCCAGGTACCGGCCACGCCTTTTACATTGGCTTGACCACCCAGTTTACCGTCAGTGCCTACTTCCCTTGCCACCCGTGTTACTTCTGAAGCGAATGAACCAAGCTGGTCAACCATGGTGTTGATTGTGATTTTAAGCTCAAGAATTTCGCCTTTAACATCTACTGTAATTTTTCTACTGAGATCACCGTTAGCAACAGCTGTAGTCACGTCAGCGATGTTTCGAACTTGAGCAGTAAGGTTACTGGCCATCGAATTTACGTTGTCAGTCAAATCTTTCCACGTACCAGAGACACCTTTAACTTGCGCTTGCCCACCAAGTTTTCCGTCTGTACCTACTTCGCGAGCTACCCGGGTAACTTCTGATGCGAATGAACCGAGCTGATCAACCATGGTGTTGATTGTATTTTTCAGCTCTAAAATTTCGCCTTTTACATCTACTGTAATCTTCTTCGACAAATCACCAGTTGCTACCGCGGTAGTCACTTCAGCGATGTTTCGAACTTGAGCGGTAAGGTTGCTCGCCATTGAGTTTACCGAATCAGTTAAATCTTTCCAGGTACCAGAGACACCTTTTACTTGCGCTTGACCGCCGAGTTTTCCTTCAGTACCTACTTCTTTAGCTACCCGGGTAACTTCTGATGCAAAAGAACCGAGCTGCTCGACCATGGTGTTAATGGTCTTGGCTGTGCGTAAAAATTCACCCTTAAGTGGAGTGCCTTCCATCTCAAGTGACATTGTTTGACTGAGGTCGCCCTTGGCGACTGAACCGATAACCCGAGCCACTTCAGTTGTCGGTCTGACCAAATCACCAACAAGCGTATTGACAGCGCCGATCGCCTTTTCCCAGCAACCACCCGCATCTCCGAGCTGAGCGCGGTGAGTAATTTTACCTTCGCGACCGACGACATTGCCGATGCGCTGCAATTCACTCAATAAACGGTCGTTTAACTCAACAACATCGTTAAAAGCCTCTGCCACCTCACCACTGACACCCGTAGAATCGAGCGGCATCCTGGTGGCGAAATCTCCTCGCTTCATGCCCCTAAGAGCCTTGAGCAGCGGTCGAGCGTCAACCATGAACGCACTGTCAGCACCTGTGGCCATAAACAACTCCTTGAAGCATCGTATTCAATTTTGGCGAACTCAAATAAAGAAAATCAGTATAGAACTACGCCAGCCTGAGTGGAAAGCGAAGACCAAGCCAGGCTGGAAAAGTTCCCATTTTCTGGAAACTATTTATGAACTTTTGTTAACGGCGCAAAAACCTACGAGACGATCAAATAAGCCAGTATCGCCACTAGCGAAATAATCAAAAACGAGCTAGCAGCAATCAGCACTGTCGACACAGTAAATACTCGACGAAGCTTCAAGGGACTTTCTAAACGAGCGTGATTGCTTCTGTTTAAGTGATTATTCATAGCCACCTCTCTAACCGGCCACCGATCTGACCTTTAATTTCGAACGATTTCTAGTTTCCCAATATTCAAATGCTGTCATTTTGCGCGATGCAGCAAGATGCAATTTAGATTTAGTTTGAGTCTGCTGACAGCGAATTTCATTGAAGTGATTTGGCAAAGTTGCCTGACGCTCTAACAAAGTGTCTTCAGGCATGTTTGATCCTGTAGCTAAAATACAATCATACAAATAAGACCCAGAGCCAACTCTCGAATCATTCCAGACTATTGAATCAATTAAGCAAGCTCCTGACTCAACGATGCAATTATCACCAAGCACCACATGACCAATTAACTCAACGTTAGCTCCAATAGTGACGTTTTTGCCCAAGAGTATGGTGCCACTAACACCATTTACAATTTGGCCACCAAGATCAATATTGACCCGTTGATCTAAGGCATCAAAAGTGGTGGTTTTATAACTCTCAATAGTTCCTATATCAGACCAGTAGCCCTCAAGAGGCACGCCTTTTATAGGAAGTCCCAATTCAAGCAAACGGGGAAATAGTTGCTTGCCGAACATGTAGTCTCCGCTATCAGGTATGTGTTCAAAAATTTGCGGCTCAAATACATATATACCGATGGAGGCCAGACGCGATTTGGTCTCACCAGCTTTAGGCTTCTCACGAAAAGCGCATATAAAGCCAGCTTGATCAAGCTCAACGATACCGAACTGTTCAACATTGGTCACTTCTTGCAGGGCGATTGAAGCAATGGCGCCACTTTGGTGGTGCTCTTCTATTAGATGATTGAGATCAACGTCGGTGACAATATCGCCCATAAGCACCACAAAGGTGCCATCTTTAAAGAAACTTTTACAGGCGCGCAGACCGCCAGCATCGCCGCTCAGCTTGGCTTCAGTGACAAAGTCAATATTGTGATCGCGAAAATAAGGGGGAATGGTCTCAGCCAGATGATACAAATTGGCTGCAACTTGATTAATGCCATGCTTTTTCAATAACCGTAAGACATGGTCCATCACTGGACGATTACCAATGGGAACCAGAGGCTTAGGTAGCATCTGCGTCAACGGATCGAGCCGGCTTCCGGCTCCAGCTGCCAAAATCATGGCCTTTGCATTGGTATTTGCTCTCACACTTCCTCCTCACCCAGTTTTCCAATAAGAAATTTGTGGCTAACTAGACGCCAATTCAACAAAGCAGTTCCCAAAATAAATGGAACTATTAGAAAAACTTTCAGTCGATCAAATCGTCTTAGAGGAGTGATAGCAATGAATATTGTTTCGCACATCGGCCCAGGCAAAGAAGGCGCTATTTCAGCGGCCCTGGAGAGACTCTACAAGAGTGGAGGACGCAATCAGACTTGGTGGTATATCGGCCAAGAGCAAATCAAATGCCAGTCTAAGAGCGCAGTACGCCATCTTCCAGCCGAGAACATTCCGCCACAAGTATGTGATTCGCACTATCGCTTTTGCAACGAATTCATTTGGCCCGTCATGCACGGCCTGACGGGCCAAGCTATATATAGAGAGGATGATTTCTTTCTATATAAGCGCCTCAATACCATTTTTGCTGAGCAGATAGAGCGCCAGCAAAGTCACGACCCTTATTTTGTGCAAAACTTCCAATTAGCCTTGTTACCTAAGCTTCTCAAAAACAACGGACTTGAGTCTGCCATATTCTGGCAAATTCCCTGGCCCGCATTTGTAGCAGAAGAACACTTAGGCCCAGTCATCGAAATTGCTCAGTCACTGCTTGCTGCCAAAGCAATAGGCTTCAACTGCCAAGAATACGCCGACAATTTCAATGCCTTTGTCGACCTTCACCTACCTTTTATAAACAAGTCCAGAGCCTTTGGGCATGTCGCTGAAATATTGGTGACGCCCCTGGGCATCGATATTGAATATTGGAGTCAGCGCGAAGAAGAAAATTTAGTCGACCCACTAGGCGAAATGGTAACACCTTATGTTCTTTCTATCGATAAAGGTGAGTTCTCTATGGGTGCCCTGCAAAGATTGAAAGCTATCAATATTTTCTTTGAACGGAATAGCCATCTAAGAGAAAAAATCACTTTTGTACAAATATGCGGGAGAGCAAATCCCGGTATTAAGGCCGCCGATAAATATTGGAAAGATTGCCAGGACGAAATTGCCTTGCTATCTGAAAAGTACGGCACAGCAAGTTGGCAGCCACTAATGACTATCGCTCAGCCAATCAGCAGCGATCAACTGGCCTACCTATATAGAAATGCCGCAGTGATGCTAGTTACTGCTGTGCAAGAAGGCCTCAACCTTACGGCCAAAGAATTTATAGCTTGCCAAGCCAATGAGAACCCAGGAATTTTGGCCCTTTCAACCGGTGTAGGCAATCACGAAGAATTTGGCCGCTACGCCATGTCATTCGACCCCGATGATTTAGAAGCAATCGCTGACGTCACCACTCGTTGTTTGCTCATGCCCGCAAGTCTGAAGGTCAGACGCAATTTGCGCTTGTTACAGCTGCTGCATAAGAACCCACTGCAGAGCTGGTGCGACAAGTTCGCCACGGCCCTTTATGGTGGCGAAGAAATGGCGGCCTAGCAAAATTCATAGTTCAGCTACAAAGACTGGAACCAACTGCAGAAAACTCTGTCGTTATTCAAGGAATTACAGAAGTCATAAACATAAGAGGAAAGGTCATGCATTACGGTTTAAAACAATCACAGTTAAGCAAACTATTTCTAGCACTAACGCTTATTTCACTAACAACAACAGCTTGCAGTCAGCAATCGCAAGAACTGTCAGAAAGAGAAAAAGACATCGACAAGCAGAAAGATGTTCAGATTAAGGTGGTTGAGCGCACTACTGAAGAATTGAAAGAGTCTGTTGATCGTCAAAAAGAACAGAATTTGCAAGCTATCGAAGTGAGCAAGAAGCAACTCGATATCGAAAAAGACAACTTAGATGCACAGAGCAAAGAAGTCAAAGACAGCACTAAGTTTGCCAAAGAAAATCTCGACCAACAAAAAGATGAGTCGAAGAAAATCGTCGATAGAAACGCTCAGGTAGCCAAAGACGAATTGAAAGATATGGCTCGCTCTAGAAAATAATATAAAACAATACTAGAAGTAGTCTCAGTGCGAGATTGCTTCTTTTACTTTGTGCAAATACAAAATATTAAGACCAAGAACAAAAAGTTCTTGGTCTTAAGTTAATTATTAGAGCGCTAGTTAGCGCGCGGCTACCTCGGTAGGGCTTACTGACTCTAGCAAAGCATTAACTAAGCCAGTTTGATTGACCTGAGCGAACGATTTGCTTGTGACAATGTCATAACGAGCCTTACGACTAACTAGGCACTCGTCTAAATCTTGAAGATATCTAGTGGCCTTAGCATCTGAGCCAACCTGCAAGAATGTGATAGCAACTTCGTTTGAGTCGTTTAGTTGCTTGCTTGCTTCAACTATAGTGTCTCTGAGACTTTGGGGTCGGTCAGGACAACCATCGGTAATCATAGCAATTAAAAGTGGTCGCATAGTCTCACCTGGCTTCAGTGCCTTGCGAGCAGCAAAGTACTGACTTAGCTGTGACTTAATCGCTCTAGTAGCATCGGTATTGCCACTCGGCTTGTTTTTCTCAAAAAATCCAGCTACAGAATTCCAGTTAATATCAGGATAAACTGAAAAATTTTCGCTGAAGGCAACCATCTTCAAATGGCTTCCTAGAGGAACTCTGAGTGTATCTCGAATGGCTGTTGACTGTTCCTTACACCATTGCCACCGGCTCTGGCCATCACAATCAGCAACTGCCATTGAATGAGAAGCGTCAATAAAGACAATCACATCATAATTCTTCAAGGCTTCCAATTTTTTCTTATCAACTGGCTGACTAACAGTAGGAGGTGAGATTACAGCAATAGAGAAAGCCTCAGAGGCCATTGGCATAAGAGCAACACTGGCACTCACACACAATAATGAGGTTGCTAAATTTAAAAATTTGCGCGCACTAATACTACTGCCTATCATCACAGCTCCTCGGTCTTCCTCTTTACCTAAGCAGTGACGCAGTGCTTGGCAGCTAGTTCCGTTTTATTTTACTTTGCTAGAGTTTGTTGACGATTCGTGCGCCGCTTGTCGTGCCAGCTTCCAGAGAGCTAGTTTAAAGTGAGCCGTGGCAAAGCGATGAAATCCGCAAGCGCGCATTTCTTTGTAGGCTTCTTGTAGGCTCCAATCATGTCGAAGAATTCTATACATCGCCACCATCACGCCAGTGCGATCGGCGCCATGGAAGCAGTGAATAAATATCGGATGATTGGCTTGATCATCGATTATCTTCAGAAGCTCTTTAACATGGGCATCGTTAGGTAGGGTCCAATAATTTAGAGGAATGCTAATAAAGCGCATACCAAGCCTCTCGACTATGAGCTTTTCTGAATCGACTCGTTGCTTGCGCCAGCGCAAACTAACAACGGTTTTGACCGCCAGTTCTCTCAGGGCTTCAAAGCCTTGCTCATTCGGCTGACCACCTCTATAAAGGCGGCTAGAAACCTGATGAAAGTTACTTATTGGCATTGGCTTGATTGAGTCAGTCATAAGAAAAGACAAGTCCTAGGTCATTTGCCGTCTAAAACGATTGGCACTAATCCACAATAGCAGACAAGCGAAAAGAAGGAGAAGGGCAATATCGCCCATAAGCATTTCGAACGTTGCCCCCTTCAAAATCACCCCACGAGCCACCAGTGTGTAGTAGCGCAAGGGGTCAAAGGTAGCTACAAATTGCATAGCAGCAGGCATGGTATCAAAAGGAACAACCGTTCCTGACAATAAAATCAAAGGAATATTGATAAAAAACGAGATTAGCTGAGCTTGTCTTTGACTGCTGCAAACCGAGCCCAAAAGCATGCCGAAGCCAATACCTACGAAGGCATAAAGAGCAGAGGCAAGCAGGAGCAATAAGAAATTACCGCGCATGGGCAAGCCAAAGATCAAGTGAGCGGCACCAATAGCCAAGCAAACGTCAGCCAACAAGAAGACGACCAAAGGAATAATCTTTGCCAGAAGTATCTCCCAAGGCTCTGATGGAGTCATCAGTAATTGCTCCATGGTGCCGTTCTCACGCTCTTTCAAGATCGTAGCTGAAGCCACCAAAGTAGCCGTAAGAGTGAGGGCAGCCCCCAAAATTCCCGGCACGAAATACCAGCTGCTGAGCTGATCAGGATTATATAAAATATTCATCTTGGCTTCGATGACACTATCGGCATTACCAAGAACCACTCGATTAGGATCTTCTTTTACCAGCCCCTTCGGATCAAATTTACTCATGGTCTGCTGCACATAGCTAGAGGCAACCCCAGCTGTATAGGCGTCAGCGCCATCTACTAAAACTTGCACCTGGGCTGGAGTACCATCTTTTAAGTCAGAGACAAAGCGTTGGGGAATTATTAGACCAACGGCTAATTTTCCTTGCTCAAGAGCAGCGCTAAGTTTACCTTCGTCGGCAAATTGCTCTACTTTGGCGAAGACTTTGCCGCCCATCAAACTGTCAGTTAGCTCGCGGCTAGGCTGACTGTGAGAGCGATCAACCGTGCCCAAAGTAAGGTTGCGCACTTGAGGGTCGAGAGAACCACCAAGAATGAGCAACTGAATTACCGGCGGCATAATCATCAAAAAAAGCAGATATCTATTGCGCAGAATTTCTCTAAATTCTTTGACTAGCAGCGCCCAGAGCCGCGAGCTTAATATATTTTCAAAGATTCCATTAATCATTTCAATAATTCCTGTTTATATTCACTAGTCTTTCAATTGCATTCTGCGCAAACTAAACCAGCTACCAAAGAGATAGACAAAGCAGAAACCAATGAGAATAATTGGTACCGTCCACAGTGACGCCCAGCCAGAAGCTCTTACAAAGGTATCTCGACAGAGCTCAATAAAGAAACGCGCTGGCACCAAGACAGTGAAAAGATTGAGCGGATAGGGGATGTTATAAATCGGATAGACGAAACCGGACAGCAATAAGCAGGGAAAAAAGCCAGCTGTAGAGGTGGCTTGCACAGCCACTGTTTGGCTACTTGCAAGAGTACCCAGCAAAAGGCCGAACAAGACAGAGGCAAGCACATAGAGGGGCAAAGCTACTAACAGAGGGCTAGGATCACTTGTAATTTTCACGCCGAATAAAATCCAACCCAAAGCAATTACTAAAAGCGAAAGCACCATGCCGACTGAAAAATAGACTAATGCTTTCCCAAGTAAAAACTCAAGTGGTGTTATGGTCGAGGCGTAGACCCTAATAATTGTTCCTTGCTCTTTTTCGCGCGAGGCCGCCACAGCAGCAAGCAGAGCTGGATACATCCATAGAATGATGCCGAAAGCACCAGGAACAATAAAGAGAGGCTCTAGCCTTCCAGGGTTAAACCATACTCGCACTTGGGGCGAAACAACCTTGATATCGCTCACCGGTGCTGCCGTTTTCGAAGCCTTGAGAGCAGCGACAAAATAGATATTGGCGGCCTTTATGCTATTAGAGACAATCTGAGTATTAGCAATATCTGTACCGTCAACCAATACTTCTAATACGGCCTTCTTTTTGCGAAAAACATTGTCTGTAAAACCAGAGGGCACAATAATCGCCACTTTTGCTAAGCCTCTATCAATAGCATCACGAGGTGATTTAGCTTCTTTGGCATTAGCAGCAGTAAGCAGATTGGTGGCATAAAGGCGGTGTATGTATTCACGACTAAATGAAGTCTGATCATTGTCTTGCACTACCATGGCAACGTTCTTCGACTCTAGTCTGATACCGTAGCCAAACAAAAGAAGCGAAAAAAGAGGCAAAAGAAATGCCAAAGCCAGGCTGAGGCGATCTCTTTGAAATTCTTGCCATTCTTTCTCAGCCTGCACCAGAATGCGGTTTCGAGTAGCGCTCATTTTTGGCCTCCGCTCATTGCCAGGCTGGGTTGCTGAACTTTGGCAACAAAAGCATCTTCAAGTGACTTATGGCCAGCCTTAATAGCTGTCGGCGTGCCTTCGGCCACCATCTTGCTAGCAGAGACGAAGCTCAGGCGATTGCAATATTCGGCCTCATCAAGGTAGTGAGTAGTGACAAGCACGGCTGCACCGCGCTGAGCAAAATCTCGAATGGTTCGCCAAATCTGCCTACGAGCCAAAGGGTCAACACCGGCTGTTGGTTCATCTAAAAATATTACGCGAGGGTCATGCATAACTGCCGCAGAAAAAGCCACTCGCTGCTTCCAGCCGAGAGGCAAGCTGCCCACTAACGAATTGGCCATATCAGCCAGACCGCAAGAAGCTAGGCCCCAGGCCACTTGCTGCTTGCGCTTGGCCATCGGCAGCTCAGAGATACCGGCGTAAAACTCTAAATTCTCTAGAATAGTGAGACCCTCATAGAGTGTAAATTTCTGACTCATATAACCAACTTTGCGCCGCACATCCCGACTGCGCAAATCACTACTTTCACCGGCCAGAGCAACTTGACCAGATGTGGGCGCTAAGAGGCCGCAAAGCATTTTAATTGTGGTGGTTTTACCAGCACCGTTAGCACCAAGCAAGCCATAAATTTCACCGTATTTGATATCAAGATTGAGACTATCAACAGCGGTAAAGTCGTCAAAGCGCTTGATCAGATTTTGAGCTGTGATAGCAGACCCACTGCTCTTTGATTCAGCCGCAGATGAAGCTGACACAAACGGAGGTGTAGCCAGCTCTTTTAAGCCTAGTTGACGTAAGCGCATCACAAAAACATTTTCCATACTCGGAGCGCTTTCAGCACAATCAAGGGAAGCACTCTGATGCACCCCAGCTACTTCTTTCACTTGATTCAGTGCGGCTGAGGCGTCTTTAGCCAAAATCTCAAGGTGATCACCAAAGGGGTAGACATCGATAATATTGTCAGAGAGGGCAATCTTTTTACTAATCTCGTCGATGACAAAACCATTGTTATCACTGGCGCTCTTGATAGTTATATGCAATCTTCGCAGACCAAGAGCCTCTTGCAATTGCTTAGGTGGGCCGCACTCATGTACTTTGCCCTGATACATAAGAGCCACCCGACTGCAACGCTCAGCCTCATCAAGAAAAGGAGTAGCAATGATTGTTGTGACGCCTTCTTCTGTTAACGAAAGCAAAGTTTGCCATAGTTCTCGGCGCGCAATAGGATCGAGGCCAGTAGTGGGTTCATCAAGTAAAATTAGCTTGGGCTGCGAAACTAGGGCACAGCATAGAGCCAAATTCTGACGCATACCACCAGAGAGCTTAGAGGTAAGGCGTCCACCAAAACGTGAAAGCCCCATGCGCTCAAGGTGTGTCTGGCGCAATTTTTGAAATACCTCTTCAGGCACGTTATGCAAGCCTGCCTCATAGGCAAGACTCTCATCTACTGTCAATTCCGGATAAAGCGCACAGTTCTGCGGCACATAACCAATAAGGCGACGGCCCTGTTCAATGCTCTTACCAAAAAGCAATGCGTCACCAGAATCAGCAGGCAAAACCCCCGCCAATATTTTTAGAGCAGTCGATTTACCAGCGCCGTCCGGTCCAACGAGGCCAAACAAATCACCTTTGGCCACCTCAAGATCAAAGCCATCGAGAGCCTTGACTCCACCTTTGTAGGTCTTAATCAACTGGCGAGCAGCAACAACCAGTTCACTATTTACAGAATCAGATTTATTCATGGGCATCGGCTTTCACTTCTGCTTCAGCTGGCATGCCAGCTTTGGCAGTACTATCGACATTATCAATTGATAGTTTTAGGCCAAACACTTGGCGCACCCGATCATCTTTAAAATAGACATTTTCAGGGGTGAATGACGGAGCACTATCAATTGCCACGATATGAGCAGTAAGAGTAGATTTAGCTGAATCAAGCGAAACAGAAGCTTTCTGACCGATTTTGATGCGGCTGATTTTACCTTCCGGAATATAGCCTTTCATGAAAATGGCTTTGGGATCACTCAAAGTCAAAAGCACTTGCCCGGCCGATACTAACTCACCAGGCTGTACGCTGCGAATTGATACCACTCCATCTATAGGGCTTTTGATATTGAAATAAGAAAGCTTAGATGATGCTTCAGCGTGATAGGCCTTAGCTTTTGCGAGGCCGGCTTGAGCCTGCTGCATCATGTACTGAGCTTCTCCCATCTCGCGACGCAGACTTTGTGTTACTTCTTCTTTCTTCTTCTTAGAGGTAAAAATCTTGGCAAAGAAGCCTTTAGATTTGGCTCTAGTTGCCGCAATTTTCTGCTGTGCAGCTTCTACCTGAGCCCGAGCCATTGACTGAGCGTTCGAGGCAGCTGAAATGGCCGAATCGGAAGCAACAATCTTACTTTGCAGGGCCTGATCGTCTAGAGCAAGAAGTGGTTGACCTTTGTGAACAGTCTGCCCTTCGGTGACAGAGACCGACTGCACCCGGCTCGCTGCTGGAGAAGCTATGTAAGTCTCGGGGGCCTCAATACGTCCACTAATAAGGATACGTCTATCGCCGGTGCTTTCTTTCAGACCATCAAATACGAGATATCCTAATAGGCCTAGTAAAACTACAGCAATTATATAGATGAGCTTTTTGTTGCTCATTTTACCGGCCGGTCCCTTATCAGCTTCAAGAGGCTGTGTTGCCAGTTTGTTATTCATTTTTGAGGTTCTCTTTTAAAATTTTGGCACGATTGCAGCGATAGCGACGCTACTTAGGCCAAAGAGTTCCACTAATAAAAAAAAGAACTTGCAACACTTAGGCAACATTTTTTTGGAACTTTCTCAATTAAATTGCGACTGTGAGATTGGACCAACACAACAAAAAATAGAAAAATAATCATGCCAAAACAAATCTTACTGGTTTACAACCCAAGTGCCCGCTCCCAAACTCACGCAGAAGAATGGCTCGGGCACTTTGTTTCAGAACTAACAAAAGACGGTGAGTATCTGGTCACCCTTTACCCGACCACTCCTGAGACTACAGCGCAGCACCTCGTACCTCTGTTAAAGCCGCCGCTCGATCTAGTGATAGCAGCGGGGGGAGACGGCACTATCCGCTTTGCTCTAGCAGCCTTAGCAGAGGCCAAGTCAGACATACCAGCTGCCTTGATGCCCTTAGGCACGGGCAATGTCTTAGCGCGCAACCTCGGCATCGTCGCCGAAAAATTCTTTGCTAATCCTTTAGAGAATGCCTTAGATGTGATCACAAACGGCACTCCGATGCGCATTGATATGGGTATGATGAACGGCGAATATTTCGCTGGAATGGCAGGTGCCGGGCCGCTTTCCGATGCCTTTGTATTTCCAGCTCGCCAACTGAAAACCAAGTTTAAAATGCTTGCCTATGTGAGCGCCATGATCAACACCATGGCAGAGCGTCCAGTTGTCTTTAAAATCACAACATCAGGCAAATCGTTCTGTGTTCAAGCCTCGGGAGTCTTTGTAGCCAATGTTGAAGACCTCGGATTGGGCAAGACAGCCGATTCAAGTATGCTTCAAGATGGCATGCTCGAGATGCATATACTTGACCCTAAAAACTTTAACGACTATATGCAAATTGGTTTCCGCTTTGCCGGAGGGCACGTGGATAGCAACAAGCCTCACTACGTCCTAAAAGTGAAAGAGGCCATGATCGAAGTAGTGCCTCGGCGCGGCCTGCGCTCAGCTTTTCAATCGATCGCCAAACGCGTTAGAACATCAGTAACTAAGGCTGACAATAGTCATCGCAGCGATCGAGTAACAGCTATGATTGATGGCGAAGAAGCCGGAACGACGCCGATGCGCATTACAGTTATTCCTGGCGCCGTTAATGTTCTTGTGCCAGCAAACTTAGCAGCTAACACTCTGGCCGCAAAGACTGAGAGTGCCACAGAATCAATAAAAGCTTGAATTTAGCGTTACACAATTAGTTAAAATCGCTTCAGAATGGAACAAAATATTCGATTAGGGGTCACACTTGCAAAAGAGAGTGCAACTCTTAATTGAAGAGGTTTGTATGTTTAAGCATTATCAATGTCTGGCTCTAACTCTAGTAGCAAGCGGTCTAATGCTCGCTCAGCCTATCCCAAGTCAGCCAATGCCGGGACAACCTGGCCCAACACCTGCGCCCCATAATAATGACCCTTACGGCCATGCCCCTGATAGAGGTACCGGTCGCGGCCATTTACCGGAAGTGCCAAAAGGTGACGATAAACCACAAATGCCCCGAATTCCTGAGCTAAAACCAGTGCCACTGCCTGCTCCCGAATCGCTCAACATTTTGTAGATAACAAATAGCCTGCAAAAAGAAAGACACTAGATTTCTCTAGTGTCTTTCTTTTTGCAGGAAACTAACAAGTCTTAGTTAACTTTGATACCGATTCTTGAACGCTTAGAATTGATCTCAGCAATGTCTCGGTCCATCGCGGTTTGCACTTTATCGAGCTTCATCACAATTTGCTTCGACTTATCGTCTTTCAATTTTCCGCCTTTTGTATACTTGGTCTGCAGTGAAGAAACTTCGTTTAAATCAGATTTTAAACGAGCAACATGATCGTTAGACAAGCGGCCAGCAGCGTACTCATCGTCTACCCGTCTCTGCATTCTCAAATTGCGAGCAGATAACTCATCAACAATAACTAGATTGCCAGAAGTAGTGACAAAGCGTGAGCTAATTAACGGTGTGACGGTGACGCCACTCAAATATGGAAGCAAACGGTCACTCAAAGAGTTGAGACGGTTGGCTAAAGACAGCGCTTCTTCGTAGTTAAGTGCACGACCAGATACTCGATAAGCGGCTTCTTGAGCGGCAATGCTAGCCAACTCTTCGCGCATCGCTACAGCTGTCACTTCGCCAAAGTTATTGGCAGCACGACCGCTGGCAATCATGCGCTCTAGATCGGCTCGACGAGAGTCAATAGATACCACTAGGCTGTCGTAGGCTGGCACATTAGTCATTGCCACGATTCTGCCGCTGGCGTCAAATGTTGCCATAACTCGATTAGAAGTGTTATCGACGACGACCAAGCCTGGGGTAATAGTGGCGCCTACCAAGCCACGAACTGGGTCATAAACCCCTTTCATCGTGCCGGTAACAGGGTCGAGTACAAAGTAGCTACCACCAGGCGAGAGAGTAACTACACTTGGTACGTTTACAGAGTCAGAAGTAACGGTGGTGGTTCTCACCGTAGTGACCTCATCTGCATGCGCTACCAGATTAAGTGAAACAGCCAGAGAACCCGCCATTAATGCTGCGGCAATATAAACACGTACACTTTTCATTGATTTATCCTTATATGTATTGAACTTTAAACTTTTGCACCGCGACCGGTGACAACGTTGAAGATGAAGACGGCTACTGCAAGCACCAACAAGGTGTGTACAAAGTCGCCGCCAATATGTGAAACGAACCCTACGATCCAGAAAAACAGCAAAAGCGAAATTAGTGTATAAATCATTTTTTTAACTCCAATAGCATGGCTGACAACTGACAAGTTGCTTACAATCACCTGACGCTTACTTATGACTGAGCTGGGCGATGTTGGTTCCCGATTGACCTAACGCCCAGAAGTTCTTCTTACAACAACATCTACGAAGTGCTCTTTGCGGTCCTCTAAAAGTTGTAGATAATCCCCGCCATCATGACCGTCAAGGGTTATGGTCATGGCCTTTTCAGCATTGTCGACTTGCTTACAAGTAATGTGGAAAACAGTTTCTCTAAAACGATAGTGCAATTTATAAGACTGCCAGTCACCAGGTAAACACGGTGAAAAATAGAGTTTATCGACCTCTAAGCGGAAACCAAGAAGGGACTCAGTCAAGAGGCGGTAATACCAACCGGCCGAACCGGTATACCAACTCCAGCCGCCGCGGCCCACATGAGGTGATACAGCGTAGACGTCGGCAGTAATTACATACGGCTCTACTTTGTATACAGCAACTTTTTCAGGTGAGTTTGCATGGTTAACGGGATTAATCATGCTGGCAAGTTCCCAGGCTAGGCGATTGTCACCCAATTTGGCAAATGCCATAGCTGCCCAGATAGCGCTATGAGTATATTGACCACCATTTTCTCTAACACCAGGCACATAACCTTTAATGTAGCCAGGGTTGAGGTCGCTCTTATCAAAAGGTGGATCCAACAATTGAATGAGAGCATGCTCGCGCCTCACCAGTCGCTTGTTTAACGAGCCCATGGCCTGTGTACAACGACCGGGATCGCCACCACCAGAGAGAACCGACCAGCTTTGAGCGATTGAATCAATTTGACATTCAGCACCGCTAGCAGTACCAAGGGGGGTTCCGTCATCAAAGTAAGCGCGGCGGTACCATTCACCGTCCCAGCCATTGGCGGCAATATTCTGCTTGAGGGTCTCAGCTTGCTCTAAACAAAGCTTGACGACATCACTATCACCGCGTTGCTCAGCTAAAGTAGCAAATGAATTGAGAACTTCGAAGAAGAAGAAGGCCAGCCAGACACTTTCGCCTTTGCCTTTCTCCCCTACCAAATTCATGCCGTCGTTCCAATCACCCGCCCCGATAAGAGGAAGGCCGTGGGAGCCGAAGCGCATTCCATGCTTGATGGAGCGCACACAGTGCTCATATAAGCTAGCTTTCTCGCCCGATTGAGCAGGCAAGTCATAATATGATTCATCTTCTTCAGGCACGGGGCGACCAGCTAAGAAGGAGATGCTCTCATCTAAGATACCGGTATCGCCAGTGGTGCTAACGTAACGATAGGCAGCAAGGGGCAACCAGAGATAATCATCAGAGCAATGAGTTCGCACACCGCGGCCACTCGGCGGATGCCACCAATGCTGCACATCACCTTCAACAAATTGACGAGCGGCATTTTTGAGCAATTGCTCGCGCAATATCAATGGCTCACAATGTACCAAAGCCATACAATCTTGCAACTGGTCTCTGAAGCCAAAGGCGCCACCAGATTGATAGTAGCCCGTGCGGCCCCAAATTCGGCAAGCAATAGTCTGGTACATCAGCCAACCATTAACGAGCATATTTACAGATGCGTCAGGTGTTTCGACGTTTACGGCACCAAGAGTATGCTTCCAGTAATGACAGACGATTTCATAAGCATCACTCTTCGCAGCTAAACCACGGAAGCGATTTATGATGCCCCTAGCGTGATTAATATCATTGCCCACACCAAGGCGGAAGACAATCTCGCGCTCCTCGCCATCCTGCAGGTCGAAAGGCACCTGTATCGCTGCACAAGGGTCAAGACCAGCACCAAACTTGCCTGAAAGCCTAATTCTTTTCATGGCAGCAGGGCTAGCTAAATTGCCATTGCGGCCAATGAACTCAGTGCGATCGCAGGTTAGAGTGCGAGTTGTATCACTGACATCAAAGAAAGCTACGCGACCAGCAAACTCGGTGTTATAGGCATTGCGAGCAAGCAGTGCCCCCGTTTTAGCATCAAGCTCAGTGGCTACGTGCATACCGGTTTTAGACTTAAGATCACCTAAAATCCACTCTACATACCCAGTGGCTGATAGCTTTCTGGCTCGACCAGAGCGGTTCTTTACTTTCAGTACTGAGAACTTGATATTCTCATCGGCAGCCACAAAAACCAGAAGTTCAGATTCTATGCCTGACTCAGTATGCTCAAAAGCGCTATAGCCAAAACCATGGCGACTGGTATAGGGAGAAGCTCCGCGAGCTGGTAGAGGCGAAGGCGACCAAAAATTGGCGGTCTCTTCATCTCTTAAGTAAAAGGCCTCTCCACTAGCATCGGTGATCGGGTCATTCTGCCAAGGAGTCAATCTAAACTCATGAGCATTTTCGGCCCAAGTATAAACAGAGCCGCTCTCTGACACCACTGTTCCAAAATAGCGATTAGCTAAAACATTCGACCACGGAGCCGGTGTCAGCTGATTACTGTCAGTAGTAATAACATACTCACGACCGTCTGAAGTAAAGCCGCCCAAGCCGTTCACTAAAATCAAATCAGAACGCAGTGACGGGCTGGCTTTAACAATGTCAGGCTTAAAAATACGCGTAGCGACTAATCGTCCTGGTCTCTTATCACGCAGACCATGACCAGTAACTTGCTCAGGTAAGGTGCCGTTGCTGTCGCTAATAATTACTCTAGCCACGGCCTTGAAAAGAATGCGATCTTCAGCCGATATTTGCTCAGCTGGACGAACAAAAATTCCACCGGGCCCTTCGCCCATATGAGACTCAATGCCCGACGCGATAATGCCTAGTATCTCTTCTTGAAGAAGCTGGCGGTAGCCAGCTTGATCTTCATTCCATATAACAAGATCGCAAACCAGCCCCTTAAGACGCCAATAGGCGTGAGCTTGTACCAGCTGTCGCACCAAGCCACAATTGGCCTGGTCTTTAACTTGCAGCAATACCACTGGCACATCGCCAGAGACCGAATAGCCCCACAGCCCTGACTGCCCCCTTGTATTTTTCAAGAGAATATCTGAGTCAGCACGCATCGCCTTATTGGCATAAATAATTGAACCAGCTAAGCGGTTATAGAGTTGTGCGTCACTTTCGGTGGCGTTCAACTGCCGCAAAACAACTTGGCTATGGGTCCAGGCCAGATCAAATACACGAGCAGCTAAGTGGCGATCGCGATACTTGTCTATCAGGGCTTGAGCCCCTTCTTTGTTTTCATGGATGCCGCTGACGATATTGATTGTAACTGTATCTTCCGCCTCAATAGTAAGGCGGTGGCATACTGAAACTATCGGATCGAGCACACTGCCTTGCGTGCCAGAGAGAGGCGAAAGACGCTTCATCGCTAAAGGATCGGCTACAGTGTTACCCCGACCAATGAAGCGAGCACGGTCAGTCTCGTAACTAGTCTCAAGAACATCGGCACCATGGACAGCCATTAGATGGAACATCCAAGGTGTCTGCTCATCGGCTGAGCGCGGCCGGCGATGACAAAGAATGGCTTGGCGATCAACATCAATTTCGGTTTGGACAAACAAGTTGCTGAAAGTTGTATGGGCGATATCAGCGTTGGCATTGGTTATTACGACTTCGCCATAGCTAGTGACGTCAATCACACGTCTATTACGCGAGCGATTAGTTAACTGAATACGCCTTACTTCGATATCGTCTTCAGGTGATACAACAATTTCGGTATGAGTATCAATACTGCCATCGCGCCGACGAAACTCAACTTTTGATTCTGAGAAAATTGCTTCGAAACTGTCAGGCACTTCTAAGGTGGGCTGATAAGTTGTCGAGAAGAAATCGCCACTCTCGCGGTCTCTTATGTAACAGAAACTGCCCCAGTTATCAGTGGTGGCATCTTCACGCCAGCGAGTGACAGCAATGTCTTTCCAGCGTGAATAGCCGCCACCAGAATTGGTCACCATCACGTGATAGCGACCATTAGATAGGAGCTGCAATTCAGGAGTTGGAGTATCTGGACTAGTCAACACTCGCACTGATGATTCAGCAGTATCAGGAGTGGTGCGCAAATCAGCTATTTCAGAAGTGACCGACTGTACCGGCTTAACTTTTGGTACTCGTTCTTGCAATAGCAAATCGGTGGCCTGGAAAGATGGATCAGCCATGAAGCGCTTCTGCATAGGCATACCCAAAAGACGATAAGCCAGAGACAGCAGGCTCATGCCTTCGTGGTGCACCATGAAAGAACGCACAATTACATTAGTGTGGCCACGGGGAACCCGCGAAGCAGTGTAATCAATAGCTTCATAGAAGCCGTACTTACCAGTGAAACCACTAGCATGCATCTTCAATAAATTGAGCACTGCCTCATGGGGGGATACCATTAGAGCCATGACACAGGCGTATGGGGCAATCACCAAATCTTCGACCAAGCCACGCTTAAGACCTAAACCAGGAACACCAAAAGCACGGTACTGATAGTTTAAATTGACATCAACATTGTTATAGCCAGACTCCGAAATACCCCACGGCACTCCTCGCTGCTTACCGTATTCTATTTGCCTAGCGACACAAATACGATAAGTCTGATCAAGCAGAGTGTCTTCGTAGTTAGGCATCACCAGCAGTGGCATCAAATATTCAAACATTGAGCCGCTCCAAGAGAAGAGAACGGCCTCTCCTGCAGCTCTTGTCAAAAGCCGACCCAGAGAGAACCAGCTCTCTTTAGGCAGCTGCCCTTGGGCGATAGCAACAAAGTTTCCTAGTCTAGCCTCAGAGGCTAACAAGTCGTAGAAAGATTGATCGAGCCTATGGTCTTCAACGTTGTAGCCAATCGAAAGCAGACGGCGCGAACTGTCATATAGAAAATCAAAGGGCATTTGGGCAAGCTTGCCTAAAGATGATGCCAAATTCTCAATTGTTACCACGAGCTCTTGGGCACGCACGCTAGCTTGCTGCATGGCCAACAACGTCGCTTCCACAGCTTCTTTATCTTCTACACTTAAGGCTTCAAATGGCTGCCAATTGAAAGCAATCGCTAGATCATCGTAACTGGTCAATTGTCTTAGACTCGGCACCAGATCTAAACTGGTATCAACAGCGAGTACCTTCTTAAAGCCCTCAGTCTGCACCCATGGAGCAAGCATGTTCAGCTCAGAAAGGGCAGCCTGACACTGCTGGTGCAAGGCATTGGTATAAATTTCTACTTCTTCGCTTTGATCTCGGAAAACTTTTGGGTCACACATCAAAACCATATTTGACAAAAGTTTGGCCGCTGAACTTTCTAAACCAAGCAAATGAGTGGATATGGTCGACAAGCTACTTGTATCGGCTCGGCGCGCGCCCTCAAGCAAGGTTTCAAATCCGTTGATTTGCTCAGAAGCAGGTCCAAGTGCGATCTTTAGAAGGCTGCAAGTATCATAAATTGCTTCAAACAAGCGTGCCGGAATAACCGGATCTTCAACCAAGCCAATCAAACCAGGTCTTAGGGTGAGCAGGTGACCAGCCAAGTTGCCACTATCTACAGTGGAGACATAGCGAGGATTCAATGGTGCCAAAGAAAGAGTATCGTACCAGTTATAGAAGTGACCTTTGTAGCGCTCTAGACGATTGAGGGTAGTCAGTGTTGAGTAAGTGCGCTCAATTAACTCACTGGCATGAATATAGCCAAAATCATAAGCAGCCAAATTGGACAGCAGAGCCATCCCTATGTTTGTCGGTGAGGTACGGTGGGCGATGCGCTCAACTGGCTCTTCCTGATAATTATCGGGCGGCAAGAAATTATCTTCGGAACCAACCAGGTCTTTAAAGTACTGCCATGTTTTGCGAGCAACTTGACGCAAGAACAACTCCTGTTCTTGACTAAGGTGCGAAACTACCGGAGCAACTGATTTGCTGAAATAAGAAGCGATGAAAGGCGATGCTATCCACAAAAGCAAAACAGGCAAGGCCAGAGGTAAAGCTGAAGAAGAGGGGCTGTAAAGCAACAAATAGGCTATAAGCGAGAAAGCCAATAGTTCAGTCGTCCACATCGAACTTAAGAAAGATGGCACTGAATCGTCAGAGCGAGTCTCTCCAGCGGTGCGCCACTCTAGTAGTTTTTTGTGGGAGATATACATGCGCCATAAGGTACGGCTAATGGCAGCAAAACTATAGGTTGCTTCATAGGGCAAGCAAGCCAAAGCAAAAAGAACTTGGGCCATAGCCACGCGGAATGAATCGAAGATGATCGCCAAATGTTGGCCAATTTCTAGCTCTTCTGGCTTGCGTATCAGGGCCGTTAAGCTAGAAAGAATAGGAGGAACAAACATTAGGGCCAGTAAGAAAGCAGCCCAGTACCAATGGGGCAAAAGCACTGTAAATGCCAAGACGAACATGACTAACTGCGACGGTGCCACCAGACTGCGACGTAAGTTATCAAAGATTTTCCACTGTGAAAGTAGACTTAAGGGTGCCGCACCTTTTCTTTGATCAGCATTTCTAGCAAAAGGCAAAAGCCAGGGCAGCAGTTGCCAGTCACCACGAATCCACCGGGAGCGGCGAGCGACATCAAAACTATAACTAGAAGGGTATTCTTCATAGAGTTGAGCATCGCTCAGCAATCCAGAACGGACATAGCAACCTTCTAAGAGGTCATGGCTAAGAATCTGATTTTCGCAGAAGCGATCTCGTAAGCTCGCTTCGAAGGCCGCGATTTCGTAAATGCCCTTACCGATGAATGACCCTTCATGGAAGAGATCTTGATAGACATCAGACACGGTGCGGGTATAAGGGTCAATGCCAACTCCTGAGCCGTACAGCCGGGCATAGGCAGAACGGTGAGTCAGAGGAGAAAGACAAACATCTACCCGTGGCTGTAAAATGCCATAACCTTCTAAAACTCTCTGTTTAGTCTGATCGTAGCGAGCCCGATTAAGTGGGTGAGCGATGGCGCCAACAAACTGCCTAGCGGCCTCTAAAGGCAATTGAGTATCAGCATCGAGAGTAATGACATAGCGCACATTCGCCAGGTTAGTAATGTCACCTTCGATTGCTGAGAAACAATTCTTGCCACCACTTAGAAGACAGTTGAGGTCACCTAACTTACCGCGTTTACGTTCGTGACCCATCCAGACATTGTCATTGGCATTCCAGAGACGCGGGCGGTGAAAGAGATAGAAAACATCTTTGCCGTCACCGTATTTATGGTTCAACTCTTCAATGCGCTTACGCACGAGGCTAACAAGTTGGTCGTCATCACTCTGAGTTTCAACAGGTGAGTCGGCAAAATCTGTTAGCAAAGCAAAATATACATTGTCGTCTTGGTTGGCTAAATAACGCACTTCCAAAGCTTCTACCATGGCTTCAACTGCGCTCACGCTGGTGAGCATTGTTGGCACCACAACTATAGCCGAATCACCTAAAGGTATGCCTTTAGAATAATCCATTTTTGGCAGTGGATAAGCTTTAGCGAATAAAGTAGAGAGCCAATTTATTAAACTAACTGCAAATTGACTGCTGACAAAAAGAAGCAATACTGCAATTGAAATCCAAGCCCAAACAGGCAAATCATTTTTGCCATAGTAGCGCCAAATAGAAGCAGCCGAGAGAGAGACAGTGATAGCGCCGATGGTGCCAAAATATACAATCTGAGGATAGCTTTTAGCAGCGCGGCGAATATGATCTACTAAAGAGAGACCTACTTCAACGGTTTTCTCCAGCTCAGAAAAACCTTTGTCGACTAAATAGAAGCCGACGTGTTTGCGCTCTTCTTGACCGTCGTCGCGAGCTGCGCTGACGGCCAAGCGAATGGCTTGGCGAGCTACTTCACTTTCAGTCAAGTGAGTATTCTTGGCCAGTTTCTCCACGACGTGACGATAGTGATCGCGAGTGGCAAAGTCCATTTTGCGATAAACCGCACTGGGGTCGTCGCGCAATATCTGCTCAACGCTGCTGTGCTCTTCAACAAAATCGCGCCAGTTGTAAGATGCCAATGCTCGCAAACTAGTAATAGTATTGCTAATCGAAACTTGGTCTTGAGCCTGCAGCTGGCTTTCCGACTGGACAAGTTGTTCAGTAGTAAGGCCTATCTCAGAAAGCCACTGTTCTATCCAAGAGAGCGGTAGAGCTAGAGCCGGACCCTGGCCGCGCAGTAGGCGCGTCAACTCTGACACGAAAGCACTAGCACGCGGCGGCGCCGAGCGGGCCATGTCAGCCAATGTCACGACTAAATTTTTGGGATCTTTTTCGGCAACCTCGATCATCTGTTGAGCCCAAATCTGCGCGAATTCGCGCTCTTGGCTATCAGTAGCTATGCGAGCCGCTACTCTGCGCAAATTTTCGATTAGAGCCATGCGCAACATAATAGGAATAGCCCAGAGTTCACCCAATGTAAGAGGTGTTACAATTTGATAGGCGCTGATCAGGCGGCTAAGACTCTCACTATCAAGGCGACCGTCGCCGTGAGAAATGGTTTCTATAGCGATGTCATATACTCTAGGGAAATTGGCATTAACACCACCGAGCAGTGGTGGCAATTGCTTGCTATAACCTTTCGGTAAGTGACTCTTAGCAATGCGGATTTGTTCTTCTACTAAGTAAAAATTATCCAACAACCACTCGCCAGCAGGACTGACGCGGTTATTGGCCTTGACTGTCACAGTAAGAATTTTTACTGCATTTAATAAGATATCTTCGTTCTCAGCCAAACGTGCGAGCAGTCGATCGCCCCTGCTGCCAGCAGCCAAGACGTGTTGCTTGGCTAGTACGTAACCATGCTGTTCCATCTGTCCAGCACTAAATAATTCGGCCCTGAGTGGGGCATCGCCAATCGTCTTAGGGTCGGAAAGATCGTGAGTAAGAATACGCAATGGAACCTCAAAGACTACAGACACCAAGCCTGGTATAACGCTGACCAAGAGATGCCGTATTAAGTTCCAGTTTGTTTCGAATATTGTGAAAAGTCTAATTTATTCACAGTCGGAAACTTTCTGCGAATAACTCTGTCACAAGTGCCACGAAACAATCGAAATGATTGATATACGGGTTTTCAGTTGCCTATCCACTATATCACGGATGGGTATCTATATATGAAAAAACCACACTACTAACTCATAGAGATCAATGTGGCACCACATATAGTGCCCGATCCAAATAAAAAATGGAGCAATTCAATGAAACTAAATAGCCTCAAGGGGCAATCAACAGCATTGTCTGCACTAGTTGTCTGCTCAATGGCAGCAGCTCCGGCAATCGCTAAAGACGAAACAATAATCGGCAGTGGTTCAACCTCTGAAGTTTGTTCCATAAACTCCTCGACGGGCTATCTATCGCATACAACCTAGACAATGAACTAAAAGGCAAAGGTCCATATACACTTTTTGCCCCCGATGACAAAGCCTTCTCAAAAATGCCAGAGGAAGACAGACAGTCACTTTTTGGCAATCCTACCAGGCTTGCCCAAGTGCTCAAATATCATGTGATCAAAAGTGAAAAACTCAATTGCAATGCTATTGAGATGCAAAAATCATTGAAAACGATGGACCCGAAGCACGACATAACAGTTTCTACTAAAAACGATGCTGCGGGCAAAGACGAAGTCTGTGTCGATAAAGCCGAGATAAAAGAAGGTGACATCAACTGCTCAAATGGTGTCATTCATATTATTGACGGCCCAATTATGCCGCCACTAGCAGAATGATTTAGTCAATCTGCGTGCGGTATTAGCAGAAAGAACTCGTTTTTAGACGACGAGTTCTTTTTGCTGTGTATAAGCCAGTGGCTCTAGACTCTATAGTTTGCAATAATGACTCTTTCAAGCCACAACGAGCGCCTAGATGACCTCTCTGTCACAAACAGTCAACAAGAAAACAGCACTTGCTCTGACCCTTTCAGGCTTCTTATTTGCTGTCGCAGTAGGTCTTACCACTTGGAGCATCGCCCAACTGCGCGACGCCCAATACTTAGTCGATCATACCCACGCAGTTATCCTTGGTTGTAAAGACCTTTTCGTTTTGTGCCTTGACGTCGAGACTGGCCAAAGGGGATACGTGGCAACTGGCGACCAGCGCTTTCTAGAACCACTAGCCAAATCAAGAGGGCTGGTTGATGAAAGTGCCGCTCGCTTAATCGCCCTCACGGTAGACGATCAAGAAGAAAACCAACGCATGATTGCTCTGCGAGCAAAATGTGCCGAAAAACTCAAATTTATTGAAGAAGTTGTTGAGCTGTACAAGACCAACCCTAAATCATCAATAGAAATGGTTGCTACCCGTGATGGCAAACTTATTATGGACCAAGCGCGCCAACTCATTGCTCAAGTTCAAGAGCACCAAGCAGATCTGCTAGCGAAACGCAAAGCAGCTGTGAATTTGCTGCAGAGTTGGATCGGCGTCTTGATTGCTTTATTTACCGTTTTGGAAGCCGCCTCACTGTTCTATATTTACAAACTAAACAATGACTACGGGGCCGATCAAAGAAGGCGAACAGCCGAACTGGAAAATGAAATTAAGCTCAGAAAAGCAAGTGAACAGTCATTGCGTGAAGCTTCATTATTTTTAGAACGCTCTAATCAAGACCTACAGCAATTTGCCTATGTTGCCTCCCATGACTTGCAAGAACCACTTCGAGCAGTACAAGGTTTTACTACTCTGTTGGCCAAAACCTATGAAGGTAAGTTTGACGAAAAGGGGGATGCCTGGATTGAACAAGTAGTGAGCGGCGTAGAGCGAATGCGTTCACTTATAAGCGGCCTGCTGGAATACGCTCGAGTTGAATCACGCGGTGCAGAAATGCAGAAAGTTGATCTCAACAACGTGGTGGTCGATGTCTTAAAAGATCTCGCCTTAGCTATTGACGAAAGCAGTGCCGTCATTAAAATTGACCAGTCATTACCAACCGTCCGCGGTGATGCCGGACAATTGCGACAGCTCTTTACTAACCTAATCGGCAATGCCATTAAGTATCGCTCTGAACGAAAGTTAGAAATAGAAGTCAGCGCACTGCGAATTGAACCTAATTGGCAAATCTGCATTGAAGACAATGGTATTGGCTTCGATATGCAGCACCAAGAAAAAATATTCGTGATTTTTCAAAGGCTACATTCTCGCAGTCAATATGAAGGCACCGGTATTGGCCTGGCACTTTGTCGTAGAATTGCAGAGCGCCATCGAGGCGAAATAGTGGCAACCTCAACACCGGATGTCGGCTCCAAGTTTATAATAAAGTTTCCCATCGAAGCAGAAGCAGGGCTAGCATGAATGTAAAAGATATCCAAATACTGATGGTCGAAGATAGCCCGTCTGATTCGGAGCTTGCCGTTGAGGCCTTCAAACAAAGCCGCGTAATGAATAATTTGGTAATCGTCGATAACGGTGGCGACGCTATTGCATATCTTAAGCGTCAAGGAAAATTTAGCGAAGCCATCCTCCCAGACTTGATCTTGCTCGACTTAAACTTGCCGGTAAAGAGTGGTCATGAAGTTCTCGCAGAAATAAAGAAAGATCCACTTCTAAAGCGGATTCCGGTTGTTGTTCTAACCACTTCTGAAAGTGAAAAAGACGTGCTTGAGTCATATAACCTGCAAGCAAGCGCATTCATAACCAAGCCGGTCGACTTCGATAAATTTATGAGTGTCGTCAAAGATATTCAAAACTTCTATTTTGTCGTTGCCCAAGTTCCCCCTAACGGAACCTACCATGGCTAAAAGCAAGCCAACTTCAGTGCTGTTAGTAGAAGACAGCCAATCAGATGCCATGTTGATGATGCAGATGCTCAGCGAAGTAACTGAGTTTGATCATGTCCTTGATCATGCCCAAAGTCTCAACGAAGCCATTGAGAAATTCAATGATAGTGAGCATGAATGTATTATTCTCGATCTCAATTTGCCAGATTCTAATGGCTTTGCTACCTATGCCAATATGCGAGCGAGTGCCAGCAGCACTCCGATCATCATAGTGACCGGCATGGAAGACCGCGATATCTTGGCCCAGGCCCTCACCAATGGGGCTGATAACTATTTGATCAAAGATAAAGCCGATGGCAGCCGCATAGCCATAGCCATACTCTCGTCAATTCGCAACCGCTCTAAAAATCAGAGCTAAGACCCGATTATTAAGCCTTTTCATTAAATCTCTTCCCAGCTACTCCCTCAAGCGTGTTTTTACACTTGGCTACCTCGCTGTCAGCCCTTAAAGTTGCCGACATATCCGGTACAGGGGCGTCTATGCCTATCCTCACCAGTGGCAGCAACAATATCGCTGGCAGAAATGCCCCATCAACCGATGGGGTAAGCACTCTGGAGCTTTTGGGTGAGACCGCCAGACATTTGCCAGATGCCAGCGTAGCTTTCGCCAAAGAACTCTATGACAAGCCCGTCGAGGCCACCATTCACATTGGTACAACTTTAGCTACTTCTGCGGCGATGGGAGTAGCCCTTGGCTATGTTCTTCCTGGTCGCGGCCCCGCCGCTATGGCCATCGGCGCTGCTTTCACGATGCCAGTGCTTTGGCACGGCTATAACCGCATCCAAGAAGCCCATCTAGAAATAAAACACGGAGCTTCACTTGACCAAGCTTCAAGCAGACTAGCCAAGGAGGGCGTAGTCGGAGCCTTCGACCTAGGGCTCAACTTAGCTGGAGGCGTGGGCGGCACAGCCATGGGAGCTCGTTTGGCCAGGCACGAGTCGATGGTTGGGAGCATTGGCCAAACCACCCAGAGACTGATTCTCAAAGCTGAGAATGAAACACTTGTGCAAGTAGCCAGATGGAAAGGCAGCTTCAAAAGCCAATTTAGCGACGCAGATGCCAAAGCAAAAATAGACCTATTTCCGAAGGCCGAGAACCTTGCTCAAAGAGGCAGTCTAGAAGCAACAATCAAAACTAGCTCAATGGCCCGGCGGGTCGAACAATATAGCTTTGCCAATGGCAATCTTGAACGCAGCCTCGATGGCAGCTCCGGCATGCAAATGTACTTTGGCTCCCTCCACGGCCATTCACGTTATTCAGACGGCATGGGCTTGCCCAAAGACCTCTATGCGAAAGCTAACGCTCAGGGGCAACATGTCACCACAATCACCGACCACAACCATGCAGCTTCTCGCGGTGGTATCGGCCCTGGTGATGCCCGTGCTAAAGATCATGTTGGCACTCCGATAAACACTGAAAACCCAATTGAATATTCCCAAACTTTCGCTGACGCAAGAGCGACAACCGTTTATGGCAAGCACGTTTCTCTCGTTGGCACCGAAATGGGCACAACTGGCAAAGTTGGCAGCGAGCATAAGCACAGCCATGGCATGGTCAATGCCGAATCAGTCGAAAAAGGAGCAGATCTAGGTAAAGCCGGGGATGGCAATGAGTTTGATTTAAAAAAGGCCCGCTTAGAATCGAATGAAGCCAACCATCTAGGGGGCGTCAATCATATAAACCTCTTTGAAGTACCAACATTTTTCGAAGCGGTGCGCGAGCCCAAGACTGGATTGCGAAGCTTGATCATGAGGGCCGTTGGTAAAGAACCAGAGGTGGTTGTTAAACCGCCTGATGTAGTTAAATACAATGACGGTGACTACAAAGGTCTAGTAGACCACCTTGATAAAATCAAAGACACGACAGGCAATACCCCAGTAATTCAACTGAATCATCCGCGCTACTTAGCCGACGAGAACCCGCTTACACCGGCCTGGAAAAGAGGACGAGACTATGGTCAGAAATCATTCAAAAATCAGCAAGAATGGCTTGATCGCTTTGCCGATAAGTATGTGCGCCAAATAGAACTAATCAAAGGCGGTGCACTAAACCCAAGCCCCGTAGACAGGGTGGCAACGGGCGACCTTGACCCCACCAGTTTTGCTGGATACATCGATAAAAGAGTACACGCGAGCCCGACCTTTGGTCGCGATTTTCACTTCGGTGAACCAGTAGGAAATCCAGGAGCGACAGGCTTCTATGCAAAGGGCTTAGACAAGCCAAGCATACTTGAAGCCATGCGAGAGCGACGCACAATTGCCACCACCAGCTCGCGAAACCTTAGTGGCGTACTGACGGCCAACGATAGTTTCGTCATGGGCAGCATTATTGATCAAAGTGCAGTACCGAGCCTTTCTCTAAAAATGCGGATAGACGGCAATATTGATCCGGCAGCCAACTATGCTGTAAAACTATGGGGTGATACCAAAGTTGGTGACGGAAAATTAGCAGAAGTGTTGCAACAGAAAGATCTTAGCGGGGCCGACTTACTTAGCCAATCGCAAATTGTGGCATTTGACGCTGTAACAGGAAAGGTCGGCCACAATTCAGCCTACTATGTAGAAGTTCAGAGAAAGGATCCACTGACTGCAAATTTAGATAGAATGTGGACAGCTCCAATTTGGTTAGAGCAGCTAGCCGGCGGCCATTCATTATTCACTCGCTGGATGACCGGTAGTGGTTCACAGTTACTACCTGTGCCAAACCAACAGAGATAATAACGAAAATAAGTGTAAGTCTTCCTCGGTCCACCGGCCCCACGTGTCTAGTCTTTAAAAATGTCCATTCGCTTAAAATGTATCCTCTTGATGCTGCTACCGGTCACCTGCGGCTTAATTAGCATTGTGGCAGCCACCTATGCTCTTAACCGCCTTGAATACGAATACACAATTCACAAACACTCCACAGAGCGAGTATTGGCACTACTTGCCTTTGAAGAGCAGATTTCTAAACTAGTCAAGGTATTGAGTACCAATTCGCTTAATGTCCCCAACGAGAGACAACAGCTTTTCGCCGACTTGACAGCTGGTCTAAAAAAAGTGCACGGCGACCTTCCTGTTGCCATGAAAGAAAACCCTCGACTGGCCATTCATTCTAAAGATATGGATGATCTCAGCAACGGCTTTTTGAAGCTGATTGAGCAGTCTGCCGTCGTGCTGCGTGGCCCCAGAGATGATGGCAAAATTGAACGGCTCAAAATGGGCTTCTTCTCGCTCGGCTTAACAGCTCGATCAACATTCGGCGATACCGAAGAAGCAGAAGATTGGCTGCAAACCAATTCGATGGCCAGCCTGAAGCGCTTAGAGCAACTGTTCTTACCGTTTTTATTGCTAAGCAACCTGATCACTTTAGGAGCCACGGCTCTGGCCATTTTCATTTTTGATCGCAAACTGATTGTGCCCTTGCACAAAGTGAAAGAACACATAGAAGAAGAAAAGTTAGCAGAGAAAGAGCAGGCAATAAGTGATGACAATGAATTGCCAGCACACTTCAAAAATAAAGGCGATGAAATTGTTCAGCTTGATCAAGAAATCAAGCAAGCTCTTGGTGAAATCTACAAACTAAACCAATCAGAATTAGCCATTGTTCAGTATTCAGGCGATGTTCTCTGCTCGCTCAATGCCAACGGAATTATTACTCGGGTAAATAAATCTTGCGAAACGTTTTGGGGTTATCCAGCGGACAGCTTAATTGGCGTCAGCTTAGAGCAAATAATTAGCGAATCTTCTCTGGCCCCCATCCTAAAAATGTTGAACAAAGCGAAAATAGATGGTGGAGTGCGTTCAGTAGAATGTCAGCATATTGATGTTAGCGGCATCGACACCTATTTTCTTTGGACTATTCATTGGGTTAAAGAAGAGCGCGAATTTCTCTGCGTCTGCCATGACATAACCCAAAAGCATCAAATGCAAAGCATGCGTGAAAATATTTGTGCCACTCTCAGTCATGATATGCGCACACCCCTTATGTCAATGTGTACAAGCATTGAGCTTCTAGTGATGAAAAGCGACGATAGCTCGCCCAGGCAAACGGCTTTACTGAAAGACAGCAGTCAGCTAGCACAAAAGCTTACGAAACTGGTCACCGATGTACTTGATTGGAAGAAAATAGAGTCAGGAAATCTCGGCCTAGCCGAAGAGAAAATCGATTGCCGAGTACTCACCACCGAAGTAGCAGAACGGCTTGAAAGGCTTTATCCATCTATCACGGTTGACTTAGTGACTGAACACAATTCAACAATAAGTGGAGACTTCAGCTTACTATCGAGATCACTAATCTCGGTTTTTGAAATTTTAGTGACACGAGTGGTGCGCAGTCAGCAGTTCACTATGATTATTCGGCAAGAGCCGGGCTTTGCCAGCATCTGCGCTTTCTTGCCAGATGCCACCAATGATGGTGACTTTTCTAATGCACCAGCCGAGCAATTAATTAATAGCGATTCGATTATGGCCATGCATTTGCCAATGTCGTTCTATCTGGTAGACAACATTATCAAGAGTCATGGTGGCACAATTGCCGTGATAATTGATCAAGGTTTTATCCAAAGGGCGACCATTCGCCTTCCTCTGCGCAAAGAGGAAAGTTAATGAAGACCTTAACCCTTAAGCAAATTGGTGTCTTAGTGCTATCCATTCCGCTAGCATGCCAAATTATATTTTCAACTGTTCTCTACATCAATGTCACTAATGCCCAAAAAACTGTACAGACTGAAATTGCAGCGAAAGCTTACATGGTCACCATTCAAAAGCTGGTGACAGCAATGCTAGAAAAGGTGCTTTCTATTCGTTTAGAGCGGCGCAATAGTGGTGCCAACCTTGTAGCCGAGGCCAGAACCACTAAAAGCAGTCTCGACAATTTGTCCCAACAGCTCTTCCACTACGAAGGACTGTCAAGCCTAGGGGCCAGCCGTCTACACAATGTCCTGAGAAAATGGAAAAACGCCGAAAGCCAACTTTCGGTAGTAACTTTTGACACAGAGCACCCACGTGAAGTGTCGAGCTTAGAGAGGACAGTCACAAGTATCTTCAGCGAAGTAAACTTGGTAGGCAATGAAGTAGCGGCTCAGGGTCGTGAAGCTTCAGAGCAGAACATCGCTTCACTTAGGCGAGTGAGAGAACAGCTCTATCTTGCAATCATCTTATCTTCGGTAGGCGGTATTTTTCTTGCCTGGCTAGTCGGTCAACTGGCCTATTTTCCTATTGCACACATTCTTGCAAATGCCGCAGCCATGGTCAAGAACAAAGAGCTCAAGCCTCTTGCCTACGGGCCACCAGAATTGGTGGCAATTGATACTGCCCTATTAAAAATCGATCGCAAACTCTCTCATGCCAATTCAAGACAACATAGCCTCTACCAGCTTTCTCCAGCTTTTCTCTTAGAAGTTTCAGAGAAGGGCAAAATAATTAAAGGTAATGAGATTGTCTCTAACTGGCTTAACTTCGAAAATCGCACCGATTTCTTTGATTTCTTCGAAGGTGCTCAAAGGCTAAGAATTGAAAGTCAGTTCGAATTAGCAAGGGAGAGTAAGACTCGCCGCGTTTTTCATCTATCGGCTGAAAAGCTACTGTCATTTCCTAGCCACAGCCAATGGACAATTACTTGGAGTGACCAGTCTCGTTCATATCTGTGCGTCGCGCACGATATTACTGATTCAACCAATATCGAGCAATTGCGTGATCAAATAAGCCGTTACCTTACTATTGAATTGGGCGCACCACTAAAGACCATCGCTTCTCAGGTTGCCCAATGCAAACAAATTACGCTGAGTGAGGGAAAAGAGAGCTGGACCAACAAACAGTTGGCAGCTATCGCCAACAATTTAGAAAGACTGACCAATCTACTCAATCAACTAGACCATTCGACCGATCCAACCAACCTAGAGCAAGCTGCTAGCCAAGGCGTGAGCTCAAATAAAAACGTGATCAGTCACGCCACAGAAGCGGTGCGCAGCCTAGCTCAGGCCAAGGGTATAAAAATCATCACTAAAGTAGAGTGGGCCATGGTGCGTGGCAGCGAATCAGAGCTTGAGCGCGTGCTAATCAATCTAATTTCGAATGCCATCAAATACACCCCTAAAGACAGCCGCATTGAGGTGCATTCTTTAGCTGAAAAATCTTCGCGCGAAAGCAGCAGCGATGTAGAAATGATTCGCTTTGCTGTAACTGATCAAGGCTCTGGTATTCCCGAAGCAGCCAGGCAAGAAGTATTCGCGCCTTTTAAACAGTTAGCTAATGCCAAAACAGTAGACACTCCTTCAAGTGGTTTGGGGCTGAGCGTTTGCAAATCGATCGTCGAGCGCTGTGGTGGCAAGATTTGGGTGGAGAATAGTAAGAGCGGTGGAGCATCGTTTAACTTTCTATTGCCATCGGGTTCTAGCGGCCCAAAATTAATCGATTGAACAAATACCAGTTTTAAAGTCTCAAATGACGGGTATTATGGGTGTCTGCCCCAGCGCTTGTCAGTAATTAAGAAGGAAAATCATGCTCGACCGCTTCAAAAACGTTATCAAAGGCATGTTCAATCAGGGTGTTAGCAAACTTGAAACTCCAGCCATCTTGGCGGAGCAGGCTCAAATGGAGCTAGAATCTGGACTAAAAAAAGTCAAAGAAGCTGTCACTGTGGCTGTCACCAACGAAAAGATGCTTGAAACTCAGCTGCAAAAGAACAAAGATGATTTGGCCCTTTGGGAAAAACGAGCGATGATGGCCGTTGAGCAAAATAATGACGATTTAGCTCGACAATGCATCGCTAAGAAAAAAGAGTTTGGTGATCATGTTCAATCTCTTACAACTCAGCTAGCTGAGCAAAAAAATAGCACAACCGCTATGAAACAAAAGCTAGGCGAAATAGAAGAAGAATATCGCCAGTTTAAAGTTAAGAAGCAAGCCATGCTGGCTAGAGCTAAGGCCGCCGATGGCGTAGCAAAAGCCAATGAATTGATCTCTGGTGGCAGTGGCGCCGGTGGTGGCTCAAGTATGGACAAATGGGAAGAAAAGATCCGCGACAAAGAGAACCGCAATGAGGCCTTAAAAGAGCTAAGTGGCACTTCTACTGAACAACATTTTAACGAAGCAAGCAAAAATCTTGATTTGGACGATGAATTGGCAGCGTTGAAAGCCAAAATGACCACACCAAAACTCATAGAAGATAAAACAGACGGCAAAACTGTTATCGATGCCAATCTGCCGATGATTTCCACGAACAAAGCAGATACAGAGCTTGAAGTTATCGATGCCGAAGTTGTCGATGGCGAAGTTGACAACACCAGCAAATAAAAATTAGCCGATCTGGAACTTTCCCATTGCCTCTGCGTCTCCACCAAGGCAATGGGAGAACAATAATGTCAGACGATGAAAAAGTTTCAGAACCAGCCACCAGCAACAGCGCTACGGCCAGTACCTTCACCCAAGCGAAACAACGCTTGGCATCACACCCTGAAGCAAAACCTGAGGTACTGGAGAAGCTATCTGATAAAAGCGATAGTGAAGTCGTGACTAGGGTGGCGGAGAATGCCCAAACTACTGCGAGCACGCTAGAGAAGCTATCAACCCACGAGTCAGCAGACGTTCGCTCAGCTGTCACTAAAAACGCAAACACTTCTAATACAGTTTTGATCACCTTAGCTAACGACGAAAACCCTGATGTGCGCTTTGAATTAGCCGGTAATGCCAATACACCAGTAGAAATTCTTGAAGTTTTAAAAGAAGACGAAAACCCTTATGTGGTAGATAGAGCCACTAGGACACTAAAAGCCGTTAAAAGCACACTTGAAACAGCTGATGAATACTTACTGAGCGGTGCTTTTGCCCTAGCAGAGTTAGCCTACAAAGAGCTAATCTTTGCTCTTGAGTCTCTCATTGGCCCCGAGCACCCTGAAGTAGCTAAGGCCCGCCATAAATTAGCTGCGGCTTTGGCTGGCCAGGACAAGCAGGATGAAGCTTTAGAAGTTGAACAGCGCGCCAACCTAACTACCGAAGCAATTAAAGCTGCTAAGAGTAACTCTTAGCGACTACTTAGATTTCGCCTTGGCGATCTTAAGAAAATCAATTTGCCCGACTGGCCAATTTTTACTTAGGATCTGCCTCGGTGTCATATCGCCAGTTTCATTACTAAGATCTTGCAAAACTATATCGCCGTCATGACCCTTGCTTTTGTCAATATTTCGGGTCGTGAAACATAGCTCGTGGTTATTGCGCCAGCATGGAGCAAAGCCAAAAGAGCCTGTGAGACTAGCATCTGCCGAATCAGGAATTGCTTTCTCTAATAGTGTCACTTTGCCAGTAGGCAAAATCACATTAACTGCGCCTCTGTTGCCCAAAACGGCGATATAAGTGCCGTCGGCGTTAGGCTCGAAACTATCAAGAGCATTGGCAAGCGCAGGCCCTTCAATGTTGACCTGTTCTATAGTGGCCTTAGTATCTTTATCTTTACTGGCAGGTTTAAAGCGAAAGAGAGTCTTTTCGGCTAAACCAAAGTCAAGACCTACAGATGGCAACTTCACCGGAGTTGTACAGAACATGATGCTTTCGTCAGAAAGTACACGTAAACGACCGCCGCCGGTCAACTCACCAGCGCACTGCCCGAGATCATGGCGAGCACTCTTTGCTAACAATTTTCCGTTGACATCGGCCACAGGTAGCCTGCAGATAGTAGCAATCGGAATAGCTGTAACGTAGCCCGAATCTTTAGGTGAAACATCTCTGAAGAAATAGATTGAGCGGCTATCTCTTGACCAATCTGACTTAGAAGCATTTTTTGCCACTACTCTTACCGCACCAGATAAGGTGACAATCGAAATTTTATGCCTGCCGTTATCAGCTTGCGCTATTGAGGCCAGCTTGCCATCAGGAGAGAGACGCAAGTCAACTATTGGCAAAGCACTTTTATAGAGCACTGCACCAGCAGTTACCTTTGCATCTTTAACTGCGCCGTTAAAATCGAACATTTGAACATAGTCGGTGAAAACCGAAATAGCTTTGCCTACTTTACCATCAGATTTTCTAGCACTAGCCATAGAACTAGAACTCGCTAAAGCACACTTGGTGCGGCGATAACAAATCAGAACATGATGATTGTCTGGCAGCCACCGAAGCGACAATAGCTGCCCAAAATGAGGTTCTAATAGAGGCTTAGAAAGATCGTTGTTATCAGCTAGTCTAAGGCGGTCAGCAAGTACAGCCATGCGTTTGCCGTCTGGAGACCACGAAACCCGTTCCTCAAAATCGCACGAACAGAGAACAGTTATAGAAAAAAGAGAGACAGTAATCAGCTTTAGTAGTTTCATAGCTCCCTAACAAACAATCGATAGAAATTAGCCGGGATTTTCTAAATCCTTTTACTTCGGCAATTTCTATCGATTGTACTTTAGGTATTTATTGATTTATTGAGAGTTAGCGATTTTGCTTAAGTTTGCCGCACATTTGCGACATTCATCGGCACAAGCTTTGATTTGTACGTCTGAATTGACTGTTGAACCGCCACAAGCTTTGATGCACTCATTACAAGCCTCGACTGCAATAGCAGCAGATTTTTTCTGCAAGGCCGAGGCATTAGCGAGAAACTCAGATGATGACTTACAAGATGTAATCACATCTTTGAGTGCATTGGTCATAGCCGCTTTACCATAGTTGCCTTTTTTGGTGACACAATAATTTAGTGTCTTAGCGGCAAAGTTTGCACAAGAATCACAGTTATTTTTGGCAATTTCAGCGGTTGTTTGTGCTGATGCTGTCAGTGAATAGGCATTCAGCACAAAGGTGCAGAGCACCATCAGAAGTGCGTTAATCAATTTGTTCATATCAAACCCTCTTATATGATTATCTAAATAAATTATCTAGTCGCTACAGCGCTCTCTAATTTAGCTTGCAAACTGTTCAAGTCGTCGGTCATCACCTTAGCCCCGCTAGCACTGATAGCAGCACCAGTGCGGCAAGTGGCTTCACGAGCAGACAAATCGGTCAAGTCAGACTTGAATTGCAACAGTTGCTCTTTGGTGATGTGACCAAAAGCATATTCATCTTCAATGCGTCTCGTTAATTGAATTTTGCGGAAAGTAAGGTCGTCAGCCAATGTCAGACGACCATCGACAGTAACAAATTGCGGAGCGATTACTGACGAATAAGTCTTCTCAGTAATTGGCATCAAGCGACTTGACACAGAATTTAGGCCTGAGCCCATTTGTATGGCTCGACTGTAAGTCACAACACTTGAGCTAGAAGCATCGTAAGGAACCACCACTGATAGTTCTTTGCGCATCAGCTCCGCTTGAGCAGCAGCCAGTCTACCTTTAGCCTCAGCCTCAGCAATCTGTGATTCTAGATCTTTACGACGGGTATCAATCGACAAGAGCAATGTGGGTGTTGCAGCAGCAACTCCAACGTCGACAATATTGCCATACTGATCGACCATAGCCACCATAGCGCGAGTGCTTTCATCAACAATTACATAGCCCTTCGAAACTGGTATTCCATTAACCAAATGGGTAACTGTATTGTAAGAACCTTGGACAGCTCCAGATAAGGGATCTACAACTATGTAGCTAGAGGTGCTGGGCAGAACGTAGGTGGTACTAGTAGTGGTTGTCGTTACTTGGGTGTCGGCAATGGCGGCAAGAGAGCCAGACAATGCGAGCGCCAGTAATGAATATACAACCGTATAACGGTAGGTTTTTATGCGACGCATAATATTATAATTCTCCATCTTGCGACTTGACCTTTGGTTTCCGCAAGCGGAGACCGGTGCGCCTCAGGGAAGTTCCACC
The DNA here is from genome assembly GCA_038231015.1 of Candidatus Obscuribacterales bacterium. GTDB lineage: Bacteria > Cyanobacteriota > Vampirovibrionia > Obscuribacterales > Obscuribacteraceae. Next base: position 43,790 of record JBBRMD010000047.1, read on the forward strand.
ATTTACAATTCACTTATCAATTAGTTTCCCTCTGTGTCAATAATGTTTGAGACAGTTTTGAACCTGAGTTTAATTTCTGTTCCGATCTATGAAAGGCGAAATTTTTTTTGCTCTTTTAGATTTTTGGACCTTTAATTTCTCTGCTCACCCTAATGTGTATTTGGGTAGTGGTGTTCTTGCGCGCTGTTTGAGACAATGGAGCATTTACAATGCAGATGACACCAGGTGAGACACCTCTAGAGAGAGCAGCGTATTGGACCGACATTATCGAAGAAGCTCGGGCCTGCAAGCGGGGAATAACAGCGTTTTGTATTGAAAGAGATCTTCAAAAAGAGAATTACTATCAGTGGTTTAGAAAACTACGCACCGAGCATCCAGAGTGGGTTGATTTGAATAAAGGGACACGGAATACAAAGAAAAAGAGGAAGGCTACTTCATCAAAACGGCCCAGCCCTGAAGTCTCTGACAAAGCTAAGAGAAGAACTTTTTCGCTGGCCGAGAAAGAAAGAATCTTGGCTGCAACAAATAACGTCACCGAGGCTGAAAGAGCTGCAATTTTGCGACGGGAGGGTGTCTATGCACCTCAGCTACGCCGTTGGCGTTACGAGAGCAAGCAGAAGGCTCTGGCGCCGAAGAAGCGTGGTCCTGTAGCAAATCCGCTGACTGCTGAAGTACGTTCGTTGACTGAGAAAAATGAGCGGCTGCAAAAACGGCTCGACCGCGCCGAAAAGATCATCGAAGTGCAAAAAAAAATATCAGAGATTCTCGGAATCGTGCAAGTAGACCTGCCGGAATAGTCAAAGAGATTAAGGCCTGTGCCGAGTCAATTGAAAATTTGTCGGCGAGCTGCTCGGCATTTGATATGCCCAGGGCGAGCTATTATCGTGCTGTTAACAACACTGAACCGAAAGAAAAATTACTACCCCTGCAGAAACGAAGGTCTGCAAGGGCGCTGACCGTGGAGGAGCGGCAGGCAGTGCTAGATGTGCTTCACTCTAAACGCTTCCAAGACATGGTGCCTGCTGAGGTCTACGCCACACTGCTCGATGAGAAAATCTACCTTTGTTCGATCAGTACCATGTACAGAATTTTGCACAGCCAAAACGAAGTGCGCGAGAGGCGAAGTGTCGCCTGCCGAAAGAACGCGCCGAAGCCAGTTCTTTTTGCAGAGGCGCCCAATCAGGTCTGGTCTTGGGATATAACCGATTTAAGAGGCCCCGAGCGGGAGAGATACAAACTCTATGTAATCATCGACATTTTCAGTCGATACGTGGTGGGCTGGATGATTGCCAGGCATGAGAGCGCTGAACTGGCGTCAGTTTTGATCGCTGAAACGGTCGAGAAGGAAGAGGCCGACCCTCACAAACTCACTATACACTCAGATCGTGGACCATCGATGACCTCACAGCTGGTGGCAAATCTACTTTCTGACTTAGGTGTGACAAAGTCGTTAAACAGGGCATATGTGAGCAACGACAACCCATACTCTGAGAGTCATTTCAGGACCTTGAAGGACCAGCCAATATTTCCAAGTAGATTTGGCTCACTCGCTGACGCAAAGGCCTTTTGTCGAGTCTTCTTTAATTGGTACAACGAAACTCACTATCATTCAGGAATTGCATTGATGACACCGTCGGTTGTTCACCATGGCCAAGCAGAGCAACGCAACCAAGATCGGAAAAAAGTTCTAGAATTAGCATATCAAGCACACCCAGAACGTTTTGTAGATGGCTGCTCAAAGGGTCTAGTGTTGCCGGTTGCAGCTTGGATCAATCAGCCCAAAGAGCCGGATCCAGACAAAGGTTTGTTAGCCACTACAGGCAATGGCACAATTATCGGCACAGTCCGGTAAGGTCAGTTATGTTTCAAGCTGCACATTCCAAAACGCCCATTCTGTGGGTCTTTTGGAATTTTCAGCGCGTAAAATTGATTTATGGGGCAGTCTTTAGTATTCGATCTCGGCATTTAGAAATTACAAAAAAGCTTAAACTCTAAAAAAAATTTGTCTCAAATCATTGACATGTTCCG